>JAYTTI010000102.1:0-65263 GCA_043745405.1 Ferruginibacter sp. | reverse complement strand
TCGTTTGTGAAGTGGGAAAAATAATTAAGATATCACTTGGTTTTTTATTTATCAAAGACTATGGAATATAATTTTATTGCTGAAAATGTTCTTTCATTAGTTTGGCATAATGTCCAATGGCTTTTTCAGAATCTTCAATTTCAGGATGCCATAATTTTTCCCATTCAAAGCTGTAGTAGCCCTTGTATCTGCCATTATATAAAATATCAATCGCCTCAAAAATGGGAGTTTCGCCGGTTCCTAAAAATGTGTAATGCTCTTTGCCGTCTATAACTTTCAGGTCTTTTATATGCGTGTGGTAAATATTTTTTTTTAGCGCTGCATATACCTGTGCAGGTGGCTCCTTTGTAACCGACCACATATTTACAATATCCCAAACCATACCTACATTATTATTGGAGACTGATTGCATAATATGTTGCAAATCTGCTATGTAAACAAGTTCGCCATGTGATTCAAGTAACACTTTTACATTCTTTCCATTTGCATAATTGCCCAATTCGACCAGCCCCTGAATGATTAGATCAATTGTGGCATTGCGGTCTTTATCTTTTGGTAAATTGTTGGGGAACACCCTTATATACGGGCATTTTATTTGCTGTGCCAGGTCAATAAACCGTTTGGCTTCATCTAAATTTTTTTGCCTTTCTGCTGGGTCACTATGATGCATTGCAGCAGACGAGCCAAGATCTACAAATTGCAAATCTTTTTCTGCCGTCAGTTTATTGGTAGCAGCTATATTTTCAGCGCTATTAAATTCCTTGCATTTTGTAAGCTCCAGTTCCCGCTGTATGCCGCGTATTTCTATGCCTTTAAAATTATTGGCTACAGCAAAATCAATTATTTGTTGAAATGGCCAGTCGGGGCAACCAAGGGTTGAAAATGAAAGCAACGGCATTTTTCTTTTTAAATCAAATGCACTGCCGGTAATGGCCATTGCCAGTAAGCCTGCTGTAGTTTGTAAAAACTGTTTTCGGTTGATAGGCTTCATAGTTTATACCGGTTTAATGAAATTATGTTGCTGAATCGGTATCTAAAATTAAGCAATTCATCAGAAGATATGTTTAAAATTAAACCCGTTAAATTTATAAAGCTGTTTACCAATTTGATTGCATTAAATCAATATTATTATTGAGGTGAAGATTTTAGCGGTTCAAACTCCATCATATTTTCGGGCTTAGCTAAATGTGTGAACCCAAATTGCTCATACAAGCCATGGGCATCTTTTGTGCCAAGCCCCCATTTTTTTACTGCATGTTAATCTTTATGATTTATTATTTTTGCCATCAGCAATTTTCCCAGGCCCTTACCTTGGTAGCCAGGCAAAATAAACACGTCCATCAACCAGGCAAATATTGTATAATCTGTTACAACCCTTGCAAAGCCTATCTGTTTATTTGCTGCATCATATACAGCAAAACATAAAGAATTCTTTATCGATTTCTCAACCGTTTCCCGGCTTCGGCCCTTTGCCCAGTAAGATTGGTTACTTAAATAATCGAAAATTATTTCCGGATTTAATTTAGATTTATCGGTAGAGATGTAATAAGTACCTGTCATTTTAATTTATGCCAATGATTGTAAACTTTTATCAATAATTCCTACGCATTCCATTACCTGTTCTTTTGTAATAACCAATGGCGGTGCAAAACGGATTTTATCGCCGTGTGTAGGTTTTGCCAATAGTCCATTTTCCTTTAAAGTCAAACACAGGTCCCATGCGGCTTCGGGGTTGGTATGCTTTATTACTATTGCATTTAATAAACCTTTTCCCCTAACTATTTCTATAAAAGGAGAGTTTAATTTCTTTATTTCACTGCGCAACAATTCTCCCATTGCTTCAGCATTTTCCGTCATATTTTCTGCCTTTAAAACCTGCAGTGCTGCTATGGCTACTGCACATGCCAATGGATTGCCTCCATAGGTGCTGCCGTGTTCACCCGGTTGTATCGTAAGCATAATTTCATCATCGGCCAACACTGCACTTACCGGTAATACGCCACCACTTAATGCTTTGCCCAATATCAAAATATCCGGACGAACATTTTCATGATCACAAGCCAGCATTTTTCCGGTACGGGCCAGCCCTGTCTGTATTTCATCTGCAATCATCAGTACATTATATTCGGTGCATAAATTTCTTACACCTGTTAAATATCCTTCCTCCGGAACTACAACTCCGGCTTCGCCCTGTATGGGCTCAAACATAAAGGCAGCAATATTTTTAGATTGAAATGCTTTTTCTAAAGCGACAAGGTTGTTATGCGGAATATTTATATACCCCGGGCTAAAAGGCCCAAAATTATTTTTAGCAGAAGGATCGCTGCTAAAAGTAATGACCCCAGTGGTGCGACCATGAAAATTGCCTTCGCATACAACAATCTGGGCGTTATCATTTTCAATGCCTTTTACCTGGTAAGCCCATTTACGTGCAAGCTTCAACGCTGTTTCAACAGCTTCTACACCGGTGTTCATCGGCAAGACCTTATTGTATCCAAAATATTCGGTAACAAATTTTTCGTATTCTCCCAGCCTGTCACTGTGAAAGGCCCTGCTCGTTAACGTTAGTTTGGAAGCCTGCTCAACTAATGCCTTGATAATTTTTGGATGGCAATGGCCCTGGTTTACCGCAGAATAGCCACTTAAAAAATCGTAATAGCGTTTGCCATCTACATCCCATACAAAAACGCCCTCACCACGATTTAATACCACGGGTAATGGATGATAATTGTGCGCCCCATGGTTTTCTTCAAGGTCAATAAAATGTTGGGTAATATCTGATGTTGTTATAGTTGATTGCATAAATAGATAATTGTATAATTAATAAAAAAATTGGCGGAGTTGTACAGTTATAAAAGAAAATATAGTTTAACCAAAGGGAAAATGCTCAAAAGCAAGGGCCTTAATGATTCAGCAAATCGAGATTGTTGCTGAGAAAATACAATATGTTTTGCGAAGTTTTTATCTTGTAAATTTTATGCAATATATAAAATAGTTTTGATAAATCAAGCCATTTTGCTCAAGGTATGCATTTCAAATTTTCGTTTTAGCAAACTGTTTGAAAAAATATATACCTCCTGAATTAAAAAAATTCTAAAGCCTTCTCCTTTAGAGAAGGTTTGGATGAGGTCAAAAGAAATGCGACAATTTGAATTACCCCCATCTATTGCTTTTTTAAATAATATTACTTAAATTAGTATTTGCATTTATATGAACTTATTATTCACTCCTAAATTTTTCCGCAACTGAACTAGATGGCTGGTTAAAAAAAAATTGATATAAGCTTTTATTACCAACACACCCTAACGATCCTTTCTGGCAAACTTGAGTTTTAAATGCCTCCGTGTAATCAAAAGAAATTAATTATTTTTTAAACATTAACCCCTACAGTCATGAACTCCATTCAACAATTTATGGCGGGCACAAAATTAAAAAGTGCAACAGCCATTGGTAAACGTATTGTACAACTAAAATACAAACCGGTAGAACTGGCGCCTGCCTTTAAAGCAGTTTTTAAAAAAAACCGTAAAAATGGTGTAAAACTTGCAGAAGCTTATGCCACCAATATTGCCGACACTTTGCACCACAGGGAATTTTTTATAAGTGTGGCCAACATGAAGCCAGATGAACGGCTCGGTGCCATTGAAGGTTATAAAAATGTACAACAGGGCTATGGCGTAGTAAGCGCCATTGCACAATTGCCCCGTAAACAGGGTCACCAGATAATGAAAGATTTTGTGTATGCCGGCAAAACAAAAGCCGATTCCAGGGCGCTGCTGTCTGTAATGGAATTTCTGCGGGATTGCGGGGCTGAAATACGAAAGGGTGAAAAAGTAGAGCATCTAAAATTAAGGAACATGCATGATGATGCGGTAGTGACTATTATTACAGATGTGGTAGGTGCGATTGCAGAGGCTGTACAATCTGTTGTAGATGCTGTAAAAGCTGCAGGTGATGCATTTGCTGCTGCATTTACACAAATAGTAAACTGGACGGTAAACGAAATTGCCAATGTATGCAGGTCGCTGGTTAATGCAGCAGTATCTATTGGAAAAATAATTGAGCAATCTTTTTTAGCAGTTGCTACAGGCGTGTACGAATTTGTAAAAAAAGTAGTAGAAGCCATTCATAATATTGGCAAGTCTTTTATTGCTATTTTAAGCGAGGCCATCAACCTGGCAAAAGAGGTATTAACTACGGTATTAAGAGCCATTGATAATCTTGGCCAGCAGGTGCTTGATTTTATAGGATTTTTAGCAGACAAAGTAATTGATGTAGTTAAAAAAGGCATCGATGCTTTGCTCTCAGTAGGAAAATCAATCGTTAATATTTTAGGGAAATGTCTTGAGTTTGGCCTTACTCTATTAACCAATGCGGTAAGGGCAATGATAGAACTTGGCAAAACAATTACTGAAATATTGATAACAGCAGTAACAAATCCGGGCCAGTTGTTACAGCAGATAATTGTGTCGTTGCGCAATCTTGGCAATAGCCTTGCCCAGATTTTTAATTCAGTTATTGCTGCCGGCATAAATGTATTTAAAGAAATAATAAAAGCGGCTGCACGTATCGGTACCGCCATTATTGATTTTGTAAATTATGTGGTAAGTGCTGCAGCCGATATAGCCAAACGTGTAATACAGGCATTATTGGAAGCAGGCAAAACTATGGTTGATTTATTTGTGGCTCTGGCCAGTGCAGTGGCAAGCACTGTAAATAAAATTGTACAGGCATTATTTGATATGGGCAAATCTTTATTAGAAGTGCTGAAGAGCGCAGCGCAACTGGCATTTAGCACACTTAAAAAAATAGTGGCCGCGGCTTTTGCCCTTGGTAAAACATTGGTTGAGTTTACAAAGGAAATGATAAGTTTTACTTACAAAGCAGCAGCCCGTTTAATTGATGCAGCTTTGGAATTAGGTAAAAAAATTGCAGATTGCCTGGAAGCAGCGTTGAAAGCCAGCTACTTCGTTTTTCGCAGGGTCATCAATGGTATCATACAGGCAACCGGGCCATTGGCACCAATTTTTAAATGGCTTATCGACAGGGGAGAACAATTGGGTTCTGCATTATGGAAAGAAGTGGTGATGGCAGTGCGCTATGTATTTAAATCTGTAACACAGGTGTTGGATTGGGCAGCACAACAGACCAATGCAATTTTTGATTCAATAATAAAAGTAGTTGAAGATGCCGGCAGTGCCATCACTTCAATGATTGACTGGGCTGCCAGCCAGGGCAATACCATAATGGAAAAATTAGGCGGCGCATTTGAAAGGGTAGGCAACAGCATTAGTTATGCATTGTCATATATCACCAATAATTTTTTACCATCGTTGGGTGCATTTTTAAAAGGGTTGCTGGATGCGGGTGCAGCCATCGCAGATATCATGATTTGGGCAGCAACAAAAACACTTACCATCATAACAAATGTTTTCCAGCAATTGATCAATCTTGGCTGGAAACTCGGAGACTTGTTAGCAGAATCACTATTGCATCCAGACAAAGCATTGAAAAACTTTGTAAATGCATTAACTGAAGTAGGCAATACCATCAATAACATTGTAAAGGAAACATGGAAAATTGCCATTAAAGATGCAAAAGAAAGAATAATGAATGCACTGATGGCATTAGGTAAGGCGGGCGAAGAAATGCTGACTGCTGCACTGGAAATATCAGTGGGAGCCTTGGGCGAAATGGTTGGTATTTTGATGGAGCTTTTGGGCGACTTCCGGAATATGACTACAAAGGAAATCAGTGAAGCTAAAAAAGTATTTAGCAATTCATTGCCTTACAGTCAAATTCATATACATATCGGATCATGGCTGGCAGATATTTCTTCCTTCTTTAAAAAGAACCCAAATGCAATCACTACTATGAGGGTGGTACATTTCCCATCAGGAGTGGTATTGGAAGAAGGAATAATGGGCGGTGAAACAAAAGACAATTACGACTGGTTGATGCATGAACTGACACATGTATGGCAGGGCGAACATGTTGGCCCCGTGTATATGGCGCATGCATTGTATGCACAGGCAACAGAAAACGACGCTTACAATTATGCTGCTGCAGGCAAAACAAAAAAACAAACACTGATAGATGATGATTTAGCTGGAAAACATTTTACGGATTATAATCCAGAGCAAATGGGCGATATAGTAAAAGATTATTATCGTAACCTTGTTTCTGTGGTAGATAATTCAGCATGGGATCCATTTATTGACGAAGTAAAAGCTGCTTAATTTGCCGCAAATAACAATTATAGATAAAAGCGGGATTGTGGGTGCAGCAGGCATCATAGCCGCGGCCTATAAAGGTTGTGGCTATGCCTGTACTATAATAGATGATATGGAATCGATGAATGTAGGTACCAACACAGATGCCCTGCTGATTTTATATCACCATACCATTCCTCCTTCAAAAGTTTGTGAAGGGCCTGTAAAACAATGGCAGGGAAAGAATATTCCACAGGCAATTTTGCCAGTTAAGGATATTGAATCTTTAAAACTATTTGTACAGAATTTAAAAACAATTCATCATAAAAAAAATACTTACAGGCATGTAGCTATATTGGGGCAATGGGATGATAAATACCTGCGCCTTGCTAATCAAATAGAAACAACGTTGAATAAAACAGGTGTTGCTTCAAACAAGTGGACATCTGATATCATTTTGAGGGAAGACATGGTGAAAGGGCTTGGCAAAGGTTTAGGTATGGCTATTTATGTTGGGCATGGTGTATCAACCGGGTGGGAAGGATTTAGGGGTACCGGAAAAATACATTTTGATAAGCAAGTGTATAAACCGGTGCATGCCTTATTACAATTATGTTGTAGTACTGCCGGGCGGCGATATACCAATTGCTCTTTTTCGGAACATCTTTTTTTACAGGGAAAGGTTTTATCTACTCTTTGTGCAGTCAGCAAAACATTGCATACAGATAATATCCGTTGGGCGGTAAACATAAGTTTTGCCATCAGTAAAAACATACAATCTGTAGGAGAATTAATTGTATCATCGTTGCCGGGCCATCAGGTCTTAAAAAAATACAGGCTTATTGGTGATCCCTTTGCTCCTTTACAAACTTCGCCGGCTTTTATAAAAGAGGCTAATGAAACAAGGGTATTTTTATAAAGTAATTTATTATGGAAACAACTGAAATAAAACTGAGGGAAATAATGGAGGACATGAAACCTTCATTGAACAAAGATTTTACTATCGAAGATAATTTTATGGATGATGTGGGGCTCGATTCTTTGGACCTTACTGAATATGTTGCCAGGATAGAAAATACTTTTTTAATAGAAGTAGATGATAAGGACTGGAAACAGCTGATAAATTTAAAAGCATGTATTGCTTACATACAAACCAAAAAAGTTGATTATGCTGCAGCCTGATTCGGTAGTAATAACAGGCATGGGTATAATGACACCTCTTGGTAACGATTTGCCTCTTTTTTGGGAGGCATTATTGCAACAGCAGATAACCATAGAAGCACAGGAAGATTTAGCCGCCATGGGTTTTAAACATGTTTACGCAGCCCGTGTAAAAGGCCTTATTTCACTACCAGAAAACAGGGGATTGGAATTAGCAAAAGCAGCTATTCAGCAAGCCATAAACCAGGCCCAACTAAAGCCGGAAGAATTGAATGTTGCTAAATTAATACTGGGCACCACTATGGGAGAAAGTGCCGCTTTTGAAAATTTTGCAGAAGGGAAGCAAATACCACTGGAGCAGTATAATGGCAATGGAGTAGCAAAAAAGTTAGCTCATCATTTTAACATGCTTCCCAATGCAACCTGCGTGGGTACTGCATGTGCGGCAGGTAATTATGCTATTGGTACAGCAGCATGGCTACTAAAAGAAAAAAAATACAAACAAATTATTTCAGGTGGTGCAGAGCCATTTTCTAAAACAGCGCTGGTTGGTTTTTCCCGGTCCAGGGCAATGTCTGCTACGGGTTGTAAACCATTTGATAAAAACCATGATGGGATGACGCTTGGCGAAGGCGCAGCTTTTGTAGTGATGGAATTATGGGAAACCGCTTCCAAAAGAAATGCAATTCCTTTAGCGCAAATTCATGCCCTGGCACTTAGTTGCGATGCCTGGCACCTTACTGCACCACATCCCTCGGGAATGGGTATGAGTAAAAGCATACAGTTGGCCCTGCAACTGGCAAAAATAAATATTGATGATATTGGCTGGGTATGCATACATGGCAGTGGTACAGAAGCAAGCGATACTGCTGAATGGAATGCCATGCAATTATTGCAAAAAAATGAACCACTTCATTTTGCCGGGTATAAAGGCGCCATTGGCCATAGCCTTGGTGCTGCATCGGCCATTGAAGCCATCGTTTGTATTCAATCTTTGTTGCAACAGCTTATTCCTGCATCTGCAGGTTTACAGGAACCATTTATGCAGAATAAAATGATGGCTCCTATAACGGAGAATTTATCTTTTGATAAACAATATGTTTTAAATACAGCTTATGCCTTTGGCGGTTTAAATTCAGCATTGGTAATTGGAAAAATATAAATGACAATAAACAAAACTATACAAACTACATGGCAGGCTGAAGCACCCTGGTACAAAACCGGGTTACAGCCAATAACAGATATCATCAATCAATGGGTAAATGAAAATGCCATAAATTCAAATGAAACCGGCTTAATTTTTTTATGTGAAGATGGTGGATATGATGCCTGTATTGACCTTTGGAAAATGGCCATGGAACAGGGTGTGCGTTTTGTAAATCCTGCAGCTTTTCCTTACTCGCTGTCAAGTAGCCCTGCCGGCTTTGTGGCAAAGGCCTGCAATATTTATGGTCCCGCATTTATACTTGTGCAAAAGGATGAAGATAAAATCAATGAAGAACTAAATGTTTATGCTCATCAAATTTTTTTTCAACAAATTACACATGTGTTTATTGTAAAGGCAATACTATATAATAATGCGTACCAGTATAGTGCAACCGTAAGTTTGTGCACCGCATAACCATTTACAAATCGAACTTTATACCCTGTGCCAGCGGTAATTTATCTGTATAGTTAATAGTATTTGTTTGCCTGCGCATATACACTTTCCAGGCATCACTGCCGCTTTCCCTGCCGCCGCCTGTTTCTTTTTCGCCGCCAAAGGCTCCGCCGATTTCAGCACCAGAAGTTCCGATATTTACATTGGCAATGCCGCAATCACTTCCTCCAGCAGAAAGATATTGCTCAGCTTCCCGCAAATTATTCGTCATAATGGCTGATGATAAACCCTGTGGCACTCCATTTTGCATTGCAATGGCTTCATCGAGTGTTTTATATTTCATGATGTATAAAATAGGAGCAAAGGTTTCATGCTGTACAATGGCATAACTGTTTTTTGCTTCGGCAATACAGGGCTTTACATAGCAGCCACTTTCATAACCCTTACCTTTTAATACACCACCTTCTACAATAAAATTGCCTCCTTCTGCCTTGCATTTTTCAATGGCATCTTTATACATTTCAACAGCAATTGTATCAATCAATGGGCCAACATGATTTTTTTCATTTAATGGGTCGCCAATTTTTAATTGTCCATATGCATTCACCAGTTTTTCTTTAAACTTATTGTAAATTTTTTCATGGATTATAAGCCGTCTTGTAGAAGTACAACGCTGTCCAGCCGTACCAACAGCGCCAAATGCAGCACCAATCAATGCCATATCAAGGTCTGCATCTTTTGAAATAATGATGGCATTATTGCCACCTAATTCCAACAGGCTTTTGCCAAGCCTTGCAGCAACAGCAGCAGATACGGCTTTACCCATTCTTGTACTTCCAGTAGCAGATAATAAAGCAATTCTGGTATCATTGCTCATCCATTCACCCACTTCCCTGTCACCGGTAATTAAATTATTTACACCTTCGGGAACATTATTTTTTTTGAAAACTTTAGCTGCAATATTTTGGCAGGCGATGGCACACAAGGGTGTTTTTTCGCTGGGCTTCCAAACGCACACATCTCCGCAGACCCATGCCAGCATAGTATTCCAGCTCCATACAGCCACAGGGAAATTAAAGGCAGAAATAATACCCACAATACCCAACGGATGATACTGCTCGTACATCCTGTGTCCCGGCCTTTCGCTGTGCATGGTTAAGCCATGCAATTGCCGACTAAGGCCAACAGCAAAATCGCAGATGTCAATCATCTCCTGTACTTCACCAAGACCTTCCTGCAGGCTTTTGCCCATTTCGTAACTTACCAGTTGGCCAAGAGCATGTTTTTGAATCCTTAATTCTTCTCCAATCTGTCGTACAATATCTCCACGTTTGGGCGCAGGCCATTGTCTCCATTCTTTAAATGCTGCAGCAGCCTGTTGCAATACCGCTTCGTAACTATCCTTGTCTGCACTTTTTACTGAAGCAATTAATTTACCATCAACCGGGGAGTAAGAATCTATATTGGCGCCTGTTGAAGCCTTCCATTTTGCACCTGTTGATACGCCTTTATTTTTTTGTTGTATTTGTAATGGGGAAAGAAAATGCATAAATATTTTTTTGCAAAGTTATGATTGATTTGTCTGCTTATCAAAACTGTAGAATAATGAAAGAGGGGATTACTACAAAGGCGACAATATCGCGCCGTTCGATTTTTTAACTGCAATTGTTATTCCTGTTGACCAAACCTGTTTCGTCAATAACAGGTCTTCTCTTTTTTCTAAATAGCTAATTAAATTAATGGCCTTTTCCTGGTGACCTTCAGGCCAGTTTGGCTGAGGCAACATATCATCTATAATGTACAACCCTCCTTTGTTTAACATCGATAATGCTTCATCTAATACCAGGTATTTTCCGTGCCATGTATCTGCAAAAATATAATCAAATTTTTGAGCTTTATTTTCTTCAATCCATTTGCCGCCATCACTTACCACTAAGTTTAAACGACCATCATTTCCTAAAAACTTTTTAGCAATTTCCACAAAAGCAGGATCATTGTCAATTGATATTAATGAAGAAGCCTCATCCATTCCATCCAGTATCCACGCTGTTGACAGCCCTGTTCCTGTACCCAACTCAAGAAATTTACAGGATGGTTTTGAGGCTGCAAGCGTCCTTAATAAAGAGCAGGTTAACACATCGGATGCCATTGTAAAACCGGATAGGTTGGTAGCTTCAATAATATCATTATAAGAACCTGGAAATTGTTGATTTACGTCATCTGTCATTGTATTGGTAGGTTTATCGGGTACAATATTTTTTATGGTAACGATTACCTAATACACGAATTATTAGGGATTACACGAATTAAGTAGCACATGTTGCGATATAATATAATTGGCACTATACTAGTTTTATTCAAATTGTAACGTGGTGTTTCATTCGTCAATCGTGAATTATTCACCATTCACTATTGACCATTCACCACTAGTATTGTTCATTTTCGCTAGGAAAATCTTTGCTCTTTACATCCGAAACATATTGTTCAATAGCGGATGTTATCTGTTCATCCAGATTTAAATATCTTCTCAAAAAACGGGGTTTAAATTCTGTATTGATGCCTAGCATATCATGCATTACCAACACCTGTCCATCGCAATTACGACCGGCACCGATACCGATGGTGGGTATATGCAAAGTTTCAGAGACTTCTTTGGCTAATACAGCCGGAATTTTTTCCAGCACAATGGCAAAGCAACCAGCCTCCTGTAATATCAGGGCATCTTTTTTTAATTTTTCTGCTTCCGTTTCCTCCGTTGCCCTTACTACATAAGTACCAAATTTATTAATGGATTGAGGCGTTAAACCTAAATGGCCCATTACCGGTATGCCGGCACTTACAATTTTTTTTACAGAATCAATTATCTCTTCGCCACCTTCCATCTTCACAGTATGGGCACCGCTTTCCTTCATAATCCTGATGGCAGATGCCAGGGCAATTTCTGAATTGGATTGATAAGATCCGAACGGAAGATCCACAACTACCAAACATCTTTCTCTTGCACGAACCACGCTTTGTGCATGATAAATCATTTGATCCAGGGTAATGGGAAGGGTAGTGGCATGACCTGCCATTACATTGCTGGCACTGTCACCAACCAAAATAATATCGATGCCGGCAGAATCAAATAATTTGGCAAATGAAAAATCGTAGGCCGTTATCATAGCAATTTTTTCTCCTGCCGCCTTCATTTTTTGAATGGTATTGGTGGTTACTTTTTTCAGTTCCTTATCTGCAGTCATGGTGATGAATGTGGATTTAATAAATGTTTGGATATGTTTGTTTACCTGTTAGCGAAAGGGGAGTTGACTCTGCATTAGAATAAAACAAATCCATGAAGTGATCGCCGGTGTAAATGTAGATAATATTTATAAAAAAGAATTATTAAGCCTTAATTGGCGAAAAGGGATAGGGCAAGTTATGAGTTTAATCGGTCTACAGGAATTATTGGTGGGTAAAGAGGATAGGGTTTCATTTCTCAAGCCGAAATAAAAATTTTCGTGCAGTTTTCCGGCGAGTATAAAAATACGCCTGGCTTAACTCCGTAGGAGTTATTGCTTTGTAACAATGTAACAATAAAGTTATTTGCGTGCCGTAGGTACGCCCCCCACATACCCACAATTAAGAAATAGAGCGGCTGCTCCTATGGGGCGGAAATGCGTACTACTTTTTTTTACAAAGTGATGGCTCTTATAGAGCCTAAATGCAAGTGTATATAGAGCTTGGTGAAATATTTTAAAGGCAGATATGCTGGATGAGGATACTGGTTATGGAATAATACAAATTTTCAATAGCTATCAAGACTTAAAAAAAAGTATTTGGTGGTTGGCATAAAATACAATTATATTTGCAGTGTACTACTTAACTAATACACTAATGATACAAATCGAAAACCTTTCTTTCGGCTATAGCAGAAAAAAATTGTTGTATAAAAATTTAAGCCTTACCCTTGGTGAAGGAAGTATTTATGGGCTGCTGGGTAAAAACGGTGCCGGTAAATCTACCTTGCTTAAAAACCTGGTGGGGTTGCTGTTTCCAACGGAAGGCACCATTACTATCAATGGCTATTCACCCAAAAAAAGATTGCCATCTTTTTTGCAAACAATTTATTTTATTCCTGAAGAAGTGAACGTGCCTGGCTTAACCATCCACAAATACATGAATCTTTTTTCACCATTTTATCCTGGATTTAATAAAGAGCAGTTTTTTAATTACCTGGACCAACTTGATGTAAAAGACCAGGGCAAACTGAATACACTTTCATTTGGTCAGCAAAAAAAATTCATCATTGCATTTGCGCTGGCCTGTAACACAAAAATTTTATTGCTGGATGAGCCTACCAATGGGCTTGACATTCCTTCCAAGATCAGGTTTCGTAAACTAATTTCTTCTGTGCTAGATAAAGAAAGAATGATTATTATTTCTACGCACCAGATACGTGACCTGGACAATCTCATTGACAGGGTGGTTATTGTTGATAAAGGAGAATTGCTTTTAAATGCATCAATTACGGAAATTGCCCAAAAACTTTGTTTTAAAACAGTGTCATCAATAACAGATAAAACTAAAATATTATATGCAGAAGAATCGCTAAAAGGACTATCGGTAGTGATGGAAAACACCGAAGATGAAGATTCTAAAATAGACCTGGAGCAATTATTTAATGGCATTACAGAAAACCCTGAAAAAGCAAAAGCAATTTTTCAATAAAAAAATTACTGTATGAATAACACATTTAACCTGCGGCGTTTTGGCTTGCTATTTAAGAAAACATTGCTGGAAAGGCCTGTGCAAATGTTTGGCTTTACTGCCTTAATCCTGGCGTTTATATTTATAGTCTATGCACTGGCAAAAACGCTGATTGGATTCAACGCATCACAAAACCTGGCTTTTATTTGGGGGCTTATCGGAGGCAGTTTCTTTTTAGCATCTTTTGTTTTTAATTATTTCGCCTCCAATGCAATCGGCTCTTCTTATCTCACCCTGCCTGCATCACAACTGGAAAAATGGCTTTGTGGAGTATTGATTGCGGGGGTTTTATATCCAATAATATTCATGACTTTCTATCGCCTGATGGATGCTTCATTTGTGTACTTGTTTCATAAAAGCCTAGACCCTGCTGGACCATTTTACAAACAGCAGTACCAGTCGGTAAATATCTTTTCTTTTAACGGTATCATTGCCTGGAAAGTATATCCCATGTATCTGTTTGCTGTCGCTGCCATGTTGGTGGGCTCATTGTATTTTAATAAAGTAGCCCTAATTAAAGTGTCACTTGCTATTTGTTGTCTTATAATCGGTTCATATCTTTTAAATTGGGGTTTCGCAAAAATGTTTTTCGGCCCCGTCAATGATGCAACTATTTTTTATAATGTAACCATACCTGTAGGTAAGGAAGAAGGGTCAATCATGTTGCCCGAAAAAATTTCCGGTTTCGCATTCAATATTGTTAGTTATGTTTTTCCTGCAATATTGTTTGTAACATCTTTAATACGTTTCCGTGAAAAGGAATTTTAATTTAGCTGTATGGACTTTAAAGAAAACCCCGCAATTTATATACAGATAGCAGAATACGTTTGTGAACAGATTTTATTAAAAAAATGGAACCTGGGTGAAAAGATTATTAGTATTCGTGACCTGGCCATTAGTATGGAAGTAAACCCCAATACGGTACAGCGTGCCTATGATTTTTTACAGCAACGGGAAATCATTACCAATAAAAGAGGGGTGGGTTATTTTACGGAAGAAGATGCAATGGAACGGATACTCAGCTTTAGGCGGGAGCAATTTATGGAGAATGAACTGCCTGTTTTTATGCGTAATATTTATTTATTGAAAATAGATTTCAACAAAATAAAAGCCTTGTTTGACCAATTTGTAAAAGACAATTTTAAAAACTAATCATAATGAAAATAAGTACCTCCATTTTATTTGCAATGCTGATTTTATTGATTGCCGCTATGCTATGCAGCAATGTCATTATAAAAAAAGAATACGATAAAGTAGATAAGACAGACCTATACTGGACGTATCGAAAAGTATCACAACAGCCATTTAAGTACCTTAAAATAACAGGTGGTAACATTACTAATATTGCTTTTGAACAGAGTAACTCCTGCTCAGTACGGGTACTGGAAGACTGGGCCAGGTATGATAAGGAAGACATTACCGCCGTTGTAAAAAATGATACTATGTTTGTTGATTTTCGTTTTGTGCCGCAAAATGAAAATGAAAAAAACTGGCTAAAAAATATTACCCCTGTTCGAATTTTCTCTCCAGAACTTGTATCAGTTGATGGTTTTAATACAAAACTGGAGATGTTTAAAATGAAACAAAAAAGCTATACCGTAAATATTTCCGGGAGGTCTGAATTTGAAGTGGAGAGTATGATACCCAATCTTGATTCATTAAATATTACACAAAAAGATTCGTCGGAAGTTGTATTTGAAATGTCACCAGAATATAAAACTTTGCCAAAAGCAGAAAGTAGCGGAAAACCGCTTACAGTTCATTTTGGCAGTCAACAAGACATTACTCCGTATACAAATGTTGGTAGTATAAAAAGTAAGGAAGCAATGTCTGTTCAATCTTTAACCGCCTCCGTGCAAGGTGTTTCTTTGCTGGATGTTGGCCATGCACAAATAGGTTCTATGCAACTGCAAATTGCAGACAGTTCAGCCATTTTACTTTCAGGTGGAGCTTTAAAGAAAGTTAAATAAATCGCCGGAGGGCAAAAAATAATAACAGCGATTTGCTTTTAATTGAATTAAACTCTAAAAGAAATATTATCCTTATTTATTTTACTTCTTCCCACAAATGGCGTATCAATCCATCTGCTAAACCAATTTTGGGTACATAAATTTCTTCTGCAGCTGCCCAACGCATGGTGTTAATATAAATTAGTATTGCAGGCACAATAACATCGGCTCTGTCTTCTCTTAAACTATAGCGGGTTATCCTTTCTGCCAAAGGCACACTGTTTAATTCTTTATAATAATCCCGTAGCAATTCTAAAGAAAGGGGTTTGCCATCTTTTCTTTTACTCATTGAAAAAACTTTATTGATGTTGCCCCCGCTGCCAATTGCTACTGCCTGCTTTTGCCCCTTGGTTACTGCACGTATATGTTCTTTCATCTCGTCCCAGTTGCTATCTGTTACCATATTTTTAAGTAAACGGATAGTACCGATATTAAAAGATTTTTTAAATATAAGGATGCCATTGCTGAAGAAGGAAAGTTCTGTACTGCCACCGCCTACATCAATGTATAAATAGCTGTGGTCTTTATCCATATTTTCTGCAACATGATTTTCATACACCAAACCCGCTTCAAAATCGCCACTGATCACTTCAATTTCAATTTCGGTTTCCATTTTTACTTTTCGGATAATGTCTGCCGAATTTTTTGCATCTCTCATAGCGCTGGTAGCACAGGCTTTTATGTGCTCAACCTCATAAGCATTGCATAAATGTTTATACGCCTTCATGGTTTGTAGCACCATTCCAATTTTTTGTTTGGATATTGTACCATATTCAAACACATCAAAACCCAGCCGCAGCGGAATCCTTATTAAATTCATTTTATTGAATCCGGCTACACCATTTTCATTATTTAATACTTCTGTTATTAAAAGCCTTGCTGCATTACTGCCGATGTCAATTGCTGCTAATTTCAATATTGTTACAATTTAATATTTTTATTATTGAACATACTACACAAATATACCATTGTAATCAGCAATCAAACGGCTTACAATAGTAGTGAACCTTCTATGTGGATAATTTACGGTACAGGTAATTGTACGTGTCAACCTGGCTACGTACTTTTTTGGTATTACGGGGATTGATGTATTGATTGCATAGCGTATTATCTAATTTTCTTGCTTTTATATTATCTGATAACTGTATTTGTAAAATATCTTTTAATTCAGCCTGCATATCTTTCTCAAAAACGGGGCAGGCTACTTCTATGCGGTGATCTAAATTTCGTACCATCCAGTCTGCTGATGTAAGAAATACTTTTTCTTTTCCACCATTATGAAAAATCAATACCCTGGCATGTTCCAGGTATTCATCAACGATACTGATAGCATGTACGGGTATTTTAAATTTTTTATTTTCAGTTAGCATACAAACAATACCTCTTATCACCATGCTTATTTCTACACCAGCTTTGGCGGCATCGTATAATTTATTAATCAGCAGTTCATCACTAATTGAATTTAGTTTAATGGTGATAGCTGCAGGTTTTTTTGCAGTGGCCGCTTTAATTTCTTTATCAATTAATTGCACCAGTTGCCTGCGCATATTTACAGGGCTTACCATTAATGTTTTGCATGCCTTTAATAAATGAAGCCTGGTTTTGTGCTGTTCAAGGTAATTAAACACTCTGTTAACATCCGCCATAATAAATCTGTCGGATGTAAGCAGGCAATGATCTCCATATATTTTAGCCGTTCTTTCATTTAAATTACAGGTACCTACAAAACCATAATGAATAGTACGACCATTTATAATTTTTTTAATCAGGCAAATTTTGGCATGTATTTTTAAATTAGGTACACCAATTAAAACTTTTACCCCAGCCTCTTCCAATTCTTCTTTCCATAGCAGGTTAGCTTCTTCATCAAAGCGTGCCCTAAGTTCTATCACAACCGTAACCTGCTTGCCGTTGCGTACTGCATTAGTAAGGGCATTGATAATCTTCGATCGGGGTGCAAGGCGGTAGCAGGTTATCTTGATAGTTTTTACATCAGGGTCAATAGCGGCTTCCCGTAGTAAATCAATCAGGCTGTCAAATGAATGATATGGAAAATTAAGCAGTACATCTTTTTCTAAAATGATGTCTGTAACCTTGTTGGCGTTTTTTAGTACCGGATGCAGGAATGGTTTTTTTCTTGTACTTTTTTTATTAAATACCGATTCAGGGAAATCGATAAAATCTTTAAAGTTATGGATTCTGCCACCCGGAAGCAGGTTGTCTTTTCCGGATAAGCCCAAACGTTTAATAAGGTAAGTGAGCAGGGAGGCATCAATTTCTTTATCAAAAATAAAACGGACCGGTTTCCCTTTTTTTCGATTTCTTAATCCCTTTTTCAGCTTTTGTGTCATTGATGTAGAAATATCTGTATCAATATCAATTTCTGCATCTCTTGTTACTTTAATAATATGGGCCGAGAAAGTATCGTAACCAAAATAAGAGAAAATATAGGGTAAACAAAAACGAATAACGTCTTCCAGTAAAATTATTTGTTGGGTACCATCTTTTGATGGTAAGATTACAAACCTACTCACAATTCTGGAAGGCACAGACACCAGGGCAAAACGTTGTGAAATGCTTTTATCTTTTTTAGACATTCTGCAGGCAAGGTAAATTGACTTGTCACTCAGTGTAGGAAATGCCTGGATACTTTCTATCATTAACGGCACAACGTTACTGCGTATTTCTTCATTAAAATATTCTGTTACATAATTTTGTTGTGCTTTTGTTAACTGTGTTTCATTGATTAAAAATATTTTTTCTTTTTTAAGTTCTCTTAATATTTCGTTCCAGATCCTATCAAATTCCTTTTGCTGCTCTACTACTTTTTCCTGAATTTCTTCTAATATCAATCCGGGAGAGGCTTCCAGGTGCATGTTGGGTTTTTTACCCACTTCAATCATTCTTTTTAAAGTAGCAACACGTACCCTGAAAAACTCATCAAGGTTATTGGAAAATATGCCAAGAAACTTTATTCTTTCTCTTATTGGAACAGTTTCATCTGCTGCTTCCTGCAATACCCTGCTATTGAATGAAAGCCAGCTTATATCTCTAAATATTACTTTTTGCTTTAACAAGTCTAATTTTATTTTAAGGGTTTAATGAATGAATTTAATGGTAATTGAACTGTAAAAATTAAAATTGCATGTTAAGTTTATATAATTTTTTGGGCGGTATCAGTAATTTTACCGATGTTTGAATTCTTGCAATACATCCCCACGTTGTTTTTTTCTATTGCTGAAATATAATAGTGCGAGGCATAACAAACCAAAAAATAAAATAATAAAAGTACTTACACCCCACATTAGCCAGCCAAATGCTTCACCAGTAGTTTGATTTATATTGTACAGGCTCAATACTAAAAATATAGCCGTAGGAAAAGTACCAATACCCCCTGGTGTAATAATATTGGCTAATGATGCCAATGTTAAAACAATACAAGCTGCATTAAAACCAAGATGGCTAAGTGCTGAAATGGCCGAAAATCCAATATATATCTCCAAAAGGTACATGCCCCAGATAAATACTGTATGAAATAAAAACCACCCTTTTTTTTGTAATTTCAGTATAGTAGTAAGGCCTTCCTTTAAGCCATGAAAAAAATGCTTTATCTGCAATGTAATTTTACCGGAAGCAAATTTTTTAAAACCAAAGCCAAGTATCAAAACAGAAACAGCAATAATTGAAATAATAACCAATGCTTTTACCCATAATGGCTGACCGGTGTTACTATTTATAATTTTGAGGGTCGTATCATTTATAAAATTTCCTACAAGCTTGTACTGTATCAAAAAAGTAAAAACAATAAAAACAAGATAGCAAAATAAGTCAAAGATTCTTTCTGCCACTACTGTACCGATTAGTTTTTGCGCCGGTATTTTTTCGTATTTGCCCAGTAATGTGCATTTTAAAATTTCGCCGGCCCGGGGAAGAAAAGTATTGGCCAGATAACCTGCCATTGTTACACCAAATGCATTAAAAAGAGAGGGTTTATAACCCATTGGTTCTATCATTATTATCCATCGCATAGCCCTGCTTAAATGACTGGCAAGCGCTAAAAAAACTATTGGAATAACAACACGATAATCTGCAGTGGAAAGTGAAAACTTAAACTCTTCAAATTCAGCAGCGGTCATTTTATTAAACTGCCACCATATTAAAAAAAAGCCAAGACCTAAAAAAATTATATACTGAATTACTAAACCTATTTTTCTGCTCATAATATTTACAAATTACGAAGGATTAATAAATTAATCTGTAAAACGGTAAAGAACCGCAATAAAGAGCATTTATTGCAGCAATTGAATTAATTATATATAATCATGTTATCAATCAATCTTACTTCATTTAAAAAAGCCGCAATTAAAACCACAATTAATTCCTTTCCATCCCAGTAATCAAGTAGAGTTAAGGTATGGGCATCAGCAATTTCCACATAGTCAACTTTAAAACCTTGTATGCTTAGATATTGAATGATACTTATCTTCAGGTCACCGGTATAACCTGGCTTAATACTGGTTTTAATAAATTCAAGTGCTTTCGGTATAGCAACGGCCTGCTTTCTTTGGGTTGCTGATAACCTCATGTTCCTGCTGCTCATTGCAAGTCCATCAGCTTCTCTTAGTGTCGGGCAAATTACGATTTGTAACTTGGGGTAATTGGCTTCAGCCATTTTTTTTAATACCATACATTGCTGAAAATCTTTTTGCCCAAGATATAATTTGTCTGGTAAAACAATTTCAAGCAGCCTGTTTACTATCTGGCATACTCCCTGGAAATGGCCCGGGCGAAAGGCAGCTTCAAGTATTGTGTCTAAAAAGCCCAATTCAAAATGGATATTATTTTTTATTCCGTTTGGATACATTTCAATAACAGAGGGTAAAAATAACACCCCGCAACCTGCCTGCTTCAACAGGTAAATATCCTGTTCAATCGTTACAGGGTATTTTTCAAAATCTTTTGAATTGTTAAACTGGGTTGGGTTTACAAAAATGCTGCAAACCACCAAATCATTTTCATTTTTTGCTTTTGTTATTAAACTTAGATGCCCGTTATGCAATGCCCCCATGGTGGGTACAAAGCCGGTAGTTAAAGCTTTTGCATTAGCTGTAGCAAAGAAATTTGTAATATCTCCAACGGTTTTAATTATAGTCATTTGTTTTTTAATTAAGCATCAAAACTACGTGTATATTGATTTTAAGAAAATTAATGTAACTTCGCATCCCTTGCGGAAATCCATTCTGCCTTAAACTAATCAAGCACAAATGTCAACAAAAAAAAGAATTTTATTTATTGCCAATGAAATGTCTCCATATGTAGAGCTTACTGAGTTTGCCGAGATCATTAATAAATTGGCTGTAAAAGCAAATGATAGCGGAATGGAAGTCAGGTGTATTATGCCCCGTTTTGGCATCATCAATGAAAGAAGGCATAGATTACATGAGGTAGTACGGTTGTCGGGCATTAACGTATCTATAGATGGAGATGATTACCCGTTGGTAATAAAAGTTGCTTCATTACCCAATGCAAGGCTGCAGGTTTATTTTTTGGATAACGATGATTTTTTTAAACGTAAAACCGTTTTTACAGACGATAATGAAAAATGGTATGCAGATAATGGTTTGAGAACTGCACTATTTTGCAAAGGCGCACTAGAAACAGTAAGAAAATTTGGATGGCCACCAGACATTATTCATTGCAGCGGGTGGATGACTGGCTTGATTCCGATGTTTATTAAGGCAGCTTACAAAAAAGAACCGGTGTTTAGTAATTGCAAAGTTATTTATACAATAGGGCAAACGACGTTCAAAGAAAAAATGGGCGCTGATTTTTTAAAGCTGGCATCCATTAATGATAATGTAACAAAAAAAGAACTGGATTTTTTTAAAGACAACAACAATGTTGCAATGTTTAGAGGTGGCGCTGCATTTGCAGATGCTGTTACTTTCGGCTCAGAAAATGTTGATAAAAAACTGGTGGATGAATTTAGTAAAATAAAGGGGAAAAAAACATTGCCGTTCAATACGGAAAGTGATTTAACAGACTATTTACAATTATATAACGACCTTGCTAAGTAGTTATAAAACATAACCCTTTTAATTAAATATTGTTTTTGTGCAAAGAAATTTCTTCCGTTTATTTTTGGCTGTTGGTGTTTTTTCAATGATTGCCTGGAGTTGTAATAAAGTAGATACTACTCAAATAGGTGCCGATCTTTTACCCGCTGTTGATAATGTTAAAACTTTTGCCGATACGCTAACCGTATTTGGTACACAAGGTGTTTTTTCTACTGATACAACAAGGATTGGTACAGGCGATCTTCATGTATTAGGATCTATTAATAACGACCCTCTTTTTGGTAAAACGAGTGCCAATATTTATCTGCAATATAAACCTACTTTTTTCCCTTACTTTTTCGGTAAAGCCAATGATTCAATAGGACAGCCCTATGCGCCAGCAGGCACTGGCTACGATTCTGTGGTACTTTGCCTTTCTTATAAAGGTTTTTATGGTGATTCTACAAAACCGCAGCACTTACGGGTATATGAGATGGATGATAATGAGCCTAATTTTAGATATGACTCTGTTTATACATCTTTATATCAACCCACTATTAAGCCAACTAAATTAGTTGGGGAAATAACAATAGTACCTGCAGATGTTAAAAATAGAATTGTATATAATTATGGAAAAGATTCTGCCAGTTTTCAGATTCGTATTCCATTAAGTACATCCTTTCTTAAAAAAATTCTTATTAATAGTGATTCAGCTATTGGAGAGCCTTTTCATAACGACTCGCTTTTTACTACAGTTTTTAAGGGGTTGTCTGTTGAAGCTAATGGGGGTACTGAGGCAAATGGTTTGTTTTATATAGGCCTTACAGATGTTAATACACGGCTTGAGTTTCATTACCGTAGTAAAAATAAAATACCGATAGATACAACCTATACTTCCTGGTTTGTGAATAAAACCGCAAGTTATTTGGTGAGTAAATCTGCTTCGGCTGATTATATAAACAGGAACAGAGCTGGTTCAGAATATGCAAGCCCTTCTTCAAATGAATTATTCTTACAAACGACCCCGGGTACTTATGCAACACTAAAAATTCCAGATTTAAGTATTTTTCAAAACAGTATTATCCATAGGGCCGAATTACAAATTCTGGAAATACCCTCTGCAGGTACTAAGTTACCTGTTCCGGAATATCTTTATGTAGATGCAGTAGATACAGGAAATACAAAGAAATATATACCATTACCGTACGACCTTAGTCCATATACATATTATAATCCCTATAGTACTGTGCCTCCATTTTTTCCAACGGGAGGAATAGACTATTCTTATTATGGAGGTAGGGTAAAAACTAAAACTGATCCATTTACAGGATTGCCAATGAATTATTATTTATTCAATATTTCAAGATATGTACAGAATATTGTGACTAACCATATTCCTAATTATACTTTAAGATTATCTGCGCCTTCTGAGCTATTTTATTATGGTTATTATTTTGCCTTTAATAATGCACTGGCTTTTGGGGCCGTTAAAGTTGGAAATGGTAATAATCCTAATTACAGATTGATATTGCGTATAGTATATTCAAAACTTTAATTTATTGCATAAAAATATTTCAAAGCCTCCTTATATTTGGAGGTTTTGATGTTAAATATTACACGCTTATCTTTGCAACTCAAAAAATAAAACCATATGCCGTATTTATTTACATCAGAGTCCGTAAGTGAAGGACATCCGGATAAAGTAGCAGACCAGATTAGTGATGCTTTAATTGATAATTTTTTAGCATTTGATCCTAATAGTAAAGTGGCGTGCGAAACATTGGTTACTACCGGCCAGGTTGTTTTAGCTGGGGAAGTTAAAAGTAAGGCCTATCTTGATGTACAGGAAATTGCCCGTGGTGTTATCCGCAAAATTGGATACACTAAAAGTGAATATATGTTTGAAGCAAATTCATGTGGTATTATTTCTGCCATTCATGAGCAATCTGCAGATATTAACCAGGGCGTAGACAGGAAGAAAAAAGAAGAGCAGGGTGCGGGTGACCAGGGCATGATGTTTGGATACGCAACCAATGAAACTGCGAATTATATGCCACTTGCTTTAGATCTTGCCCATTATATTTTATTGGAGTTGGCGGCAGTGCGCAGGGAAAATAAAGAAATTAAATATTTACGCCCGGATGCAAAAAGCCAGGTTACATTAGAATATGACGATAATAACCAGCCTGTTCGTATTGATGCAATTGTTGTTTCAACCCAGCATGATGATTTTGGAAAGGATGAAACTATGCTGGCGAAAATTAAAAAAGATATTATCAATATCGTCATTCCAAGAGTAAGGGCCAAATACCTCAAATACGATCATCTTTTTACCAATAAAATTAAGTACCACATTAACCCAACCGGCAAGTTTGTAATTGGCGGTCCTCATGGCGATACGGGTTTAACAGGCCGTAAAATAATTGTTGATACCTATGGTGGTAAAGGCGCTCATGGTGGTGGTGCATTTAGTGGTAAAGATCCAAGCAAAGTTGACAGAAGTGCAGCTTATGCAACAAGGCATATTGCAAAAAATTTAGTAGCTGCAGGTTTGTGCGATGAGATTTTGGTACAGGTTAGTTATGCAATTGGTGTTGCACAACCAACCAGTATCAATGTAGTTACTTATGGTACCGCTAAAGTAAATTTAACTGATGGTGAAATAGCCAAAAAGATAATGGGCATGCCATGCTTCGATATGCGCCCTTATTTTATTGAACAACGTTTAAAATTGCGTAATCCAATTTATAGTGAAACTGCGGCTTATGGTCATATGGGCCGTAAAAGCGAAGTGGTTGAAAAAGTATTTACTTCTCCTTATGGAAAATCTATTAAAAAGAAAGTAGAATTATTTACATGGGAAAAACTGGATGCAGTTAAAGATGTAAAGAAAGTTTTTGGCTTAAAATAAAATTTGGGTAACCCTTTTTTATAAATGTTTTTTATAAACCATAAGTTTGAAAAAGCTTATGGTTTTTTATTAGTGCCGATAACACTTAATTTTACTATGTGAAAAATTTCAGACAACAACAACATCGCCCTAAAAAAAATACTTTGGTAATTGGCCGTGAAGCAGTTATTGACGCCATGAAATCTGGTAAGCAACTGGAAAGAATTTACCTGCAAACAACCATACATGGGCCAGTGATTGATGAAATTCGTTTACTGGCAGAGAAACACCTTGTTCCCATCAATAAAGTTCCGGTAGAAAAACTGAACAGCTTTAACATCAGCAACCACGAAGGTTGTGTAGCGCTAATCAGCAAAATTCAGTACCAAAACCTGCAGGATGTTATTTCATTTATTGTAGAAAAAGGAGAAGTACCATTGCTGCTTATTTTAGACGGTATAACAGATATAAGAAATATTGGTGCTATTGCAAGAAGCGCTTTTTGTTTTGGGGTTAATGGTATCGTTATTCCTGATAAAGGAGTTGGTGCGTTAAATGAAGACGCTATTTTAACGTCTGCGGGGGCATTAGAAAAAATAGCGGTATGCAGGGTAAACAGCTTAATGAAAACTGTGGATGAATTACATCTGAACGGGATTAAGGTTTTTGCCAGTGAAATGACTGCTACCAAAAAAGTATTTGAACTTGTACTGAATGAACCTTGTGCTATTGTAATGGGAGGAGAGGAGCATGGTGTTTACCAGCCATTGCTAAAAATTTGTGATGAACAGTTTCAGATACCGATGGTTACAGATTTTGATTCATTAAATGTATCGGTAGCAACTGGTATTATTTTGTATGAAGTGATGAAGCAAAGAAGTATATAAAAATCAAGCAAACCTGTTTATTCAAAATAAGAGCCATCTTCAGTTTTAACAGATGAGGAAACATTTGCTTCTATAGTTTTTATTTCATCTGCTGTAAAATAACGCCATTTACCAACAGGTAAATTTGCCAGTGTAATATTCATTACACGTACCCTTTTTAAGGTAGTTACATTATAACCAAGTACTTGGCACATTCGTCTTATTTGCCTGTTGAGGCCCTGCACCAAAATTATCCGAAAGCGATTTTTACCTTCCTGTTTTACTACACATTTTTTAGTAATGGTATCTAAAATTTTAACCCCGTTGCTCATTTTGCTGATAAAGTCGCCACTTATAGGTTTGTCAACGGTTACAACATATTCTTTTTCGTGATTGTTGCCGGCACGCAAAATTTTATTCACAATATCGCCGTCATTGGTTAAAAATATCAAGCC
This sequence comes from Ferruginibacter sp., assembly GCA_043745405.1. Classification (GTDB taxonomy): domain Bacteria; phylum Bacteroidota; class Bacteroidia; order Chitinophagales; family Chitinophagaceae; genus Ferruginibacter. Next base: position 39,265 of record JAYTTI010000102.1, on the reverse strand, counting down.
TTCAGAAGGCTTATCTAATCTGCCGACAGGAAATATCCTGCTTTTGTAATTGATAAAGGAAATAATATTGTCTTTGTCTTTAAGGTCAGTAGTAGAGGTAATGCCAACTGGTTTATTAAAAACGATGTATACAATTTTATCTTTTTTCTTAATTGGCTCTCCGTCTATTTCCACCACATCGCCTTGTTCAACCCTGTTACCTTTGATAGCAATATTGTCATTAATAGTAACTCGGCCCTGCTCAATATAATTATCGGCTTCCCTTCTTGAGCAGAACCCTGTTTCACTAATGTATTTATTAAGGCTTTTATCCATTTTATTGTATCAAAATCACTCATTAAAGATAGCAACTGATTTTTATTATTGAGTGCTAATACATAATTCGGCATAATTTTTTATTATAACAAAACAATTATCTAATAGATACGTTTCTTTGCATAAATTAAATTAACTTTTAAACTGTAATCCAACGCTCAATTTACATTCCACAATAAATAATGAAAAAACTATTGTATTATTTTGTACTATTATTGTCTGGCGGCATGGTGCATGCTCAAAAGCTACATTTGACAACTTTTGGCGGAATAAGCAATTATCAAGGCGATCTGCAAGATAAAAGATTTACTTTTAAACAGGCGCATGTTGCTGGGGGTATTGGTGTTGCTTACGAGCTAACAGACCAGTTGTACGTTACTGCTAATTTTAAAATTGGTAAACTAAGTGCCAGTGATAAATATTCAAGCCTGAACCAGTCCCGTAATTTAGATTTTACAAGTTCATTATCCGCCATTCAATTTGGCTTGGAATACGACTTTTTTAATTTGAATGAACAGAAATTTACACCATACGTATTCGCTGGTTTATCGTTTTATCATTTCAATCCGTATACAAATGACACTGCCGGTAACAAACAATACCTGCAACCACTGAGCACGGAAGGCCAGGGCTTTTATAATAACAATAAAGAATATAGCCTTACACAAATTGCTCTACCATTTGGTGGTGGCGTTAAATACGCTTTGAATGAGAACGTAAGGATAGGCGCCGAAATTGGGCTAAGCAAATTATTTACCGATTACCTTGATGATGTAAGCAGTACTTATGTTGATGAAGGAGCGCTATTAGCCAATAGAGGTCAACTCGCTGTAGAACTTGCTTACAGGGGAAATGAAATAAACCCTGCCGCCACTTATCCGGCAGCTGGTGCAGGAAGGGGAAACCCCTCGGGTAAAGATTGGTACTATTTTGCAGGTGTCACCTTAAGTTTTCGCCTTGGTGCCAGTAACAATACTGGAAATGGAGGAAAAGATAAAAGTGCCTGCCCGGTAAACGTTTATTAACGTCTTTTAATAGTAGCGCATAAAAACTATTCTACGGATTTAGTGTTTTACTTTTACATTGAAACCGAATAAGAATGGCATATAAAAGTTTAGAAGCATGTTTATTAGACCTGGAAACTAAGGGGCAATTAGTTCGTGTAAAAGAAGAAGTAGACCCTTGGCTTGAAATGGCGACTATTCATTTAAGGATACATGAAGCAGGCGGACCAGCTATATTATTTGAGAATGTAAAAGGAAGTAAATTCAGGGCTGCTTCAAATATTTTTGGAACCCTTGAACGTAGTAAATTTATTTTCAGGGATACATTGTCGCTGGTACAGCAGTTGATTGAATTAAAAAATGATCCTGTAAAGGCTATCAAAAACCCCATCAAAAATTTTTCTGCCGGAGTTGCAGCATTAAAGGCATTGCCCTTAAAAAATCCTGCTGCTAAACCAGTATTATTTCAACAAATACAAATTGACGAGATACCCCAAATTCAACACTGGACAATGGATGGTGGTGCCTTTGTTACATTGCCACAAGTGTATACAGAAGATATTGACCAACCTGGCATAATGAACGCAAACCTTGGTATGTACCGTATACAGCTTTCGGGAAATGAATATGAATTAAACAAAGAAATTGGTTTGCACTATCAGTTGCACCGTGGTATTGGTGTTCATCAAACCAAGGCCAATAGTAAAGGACAGCCTTTAAAAGTAAGTGTATTTGCAGGAGGGCCACCAGCCAACTGTGTAGCAGCCGTAATGCCTTTACCAGAAGGCATCAGCGAAATGACTTTTGCTGGTGTATTAGGGGGAAGAAGGTTTCGTTACACTTATGTTGATGGGTTTTGCATAAGCACAGACGCAGATTTTGTTATCACCGGAGAAGTACACCCAGGAGAAAATAAACCAGAGGGACCTTTTGGAGACCATCTTGGTTATTATAGTTTACGGCATTCTTTTCCTTTAATGAAAGTGCATAAAGTATTTGCAAAAAAAAATGCCATCTGGCCATTTACAGTAGTGGGTCGTCCGCCTCAGGAAGATACCAGTTTTGGCCAATTGATACATGAAATAACAGGCAGTGCGTTACAGGCGGAAATACCCGGTTTAAAAGAAGTACATGCTGTAGATGCAGCTGGCGTACACCCGTTATTGTTAGCCATTGGCAGCGAAAGGTATACACCGTACGCACCCGCCAAACAACCTGCTGAAATATTAACTATTGCCAATCATATTCTGGGTACGGGCCAGTTAAGTCTTGCCAAGTTTTTGTTTATTACTGCAGATGACAGTAAGAAGCTTAGCACCAATAATATTCAAATGTATTTTGAGTATGTTTTACAACGGATACAACTTCCCAGGGATATTCATTTTTACACCAACACAACTATTGATACATTAGATTACTCCGGTACGTCTTTAAATACGGGCAGCAAAGTGGTGATAGCTGCTTATGGTGATAGTATAAGAACATTGGTAAAAGAAGTACCGGTTTGTTTAAAAGAGTTGCAGGGTTTTGAAAACGCAGCTTTGATAATGCCTGGTGTAATTGCTTTGCAGGTAAAACCATTTGTAAGTTATGAGATAACAGTAAAAGAAATAGAGACTTTAAACCTGCAATTAAAAAGTAAAACAGATCAATTACAAAATACCCCTTTATTGGTTGTTTGTGATGACAGTAATTTTATCAGCAGCAACCTTAATAATTTTTTATGGGTTACATTCACCCGTTGCAATCCATCGCATGATATTCATGGCATAGATAGTTTTACGGTCAATAAACACTGGGGATGCAATGGCCCATTGGTATTTGATGCAAGAATAAAACCACACCATGCACCACCTGTTGAAAAAGATGCTGCAACAGAAAAAAAAATTGAACGGCTGTTTAACAAAGGAGGAAGTTTGTATGGAGTTATATAATTTATTTATTACGGCTTTTAAGAATAATATTATCTATTAAATATTAGTTCATGAAAATATTAAAACTTTTTTTTACTGCCTTTATTTTTTATTCCTGTAATGCACAAACAAAACAGCCTGCATTAGTCATTAATAAAAATGATAACAGCCTGCTTTGGGAGATAAGTGGAAATAGCCTTCAGCAACCATCTTACCTGTTTGGTACTTTTCATTTAATGTGTAAAAGCGATATTACTTTCAGCGCACAGTTAAAAACAGCCATACAACTTTCCGATAAAGTTTATATGGAGATGGATATGGATGACCCCGCCACTATTTTCGGGGGAATACTACTGATGAATATGAAAGATGATAAAACTTTGCAGCAGCTGTACACTCCTGAAGAGTATAAAAAAATAGAAACTTATTTTAAGGACAGCCTTCACACACCCATGTCTTTTATAGAAAAAATGAAACCATTTTTTTTGGAGGCAATGCTTTACCCTAAAATGATACCTTGCAAATCAATATCGGGAGTAGAAGAAGAATTGATGAAATTGGCCAAGCTTGATAAGAAAGAAATAAAAGGATTGGAAACTATGGAATTTCAGGCATCTGTTTTTGACAGTATACCATACGAAGAACAGGCAAAAGAATTATTAAAATCTATTAATAGTATTGCATCCAGCAAAAAAATATTTGATACCATGTTAAATGTTTACAAAAGCCAGCGACTAAATGAAATAGAAAACCTTTTTAATAAAAGTGAAATGGGCCTGGAAGAACACCAGGATATTTTATTAGATAATCGTAATAAGAACTGGGTTGGGCAATTAAAGGACATTATGAAAACCAGCTCTGTGTTTGTTGCTGTTGGGGCGGGGCACCTGGTAAGTAAAGCGGGCTTGATTGCTTTGTTGCGCAAAGAAGGTTATACAGTAAAACCTTTATTGAATCAATAAGTATAAAAATTATTAATGTAAAAGGCCGCTTTTTTGTGTAGCGGCATTTCTTAAAAAAGTTTTATTAAAACTGTTCCAGTTTGCTAAAAAAGAAATCCCCTTCACTTGAAGCATTTGCATCACTATCACTGCCATGGATGGCATTTTCGCCAATAGAAGCAGCATATAATTTACGGATAGTTCCTTCAGCTGCCTGCGCCGGATTGGTAGCACCTATCAATATCCTGAAATCTTCTACAGCATTGTTTTTTTCTAATATTGCTGCTGCAATTGGGCCACTGCACATAAACTCTACCAATTCGCCATAAAATGGCCTTTCCCTGTGTACAGCATAAAATTCGCCGGCTTTTTCTGAAGAAAGGTGAAGCATTTTTAATGCAACGATCCTAAAACCTGCACCATTTATTTTTTCTAAAATAGCCCCTGTGTAACCTTTTTTTGTTGCATCGGGTTTAATCATCGTAAATGTTCTGTTACTCATAGTATTATTTTGAGGCGCAAAGATAGCCGGTTTTTAGTTGAATGTTTTTAAATATTGAGTTAAAAAAGATGTTTTGTCTGCCTGACTGGGGTTACTTAAAAGTTAATATGGTACATAATATCTAAAACTAAAAACTTTCAACTACTTTTGCGCCGCTTTATGCAGTCAACCGATCAAATATTTTCTTTATTATCACAGCCTCGCAATGTTGTTATAACTACCCACCAAAAACCTGACGGGGATGCTATGGGGTCTTCTTTGGGTTTGTATAATTTTTTAATTCAGTTTGGCCATACGGTTACCGTTATTTCGCCTACCAACTGGGCAGACTTTTTAAACTGGATGCCGGGTACGAAGAATGTATTGGATTATGAAAGACAGATAGAACTTTCCAATAAAGCAATTGACGCTGCTGACTGGATATTTTGTCTTGATTTTAGTATCCTTAACCGAACAAAACGGATGGAGGAAAAACTGGGCAATGCAGTGGGTAAAAGAATTTTAATTGACCATCACCAGCAACCGCAGGTTGATAAATTTGCTTACGGGGAAAGCGATGTCAATAAAAGCTCCACCTGCGAAATGGTGTACGATTTTATTACTGCCAGTGGCCACGAAGATAAAATAAATGGTGCTGTTGCAGAGTGTTTGTATGCAGGCGTAATGACAGATACCGGATCATTTCGTTTTCCTGCCACTACAGCCAACGTACACAGGATGGTTGCTAAGCTTAAAGAAAAGGGATTAGACCATGGGCCTGTACACGAAGCCCTGTATGATAATTTTCTGGAAAACCGTTTTCGTTTTTTGGGCAATGCATTGCTTAACAGGATGGAAGTATTTTATGAATACAATACTGCCCTGATAGCTATTCCGCAGGCAGACCTTATTAAATACAATATAAAAACAGGTGATACAGAGGGACTGGTAAATTATCCATTAAGCATACAGGGAATAAAATTAGCGGCTATCATTATCGACAGGGGGGAAGAACGTAAAAGTTCATTTAGAAGCAAAGGCGGATTTGATGTAAATACTTTTGCACGTAATTATTTTAATGGTGGCGGACATTTTAATGCCGCAGGAGGACAAAATAAAGAGCCATTTGAAGAAGTTGTGGCAATGTTTATAAAAGCCATGAAAGAAAATAAAGATCAATTAAGCAATTATCAATTTTAAATATAAAAAACAATGAAGCAATTTTTTTATCTATTAGCAGTATCAACTGTAATACTTGCCGGTTGTAACAGCGGCGGGTCTTTTAAGAAAGGCGAAAAAGGAATGGAGTACAAAATAATTTCTGAAGGCAGCGGTAAAACTATGCAAAACGGAAACTTTTTTGAGATTCAATTTGAACAGACTTACAAGGGTACCGGTTTAGATACCGTTTTGTATGATTCAAGAAAAGTAGCTAACCAAATTGGAACTCTGGATTCTGCCGGAGGAATGCCTCTTACCTATTTTAATATATTTAAACAGGTAAAAAAAGGTGACAGCATTATTGTAAAACAATTGATTGACAGCGTAGCAAAAGAAGGCGAAAGGCCACCATTTATGAAAAAAGGCGGTTACCTGATTGCTTACTATAAAATTATAAATATTTTTACAACTAAAGAAGGTGCCGACAGTGCTTACAAAGTGCAAATGGAATTTGCCAGAACAAGGGACTCTTTAAAGGCCATTGTACAACTTGAAAAAGATGATAAAATAATTGCAGGCTTTCTTGCTTCAAAAAATATTAAAGCACAAAAAACTGCCAAAGGAACTTATGTTGAAATTTTACAGGCAGGTACTGGCGCAAAAGTGAATGATTCTGTAGGTGTAAAAATTAAATACACAGGCAAAAGTTTTGAGGGTAAAGCATTCGATTCAAATATAGATTCTCAGTTTAATCATACAGAACCACTTCTTGTTAATATGTGGGCACCAAGGGTGATTCCTGGCTGGGTTGATGGATTAGCTATGCTTTCAAAAGGCACAAAAGCAAGGTTCTACATTCCATCTTCTTTGGCTTACGGTGCCCAGGGTCAAAAGCCAGAAATTGTGCCTAACGAAAACCTTATTTTTGATATTGAAGTAGTAGACCTTGTTGATAAAAAACAAGGCTCTGCAGAAGAAATGGCGATGCAACAAAAAATGATGCAACAGCAACAAATGATGCAGGCGATGCAACAACAACAACAACAAAGGCAGCAACAGCAGCAACCTGCGGGCAAATAATAATTATATAGTTTATAAAAAAAGCGGCCCGGTAAAGGCCGCTTTTTTTTATGCTTTTGTGTAACTATCCAACAGCTGTATTGCTTCTTTTGCTTCCTTTACATCATGCACTCTTAGAATAAGGACACCGTTTAATAAAGAAATTGTATTTAAAACTGTTGTTCCGTTTAAGGCTTCGTTTGCTGTAATCTCAAGTGTTTTATAAATGGTTGCTTTTCTGGAAATGCCAGCCAGCATTGGCTTTTGGAGCATCTCAAAAATAGCCATATTTTTCAGCAAGGTAAAATTATGAGCGATGGTTTTGCTAAATCCAAAACCGGGGTCAATGATAATGTCTTTTATTCCTGCTGCAGTACAGTCAGCTATCTTTTTAATAAAAAAATCAAGCACTTCCTGCACAACATTTTCATAGCTGGCATTTTGCTGCATATTTTCCGGACTGCCTTTCATGTGCATACAAATGTAGGGAACCTGTAAAGTGGCCACAGTTGCTATCATTTCCTCGTCCATGTTGCCGGCGCTTATATCGTTAACAATTGAAGCCCCCGCATTAACTGCTTCAGCCGCTACTTTGCTATGATAGGTATCTATTGACAAAATTATTTCCGGATATTTTTCATGTAGCAATTGTATAACTGGCAATACCCTTTTCATTTCTTCTCCGGCAGTAATTCGCTCACTTAGTGGCCGGGTACTTTGTCCGCCAATATCAAGTATGGAGGCGCCTTCGTTTATCATTTTTTCGGCCAATGCAAGAATAGCATTTGATTCGTTATGCAAATGCTGGTTATAAAATGAATCGGGTGTGGCATTTATTATCCCCATTACCAATGGTTTTTCAATCACCAATAATTTTCCTTTACAGTTAAGTGTGTACATCAGGCAGAAACAAGTATTTTTGACAATAAACAAAAGTAGATACATTCAGCAAACAATGAACACTAACCAACAATACGATACTGCTATACAATCCTGCCGGGATATTTTTTTAAAAAAAACAAAAGATTATGGAACTTCCTGGAGAGTGTATAGAACTATTTCTGTAGCAGACCAGATTTATATAAAAGCAAAACGCATCCGTACCATACAAGATAAAGGGGTTCAAAAAATTGGCGATGATATACACAGTGAATTTAAAGGCATCTTAAATTATGCCATCATTGGGTTAATACAATTGGATAAAGACAGCGATGAAACCGAAGACCTTCCTGTAGAAGAAGTAGCCGCTTTGTATAATGAAAAAACAGGTATTGCTAAAAAATTAATGGAAGATAAAAATCATGATTATGGAGAAGCATGGCGGGAAATGAGCCAGGAAAGTTTTGCTGATCTGATACTTGCAAAAATATTGCGCATTAAACAAATATTATTAAATGATGGGGCAACAATTATTAGCGAAGGGATAGATGCCAACTATTATGATATGATGAATTATTCCGTTTTTGCTTTGATATTGATCAAAGAAGGGAAACATAAAAAATAGCTGGTAAAAAATTTTAAATTATAAACTGTTTTGTGTTAAGATAAAAATTATGAAATTAAGTGTAAAAATTGCAAGGATTATTGTGGGTGTTTTATTTGTTTTTTCTGGATTGGTAAAAGCCATCGATCCATTAGGATTAACCTATAAAATGCAGGAGTTTTTTGAAGTATGGGCAAAAGAAGGCTATGGAGCTTTGATAATGAACTGGATGTATAACCATTCTTTTTTATTTTCAGTTATTATGATTGTGATTGAAGTAGTATTGGGTGTGGCCTTACTGACCGGATGGAACAAAAAGATTGTATTGCGGTTATTGCTGGCGCTGATGTTGTTCTTTACATTTTTAACAAGCTATGTATTGTTTAGTGGCAAAATAGCCACCTGCGGCTGTTTTGGTGATTGTATTCCCATAACCCCTCTGCAAACTTTTATAAAAGATGTTATTCTTTTACTACTGATTATTTTTCTGTTGTTTAATCAGCAATATATTAAACCTCTATCGGCACCAATGCTGCCACTTGCCTTGGTATTGGTAAGTATAATTGCTGTTACTTTATTGCAGATGCATGTAATTGAACATTTGCCATTAATAGATTGCCTGCCATACAAAAAAGGAAACGATCTTTTGCAATTACGAAAAATGCCCACCCATGCTATACCCGATAAATATGAGTATAGTTTTGTGTACCAAAAAAACGGAGTAAAAAAATCATTTAGTCCAAACGAGTTGCCAGACGGTAGCTGGACTTTTGAAGACCGCAAACAAACATTGGTACAAAAGGGATCAAACAATATACCGTTGATAAACGATTTTTCTTTAACAGACTCAGCAGGTGTTGATGTTACAGAATCAGTATTAAGCAACAACGGAAACTATTATTTATTTTTTTTGAAAGATATTGAAGGAAGCACGGTAAACTGGTCAACAGCTTTTACAAACCTTTGGCAAAAAGCAAAAGAACAAAATAGGGCATTGTATATTATTACGGCTGATAAAGAAAAAGTGACTACATTTTTTAATAAAACAAACAACTACCATGTGCCAATATATACTTGTGATGGTACAGCTATAAAAACCGCAGCCAGGGCAAACCCTACCTTATTTTTAATGAAGGGTCCGGTAGTACAGGATAAATGGGGTTGGGCTGATATAGGTGAAGCAATTAAATAATACACAAACACGACTTGAACCAGATAATAAAAAAATTATTTTATTCTTTATTGGTATTACTGGGGGTGGTAATATTGGTGTTCATAATGTTCCAGGGATTTGGTGACCCGGCGAGGCTTATTGTTGGACAAACCGGTGATAAAAAAACGATGGATAATATCCGTAAAGATCTTTACCTGGATCAGCCAAAATGGAAACAGTTTGTTTTGTATTTAAATGATGTAAGCCCAATTGGCATTCATACAAAAGCAGATATTGATAAAAAAGAATTGCAAGGATTATTTATCGGCGGTAATACCAACATCGGGTTTAAAATTCCTTATCTCCGTAAAAGTTATCAAACAAAAAAAAATGTAGGCACAGTATTAATGGAAGCACTGCCGGGCACTTTGTTATTGGCTGCGGCGGCTATGTTATTTGCAACCATATTCGGTATTTTGTTAGGGGTTTTAGCTGCGGTAAAAAAAGGTACCTGGCTTGATACCTCTGCAATATTTGCCAGTATTGCCGGTATATCTGCTCCTTCTTTTTTTATGGCGATTATTATTGCCTTTCTATTTGGCGTGGTACTGCATCCTTATACCGGCTTAAATTTAACAGGCAGCTGGTTTGATGTTGATGAAGTAACAGGAGAAAAATATCTTACTCTAAAAAATTTAATTCTTCCCGCATTTACTTTGGGCATAAGGCCATTGGCAATTATTACCCAGCTAACCCGTAGCAGTATGCTGGATGTTTTAAGCCAGGATTATATTCGCACTGCTTATGCAAAAGGTCTCAGTAAACAGACTGTTATTTTTAAACATGCTTTACGCAATGCACTCAACCCGGTTATAACTGCTATTACAGGCTGGTTTGCGGAATTATTGGCTGGGGCATTTTTTGTTGAATATATTTTTGGCTGGCAGGGTATCGGCAAAATAACAGTAGATGCACTGGAGAAATTAGATTACCCGGTAGTAATGGGGTCTGTATTGGTAAGCGCCTGTATTTTTATTTCTATAAATATGCTGGCAGATATATTGTATGCAGTAGTTGACCCAAGGGTAAGAATGTAGTTGCGAATTTTGAGTAACAAATAGTCTAATTTTTTTTGCTATAATAATTCACCATTGCCCATTCACTTTATCACAACATCGGTTATTACTTTTTCGCCAAGCGCTTCGTTTACCCGTTCAATTATTTTTTCCTTTTGAAATAATAGTTCATGCTTTAATTGTGCAACAGAACTACTTATAAAAAGCGTTTGATTGATGATTTGAATTTTATCTGTATACTTAGCAATGGTTTTGCCCATAATCTGTTCCCATATTTCTTCAATACGCAGCGCCTGTATACCACTTTTTAAGCGGCTTTGTTTTAAAAATTGCTGAATAGCATCCTGCATTGAAAATTCGCCCATGTCACAAAGATAATGCTATGAATTTGATGTGGGATTTTTGTAAAAACGAAGCTTTTCCATTTTAGCTAAGAAAACAAACACTTATCTTTTATAAGTTATAATTCCATTCATCACAATTCAATAATTTGATATGAAGTTTTCAAACCTTTAAATGCTTCCTCCAGCCTTTCCTTATGTGTATCAGTTATAAAAACCTGTCCTTTATTTTCATTACAAACCCAATGCAATAAATTCTGCATCCGCATATCATCTAATTTTTCAAACACATCATCCAATAATAAAATGGGGGCAAAGCCTTTATTCAATTTCAGCAGTTCAAACTCTGCCAGCTTTAAGGCAAAAAGCAAGCTCTTTCTTTGCCCTTGCGAAGCCGTAGTTTTAAACAATTGGCCGTTCAATTCAATACTAATATCATCTTTATGAATGCCTCCGTTACTACGTTGTAAAAGAAAATCCTTTTGCCTGCAGGTATTTAATACAGTTATAAAATCAATACTATTTAGCTGACTTTCATATTGCAGCGATACAATTTCATCGTTGCTGGCAATTTGATTGTAAAACTGCTGCACTAAAGGAATCAGCTGCTGTGTAAAATCTTTTCGTTTTGAGTAAATAAAATTACCCGGTTGTAATAATTGATTGTCCAGCACTTCAAGTAAATCACTGTCCATCTTACCCGATTCTGCCAACTTCTTTAACAGGCTATTCCTTTGCTGCAATACTTTGGTATAAATAATAAGCTGTTGCAAATATTCCTGGTCAACCTGGCTAATAACAGTATCAATAAAACGCCGGCGTTCTTCGCTGCCACCCACTATTAATTCAATATCATCAGGGGCAATCATTACACTTGGAAATTTTCCAATATGATTGGAAAATTTTGAGTAAGGCACATCATTTAGCAAAAATTCTTTTTTTCCGGCATTTCTAAAAATACAGACTATGGCAGAGGTGTTATCTTTAACAGGTATTACTTTCGTGTCGCCGCTTTCATTCGTTTCGTAAACAATAGGAGGGAGAACACCTTCCAGCCTAAACCCGCCTGTATTAAATGCACTATTCAGCCCATCTGTTTTTGTAAAATAACTTTTGGTAAAGCACAGGTAATAAATAGCATCCAGCATGTTGGTTTTTCCTTTACCGTTTAATCCACAGATACCAATTACCCTTTCTGTAAAATTGAAAGAAGAAAAATCGTAATTCTTAAATTGAGTGATAGTTATTTTTGTAAGCCTTAACATGGGGTTGCAAGATAAATTAAAAATAAAGTCTTTTACTGCCGCCAAACCCTAATAGTTTTATTCCGCACAGATATATGTATCAATTATTTTCTTAATAAAAAGACGTGAGGTTTTCAACATTACTGTTTATTACAATTTGAGTAGACCCATCTATACAATGCTAATCAGTTTTTTCCCAGAGGATAACCCCAAAAAAGCAAGACAAAACAGCTTCTTTTTGGCTTGTTTAATTTACCGATTTCTCCCTTATCTTTGCAGCCTAAAATTATAACCCATTGGCTACAAAGTTTTCTAAAGAAACATACCTGTATTGGTACGAACTGATGCTTTTATTGCGCCGCTTTGAAGAAAAGACAGGCCAGTTGTATGGAATGCAAAAAATTCGTGGCTTTTGCCATTTGTATATTGGGCAGGAAGCTGTAGCCGCAGGATGTATGACAGCTACTAATCCTGATGATAAATTTATTACCGCTTACCGTTGTCATGCTTTGGCAATTGCTAAAGGTGTTACGCCAAAAGCTACCATGGCAGAATTGTATGGAAAAGCTACCGGGTGCAGCAAAGGAAAGGGTGGAAGCATGCATATTTTTGGTGTAGATGTGGGCTTTTTTGGCGGTCACGGTATTGTGGGTGCACAAATTGGTACAGGTGCAGGATTGGCATTTGCTGAAAAATACAGGGGAACCAATAATGTTGCTCTTTGCTTTTTTGGCGATGGTGCTGCAAGACAGGGTATGTTGCACGAAACATTTAATATGGCCATGCTTTGGAAATTACCCGTAGTGTTTATTTGCGAAAATAATAACTATGCAATGGGTACTTCAGTGGCACGTACCAGTAATGTATTGGACTTGTATAAAATTGCAGATGCGTATGATATGCCTGGTGACAGTGTAGATGGTATGAGCCCGGAGGATGTACATAATGCAATATTAAGATCAGTAAACCGTGCAAGAGAAAAAGGCGGGCCAACTTTGCTGGAAGTTAAAACATACCGCTATAAAGGCCATAGTATGAGTGACCCACAAAAGTACCGTACTAAAGATGAAGTGGAAGAATACAAAGAAAGAGATCCTATAGATCATGTATTAAAAGTATTAAAAGAAGAATTTAAATTAAGTGAAGCTGATGTGGATGTAATTAACGAAAGGGTAAAAGTAAAGGTAGAAGAAAGCGTTCAGTTTGCAGAAGAAAGCCCATGGCCGGATGATGATGAGTTATTAAAGGATGTTTACATACAACAGGATTATCCATTTATTACAGATTAAATTTTTAGAACCGATGGAAAATAAAAGGTAGCTGGTAGTTTTTTCCATTTTATGTTTAACCAATTATATCAGCTAACAAAACAAGTTTATACAATGGCAGAGAAGCAAGAAGTAGCAGTTAGCACTGTGGAAACAAATGAAATAGTTGAAAGGGCAAAGGGATTTTGGGCCAGGTTCAGCAAACCAATTATTTATGTAGGTTCAGCCATCATCTTATTGGCAGGCGGCTGGCTGGCATATAAAAATTTAGTAACAGTTCCCAATGAAGCAAAATCAGCAGAACAGATTTTTCCTGCAGAGGGGTTGTTTGATAAAATGGCACAGGCTGGTTTCAATAAAGATTCAATTGCACTGGTTTTAAATGGCGGTAATGGCATTACAGGTGTATTAAAAATAGCCAGTAATTTTGGTGGCACTGCCAGTGGTAACCGGGCCCATTTTATTGCAGGGGCCTGCTACCTGCACAATAAAGATTTTAATAATGCTATCAAACATTTAAAAGAATTTTCAACCACCAGTAAACAACCACAAAGTGCTGCATATAGAATGTTGGGCGATGCCTATGCTGAAACAAAACAGAATGAGGAAGCATTTGATTATTACAAAAAAGCGGTAAATGTTGCAGATAGTAAAGATGAATCTACCAGGTTTATCTCATTATCAAGGCTAGCTTTATTTTGTGAAGCAACCGGTAAAACAAAGGAAGCCATTACTTATTACCAGCAAATTAAAGACGAGATTACACCTACTTTTTTAAGGGATAACAGGATAGATTTCCAGGTAGATAAATACCTTGCAAGGTTAGGCGTTTTCAACTAAAAAATATGGCAATATCAACAGAAACTTTATATTCTACAGCAGGCATCCAACTACCAAAGGGTGCCTGTGTAGTTATTGTTAGTACCGAATGGAACGCTGCTTCGATCGCTAAATTGGAAAGCGGTTGCAAAACAGTTTTGGATCAAAATAAAGTGCCCTATAAAATAATTACTGTGCCGGGTGCATTTGAAATTCCGTTTTGTGTAAAAGCTTATTGGGACGAACATAAATATAAGGAAGACAAACCCTTTGCTTTTATTGCATTGGGTTGTGTAATTAAGGGAGATACGCCTCATTTTGATTATGTATGCAAAGCCATAACAGAAGGAGTTTTACAGGTAAACCTATCTTTACCGGTACCAACAATTTTTGGAGTTTTAACGGTAGATAACCAGCAGCAAATTGATGAAAGAACAGGCGGAAAACATGGCCATAAAGGAGAAGAAGCCGCTGCCACAGCACTTAAAATGATTGCCCTGCAACACAGTTTTAAGAATTCAAAAATATAAGTAAGCATTTTCTTATTTCGCTATCAATTGAATTATTCTTTGTGACTGTCATAAAATAATACGCTTACTTTAGGTTAAAATTTCATTTCAGTTTACACTAATACCGCCATGAAAGTTCAGCTATTTATACCTTGTTTTGTAGACCAGCTTTACCCGCAAACCGCTTTTAATATGGTGAAGGTTTTAGAAAAGGCTGGGTGTGAAGTTGCATATAATACCAATCAAACCTGTTGCGGACAGCCAGCTTTTAACGCCGGTTTTTGGGATGAAGCAAGAGAAGTATGTACTAAATTTTTACAGGATTTTAATACGGCAGATTACATTATAGCCCCCAGTGCAAGCTGTGTTGGTTTTGTAAGAAATTATTACAGTAAATTATTTGAAAATGCTGCTGTATTTAATCAGGTGAAGGACATAAGCAAACGCATCTACGAATTTTCTGAATTTTTAATTGACGTATTAAAGATAGATAATGTTGGCGCCGAGTTAAATGCCACCGCCACTTACCACGATAGCTGTGCTGCATTAAGGGAATGTAAAATAAAAGAAGCTCCCCGCAAATTACTGAACCAGGTAAAAGGGTTAGAGATAATTGAAATGAATGATGTTGAAACCTGCTGCGGTTTTGGAGGAACCTTTGCTCTAAAATTTGATAGTATTTCTATCAGCATGGCCGATCAAAAAGTAAAAAATGCAAGCGATACAAATGCCGGAATAATTATCTCTACCGACCTTAGTTGTTTAATGCATCTTGACGGTTATATCAAAGGAAAAAATTTACCTTTAAAAACAATGCATATTGCTGATGTGCTTGCCGAAGGCTGGGAATAATTTGTTATAGTTTTTTTATTCTCCCTTTGCCTTTTGTCTTTCTACCCTTGATGCCAGAATGATACTTATCCAGTAAAGAAACAAAAGTGGGATGGCTACTAAAAACTGGCTTGTCCAGTCTGGTGATGGTGTAATAATTGCTGCAACTACAAGAATAATTACAAAAGCAAATTTAAAATATTTTTTTAGAAGCGTACCTGTCACTATACCCATTTTTGCCAGCACAAAGCAAAGCACAGGTAATTCGAATGCAATACCACAGCCCAATATAAGATTGGTTAAACTATCAATATAATCATTTATAGAGGGGCGGTATTGAATCATTCCCGATTTACCTAAAGTAAAACTTGCCAAAAAATTGAAAGTAAACGGAGCCAATAAATAATAACCAAAAACAGCGCCGGTAAAAAAGAATACAGATACCCAGAATATGCTTGTTCTTCCGTACTTTCTTTCTTTTGCAGAAAGTGCAGGCTTTACAAAACGCCATAGTTCCCAAAAAATATATGGAAAGGCGGCAATGATGCCACCAATCATAGCTATATTAATTGCCGAGGTAAAAGTTCCGTTTACTTCAGTAACCTGAAAATCTATTTTAACCGCAGGCATACACAATGAATTACCCAAGTGCAGCCATTGCCCAAAACGGCACAAAGCGCCATAAGTAAAAAATGTTTGCCGGGCCGGAGCTAAAATGATATTGTCATAAACAAAATCGATGTAAATAAAAATTAACGTAGCTGCCATTAACCAGGCAAAAATACCCCGCACCAAATGCCAACGCAAATCTTCAATGTGGTCAAAAAAATTCATTTCCAATTTTTTGGATTCCACCTTTCCGCTTATACGTTTAAAAAAATATTTTCTTTCTGTAATTGCTGTTGACAAAATATGGGTTTAGTAAATACGTAAAATTTATGTTGTTATTTATAAAGAAACAGATGGACGCAAATATTTCAACAAATTGCTTACGGGTTAACAGTTTCCGACACTGGCTTTGCCTTCATACCTTCTTCAATATCATTTTTTACAGATGCCTTTGCATCATTAAAATCACGTACACCTTTACCGATACCTTTCATCAGTTCAGGTATTTTTTTACCGCCAAATAATAATACAACAGCCAGTAAAATAAAAATCCATTCTGTGCCTCCGGGCATTGCTAAGAAAATAGTTAAGAGTGACATAATAAATAGGTTTTAAATAAAACGTACCATTAAATGATCGTTTTTCAAGTGAAAAAAATTGAAATGAAAATAATTTTTTATGAAGCGGTACAACAGTTTTAGCTGCAGTACCGCTTATAATCGTTCCAGTAGAGTGTCTTAGTTAAGCAAAGAAGGGAGTAACAATAGCCACTACCTGGTCTTTAGTTAAAGGCTCATCAAAACATTCTGATGCTGCATTTGCTGATATGGTAAACCCACCGATATTAACAATATTAACACCGGCCTGCGTAGTAGCTTCTTCTCCGTTATAACTTGCCTGTACAGCCGTTGTACCAATACCACTTTGATTTAAAGTGATCCATGGTTTTACTGTTACACCTGCAGGAATAAGCCCACCATTTGCTCTGCGCATCTGCCTTATATGAGACGCATGCCTTGCTTCAACAGAATGAATATTTAAAGCTGCTGTAAGTACATCATTGTTACTGATTAAATTACCAGCCTGGCCTTTGTAAGCCCTAACACCTGTATCTTCAAAAGTTTGTGCAACCGCTAAAAACAAAGCGTAATCAGAAAACACATTGGCAAAAGCCCCTTTGGCAGTAAAATCAAAAGATGCTGCTGTAAAACTCTTAGGTGTACCTCCTAATGAAGTAATGGCTGTTTTCAAAAAATTCACGTGAGCTATTTCATGGTCACGAATAGTTTTTATGGCACCCAATGGTGCACCAGCCGGTATAGCTAGTGTTCCACCTGTTGCTGCATCATAGCCCGCTTTATAAAATTCAGACTCGATATATTCCAGCGTTAAAGCAAAATTTAGCACATCTGTTATGGCGTCATCTGTACCCGTTGGGCTTCCGTATGCTTTGTTTAACATTGAGCCGAAGGCGATGGGCAAAGATGCCAGTGCAACTTTTCCTGAAAATTTTGCAAAGCTTTTCATGGCATTTCTTCTGCCATCGAGCCTTTGGTATATTTCAGGATCTATACTTTCAATTTGGTTAATTATATTTTCAATTTTCATACAATAAAAATTTAAGAGGTTGGTAAATTACTGATATTTAATTTTGTTTTTACATAAGTACCTGCAATGGCAAAAACTTCACTTGGGCTGCGGCTTATTTCAAGCCCATTCGCATCAAGCCCATCTGCAAAAGTGCCTGGCATAATGAGGTCTCTGATGTATGCAGCATGCCTTGCTTCAACAGAAACGATCTTGCCTGCCAACAGCAAGTAATCGGGACTGGTAATTAACTTACCTGCACCATTATACGCAGATACGCCCAGGTCTTCAAATGCTTTTGCTGTACCTAAAACACTATCCCTGCTGCCAAAATTGATGGTGGAAAAATCTAATTCCAAAGCAGGTATGGCACCTGCAGCCAATGCTGCTTTAAAGAACTCCCTGTGTGCAACTTCGTGGTCCCTGATGTCGCCTAACAGCGCACTTTCAGATGCAGAGATGCCCGAATAGGGGGATTCAAAAATCTTAGTGTAAAAAGCGGCCTCAATTTGCTCTAATGCATAAGCATAGTTCAAAATACCAACATCGCCTGAACCAAGGTCTACCCCGGTGTTGTTTGCAGGCATGTTATCTTTTTTACATGCAGCAGCAGTGAAAAGTAATGCAGAAGCTCCTCCAATGTATCCTAAAAAATTTCTTCTGGAAACATTTTTGATTTTTGCTTCTGCTACTTCCAATAATTCTTTGTTGGATGAATTGTTTGTTAGCATAACGAATTTAATTTTGTTGTGAAATAAAATTGATTTTTTAAATAAAAATCCTACTTGTACAATTACGAAAGAAGAGAAAGAGTGGATTTAAAATATTTTATATAACAAAAAAAATTTTTTATCTATTACTTAAACATCAGTCTTATGTTTGCAAACGGGGAATTTATTACACATATTTAAAAATAGTATTATGGCGTATTGGTTGGTAAAATCAGAACCCTCAACTTATAGTTGGGACCAGTTTGTAAAAGACAAACAAACTTTTTGGAGTGGTGTACGTAATTATGCAGCTCGTATTAATTTACGGGCTATGAAAAAAGACGATGGAGTTTTATTTTATCACAGCAATGAAGGCGTAGAAATTGTGGGCATTGCAAAAGTGATAAAAGAATTTTACCAGGATCCAACTACAGAAAACGTTGCCTGGGTTGCAGTAGACTTAAAGCTGGTAAAAAAATTAAAAAAAACAGTGCCGCTTGCATTGCTTAAAAATGATAAGCGCTTTGCCAATATGGATTTGGTACGGCTGGGAAGGCTTAGCGTACAAACAGTAAAAGAAGACGAGTGGAAATTAATTATGGAATTGGCCGGAGAAAAATAGAGTTGCTGCTCCAATTGGAAAAAATTAAAACCTCCAAAAATTATTAATCAAAATTGGTAAGTTTGGCAATGAGTAAAAAACATGTTGTTGTATTATCCGGTGCTGGAATAAGCGCTGAAAGCGGGTTAAAAACTTTTCGTGACAGCGATGGTTTATGGAATGGATATAATGTGTATGAAGTGGCCACACCGGGTGGTTGGCAAAAAAATCCACAACTGGTATTGGATTTTTATAACGACAGGCGCAGAGATATAGCAGCAGCCAAACCAAATGCAGCACATATCGGTCTTGCAGAACTGGAAAAAGATTTTGATGTAACCATCATCACACAAAATATCGATGACCTTCATGAAAGGGCAGGTTCAAATCATGTTGTTCATTTACATGGCGAAATATTTAAAATGCGTAGCGTAGCGGATACAGATACAACATATGAAATACAGGGGGACATAAAAATAGGAGATATGGCCGCAGATGGTGCACAGCTTCGTCCTTACATTGTTTGGTTTGAAGAAGAAGTGCCCATGATGGAAAAAGCAGTGATGATTTTACAGGATGCCGATTATTTTGTTGTAATTGGTACATCCTTGCAGGTTTACCCGGCGGCCTCATTGATACATTATGCTTCGCCCTTTTTACCGGTATTTATTATTGATACAAAAAACCCAACAGTAAATAATCATGCTAATCTTACCGTTATTGAAATGCCTGCAACAGAAGGGGTGAAGGAGTTAAGGAATTTTTTAAAACCTTAAAACAAATGTTTTTCTATAAACGCTTTTGAGTTAAGTACCGGTATGTTGGCAAAATAAAAATCATTGATGTCTTCTGTAATAATTACATCACAATTGCAACTTTCTGCAGCATAGTATTCAATGCCATCTTCAAAATCGTTTACTTTTTTATTTTGTAAAGATTGCAGCACTTCATTTTTACCAACAGTTGCTATATGTAATTTGGCAGCTAATAACTCCATCTTTTTCTTTGCCATCATAGTGCCGGATCTTTTTTCAGCAAAATAAAAAGCAATGACAAGGCAGATAGGAGAAGTGTATACAGTAAAATTTTTATTATCTGCTAAACTTAAAACCCTTGCAGCCAGGGAATATGCAGGGTATTCTTTATTGAGTACGGTTACTAAAATATTGGCATCTAAAAAAAGTTTCATTTTTTAGATTTAAAGTATTCTTTTTTTAGCTCCTTGTTTTTACGTGGCTTTGTTTGGTAAACTGCCTGCCCCTCACTAACCATGCTTACCCAATCTGCAATGGGGTAATCTTCAAAAGACTGGTAGCTTTTGCTGGTGACTTTATTTAATAAAAATTCGGTTAGGCGGGATAGGCTGATATTGTTATCCTCGGCATACCGCTTGGCTTTATTAATAACCGCTGCATCAAACCTTAAGGTGATTTTAGCATCCATAATACAAATTTATACGACAAACAAGAAAAATTTAAATCTTTCGATCTTCAAAGCTAATACCAGCCTGCTCCAGCTCTTTTAAAACCGGTTCGTAAATTTCTTTAATAATGGGGATATGTATACCTGTAAGTTTGATAGTGTTGTTCAATATTAATTTAGCAGCAATGCCCAAAGGCAGTCCAACTGTTTTTGCCATTGCAGTCTGCATACTATTGTCGCCTTTTACAATTAAACTACTTTCTATTTTATGAATTTTGCCCGATAGTGAGTATTCAATTTCATGCAGCATTACTATCATGTCTTTATCAGTCGGCTGCATGGCTAATTTGTTTTCTAACAAATATTGTAAAGCATCTGCAGAAGTTTTTGCAGTAGCAGGCACCAATGATTCGTCAAACAAACCAAGCCATTGCAGCATCGCTTTTGTTTGGTCATTTACAAAAGGAGCAATAGCCCTGGACCAATTTATAAAACTTAATGACTGCGTATTTATTTCATCAACATCATTTGCAAGCCCTGCCTGTACAATAGCGTTCCAGCCTTCGCAAAAAGAAGGATACCTTAATGTAGTTCTTATAAATGTTTCGGCTTTATCCAGTTTATAAACCGGTATATAACTGAGGGAATCCCTGTTGGGATATGTAACCAGTTTACCAAGGCCATCAATATTTATCTGCGTGCAATTATCAAACAACTCTTTGTAGCCTTTATGTTCAATTGTATTGTTCAGTTTATATTCTGCCCCGGCTTTACCTGCTATTACCACATTACGTGGGTTCCAGCTTATTTTATAATGCCATGGGTTATCGTCGCTTTCAGGCGCTACCAAACCACCACAATGGCTTTTAAAAGAAGTAATGCTGCCATTGTTTGCTTTTATACCATCAATAATTTTCATGGCGCTCATATGGTCAATGCCGGGGTCAAGTCCCATTTCGTATAAAAACAATAATTTTCTTTGGGCAATCTCATCCCGCAGGCTTTTAATATTATTGTCAACATACGATGCAGTGAGCAAATGTTTCCTGTATTCCACACAATCCTTGGCAACCAAAAAGTGAAGGGCAGGGGGCATCATTGAAATAACAACATGTGCCCTTTGAATCAGTTTTTCCCTTTGTTTATCGTTGGTAATATCAAGTTGAACAGCCTCCGCATACTGGGAATTATTTGTCTTTAAAAGAATTTGTTCTTTGTTGGCATCTGCAATAATAAATTTCCATTTATTGTCAGCACATTCTTTTAGCAGGTAGTCAATTAGTACTGTGGCAGATTTACCTGCACCCAGCAGAAGGATTGTTTTCAAAACATTTATTTTTTTTGCAAGGTAATTTATTTGCGGTAAGCGGTTTATCATGATAATGGAATTTAATATCAACCGGTATTTTATGGCCAAACCATATACAGTTTATAACACAAATGACCATACCAGGCAGTAGTAAAAAGCAAGGCTCAAAATCTTGTCCACAGCCCTTAAAAAAATGTGTAAAACAAATGAATAAAAGCCTCTTTTTAACAAGGAAAAAATGCCTCAAAATCGGTACATTCGCACACTATTAAAAAATATGGAAAATAACGACAATTTTGATTCAGAAAACCTGCCAGTAAATGATGGCGGAGCAGCCAGTAACAGGGGCAGGATTATACCGGTGAATATTGAAGAGCAAATGAAAACTTCCTACATCGATTACTCTATGAGTGTGATTGTGGGCCGTGCATTGCCAGATGTACGGGATGGGTTAAAACCTGTTCACCGACGTGTGTTATTTGGTATGAGCGAATTAGCTAATTACAGCAATAGGCCGTATAAAAAAAGTGCCCGTATTGTGGGGGAAGTAATGGGTAAATACCATCCGCATGGCGATGCTTCTATTTACGATACCATGGTACGTATGGCGCAGGACTGGAGTTTACGCTACACTTTAATTGATGGCCAGGGTAATTTTGGCAGCCAGGATGGGGACCCGCCGGCTGCCATGCGTTATACCGAAGTACGTTTTGAAAAGTTTGCAGAAGCAATGCTGGAAGATATTGAAAAGGAAACCGTAGACCACCAGTTAAACTTTGATGATTCTTTAAAGGAACCAACGGTATTGCCTACACGCATTCCGCATTTGTTGGTAAATGGCGCCAGCGGCATTGCTGTAGGTATGGCCACCAACATGATGCCTCATAATTTAACGGAGGTTATTGATGGTTGTATTGCCTACATCGATAACAGAGACATAACCATTGATGAACTGATACATTTTGTAAAGGGCCCCGATTTTCCTACAGGCGGTATCATTTATGGTTTTGAAGGCGTAAAGCAGGCCTTGCATACAGGCCGTGGCAGGGTAGTGCTTCGTGGTAAAACAAATATTGAAGTAGATAATAAAGGAAGGGAAAAAATAATTATTACACAGGTGCCTTATCAGGTTAACAGGGATATGCTTACTCAAAAAATAGGCGACCTGATTAATGATAAGGCCATAGAAGGTGTATCGGATGTTAATAATGAAAGTAATAATAAAGAAGGTACCCGTATTGTTGTAGAACTTAAAAAAGATGTTGTTGCCCAGGTAATCATCAACCAGTTGTTTAAATTAACTGAACTGCAAACATCTTACGGTATCAATAATGTGGCGCTGGTAAAAGGGCGGCCAAGAGTATTAAATTTAAAAGACCTTATAGCCGAGTTTATCGAGTTCCGCCACGAAGTGGTTGTACGCAGAACACAGTATGAGTTACGCAAGGCACAGGAAAGAGCGCATGTACTGGAGGGTTATATCATTGCTTTGGATAACCTTGATGCAGTTATCAAATTAATCAGGGAATCTTCAACACCGCACCTGGCGCAGGAAGGATTGATTACCAGTTTTGCCATGAGCGAAATACAGGCAAAAGCTGTACTGGAACTTCGTTTGCAGCGTTTAACCGGGATGGAGATTGATAAAATAAGGGAAGAGCATGCAGAAATAATGAAACTAATTGGAAGACTTAAAGAAATACTGGCCAACGAAGGAATGCGTTACCAGATAATTAAAGATGAGCTGGCAGAAATAAGGGCAAAATTTGGTGATGCAAGAAAATCTGAAATAACTTATGCGGATGATGAAATAGGAATGCTTGACCTTATAGAAGATGAAGATGTGGTGGTTACCATTTCGCATTTAGGATATATTAAACGCACTTCGTCTGATGAATACCGTTCTCAGCGCAGGGGTGGCCGCGGCGCAAAAGGCAGCAGCACCAGGCTGGAGGATTATATTGTACACCTTTTTGTAGCTTCAACGCATCATACTTTATTATTCTTTACAGAAAAGGGAAGATGTTTCTGGCTGCCGGTGTATAAAATACCCGAAGGCGATAAAACCAGCAAGGGCAGGGCTTTACAGAATATGATACAAATACCGCCCGATGATACTGTAAGGGCCATCATCGATGTAAAGAACTTTGATGATAAAGATTATGTAAATAGCCATTACATTGTTCTTTGTACCAAAAAAGGTATCATCAAAAAAACAGACCTGGAAGATTTTAGTCGTCCACGCCAAAACGGTATCAACGCCATTAATATCCAGGAAGGCGATCAGTTACTGGAAGCAAAACTCACTGACGGCAATTGCGAAATTATTATGGCTGTTAAAAGCGGCCGTGCCATCCGCTTTCCGGAAGAAAAAGTCCGTTCAACAGGCCGGGGCGGTATTGGCGTATATGGTATAGAGGTAGATGATGAAAAAGATGCGGTAGTAGGGATGGTTTGTGTAAACAGGGAGGATAAGACAAGAACGATATTGGTGGTTAGTGAAAAAGGATTTGGCAAACGTACTTTTTTAAATGACCCCGCAACAGGCGAAGCCAATTACCGTGTTACCAACCGTGGTGGCAAGGGTGTTAAAACAATCAACGTAACCGAAAAAACCGGCTCATTGGTAGGTTTGCTGGACGTTACCGAAAAAGAAGATCTGATGATTACCTGCGTTAGCGGTGTAACCATCCGTATGAGCGTGGCCAGTGTAAGTGAACAGGGCCGTGCAACACAGGGTGTAAAACTGATAAGGGTAGATGACGGTGATGAAATTGCCGCCATTACAAAATTGGATGAAAAAGAAGAAGAAATTGAAGTGGCAACTTTGCCAGAAGCTGCTGCACCAACAGACGGAACCGAACCGCTACAGGATGAAGAAACACTAGGCTTTCCAGGAGAAGAAGAAATTGGAACTGAATAAATTACAAGCCTTATCAATAATAAAATCGAAAGTCTGCATCGTGTTAGATGCAGGCTTTTTTATTTTGGAAATTAGATTTTATCTGTAGCGTTGGCGGCGTCTTTGGGGCAGCGAAGGTTTGAGCGTAACGTGTATTCTGTATTTTTTTAGCTGCGGAGTATCCTTTTTACGCAGTAAAGCGTTTTTTAACTGTATAATTTACTATTTCAACTTCGTACTTCACCCTGATGATGGATTTGGCGAAAGGCCTTTTGCTAAAATCTTAGGGGTGAAGTTGATCTACTATTGACGTTTTATGGAAGGTTTATTAAATTATTTATTAATAATTTCTGTGAATAGATATTGAAGTAATATTGTTATTAGCATCGATAGCAATGTCATAATCGTTACCGTTTCCAATATCTAATATTTTTACATAATTACTGTTGTTTACGGTAATAGTGAATGTAACTTGTCCTGCCGCATAACTACTATAAGCTGAAGATGTGCCTGGGTCAATGTTGTTGATGTTTACTGTATTTCCGTTTGATGTTTTAATTTGTACACTGGCTTTTTGTGTACCATTATTTATAATTCTTGCTCTTGGATCTCCGTTTACACTTTTTTTGCAACTATTAAATGCAATTGCAAAAAGTCCGGCTAAAACAAGCATTAATGTGAATTTTATATTTTTCATTTTTTTAAAATTTAGTTTATAACGTAATTGTTACGTCAAAATTGTATAGGCAAGCGGTACCTAGTGGATAATTAAAAACACATATTAGTACAGCAGAAAAATATATTGCTCTACTATTATACCACACCATCTTCATAGAAGATGGCTTTGCCGGCAGTATGGGCAAGAGTTATAAAAAGCAATTGGACGGTCACACTTTAAGGTTTACTATTGATATACAGGGCAAACCACAACTGCTACAAACGTAGTAATGAAAACGCTATTGTTTTTTCCATCAACTAAAAAAAACAACAGAGAGAAAAAATCGCAACAATCTGCGACCTGTATTAGATACTAAAGAATATTTCAAAATTTCTATAACAGGTATTATGTTACTCAGGTTGGCCTGTGGGATGGAGGAAAGATTATTTTTGCGTAGCCAATCTTTCCGGTGCAGCGTTGGCGGCTTGCGAAGGGCAGCGAAGGTTTGAGCGTGGCGATGTATTATGTATTTTTTTTAGCTGCGGAGCATCCTTTTTACGCTGTTAAAGCGTTTTCTTTCGCTAATATCTGTAACACGATATTATAATAATGTAAAAACATCAAAATAATGTTTGGTTTTCAAACCTCTTCTTTCACCAAGAGGGAAACAATAAAGGGTCGACGTCCAATACTGTTTTTTTTTATAAGCTGCCCAAAAGGGTGGCTTCCTTTTAAATTCAAAAGGGTAGCGCTAACTACCCATTTAATAATCAGCTAAGTGTGCTTTAGCTCCAATAAAGGTAAGACTTTATGGCTAAAATACTATGCCTAATAGTTGTAATTGTTTCATCTTTTAGGTGTTTTTCTCAAATGTCCAAAACAGATACAATTAAAGTACAACTATTGATTACAACAATTGATACCTCAAAGACGGCTTTTATGCAAATACCTTCTTTTGCAAGAAATGGTTTTATTGTTATAAAAGATAACCACGTAGTTAGATATTTAGACTACTTTAAAAATCCTTTATCACCTGATGAAATTGTATGGGATTTTAGAAGAATGAAATAATATATGTTTTATTTGGATCATCCTGATCACCAAAAAATAAAACAGACGGTTGATTATTACATATAAATATTAAACCTTTTGCTGGGTTAGCAACAATACTAGAAACGCTTATAACTTTAAAGGTAACAGATTCATTTTCAAGTTTTTGATAGAAGCTGTGCCGCCGCCTCCCATATATCCAGCTGATAGCGCTTTTGGTTGAAACCTCCCTTTAACTGTAGAATCTTCACTCAGGGGATAAGCGACAAAAGGACTGTACCAAGCTCCCTGCTTTGGCTTTAATTCATAAATATATTTTGTTTTAAATGCATTTGTAAAGGAGGTGTCAGTAATAACTAAAACATCATAATTTTTAGCTATTGGTATTTCATTATTTTCTGGTACAACAACTGTTCCAGCCATTATTCCATTATTCACTCCATAATTATTGATATTATTTACGTTATTTACATTACCGGTTACTTGCTGGAGTTTTTTTTTGACCAAGCACCCATAGCTGTATTAAATAAGGACTGAGTTTGTTCAGTAGTGAATCCTTTATTTAGAGATATTTCGCAAAGGCGAAATAGTATTAAATCGATATCTAAGCCTTCTGAAGTATAATCTGTTAAACGAGTAACAGTTTGTTTTAAGCCTAGGTCTATACTTGCCTGCGGCAAGCCCGCTACTGAATCAATGCTTGCTTTTACTTTAGCTTCTAAATCCTTGGTATATCTTTTTGCGGGAGCTGTACATTTAGTATTAACTGTGCCGTCTTGAATTGCTCCGTCTTTACCATAAGTAGCTTTTCCCATTTTAGAGCTATTGCAGGAAAAAAGGCATACAGAAAATAAGTAGAGTATAATTAAATTTTTCATAACGCAATCTAACAAATTAATCTTCTACATAATCCACTCGCTCATTGAAATAAAAAAGGCTCTGGCATAAAGCCAGAACCCTTAGGTGGACTATCATAAGAAATATCTTAAGCGGCCCACCTAATAGGGTGGTAACAATTTGAATACCAATTTGGTAATATAGCAATTGGTTTAGGTCGTACAATCTACAGAATAATATAATTACTCAATTGGGTATTATATTACCCATTGATAATATAAACAACCCAAACTCTCGTGTGTTTTTCTATGGCATATCATTTGTTAAATTATTAATGGATTTTCATAGGATATTGGACTAAACGGGGCTGGATTTTTATCCTTGGCCCTTTTTTTATATATCAAGTTTATAAATTATCAATCTAATAATTATATATTTGGCACTTCGCCAAATGTCGTGTAACTTAGCGACATATTATGTTATACGCTACATTACTGATTTGTGCTATCATTTTTATTTGTACTACTATGGGTATCAGTATTGGTATTCTTATTGGCAGAGGGAACACTAAGCGTGATAATAGTATCCTGTAAAGATTTTACTTTCATTTCAAGCTTTATATTTTGATTATCGCTTAACATCTTACCCCAAAGGGTTCCTCCAATAAACACTGTAGCTATGCTAGTTGCTATATATCCAATTAATAATTCATTCTTTATGTTAGATAGGAAATTTACTTTAGGCTGTACTGGTTCAGAATAAACGCCTTTTACTTTAACGGTTTCAATAAAAGCTGGAAGAACATCAATATAATAGCTGGCGTGCATTGAAATAGCATAATCAATATCGCCATGATACTGATACTTTAATATTTCTATCAACTGTTTATATTCTGTAGATTTTTCGGAAAATATTTCCTTTGTAAATGAATCAACTTTTATTAACCAAGCCCTCGGGGATTTATGAACGGACTTATATTCATCAATCAAAGTAGTAAAAATTTCAATAGCTTGGTCTTTACTTATCATAAGCAATTTGGTTTAGGTGCCACAACCTACAAAACATAATCTACAAAATCAATCTTCGCTATAATACGTTCGCTCGTGGCGAGGGCAAAAAATACATAATACATGAAGCTAAGGGTGGGCGTGGACTGTGCGCCTGTTTAACATAAAATTCTGTTATGTTTAAAATGAAATACAAACAGCCGCTATACGATTTTATTTCCACCAAAGAAAATAAACAGAAGAAATAAAATCGTATAGCGGCTGCACCTTTTTTAATTGACTGTATTTATTACAATATTAGTAAAAACGGGGCTGCTAAATAGCATAGGTATTAGTTGATAGTAGTACGGCTCTTCCTCATCGATTCGCCCGACTGTTTGTAATGGCATCGTCGCCACAGTCTTAATACACTACGTTCTTTTACAAATGCCAAATAGTAGCACCCCGTTTTTGCAACTGAAGAAAAATAAATATAGACAATTAAAAAAACAATCAACAGAGAATTTCATTTTCGAACATAACAGGTATTATGTTACTCAGGTTAGCCTGTGGGCTTGCGAAGAAAGTTAATTTATGCGTAGCTTAACTTTCTTTATGTAGCGTTGGCAAATTGCGAAGGGCAGCGAGGGTTTGAGCGTGGCGATGTATTATGTATTTTTTTAGCTGCGGAGCTTCCTTTTTACGCTGTTAAAGCGTTCGTGCATAACATGATAAAGATTGTAGGTATACAAATAGCTGATGCATATTTTATATGCTATTTAAAAAAAAGAAGGTTAGTGAAACCAATGATATTTCCAGTACAATTCTACTAAATAATAAACAGCGGCAATTGCAGTACCGAAAGAGATTACAAGAGTTAAGTAAAATACCCTGTCTCGGTCTACCTTGGCTCTCTTATCTATCTCCTCCAAACGAAGCCTCTCAGATTCTTCGGATTCTTGAATCTGATGATACCCGCCAACAGAGTTTTGATATTCACCTAAAAAAGTAATGCTATAGTTAAGTGTATCATTTCCGGTTATTGTTCTATGTCTATTATTATTAGATGCTGACTTAACAAATTTATCATCAATAAGCTTATCTAATATTTTGTAAAGCTGGCTTCCAAAATCATTTGTATCATTTAATTCGGGATGTTTTTTCTTTAAATTCTGAAATATTTCAAGATGGTCAATGTGCGGCTTTGCTAATAAATCTGTGGCTAAATAATTTAAAACAATATCCAATTTCTGAATAGGAGACATATAGCGGCTGGTTTAGGTTACACAATCTACTCCGCTAAAATCATAAAACACAATCTTCGCTCGTGGCGTGGGAAAAAAATACATAATACATGAAGCTAAGGGTGGTGCTGGCTTGTGCGCCTGTTTAACATAAAATTCTGTTATAGGGGTTTTGAAATTCATTGTCGCAGATTGTTGCGATTTTTTCCATCAACTAAAAAAAACAACAGAAAGAAAAAATCGCAACAATCTGCGACCTGTATTAGACATAAAAGAACATTTCAAAATTTCTATAACAGATATTATGTCTATTCAGGTTAGCCTGTGGGAGGGGAAAAATCTTAATTTATGCGTAGCTTAAGATTTTTTATGTAGCGTTGGCGGTTTGTGTGGGGCAGCGAAGGTTGGAGCGTAGCAATGTATTATGTATTTTTTTTAGCTGCGGAGCATCCTTTTTACGCTGTTAAAGCGTTCAATTCCTGCCTGGTTAGCTTTTTGAAAAGTTTTCCATTAATTTCTTTTCAAAGTTCTCTATATATTCTTCTCTGTGAGGATGGTTTTCAAAAATCAAAAGGGATATATCATATAATTCGCCGTCATATCCTTTTAAAACGAAATTATATTTTTGAAGGCCTATTAACTCTTCTTTTATTTTATTATACCAGATACTAAATTTTCTTGCCCTTAATCTTCCCTTGCCGCCATCTACGTCACAAACGTAAAAAAATATTGCAGTATCTCCTTTAGATGCAATATTCGTATTTAATATATGGATAATTGTATGGCCTACAAATTCATCGAAAGGAGGCTCTTCATCACATGTTCTATTTATTGAAATTTCAAATGACTGCCCGCCGTTATGAAGTAATTCATTATCGAAAAACTTATTGTGTTCATTAGTAATTTCTATGGTATAATAACAAGAATGGTCTGTGACAAAGAAAAACGCCCCTGAATTTAGGGGCGTAAAGGGGTATCTTTGAGTTGAATTAACGTCCAACTTTATGCATTTTTTTTAAATCCTCAATCATAGAAGGTTTTATTGATTGAATCAAATTCTTATGTCTTTCCTTTTTATTGGAAATCTCATTTTTGATAAAATCAATAACCTGCCGATTGACGTTTGTTATGACTTTAGTTGTGTTCATTTTATTTTTAGGTTTTGAGTTAACAATCATGTTAACCAAGAAGCGCATTTTTGCTTAAGTATATTTGATATAGCATAAATGTGTAGTACAAAATTACAATACTTTTTTACTTAAGCAACTGATTACGTATTATTTAGAATATTTCCAAGCTTAAGGTACATTTATTTAAAGTTTTATACGAATGAGGCCTAAATGTGATTAAAACGTGAACTAAATGCAACCTAAACGTTAACTAAATTTTGTTCAAAGTTTAAAGTAAATACAAAGTAAACATAAAGCAACTGCTAAGTTGTTGCCGAATATATCTGCCTAAAGTTACATAATATACCAGACAATCTTCTCAAATATCTCCGCTCGTGGCGTGGGCAAAAAATACATAATACATGAAGCAAAGGGTGGGCGTGGCTTGTGCGCCTGTTTAACATAATATTAATTATAGGCTTTTTTAATTGTTACTAATATTGTTTAATACAGTGCAGGCAAGTTCAGTAATCTCCATATTAGTGTATTGTATCAAAATATATTTTTATCAATCGGTCTAAAGTATAATCTGTCTTAAAAAATATCGTTCTAATTATGTTCTTTATATTTGTGTAATTGGCAGATAATTTTTTATTAATTAAGCTCAGCATGAAAACGAAGTTGAAATCGCTTTTTTCTTTATTATCTATCCTGGTAATTTTTGCTTCCTGTCAGAAGGAATACAGTTATGAAGGTGCTATTAATTATGGGTTAAATTCAGGAACCGCTGTATACGATTACTTGGGGGCGCCTGGAAATTGCACCACTCCGGTAATAAATGGCAAATATGTTGCCGGTACAGCTGCTACCGCGGGTAATTATGTTGTATTGCAGGTTAATGTTACCAGCCCCGGTACTTACCTTATTTCAACTGCAACTATTAATGGAATAATTTTTTCGGGCGAAAGCGTTTTTTTTAGCACAGGCCTGCAGACAATCATTTTAACCGGTAGCGGAACCCCGCTTGCAGCTGGTTCTTTTACTTATACGCCGGGTACTAACGGGTGTAATTTTGCAATTACTTTTACAGCTGCACAACCAGTAGAAGATAATTTTTTAAAATGTAAAATTGATGGCGTTCCTTCAAACTTTAATTTTGAGGCAAAAGCTTCAGAAGGTACTACCCCGGCAAATCCACCAATCCCCCAGATAAAGTCTGTTGACATTTCAGGAAACATTTCAAACACATCTTTTGAAAATTTTTTCATATCGCTTAATAAATTTGGAACCGTAGCGGTTGCAGCCGGCGATATATTTGATCCAACTACAAGTGCTACGGGTAATTTATATTTGATTTCTTATACAGATGGCGCTGGCCTAAGCTGGGATGCAGTTTCAGGCATTCCGGAGACGCCATTCACCATTACTGTAACCAGCAGGACGGCTACAAGAATAGCCGGTACATTTAGCGGAACACTTAGCGATACTGGGGTACCGGGCGGTAATTTAAAACAGGTAACCGAAGGTAGTTTTAGTGTGCCTCTTCAGTAATATTTCACACAAAAATTCGCACAAAGTAGACAAAGTATACATATTTCTTTGTATACTTTGTCTACTTTGTTTCTTTGCATGAAATAGTACTACTTTTGCCAACATGCAAAAAAAAAATATTTCCACAGAAAATATATTAGCCAGTTTACATATTAAAGTGCTTAACGAAATGCAGCTTGCAGCTTTAAAAGCCAATGAGGATGCAGATGAGGTAATATTATTATCTTCTACCGGTTCGGGTAAAACGCTGGCATTTTTATTACCTGTTGTACAAAAACTTATAAATAACAGTAAAAAAGTGCAGGCTTTAATTTTAGTTCCTTCCCGTGAGCTGGCCATACAAATTGATGAAGTGTTTAGAAAAATGGCTACTGGTTATAAAGTTACCGTTTGTTATGGCGGGCATAAAAGAGAAACGGAAGAAAATAACCTCGTGCAGTCTCCTGCCCTTATTATTGGCACGCCGGGCAGGGTTGCAGATCATATCCGAAGAAATAATTTTGCTGTAGAAGGCATTACCACATTGGTGTTAGACGAATTTGATAAAATGCTGGAACTGGGTTTCCAGGAAGAAATGACTTTTATAATCGGCTCGTTGCCATCTGTTAAAAAAAGAATGTTGACCTCAGCCACAGAATCAGTACGAATCCCCGATTTTATTGGTATTACCAACCCGGTAAGGCTTAATTTTTTAGACGCTATAACAAATAAACCCGAAGAAGACGAACTGGTAATAAGAACTGTTCTATCTCCTGAAAAAGATAAATCAGAAACACTGTTCAGGCTTATTTGTTCTATCGGTAATAAATCAATGATTGTATTCTGCAATCACAGAGAATCCGTAGAACGTACCAGCATCCTGTTAAAAGAAAAGGGAATTGTAAATGTATTTTACCATGGTGGTATGGAGCAGCAGGAAAGGGAAAGCGCCATGTGTAAATTTAAAAACGGGACCTCCAATATATTGGTAACAACCGATCTTGCCTCAAGGGGGCTGGATATACCCGATATTAAATACATTATTCATTACCATTTACCTGCAACAGAAGATGTATACATACACCGTAATGGCAGAACCGCAAGAATGGAAGCCGGTGGCAAATCTGTATTGATTTTATCTGAAGAAGAAAAGCTTCCCGCTTATATTACAGGCAAGGTGGAAGAAATAGAATTGCCTGAAAGGATTGAATTACCCGAAAAACCAAAATGGTCAACCTTATTTATTGCTGCCGGTAAAAAAGACAAGGTGAACAAAATTGATGTTGTAGGTTTTTTATCCAATAAA
This sequence comes from Ferruginibacter sp., assembly GCA_043745405.1. GTDB lineage: Bacteria > Bacteroidota > Bacteroidia > Chitinophagales > Chitinophagaceae > Ferruginibacter. Next base: position 5,807 of record JAYTTI010000102.1, on the reverse strand, counting down.
GGGCAATTGAAAAAAGATGATATCGGTTTAATAGAAGTAAAAGATTTTTTTTCGTTTGTAGCAGTGCGTAAGCTAAAAGTTGGTGAGGTTTTAGAACTAATAAAAGAAGAGAAAATAAAAAATAAAAAAGTAAAAATTGCTGTGGCCAAATAAGCAGCAGTATTAATGTTGTACTGTATTTTTTTGATCAAAGGAGACGATAAAACCGGTTATAATATCGCAAAATTTTTCTGCATCATTAAACATAAAAGAATGTTGTATAGGTAAAACATACAAGGGAAAATCTTTTAATTCATTTTTAAATTTCGTTAGCCTCACCCCGTCTTTTTCTGTTGTTAAAATAATTTTATTGGCCGATTCCATTTTATTAAACTGTTCTTTTATTTCTGCAAGGTCGTCGCTGTTAAAAATATGATGATCGGGAAAACGCAATAAATCGTAGGAATGCACGTGGGCAGTTAAAAATTCATTCAATGGTTTTGGGTTGGCAATGCCACAAACAAGTAATATATCGGCTTTGTTGGAAATGTCAATTTCGTTTTTTGTAAAAAGGTGATAAGGATGCGTATATAAAATTTCTGTAAAAAATACCTGCTGACGTGCGGCTGGTTTTAATTCCATTATCAACAGGTCTCTTTCCTCTTCGCTAAGGTTATGTTTGCATTTTGTAACAACAATAATGTCCGCCCTTGCTGCGCTTGTTTTTACATCACGCAGGTCGCCGCCGGGCAATAAAAAATCACGGGTATATAAATTTGTATAATCTGTTAATAAAATATTTAACCCTGCTTTTACCTGGCGGTGCTGAAAAGCATCGTCTAAAATAATAACCTGTAATTGTGGCCTGTCGTGCAGTAATTGCGGAATGGCATCCAGCCTCTCTTCTCCAACAGCTACACTTATTTCTGGAAACTTCAAATGAAACTGCATTGGTTCGTCGCCTATATTAAGCGCAGTAGAATTTTCATTGGCTATGCCATATCCTTTTGTTTTTCTTTTATAGCCCCTGCTAAGCGTTGCAATGAAATAATCATTTTTTAAAATCCTGATCAAATATTCTACCATTGGTGTTTTTCCTGTGCCCCCTACAGCAAGGTTACCAACACAAATTACCGGGAAATTAAATGATGCGGATTTCAAATAATTTTTATCGAATAGCTTATTTCTTATATACAATATTATGCTATACAATAAAGATAATGGCAATAAAAAATATCGGAAACTTTTAAGCAATGAATAGGTTTTATGTATTAAAATGTATATCCTTTTTCGGGAGTAACACAATAATCTAATTTAATATCGTATTGGTTTGCATCTTCAATTTTTTCAATCGGATCAAAATAACTAAACCCGATCTTTATACAATCTTTTCTGCATTTTTTTAAAAACCGGTCATAACAACCTTTACCATATCCAACCCTGTTGCCCTTTTTATCAAAACCCAGCAGGGGTACAATAAACATGTCAATTTCTGTAGGTATCATATCAATTCCATCAATGGGTTCATCAATGCCAAATTTATTTGTTTCAAAAAAAGTATTGTCGTCAACAATCACCGCACTTAAATCGCACTCTTTTGCATTTTTTAGCATTAAGGGGTAAAACAATTGTTGCTCAGGATTTTTAAAGTAACAATAATCTGTTATACACTGTGGGTCAAATTCGTTTAAGGCTTTTATGGGCGAGTAAGTCATTATTAACGCCGGTATATCAATCACCAATTGTTGAAAATGTATCAACATCAGGTCGTCCATCTTTTCTTTTTGCGATGCAGAAAGCTTCCGGCGCTTTTCTTTATAAATATTTCTAATGTCACTTTTTTTCATGTCCGGTTGTAAGATTAAACTGTCAATAAATAATCTAAACGGATATTGGACAAATACGGATAAAACGGTTTACATGATAAAGATAGAAAAGATTGTAGTACCGTAGTTACGTTCTGAATGATAATGATCAAATTTTTTATAATCGTTACGGGGTGTATGTTCCAGTACAAACCACCCTTTATGTTTCAATAATTTTTTTTCAAATATTTTTACAGGTAAATCATCAATGGTTCCCATTGCATACGGCGGCCCTGCAAAAATAAAATCGTATTGTTCAGTGCAGGTATCTATAAATTTAAATACATCCGATTTGACCAGTTTAAAATTTTCAAGTTTTAATGTTTCTGCCGTTTTTTTTGTAAAGGCATACATGCTGTTATCCTTTTCAACAATGGTAAGGTCTGCTGCTCCCCTGCTGGCCAATTCATAACTGATACTTCCCGTACCGCCAAAAAGATCAAGTGTTTTTAATGTTTGAATATCCAGGTTATTCTGAATAATATTAAAAAGCCCTTCTTTGGCAATATCGGTTGTAGGCCTTGTGTAGGGCATATTTCCTGGCGGATTAATCTTTCTTCCTCCATGCATGCCGCTGATTATACGCATATTGCTAATTCAAATAAATGACTAAAATAATGTGCCGGGTATTTTTTTATTTCTTCATCATAAGTAAAAGTATTTGGCAATGGTTCAAATATGGGATGACGTAAATACTTATACAATTCGTGGTATAAATTTGAATCTGCATCAATCATACCATTTAGATGAACTAGGGTTTTATTTATATTTACCTCAAAACGCTCACATACATTTAATAAATGATATACCCCATCTGCGGGGTCTTTATAATCAAAACTTTGTATCACCTGCAATTGGCCTTCTTTTAATAACTGCACCGTAATTTGGGTAGTACTAAAAATGCAATACAAATGATTGCCCATTGCTTTATTGGTGGCTGTAAGCAATGAATACAAATGGAAGTAATTGGCCTGAGTAAATAAATTAGCGATCACCCAATCAACCTGTTTCGGCACCAGGTATATATTTTGCAAATCTTGTTGGTTTATTATATCATTGCGCATTATTCCTTCCGAAATATCTCCATACACCAATTCAAGCATATCCTTATTAGCAGTTTCATTTATAAACTGATGGGGCACCAAAACTGATGCCGCAAATGCATAAATAAAATTTATCTTTTTAAATGTCTGTTGTAAAATGGGTTGGCTGGCAGTAATATCTTTTAAATATTTGGCTACTTTATCATTGGTGGTGCCTGCATCAAAATGATATACCGATAAACAGGTACAGTGATTATCTGGATTGATAACTATAAATGAAACTCCCTGCCCACTGATCTCAATCAGTAAACTGCTATCTGCCGTATCAGTGTTGGGGCTTATTATGTTGAAAGATGGATTCAAAATTTGTGTTTGGCAGGCAAAATAAGATAAATTTGCCAACTTATGGAAGCAACAGCAACAATAAAAGATCTAAAAGTTCACGTAAACAATAAACAAATACTTTCTATAGCGCTGCCAATTACGTTAGCTATTATTATTCCGCAAATAAATATGCTTACCAACAGTATATTTTTGGGTAACCTTAGTGTAGAGGCTTTGGGTAATGCTGGTGTAACCGGTGTTTTTTATTTAATTTTCGCAGTTGCCGGTAACGGGCTCAACAATGGATTACAATCTGTATTCAGCCGTTATGCAGGAGGTGATAATACAAGTGCCTTTAAAAAAGTTCTGGCACAGGGCATTCGCATAAGCATGCAGCTGGCTGTTACCGGTATATTTATTACCTGGTTTATTGCTCCATTTATATTAAAGCAGGTGGCCGATCCAATAGCCTATCCGCAGGAGATAAATTTTTTAAAGATCCGGATATTAGGACTTCCCTTTTTATACATGTTTCAAATGGGCAATGCTTTTTTGGTGGCATCATTAAACAGCCGTTATTTGATGATTGGTTTTATTGCTGAATCAAGCGTAAATATTTTGCTGGATTACTTACTCATTTATGGCCATTGGGGTTTACCTGCCATGGGTTTTAACGGAGCCGCATTGGCATCTGTTATTGCGGAAGCTGTTGGCCTTTTAGTGATGGTGATGGTGCTGTATAAAACCGGTTTAAAAAAGCAATATGCTTTACTTACTACTTTTAGCTACGATAAAACTACCAGCAAAGAAGTTATAAGGATAGCTACGCCATTAATTTTGCAGTATGTAATTAGTGTTACAACCTGGCTGGTATTTTTTATTTTTATTGAAGCCCTGCATGATCAGACCGCCAAAGCCATCAGCAATACCATGCGCAATGTTTTTGGGTTAACCGGTGTTTTTGTATGGGCCTTTGCGGGTACCTGTAATGTAATGGTAAGTAATTTAATGGGTCAAAAAAGAGAAGATAAAGTTATTTCAGCAATCAACAGGATTATGTTGTGGAGTTTTGGACTTTGCGCCGGTATGTGTTTGCTGGTAAATATTTTTCCTGAAATATTTTTTAGCCTTTTTGGCCAGGGAAAAGAATTTGTAGAAGAAGGCATCCCGGTTATGAGAATGGTAAGTACCGGTTTAATGATAATGAGCATTGCCAATATATGGCTCAATGGTGTAACGGGCACAGGTAAAACAAAAGTAAACCTGTTGATTGAAATCATTGCAATAACAGTTTATTTGCTCTACACCTGGGTATTTATGAAAATACATTATATCTCCCTAACCATTGCCTGGAGCAATGAGTTAATTTACTGGAGTACCATTTTTATACTCTCCTTCTTATTTTTAAAAAGTGGAAAATGGAAAACAAAAACCTCTACTAAGTTCGAGTAGTTATTTATAAATTTCATTCAGCAACCCTGCCAAATGAACACCCCCTTTTACCAACTGTGTATTAACTGTGCTGATAAATTTATAGTTGTACAGGTAATCTAATTTCTCATCTGGAGTAATGTCGGCATATATCTTTTCTACTGATTGGTAACTTTGGTATATCCAGTCTTTTACAGTTTGTTTTTGCCAGTCTTTTCTTTGAGATGCTGTAGTAAAATTTATTGCGTTGGTATATTCTGTATAGCTTAGCTGCTGAAAATTTATTAATTGTTCATCCCAAACGCGGTGAAGGTTAGAGGGTGCAGAAAACCAGGAAACTTTTATTTTATTACCGCCGAGGTCATCCAAACGGCCAACATGCAGTGGCTGGTGTATATCACCTACAATATGAATGAGCAACCTCAAATAAAATACTTTATCCGCAGCAGGTAATTTTTTTTTCTTTAATTCCCTTACTAAAAAATTAATTTTCGTATACGCATCAACGGCAGTGTCTTTGTTAAGAAATTTTGCTACTTCCTGCATGGTCATTCCGGGCTTTAAATTTACATAGTGCCATGGCGACAGGTACGCAAAATCGGTATCGCTTTTTATAAAGTCGGCCCAGTTACTGCTCATTGCAACAGATTCGTTAGCCAATATTTTTTTAATAGCTGCTTTAGTAGCAGGGGTAAGATAACTATAGGCTATTTCTCCTACTATTCGATGCCCCAACACGCCCCATGCCATTGTATTAAAAGGTAAATTTAAGAATAGGGAAAGTAACAGTAGCTTTTTTAAGTTTGTCAATATCATAATAAAAATTTGAGTCACCATTTAAAAGGGCAATTTACATGTAAAGTAAATTAGTGATAATGATTTTTTTAAAAATGTTTATTAGGCTGCAATTGTTATAGTACGAGGTTATGACAATTTACATGGGTCCACATTTATTGATAAAGACTACTTTTGCAAAAAGCAACACTTGGAAATAAGTAACCGTAAGGCATATCACGAATATTTTTTTGAAGATAAATATATTGCAGGCATTGTGCTTGCGGGCTCGGAAATTAAGAGCCTGCGAAGCGGCAAGGCCAGCTTTAATGACAGTTATTGCTATTTTGATAAAGGAGAACTGTATGTAAAAAGCCTGCATATTTCCGAA
>JAYTTI010000101.1:0-65648 GCA_043745405.1 Ferruginibacter sp. | reverse complement strand
TGATCAGAAATATGGTTGATACGCTCTGTTAACAGTGCAACCTGACCTTCAATTGATCCTGTATTGGCAGCTTTACCACCAAAGTCTGTAAAAATTTTTACTTTTTTTTCGATTGTTAAATACGGCATTTCTTTGTTTTTAATAACGTCTTTGTTAAATTATCTCTTTTTTATTCGGATGCAAAAGTAGGAAAAAATATTTGATTTTAATACGCTGTAATTGAAATTATACAAATTTGATTTATAAATTAGTCCAATATTTCCTGATCTAATGCCGAGGTGACAGGTGTTTTAGGCCAATGTCCCGATAGCTATGGGGAGTCTATTACAGATATCCAATCGGTATTAAATAATAAAACCTCCATTACAGGAGGCCTTATGAGATATATTTTTCCGTCAGTACACAAAAAAAATATTAATACGGATAACTAATTTAAGAAGGAGGTATATTTAAGCTAATTCATAGCATTAAGGTGCCTGCTATACAAAATAGCTAATACTAATCCAAAAAATGCCCATACTAATGACAGGCCCATTGCCCCGATATTATCCCCAAATAATAAAAAATGGGTTATCAGGTTAAAAAAAGTACCTAGTACAAATGAATAAAAGCCAGATAATTTTTGAAGCCACATTAAAACAACACCCACCAGGCATAACAAAGCCGCAACAACCCCACCGATAGAAAATTTTTCATAGTTTTCCGGCGTAAGGTTATGAATAGCCAAGGGCGCATCAACTGCAGTCTTATCAAATGAAAAAAGATTTTTTAACTGGGTTTTTTCTTTGCCTTCCAATATTTGTGCAACTTCAGTATCAGATTTGAAAAATCCAATACTATTTTGTAAAATACTTCCTATACTTAATATGAAACCCAGCACACATAAAACAGATAAAAAATAAGGCCTTTGAGCATGTGATTGCTCACTGTTGGTAAATTCTTGGGGCATAAATCAGTAGTTTAGATTGTTAAGTTTAGTGATTTTTTTGGATTTTAGTACTCTTGTTATTTTTATTTTCTTAAAATTACTTAATATTCTTTCATATTTGCTGAAATTACCATGCAAAAAAATTTAGTTATTATAAGGTTTGGACAAATTGCACAGCAGCATCCTGAACATGTTAATAAACTGGCAAACGTAAAAGCAACCCCTGATATTGTTTCCGCCAATGCAAAAAAACAGCAACTTGTTATAATGCTATCGGCTATTTCTGGAAGCCAAATTAAATGTAAGCTTTATAAATGAATAATACTTCTTTAAATCTCAATATCCTTGACAGCAAGCCGCCAGGTAAAAAAACACGTATTTTCTTCACCGTAACTACAGATATTAGCTACGACCAGCGTATGATACGTATTTGTACATCACTGGCACAAGCTGGTTATACAATAACACTGGTTGGAAGAAAAATGAAAAGTTCCATTCGGCTTACTAAACAAGCCTTCACACAAAAAAGAATCAACTGCTTTTTTGAAAAAGGGAAATTATTTTATGCAGAATATAATATCCGCCTGTTCATTTTTTTGCTTTTCAAAAAGATGGATTGCATTGTAGCCATTGACCTTGACACGATACTGCCTTGTTATTTTATTTCTGCCATAAAAAAAATAAAACGGGTATATGATGCACATGAATTGTTTTGCGAAATGAAAGAAATTGTCACAAGGCCAGGTATTTATACATTATGGAAAAAGATAGAAAAATATGCCGTACCAAAATTCTCCAAAGGTTATACTGTAAACCAGCCTGTTGCAGATGAATTTAAAAAAATGTACGGGGTAAATTATACTATAATAAGAAATATTACTTTGTTACGTCCATTATTACCCGGGCCTAAAAAAGAAAAATTTATTTTGTACCAGGGAGCCGTTAATGAAGGCAGGAGCTTTGAAACACTTATCCCTGCTATGCACCAGGTAGATTGTGAACTCATCATTTGTGGTAACGGAAATTTTATGGAACAGGCTAAACAATTGGTAACAACACACAACCTTCACCACAAAGTATTTTTTAAAGGAAGGGTGCAACCCGATGAATTAAGAACTATTACGCAGCAAGCCTATATTGGTGTTACACTTTTTGATGACGAGGGACTCAGTAATTATTACTCACTGGCAAATCGCTTTTTTGATTACCTGCATGCAGGCATTCCTCAATTATGTGTAGACTACCCGGTATATAAAGAAATAAATGCGCAATATGATATTGCAATATTGGTAAATGATATCAGCCCATCAAACCTTGCTACACAACTGAACAATTTACTACACAATGAGGTTTTATATACTGAACTTCAACAAAACTGTATAAAAGCAAGGGAAGTATTGAATTGGCAAACAGAAGAAAAAAGGCTGCTTGAATTTTATAAAAAATTGCTGGCAAATTAACAATGGAAGAAAGACACCTGCATATTATAACCCATGATGTTCCATGGCCTGCTGATTTTGGCGGTGTAGTTGATATTTTTTACAAAATAAAAACCCTGCATAAGAACGGTGTTAAAATTTATTTGCACTGTTTTGTAAATAACCGTGCACCACAAAAAGAATTGAATAAATATTGTGAATCTGTACATTATTATCCAAGGCAAAAAAGTATAGGAAGTTTCTCTTTTAGTTTACCCTTTATTGTTAGTACAAGAAAATCAAAGGAATTACTTGCTAATTTACAAAAAGACAATTACCCTATTCTTGTAGAAGGTATTCATTGTTCCTATAATCTTTACGCCGGCAAATTAGCAAACAGGATTGTATTGCTGCGCCTGCATAATACCGAGTTTGAATACTATCATCACCTGGCGCTGAATGAAAAAAACCCATTCCGTAAATTTTATTACCAGCACGAAAGTAAGCTCTTAAAAAAATATGAAACCCGGCTGGCAAAAAAAGTAAGGATTGCAGCAGTAAGTGATCATGATGTAGATATATACCAGCAGCTTTTTAATGCACCCAACATCAGCCACCTGCCCGTTTTTTTACCTTATGTAAATGCCGTTGGTAAAGAAGGCAATGGTTGTTTCTGTTTGTATCATGCCAATTTATCTATTAATGAAAATGAAGAAGCAGCCATCTGGTTATTACAAAACATATTTAACGCTATAGATGTTCCTTTTGTAATTGCAGGAAAAAACCCTTCTCAAAAACTGGAGTTCCTGGCGCATCAACACGCCAATACCTGCCTGGTAGCAAACCCATCTGACAAAGAGCTGCACGAGATGATTGCCAAAGCACAGCTAAATATTTTACCCTCTTTTAATAACACTGGTGTAAAATTAAAATTATTAAATGCGCTGTATAATGGACGGCACTGCCTGGTAAACAAAGCTGGTGTTGAAGGCTCGGGGCTTAATGAACTATGCACCATTGCTGAAGATGCAGACGGGTTTAAAACAGCTATCAAATATTTATATTCCATCCCATATACCGATAAAGAAAATGAAAAACGTGAGCAATTGCTGCAGCGCTTATACAACAATCAAAAAAATGCCGATAAAATAATTGAAATATTCTGGAGTAAATAAAACAACAAATAATTCTGCTACTTCTTACATAGTGATACTTGCGTTATCCCAAACCTTTCCTTTTTCGGTTTTAATGGTTCTTGCAGGAAATTTAGTGATCACCATATAATCGTGTGTGGCCATTACAATTGCAGTACCATAGTCTTTGCTGATGCTAACTAATAGTTGCATTATTTCATCACTGGTCTCGGGGTCTAAATTACCTGTTGGTTCATCTGCCAAAATTAATTTGGGCGAATTTAACAAAGCCCTTGCTACATCAACCCGCTGTTGCTCGCCACCACTTAATTCAAATGGCATTTTAAAACCTTTTGTTTTAAGCCCAACTTTATCCAGTACATCATTTATTTTTTCGTCCATTAATTTTTCATCTTTCCAGCCGGTAGCTTTTAAAACAAACTTCAGGTTATTATTTACACTTCTATCTGTAAGTAATTGAAAATCCTGGAAAACCACGCCCAGGTTACGACGCAGGTAGGGAACTTTTTTCCAATCCAGTTCCCGAAGGTTATAGCCAACAACCCAACCTTCGCCCTCAGTTAAATCAAGATCGCCATAGAGGGTTTTTAATAAGCTGCTTTTACCCGTTCCCGTTTTGCCAACCAGGTAAACAAATTCACCTTTATCAACTGAAATATTTACATCGCTTAAAATAAGGTTGTTGCTCTGGTAAATATTTACATTCTTTAATTCTACAATCGCCTGAGACATGGTTGGTTTATGTTTATTGGTAAAAGATACTTTCTACGCTGCAAATTTAACCTAATGAAACCCGTCAATAAAAATTAATTTTTTGCTGCAAATGTTAAATCTACCTTAACGACTAAAAAAATAGTTGTAAAACTAATTTTTTAGTTATAGATTTGTTTTATCAGGATAAATAAAATACTAATCATGAAAATATTAACCAAAGCAGAAGAACAGATAATGCAGGTTATCTGGAAACTGGACAAAGCATTTTTGAAAGAGATTATTGATGAACTACCCAACCCAAAACCACATAACAATACGGTAGCAACCATCATAAAAATTTTGACAGAAAAAGAATTTGTCGGGCTAAAAGTATTTGGGCGCACACACCAGTATTACCCTTTAGTAAGTAAAGATGCGTACAGCAAAAACAGCATGAAAAGCATGGTGAAAGGTTATTTTGAAGGCAACTTCAGCAATGCAGTTTCTTTTATGGTGAAAGAAAATAACTTAAGTATTGATGAGCTGGAATTGTTGCTGAAACAGTTGAAGAAAAAATAATTACTGAATTAGAAATTAATAATTGATAATTAATAATTTTTCCGATTGACTAATCTGCCTTTTTATTCTATTTATTACTAAAATTTACACCATGCTTTTATTTGCTTTCTACATTGTAAAAGTTATCATTTGTTCAGGCGTATTATTGGGCTATTATTGGTTGCTGCTGCGCAATAAAATATTTCACCAATACAACCGGTTTTATTTGCTTGCATCAATAGTGTTATCCTTACTGGCGCCGCTGGTGCAAATAAATATTCTGCACAATGCAGCTGCCCCTACTACTACAATAAAATTATTACAGGTTGTAACTGGCAGCAATGAATATTTAGATGAAATTGTAATAACTGCCCGCCGAAATAATTTTACTGCAGAACAGGTTGCATCATTGTTATACCTATTAACCAGTTTCGTATTCCTAAGTTTATTTATCCAGGTATTATTAAAAATCCATACCCTTCTACAGCAGCACCAGCAAACAGTTGTAGACAATGTACACTTTGTAAACACCACTGCAAAAGGAACACCATTTTCATTTTTACAATATATTTTCTGGAACGATTATATTGATGTTGCTACCACCACCGGCAACCAGATATTTAAACACGAGCTGGCCCACGTACGGCAAAAACACAGTTATGATAAATTATTCATAAATGCTGTATTGATCTTTTTTTGGTGCAACCCATTCTTTTGGTTAATCCGTAAAGAGTTAAATATGATACACGAATTTATGGCCGATAAAATAGCTGCAGAAGATAGTGATACCGAAGCCTTTGCTGCTATGATATTACAGGCCACTTATCCGCAACACAATTTTCCCTTTACCAATCCATTTTTTTATTCACCTATAAAACGCAGGTTACTTATGCTGACAAAAAACAAAAACCCAAAAGCCAGTTACATAGGCCGTGCATTGGTATTGCCATTGGCTGTATTATTATTTGCAGCCTTTACTTTAAAAACAAAAATCATAACAAACACACCGGTTTACAAAGGCAAACAAATAACGGTAGTATTGGATGCTGGCCATGGCGGTAAGGACATTGGTGCTGTAAGCCTTGATGGAAATATTACAGAAAAAGACCTTTCGCTTGTTATAGCAAAAAAAATAAAATCCCTGAATAACAATAATAATATCAATATAATTTTAACCAGGGAAACAGATATTTATCAAAGCCCGCCGGAGAAGGCAGCTTTTAGCACAGCACAACACGCAGACTTATTTATTTCAATGCATGTTGATGCCACAACAAAAGATTCAGCAAATTTAAAATCTGGCATGCAGGTAATTGTAGCCCGAAATGATTTTGCAAATACGAACAGTAGCAAACTATTTGCATCTGCAATTATCGGTGAATTTTCCAACAATTATAAAATTCCGGTTGCCCCGCTTCCCATGCAGCGCCAGGCTGGCATTTGGATTTTAACGCAAAGCATTTGCCCCGCAGTTATAATTGAAGCCGGCTATATCACCAATAAAAAAGATATAGCATACCTGCAGACTGATGCAGCAAAAGAAACCATTGCAAAAAATGTATTGGCAGCTATTGAAAAATATGCTCTTGTGCAAAACAATACTTCTGCAGTGGCAAGCCAAGCAATAGTAAATGATACAGTTGCTGGCTCGGGTCAAAAGTCTGAATTTATGACAATAAATGGTGTACGACTTATTGAAGAAAAGATGAATTTGAAGGATAAATCATTGATTTTTATCAATGGCAAAAAAGTAAACAGATTCACTTTAAAAAATATGCAAATCACTGCAAATAAGATGGAGCTTTATAAAGCGAATAGTCAGGCAGCGATAAAAAGATTTGGTCCTGATGCAAAGTACGGCGTAATGAATTTTATAGAAGCTACCATTTCAAAATATGTTTCAACCGATAAGGAATATGTTTCAGATACAGATGATAAAATTTTTGCCCAGGTAGAAAAAGAACCAAAATTTCCAGGAGGTGATACTGCATGGCGCAGGTTTCTTGAAAAAAATCTAGACCCAAACATACCTGTTGATAATGGCGCTCCGGAAGGAGTTTACAAGGTAGTTGTAAAATTTATTGTAAATAAAGATGGGACCATTAGCAAAGTACAGGCAGAAACAAAATATGGATATGGTATGGATTCCGCAGCTGTAGCATTAATAAAGAAAGGACCTAAATGGGAACCTGCAATCCAAAATGGAAATATTGTTACTGCTTATAGAAAGCAGCCAATCACATTTGTTGTGTCCGAGTAAAAATAAAGCATCGATTAAAATACAATTCGGAGAGCTGTTAATAGCGATGACATCTTTTTAAAAGATGTCATCGCTGTTTGTATAGTTCAATAAATCAATTCTTCCTCCTTCAATTTTATCACCAGTTCTTTTTTATAATTTGCCTCTACCCTGCCGATAACCTGCGCATCAATATTAAAAGTTTTAGCAGTGGATATCATAAGCTCAGCATCTTCGGCGCCACAATAAATTTCCAGCCTGCAACCCATATTAAATACCTCGTACATTTCTTTATTATTGCTGCCGCTGCTTTGCTGAATTATTTTGAAAATTTCAGGTGCCTCAAATAGATTATCCTTTACAATCCTGAGATTACCCGGCAGGTATTTCATGCACTTTGTTTGTCCGCCACCACTGCAATGTATCAGGCCATGAATTTTAGCAAATTCGTTCTCTAACAATATTTTTAAAACTGGTGCATAGGTTCTTGTAGGAGATAAAATCAGTTTGCCAATGGTTGTGGTGAATGGCGCACCGTCCACATTAAAAGTGATTGCGTCAGATAATTTATTTTTACCAATATAAACAACTGCTTCATCAAGGCTGGTATTATAACTTTCTTTAAAATTATCTGCATAATAGCTGCTTAATACATCATGCCTTGCACTTGTTAATCCATTGCTGCCAATACCACTGTTGTATTCGTTTTCGTAAGTGGACTTTCCGTAACTGGCAAGGCCAACAATTACATCGCCTGCTTTTATCGTATCATTGCTGATGACTTTATTTTTCGGAAAGCGGCAGGTCATGGTGCCATTTACTGCAATGGTACGCACAACATCGCCAACATCTGCCGTTTCGCCACCGAGGTAATGAATGTTTACCCCAAATGTTTTCAACTCATCGAATAGTTGCTGCGACCCATTGATCACCTGTGATAATACTTCACCAGGGATAATGGTTTTATTACGGTCGATAGTAGAATTAAATACAATATTATCATACACTCCTACGCAGAGCAAATCGTCTAAATTCATTACAATGGCATCCTGTGCAATGCCCTTCCACACAGTTATATCACCTGTTTCTTTCCAGTACAAATAGGCCAGTATGCTTTTGGTGCCTGCGCCATCTGCATGCATCACACTCACATAATCATCGTCACCTCCTAAATAATCAGGGTAGATCTTACAAAATGCATTGGCAAACAATCCCTGGTCGAGGTGTTTTGTCGCAGCATGTACTTCTTCTTTTTGGGCAGAAACACCTCTTTTACTGTAAAGGCTCATAAAAATATTTGAACCGCAAAACTAAATTTCAATTACCAATATTCCATTAATAAATTTTCAGGTAGTTTTGCACCACTAAAAATGAAAGTTCACTACGATATACAACAACTACCTCCGTTTCGCAATGCGGTTATCACCATCGGCACATTTGACGGGCTGCACAATGGCCACCGCAAAATCATTGAACTGATGCAAAGCGAAGCGGCCAGGGTGGATGGCGAAACGGTTATTATTACTTTTAATCCGCATCCCAGGCAGATTGTGGCAAAAGAAAAAGCGCCACTTTTTTTAATCAATACGCTGGAAGAAAAGATAGGGTTGCTGGAAAAAGTGAATATTGATCATTTGGTGGTGATCCCTTTTACTGAAGCTTTTGCCAACCAAACTGCCGAGGCTTATATCTGCGATTTTTTAGTAGATACTTTTCATCCGCATACCATCATCATCGGTTACGATCACCGTTTTGGAAAGGGCCGTAGCGGCGATTACAAATTACTGGAAGATAAGGCAGCAGAATATCATTATGAAGTGAAAGAAATTCCGGTATACATGTTACAGGATATTACCATTAGCAGTACTACAATAAGGGCAGCTATTTTACAAGGCGATATTGATACAGCCACTAATTGTTTAGGCTACGATTATTTTTTTAGCGGCTTGGTAGTTACCGGAAATAAACTGGGTAGAAGAATTGGTTACCCAACAGCCAACATACAAATAACGGATGAAAATAAACTGGTGCCTGGTAATGGAGTGTATGCTGTTTTGATTAATAATGAAAAACTACAAATTATAAATTTGGGCGCCATGATGAACATTGGAGTACGCCCAACAGTTGACGGAACAAAGAGAGTAATTGAAGTAAATATTTTTGATTTTGATAAAGATATTTATGGAGAAACAGTAACCATCACTTTAAAAAAATTATTGCGCAGTGAAGTAAAATTTAACGGGCTGGATGCATTGAAAGAGCAGTTAGCTTTGGATAAGATTGCTGCAATTGAAGCGCTGAAAATTAATTGATAATTAATAATGAAGCCACTATAAACGCTATTTGCAAGATATTATTTGAAGCCTAAAAATTAAATACAGATACAATTATCAAATAAACCTCGACCTAGGTTCCTCCCCCGCGGCGGAGACAGGGGACTACATCATCTTCACTACCATTTCTTTTAGTAAACTTCCGTCAGAACTGCCACTATCATTAACGCCTACACTTTTTAAATTGTAGTGATGTAATAACAGCAGGGCTCTTTCCACACCTTCGTACCCATACATTTTTGCGGTGGCAATGGCTTCTTTGGCTGCATACGAATTGCCGTAAAAAAAAGGCTTAACGGCTGCTTCGCTTTTATCTGCCATATCAAAAATAATATAGAGCTTACTAAAAAATCCATATAGTGCCGGCAACACTAGTTGTATGGGCGCCGCTTTAGGATTGCTCTCAAAATACTGGATAATACGCATAGCTTTTGCCAGGTCTTTTTTACCAATAGCGGCCTGCAGTTCAAAAGCATTGTATTCTTTACTTACGCCTACATATTTTTCTATATCATCTTCCGTTATTGTTTTACGGGTACCAAGGTTAACGGTTATTTTTTCTATTTCATGCACTATCCTGTTAAGGTCGTTACCAAGATGGTCTACCAGTAACAACACGCCCTTTTGCGACATGGTAAAATCCTGTTCTTTTAAATATTCCGTTACCCATTCTACAAGTTTGTATTCCTTTATCTTTTCTGAAGTAAATACTTCTCCATTCTTGTTTATGAACTTGTATAGCTTAGTCCGTTTGTCAAGCGTTTTCTCTTTGTAACTCACTACAAAAATGGTCGACGTCAACGGATGTTCTATATAGTTTTCCAGCTTGTCGATATCCTTCATTTGCTGGGCCTCTTTCAATAACACTACCTGCTTTTCTGCAAACATGGGGTAACGCATACAGGCATTTACCACATCGCTCCAACTGGCATCCTTTCCATAAAAAACACTCAGGTTAAAACTTGCTTCGCTTTCCGGCAATATTTTATGCTCTGCATAATTCGTTACTTTATCAATGTAATAATCCTCTTCCCCTTCAAGCCAGTACAATGGCTTATAGAGTTTCTTTTTCCAGTCACTTAAAATTTTTTCTGCTGACATACAATAATTAATAGGTTTTAATTCATTGAAACAAATTCAAATGTCTGATGTAAAGATATCTGATGTCTGATTTTTTTCAACCCGCTATTTTCCGATGAACTTGTCACCGTTTTAATTTGTGGTAGCTACTATTAAATAAAGGGTGCAAGATATTAATTGTCGATTAGAACACGCAGCTTTTCTTTATAGCTAGAAAGTAAAAAAGGTATATACAATACTTAGACTGCTTCGAATAAAACACCCAGACTAACAAAATAAAAAAAATCAGACATCTTAAAATCAGACATCAGGCATAAATTCCTACTTGCCATTTTTCCATTGTTTTAGATGATCAATAACTTCGTCCTGTTTATTGTTTTCCTCTTCTTCAATTTCTTTCATATCATTTTCTATTTCAGTCCACTCTTCGTCTTTCAATTCATCTTCTACAACCGAAGAAGGATTGCTAAATTTCAGCATCACATCATGCAATACTTTCAGTGCCTGTTCATTGTCCATTGCCATCACCTGGTTAATTATTTTTTGTTTTATTATTTCTATGTTGGTCATACAAAATGTTTTAATAAAATTAAAGCTATAAAAACAAAAAAGATACCTGTAGCTACAGGTATCTTTTTAATAAATTTTTTGGCAACTTTAAATTCGTCTTGGAATAACCAGGTTTAATACAGCCAGTAAAATACAGGCCCCGATGCCAGCGGTTAAAATATAGCCCAACCATCCGCCGCCAAGGCTGATACCTAGCAGGCCAAATAACCAATAACCAATAAATCCACCAATAATACCGGCTACGATATTACCGATTAATCCAAGGCCACTGCCTTTAAATAATTGTCCGCCCAGCCACCCGGCTACAGCGCCTAAAATTAATGTGATGATAATTGCTTGACCTTCCATAATATTTTGTTTTAGGTGTTAAAAATAGATATATCAGAACATTACAATCTACCTGCCAATATTAATTACACGTTTAGTAAATACCGTTTTAAAAATCATATTTTAAAATTGGGGTAAAAATTCTACAATCAATCCCGTAATTATATGGTATATAGGAATAGGCCGCGGCCTGTTCCTACAAAAAACCCAGCAATTGCCGGGTTATAAAATTTATTGGTTTTAATTCGTGTAACCTGCCTACGGTCAGGCAGGTTCGTACCTAAAAATTCGTGCAATTAATTGCCTTTAATTCGTGTAATCCGTTTTAATCAGTGCAATCAATTCAGGGACCTAAAATCCACCGGCACCAGTTTACTAACTCCTGGCTCCTGCATGGTAACACCATAAATTACATCCACTGCACTCATGGTTTGTTTGTTATGCGTAACAATAATAAACTGGCTGTTCTCACTAAACTGCTTAATCATTTTTGTAAACTTACTGATGTTGGCGTCATCCAATGGTGCATCTACTTCGTCCAAAATACAGAATGGTGCAGGCTTTATTAAATAGATGGCAAACAATAAAGCAGTAGCCGTTAATGTTTTTTCACCGCCACTTAATTGCCCGATAGAGGAAGGGCGCTTGCCCTTTGGTTTGGCTATAATATCTATAGCGGTATCTGCCAGGTTTGTTGGATCAACCAATACCATATCAGCCGTATCATCTTCTGTAAAAAGTGCCTGGAACACTTTCTGGAAATTCTCCCGCACTTTATTAAAGGTATCAAGAAACTGTTGGTTAGCGGTAGCCTCTACTTCCTGTATGGTTTGCATCAGGCTATCCTTAGCAGTTACCAAATCATTCTTTTGCTCCATGATAAACTCATAGCGCTTCTTCATTTCTGTATACGCTTCAATGGCGGTAGGGTTTATTTCACCGATATTTTCAAGGCGCTTGCGCATACGGTCATTCTTTTCCTGCAGGTCTTCCAGCGGCACATCGCCTGTACGAGGTTCATCAATAATAGCATCCAAATCAATCTTAAATTCCACATGCAGCCTTTCCTTCATACCCGCCAATTGTAGTTTAAGATCGGTTAATTTATCTTTTATATCGCTTAATAAATGATCAATCGTTTCCTTCGATTTTTGCTTGTGGCGCAACTCGCTTTCCTTTGCTGCGATGGCATTGCGGAAATTATAATAAGCCTGATCAGCCTCATTCAGTTTCTTCTCTTCTACATCTTTATTCAGCAACATGGTTACCACCAGGGTTTCCAGTTCGGCCAATACTGTAGTAGTTTCTGCAATGCTGGTAGCCGCTTCCGTTAGGTGAACCGTACTGCTTTCTACCTGCACTTTTAAATCGTTTAACTGGCCGCTTTTAAATTCGTATTCCTGTTTTAACGATACTACTTTACTTTGCTGCCGTGTAAACCGAAGGTTGCCATCATTATAAGTGGCAGTTGCAAAATTGTATTCCTGTTCTGCCGATGCATAATCCTGTTCTACCAACTGCATTTTATCAGTAAGTTCTTCCAGTTGCGTATTCAGTTTTTCCAGTTCATCTCTTGTGCTTGCAATAGCATCATGATTGGCTTCAAGCTGCTCCTGTAATTCTTCAATTTTCCTGGTACTAGTTTCTTCCAGGTGATGAAGGTTTTCAATTTTATTTTGCAGGCTAAACACATGATTCGTGAGGTTATTAATATCATGCTGTGTTTGCTTAATGGCATTCTCTTTCAACTGCTCATTAAAAGCAATCACTTCATTATGACGTGCCTGTATGGTAGCTTTTAATTCATTTACAATTATTTCCTGTGCAGTAATTTCTTCTACCAGTTTTTCTAAATTCTTTGCACGGCCAATTTTTTTTCCTTCAAACAAACCAACGCTCCCACCAGTAAGGGAATATTTTCCTTTTACATATTTACCGGTTTTTTCCAATACCACCGCACCGTTGCTGTTGCGTAAAGCATCTTCATCTTCGGCAATAAAAACGTTGCCCAGCAGGTATTTGGCTAAATTGGCGTACTTGCCATCTATCTCCACTACACTTAATGCAGGTATAGTTCCTTCCGGTTGGTGGCCGTATTCAAAGCCGGTAAACTTATCCTGTAAAAAAAAGTTGGCCTTGCCTTTTTTATTATCATCCAGTAAATGGATAGCCTGCAAACCTTCTTCTAAATTATTTACTACGTAATAATTCAGGTATGGTTCCAGCACGTTTTCTACGGCTGCACGATATTCGGGTTGCACATACATGATATCACTCAGCAAAGGTGCTTCGTGGTTCCAGGCGGTATTTTTATGTAAAAATTTTACGCTTTCAGGGTAACCTTCCATGCTGTCCACCAGGCTTTTCAGCAAGGCGTATTCATTTTTCTTGCTATCAAATTTACGGTTCTCTTCTGCCAGCTCTGCACGCAGGGTTTCCAGCATGCTCTGGGTTTGAAATATCTGTTCTTTTGTAAACTCGTGGTGATCCTGCAATTGCTGCAGGTCTGTTTTCTTTTGCTCCAGTTCATCCGCCTTTACTTTCCGCTCTGCTTCTAATTGCTGCAACTGGTCCTGGCGCTGACTTTTTTCTTCCTGTATCTGAACAATACTGCGTTGAATATTTTGTATGCTGGTATCGGCAATGGCTACTTTCTTTTCTGCATCAAACTGGTTACGCTGAATGGCCTGGTTTTCCCTGCGCAATCCATCAATGCTGCTGCGCTTTTCATCAAACACTTTGCGTTTATCCTCTACCGTATTTTTTAATTCTTCAAGCATTCCTTCCAGCTCCTGCAGTTTTAATTCATCTTCGCCAATCTGCACACTGGTAAACTGTATGCTTTCATCAAGACCCTTTAACTGGCCGCCTGCCTTTTGTAAAAAATCATTCAGGCTGGTTTCTCTTTCTTTTAAATATTGTAAACGTTGTGCGGTTAAACTTTTATCACTTTCCTTGCTGCGTACTTCACCCAGCATATCATTAAAGGCATGCTGCATATTCTGCAGGTGTTTTTCCTGTGCAATAAAGGCCAGTTTTTCCTGCTCCAAAGCTGCATCTTCCAAAGCGATGGCCGCTTCCAGTTCAATACGCTTGTCTACTTCAGCCTGTTGTTGCTGGTTAAGGTCGCGGTAGGTAATATTGAAACCTTCCAGCGCTGCCTTTGCTAGTTCGATGCTGATTTCTTTATACTCTTTCTTTATCTCAAAATATTTCTCTGCTTTTTTTGCCTGGCTCTCTAAACTTTTCAGCTGGTTGTTTATTTCAAACAGCAAATCTTCAATACGTGCCAAATCCTGCTCCGTAGCATCCAGTTTTAGTTTGGCTTCTTTTTTACGGGTTTTATAAATAGTTATGCCCGCAGCCTGCTCCAGCATTTTACGGCGGCTGTTTTCTTTATCCTTGATGATATCATCCACCATGCCCAGTTCAATAATGGCATAACTGTCGGTACTAACGCCGGTATCCATAAACAGGTTATGAATATCCTTCAGACGGCAGGCCACATCATTGAGGCGGTATTCGCTCTCCCCGTTTTTGTAATATTTACGGGTAACCGTTACCATATTAAATTCGGTTGGCAACAGGTTTTTAGTATTCTCAAATGTAAGGCTTACTTCTGCTAGTCCGCTCGCACTGCGGCTTTTGCTGCCGTTAAACACCAGGCTCTCCAGGTTTTCGCTACGAAGGTTGCTTATTTTATGCTCGCCGATAACCCAGCGGATACTATCAATAATATTGCTTTTGCCACAGCCATTGGGACCAATTACGCCGGTAATGCCCTCATCAAAATTCAGCACGGTTTTATCGGCAAAACTTTTAAATCCTTTAATTTCCAGGCTCTTTAAACGCACGGTTCTATATTTTAAGTGTTGCGGCAAATATAGACGAATGGTTCATAAATAGCTGTCACGAGTTATTCACGGTTTTTAAGAGGTTTTACACACTCAAATAATAATAAAAGATTATGTAAAAATTATGTGCCGGGCGAAGAAGATCTATGTGGTACTTTATTGGCGTCGCACATTTGTTCTATTGTAGCTTTTTGAGGAGCCTTTTCGATTCTATTTATAGATTTTATTAGTGTGTAGATATTTTAGCTACAAATACTAAAATTTATTATTTTAAACAATAATCAGATATTAAAAACAGATTCTGAGCATATTATTCACACCTTTTGAAAACTTTTTTTACTAACCAAATATATTAGTATTAATTTTATCTTGTCACCCATATAACTAAATAATTTAGTTGTTGTAAAATTCAATACTTATGATTAATAGAGATTTACTGGAACGATTATATACTTCTTATGGTTTTGAAACAAACAAGAAAAGTGAAGATGTATATGTTTTTATTTATACAAAAAGTAGGTATTTTGGGGTCGACATTATTGCGTTAAAAGAAGATTATGACACCAAGAAAGAGGTTGATAGTATAAAAGAGAAATATTCACAATTAGGGTATGCGGTTAATGTTAAAGAAGTCACTTCAAATGAGGATGCCGAAATCGAACTTTTTAAAAGTTTTTTCAGCTTTGATTCCTCTATTGAAAGATTAAAGAGAAAGTATAAAGATTTTAAAAATAAGCAAACAAAAAATCTTTCAGAAAATGAATATGAATATGTGGAAGGTCCATTTGATCTACAAAATCACATCATAGATGAAGAGAAAATTTTCGAAATAATTGACAGAAGGTTTTCAAGTAGTCAACCTGAACTTATAATAATTGAAGCTGCTGCAGGGTATGGCAAAACTTGCACTGCTTATGAAATTCTAAATAGAATAGCAAATAGTACAGATTTTCAAACACCCATTTTCACTGAACTTTCGAGAAATCGAGGGATTAAAAAATTCCGCTACATATTATTGGATGAAATCGACATAGAATATCCATCCTTAAATTCTACTCTTGTAATCAAAGAAATAAAAAATGGTAGAATTCCCCTTATTATTGATGGGTTTGATGAATTACTCGAAAAAGTAAATATAGATTCCACAATTGATACTTCCTTTGATGAAGTTGAGACTATGCTTGATACTATCGGAAATTTATTAGTCCATAATGCGAAAATCATTTTAACAACTAGAAAGACAGCAATATTTACTGGCGAAGAGTTCGAGGAGTGGGTTCAAAAATGGGAAAATAAATTTTCAATAACGAGAATTTCATTGAAAGAACCACGATTAAAGGACTGGTTAGGAGATAATAAATATCAATTAATTAAGGATAAAAATGTTCCTGTACAGTATTTAGCAAATCCTGTAATTCTTTCTTTTCTAAAAAACGTAAACTATAATACGTTTGAATTACTAATGGACAATCCAGAAATATTAGTTCAACAGTATTTTGAGAAAATGTTAGATAGGGAGAAAGAAAGGCAAAATTTAAGAATGACTGTCGAAAGACAATTGGATGTTTTCAGAAATGTTGTAAAAATGCTGGTTGAATTGGATTCTACTTCTGAAGAAAAAGAGTTTTTTAAAGCCATAATTCTTGACACCAACAAAAAACTATTAGATTATACTAAAACTCTATATAGTGGCGAGGATAAACAATCGATTGATAATTTAGTTGATACACTAGCTACTCATGCTCTTTTGGATAGAAAGGGAAGAGATCAAAACGAAGTTGGTTTTATAAACGATTTTGTTCTAGGTACTTTTATTGGAGAAATTCTTGTTGATCCATCAACCGATAATATTGAAAAAGTTTACTCGCCTTACATGATTGAACTTGCTGTTACAGCTTACCGAGTTCAAAACAAGAAAAATAAATCAATATTATGGGCTAAAATCCAGAGTGTTTTACATAAGTTTCAAAACGTAACAATTTTTACTTTTGATATTTATTTGAAAGAGTCATTAGTAAGAGATTATTCAGAATTATCAGTTTATGACCTATCATTCTTTAATATAGTATTCAATACCTTTTCTATCACTTCCACGGTCTTTTTGAATTGCGTTTTTAAGAATTGTAAATTTGAATCATTGCAACTACACAGAGTAAGTTTTATCAATTGTATTTTTGATAACTGTAGCGTTTCTGATGCTGAAAATATTGACTCAAAAAATGAAGTGACTGCTATAAAATGCCAGCAAATAAAATGTTCTATTTTAATTGACAATAGTTCGCATTTTGAAACAGAGGAGCCGTCAATTGTAAATGATATAGAAAAAGAAATACTAAAAAAACTTTGGGAAATTTCACTTTCGAAAGGGCATCATATAGTTAAACTGACAGGATGTTTTGATAAAGGAAAATCAAAACAGATATTTACGTCTCTAAAAAGTTTAGAGGAAAAAGGGTTAATAGATATCAGAGGTATTCACGTATATTTTGTCACGAACAAAGTGCCATTGATAAAACAATTATTAACGTAGTATGATGAAATATAATAGTACAAACATTGAAAGACTTGCAAGAGGAACAAGTACTTTATTAGAAGAGGATATTTTAAAAGCTGGAATATTTTATCGGATTTTCTATAGATGTAAAGGAAATAAATCTCTATTAAAAAAATTGGAATCAATTAAAAGTGATGGAACTCCAAAATATGACTCATCCTCAAAATTTATAAGAGACATTATTGGAATAAGAATTAATCTATATTTTGTTGATGATTTAGAAATTCTGACGAACTATTTTAAAGAAAAATATGTCGAAAGCTTTGTAGAAGAAACTATCGATCAAAATACCACAACAGAATTTAAGCCCACAAGAGTAAATTTAATATTCAAAATACCATCTGAATTTCAACAGGAATTTTGTGAAGTAGTAAAGGACGATAGAATTGATTCAACTTTCGAACTACAATTAAGAACAGTTTTTTCTGAAGGGTGGCATGAAGTAGAACACGACTTACGATATAAATGTCCGGACGATTGGAATAAATATGCTGACTTATCTAGAATGCTTAATGGAATATTAGCGGCATTAGAAACTAAGGAATGGAGTATTATTCAACTACTTGAAAGACTATCTTATAATCATTACAAAGAAAAATCTGATAGTGCTATGATTCGTACAAAATTGCGAATTCGTTTAGATGATTTCAATCTCAGCAATAATTTATTAATCGCTATAAATTCTAATGAAAATTTTAGAAAAGATTTTTTTAAAATTGATAGAAGCAAAGTTATTTTGTTTCTATTGATCAATAAGTTTCGCTTCCCTTTCACACTTGAGAATATTATTTTTTTAATAAATCATTTTTTTATTTTGAATGAAAACATAGGAAGGTTGGTACCTGACTTAATATTGGAAGATTTTGAACAACGGTCGGAACTACGGCCAATAAACCGACCGAGTACATGAATAAGCCAATAAATAGTTTTATTATCCTGAACTAATAGATTGAGACCTGAGGCAGCACAAAATATTATTTCCTTACATGAAATTTTATCATATCGACATTGATAATCCAATAGCTATCGGATTTAGGATGCTTACTCATTGCTAAGTGCAGAATGATTAATACTTCTAATGTTGGTCATACTTCGACAAGCTCAGTACACACAACATCGGCTTCCGGAAACTGTAGTTTATTATGATTGAAGAGGGGCAGTTAGCAAGGGCGAGAAAGTATTGCTGGTTTTTAACTTTACTACGTGGCGTAAATCTAAAATAAATGGAGGGTGGTTTCCAATTGTTTTGTAACTCTTTTCTGCGTCGAGATTTTATGTAAGAAGTTTTATAATCGTTAAAGAATGCGGTGAAAAAAAAGCTATAACTTTAAGCTTAAATCAAGACTCATTCAAACACTTTGCTCCGATTAGAAAAACCTTAACCAAATTGTGCATAGTCATTAATTTTTTTTATTTTTAGTTATGAAAAATTGTGTAATTCTTTTTACTTTTTTATCGTTTATCACTACTTCATTTAGCCAAGATTCTCAAAAATCTACCCAGTCAATAGATAAATTATTTATATCGACATCTAAAATTAATATGCGTATTAATAATGGAACTTCGTATGTTGGCAAATCTGGATATATTTATTTTAACTCTAATTATGTGGTAATATATTTAGAAGATTCTAAAAAACCTCCTTCAGTCTACAAAATTAAATATTGGAATAAATATATTGATAGCTTACAACAAACAATAACTTTTTCCTTTGTACATTTTGACTATATTGAAGATGAAAATAAATTTTTTTTAATTTATCAAAATAAATATAATGACCCTTATCCTATACCCCAAGAGACAATAACATTTACAATTCCCTATGGAGGTAATAAAAGCAAATATAAGTGTGGGATTTCCTATCACACACAAGATGAAACTGGATTAGCTCATGAACCCTACGTTGAATTTGAGGGGAAAACAAGCACACACAGATATGCGGAAATGGAAATAATTATTGAAGCTGCTTTAGCAAAAGAAAAAATTCTAAATAAGAACAGATTAAAAATTGGAGACGAATATTATGGGGGAATAATCGTTTATACAGACAAGAGTGGCCAACATGGGTTTATTTGTACCAAAACAGATATTGCAAATTCAATAAGTTACAATGAAGCAATTGCTATTGCTGATACATTTAGATTAAGTAATAGAAAATGGAGACTGCCAAAAAGTTTCGAAACTGATTATATAAGCCGATTAAAAATTGCTAAGTTAGGGCTTATGAAAGTTAGTGAATTTAACTCTCTTAACTACTGGATTTTCAACAATAGTGTAAAGGGTATTGCAGCAGCATATGCAATGGGTAAAGATGGTGGAATGGAAACGTTCTGGGGAGCCGATTACAAGGGATATAAAGCTGATAAAGGCGATAAGAGTAATTTTAGTAGTGATGTTGGGTTAAGATTGGTCTCAACTTTCTAGATTCCCGCCATTAGACACAGGACTCTGTCCATCAGGCGCAGGAATGAGGCGTAGGCAATGAAGGGTAGCCTTCCTGTGCCGGCCGAATTGTCAGGTTATTTTTGCTCAAGTATTTTCGCCCTTGTTGGTGGCCCACTCCTCAAGCTACATCTAATTGTCTGGCTTAAATCCTATCCTTTTTCTCGGCCCCTGTGATGGGTTGATCAGTTTTTTCAAAGCACCAAAAATCATCTGTATATTATCTTCATTTTTCGATGCCCTGTTATCTTGTTTCATCAACTCTTTTTCTATTTTTTCCAGCTTCAATAAAATGTCTTTATGCGTCAACAACATTTCACGGAGCTTAGTAAAAATTCTTATTATGCGGATATTCACCTCTATTGCTCTGTCACTATTCAAAACGCCGGATAACATAGCAACACCCTGCTCAGTAAAAGCAACAGGCATTTTTCTTGTGCCACCCCAACTTGATGTTCCAGTTTGGAATATCAAGTTTTTAAATTCTGCTTCTGTAAGCTGGAACATAAAATCTTCCGGGAAACGTTTTAAATTCCTTTTAACTGCCTTGTTTAAATTTCCCGTTGTTACTCCGTATAATTCTGCCAAATCTCTGTCCAGCATTATTTTTTGTTTACGGATGTAGTAAATTTTATTTACTATTATTTCATCTGCAACGGTTATTTTTTTTACACCATTTGCCATGTTGATTTTTGAAAGAAGTAAAAATATATATTTTTATGGTATCGCAAAATGCGACACCATAAAAACCTCCGCCTTGATGCGTATACATTCTCTCCTCCATAATTAAAGCATCAACCGATGCGAAGAGGTTCGTGGGTAACAAACCATTGCAGAGTGGTACATTTAACTGCATAGAAAAAACAGGCTGCAACAATTACACTTGTTGCAGCCTGTTGAAGAATTTTTTTTGTTTCAATTTACTTAGTAACTTTTTCTATTTCCAGTGCATCGCCGGTAATGGTACCGTTAATGGTTACCTTGTCGCCGATAAAGTCAGCTACCTTTTCAGGATTGCTGATGGTATACACTTTTTTACCGACAACAAATACCGGTTTGGCACCTGCCGCAATACATTTTTTGGCACAGGCGGCATGAGTTTTCAGATCGTTCTTTGCACCACAATCAGAATCGCTGATGTAACCAGTCCATTTTCCTTTATCACCTGCATAAGCGAGGGCCATGGAAAAAGCTAAAATAAAAAGCAAAAGATATTTTTTCATACTTACATTTTTAGTGTGACCAAATTTAATAATTTAACTGGTTAAATCCTATCATTTACGTAAATTTTGTTTTACTACTCCGCCAAGGTTCATGCCCGCAAACCTCTCCTTTATAATCGAAGCGTAAACGGCTGCGAAGAAGTTCGTAGGTCAAGTCCGTTGGCGGACTGGCTGAACGGAGTGTGTATTAATTTCAGCACGTCGGGGTGCTGGTTGTGTATTTCTGTTACAGGTACCCAATGCCCAATAGATAAGAATAAAAATCAGTACTGTAGTAAAACAGCCCCCACCGAGCTTTTTGGCACCGTATCCAGCTATAAGCGTTCTAAATAAATTATTCATACATAAATTTATTAAGGGTATTGAATAAATCATGCCAAAATTTAATTGCATACATAAATGTTAAACTTCAAGGCTGCTATTTTTCAACGCTCGACAATAAAAATTTCTATAAAGTTCAAGTGGCTTTTTTAGACAATTGAAGACAATGAAAGATATAAGGACAATTAAGCCAAATCTGATTTCTAAAAAAAATTTTTTATAATTTCATCATCTGTAAAACATCGTATTTCAGTAATGCGCAAAAACAATTAGCCATGAAGTGTAATTTGCAAAAATCGAATGCAGTAAAAAAAATATTCATTTTTTTTCTGTTTTCAATTGCTTCCACAGTTGTCTCAGCACAGCGAAAATCAACGCAGGAGCTGCTGGGCTACCCTAAAGATGCCAAATTGTTGATAATACATGCCGATGATTTGGGCGTAACACATTCGGAAAATGCAGCTTCAATCAGCGCAATGGAAAAGGGCTGTGTTAACTCCGCAAGTATTATGGTGGCCTGTCCATGGTTCCCAGAAATGGCAGCCTATGCGCAACTTCATCCAGAAAAGGATTTTGGTCTGCATATTACATTAACGAGTGAATGGAAATATTATAAATGGGGGCCTGTAACATCGTCACATAAGGTACCAGGACTGGTTAATAAAAATGGTTTCTTTTATTCTTCTGTAGATAGCGTTATTCAAAATGCTTCATCCGCTGAAGTGGAAGAAGAAATACGCAACCAGGTAAAACGAGCTATACAGTTTGGTGTGAATCCGACCCATCTTGATGCACACATGTATTCAATTCATCATAATCTCGGCTTTTTAAAATGTTATCTAAAAGTGGGGCATGAGTTTAAGATACCCGTATTTATTTATCGCCAGGTAGAAAGTTCACTGTACATAAATCTTGATACGGTTGTATCGGAAAGGGATATAATAGTTGATACGATTTTAACAGCGGAGTTTGAAAACTATAAAGCAGGCATGAGTGATTTTTATAGTACGGGTTTTAAGAATTTAAAACCTGGTATCACTTATCTTATTCTTCACACTGCTTACGATGATGACGAAATGAGAGCTGTGACCATTGAACACGAAGGATGGGGAGCGGCATGGCGCCAGAAAGATTATGATTTTTTTTCAAGCCCTTTGTGCGCTAAACTCTTAAAGGAAAATAATATTTACCTGGTAACCTGGCGGGAGATAAGGGATAAAATTACCCGAAAGAAAGATTTGTGAACATTCATCTCATTAGGCATCACTCTGTCCTGTTGCCCAACGTAAATAGTCCCCGAATTGGTATACTATCCGGGATGTTGAAATACATCCTGCCTATCTGAAACACATCCTGCATATATTATCACAGCCTATGCAAATTGAATAAACTGTAAAATCTGTATTTCAGTAACCCATCAGGCCCTACTGGCCTTTTTTGTTTAACTTTACCGCATCATGAGGCAACGTATTTATATTGATACTTCTGTTATCGGAGGCTACTATGATAAAGAATTTGAAAAAGCAACAAAACAATTATTTGAAAGGATAATTAATAAGGATTTCTTTGTTTATTTTTCAGAGGTAAATGAAACCGAACTGGAGTTTGCCCCTGATTATATTAAGGAAGTAAAAAAACTTATCCCACCAGAATGCATAAGGCATATTGAAATTGACAATGAGGTTGAAGCATTAGCCCAAACTTATATTAAAGAAAAAGCCTTAGGTAAATCAAGTGAGAATGATGCTTATCATATTGCTATGGCATCTGTTAACAGGTTGGACTGTTTGATTAGCTGGAGCTTTAAACACATAGTAAACTTTGATAAAATAAAAATGTTCAATTCAATTAATATACGGTTAGGATATCCATTAATTGATATTCGTTGACCATTTGAATTTTTAAAAAATGAAAACTAAAGAAATAAAAACATTTGACAGCGTTGAATTTTTCAGGGCCATTAAAGAAAAAATGGCAAAGATGATGGAGGGTATGACATTAGCTGAAAAAAAAGAGTTTATGCAAAAAATAAGGGGCGGGAAAATTAAAGCAGAATAAGGCGATAAACTGCTTTCCTGCCAACATACTCTATAGTAACTGTCGGCACAGGAAGCCTTCGCTTTCTAGATATGCCTCACTCCTGCGCCTATGGGCGAAAAGACCTTGAACATTAGTGGTAATAAAACAGACTCTAATCCTTGCAAAAAATCAACCGAAAGGCATGACTATAATTTGCAAAAACTGTAATCACAAATTTAGCGGACACTTTTGCAACACTTGTGGACAGTCTGCTGAAACGCACGAAATGAACATTCATTTTTTGTGGCATGATATTCAGCACGGACTTTTGCATCTGGACAAAGGAATATTATTTACTGCAAAGGAGGTATTTACCCGCCCGGGAAATTCAATCAGAGAGTTTTTAGAAGGAAAGCGGGTAAAGCATTTTAAACCTATTTCACTACTGCTCGTATTGGCAGGTATTTACGGGCTTCTTTTTCATTATTCTCATATCAATATTTTTGAAGGAAGTTTCACCATTACAGGAAAAGGCAAAGAAATTGAATCAGTTAAAAACAATTTTGAGAAAATAACTGAATGGATTTCCACACATTACGCGATAGTTTCTTTATTAGAATTGCCAGTACTTGCCCTGGGTACTTTTATTGCTTTTAAAAAGTATGGATATAATTTTGTTGAGCACCTTATAATTAATGCATTCCTTACAGGGCAAAAATTGATATTTCACATACTATTATTCCCACTTGTTTATTTTTATAATGGAACAGCATATTTGAAAAACATCAACAATTTTGAAAATATCATCGGATTTGGTTTAACAGCCTGGACATTTATCGAGTTTTTCAGTACTCAAAAAAAATGGCCTATTTTTTTGAAAGTAGTTTTAAGTTATTTAATTTATTTCGCAGTATTTGTGGCAATTGCTGCAAGCGTTGGCGTTGTAATAATAAAAACCAATACTTAATACTGCCACCGATATGGATTGGCGCAAGAAGGACGGCAATAGCTTACATTTGATATGAAATGAAAAATAGGTTTTTTGTATATCACAAAGACAAGCTTCTAAAATTATTGCTAACCGCAACAGTGTTATGCAGCATTTTTGCTTTACTGCCATATATTGACAATTGTAAACACAATCAACAAAACACACAAACGGAATTAGTTTATGTGTTCACAAAAAAACCTCTTGCTAAAACTATTGCTTATAAAAATGTAAAAACACCTGTTGACAAACGCAAGGCAATTAATAATTTTTATACCCACCAAACAACTTCATTATTAAATTACAACAGAAACATACTTGTAAAGCTGCTTAGTATTTCAACTCAGCATATTGAATTTAAAAATACCCTGGACTTTGTTCAATTAAAAACAATTCCCAAAAGCTCAGACGAAGACAATTTCATTTCTATAAAAGGATAACTACTGGCCTAACGCCAATCTTATCTGCAGCATTCAGTTTGCTAATTTTTATTGTTGCCAACCTGCAACGATAAAACAAATTGATGTATAGAATGAAATTTAAAAAAAAACTAAGCAGGTTTTTAATGCTCTTATTTTTTGCTTTTATGTTAGCTGTATGCGTAATTGTTGGAGTAGCACCAGTAATTCCCAAACGAAAAGAGCAATTTGCAATAGAAGTAAAAATAGAACAAAAACAAAACGAAGACGGGAGAACTATCAGCTTGGCACATTCGCAAAGGCAATCTTTGTAAATTGTTGCTCTGCCACAGTTCTTTGACTGCGCCCACTCCTACCCTTATGGGAGGCTACCTGGAAAATTAATGGAACAAATAAGAGAGATCGAAAATTTTGATGAAAAACATAGTTAAGATGCCTGGAAACCATGGCTGAAACAATACACCGCATAACCCATAAAATGTTTACGAATAAACAGGTTTACAATAATCTTGGGAACACGAAAAAGGCCGAGATCAATGGCCGTTTTTATGGTAGAAACTGATTCTGTATTTTTATAGCCATAATCCAAAAACATTTTTGCCGGGTCTTCCCGCATATCTGTAAAGGAAGAGCCAAATTGCAATAGCTTTTTATGTATCTCGTGGCTGAATTTTTCATAAAATTTTTTCTTCATCAGGTCGCAGAATAAAACATGTTTTGGAAATAAAGTGGTTACTGTTTTCAGCAATTCCTCTTTGACTTCAGCACTTAAATACATCAATACCCCTTCAATAATAATGATCACCTTTTGTTTGCCCGCATAAGGGGCAAGTTTATCAGCAAGCTTTTGTGTCGCAAAATTAACAGAGATTCTTTCCAGTGCATTCTGGCAGGTATCTGCCGGCAACACCGCATTTTTATATTCAATTACCGTTGGCTCATCCACCTCAACCCAGTTGCCAGACGGTAAACGAAAAGCCCTGCTGTCATACCCCGCCCCAATCAGGATTACGGTATAGCTGGGATCCTTTGACAGTAATTGTTTTACCATATTGTCAATGATGTAATGCCTTGCCGTATTGCTGGCGTTAGGCCCTTTGAAATGCTTAAATTGCTGCCAGTACTCAAGCCCTTCCTTTCCTAACAACAATTTTGCATATACATCTCCTATAAGCGGATTGGGAGATTCAGCGTCCTGCATCCTCACACCACAACAGTAATAAGCAGTTTTTGATACCGGGTTCATGATTGAAAATTTTAATAGTGTTGATATAATAAAACAATCATACTTAGTCTGTATGGTTGTTACGTACTGAATAAACAATAAAACGTATAAGAACATGCTCACATAAAATGATGAGTTCTAAATACGGCTTTCATTAATAAACAGGAATAATGAAGTTAAAATAAATATTATTGTTATCTGTTGTATTGCAACAATTGTTTTTATTACTCATTTTTCGCCCTTGTTAGCTGGTTTTATTTCTTTTTCTCAATAAAATTTATATTTTTACATCTTTATCTCAATTATTTCCTTAAAAGTAATCAGTACGACAGTCCCACATCCTGCATAATAACCACAAGAAATTATTACCACATCCTTTTCTTTTAATTGCACCATAAATGGTTTAACTATTTGTATTTAATAGTTTGTACATAGTTGCTGCAATACAATACATCGATTTTTTTATAAAAGCTTACCAATAAAACATACCACATGAAAAAGACTTTATTAAGCAGTATTGCATTTTTTTTAGTAACTGCAACACAGGCACAACAATGGTGGAAGCCCACCCAAAAAGAAATAATTGGATATTCCTGTTTTGCTTTAGCAGGTGTGTCGAACGGCTTTAACCAGGCAATTGAACACCATAGTTATGGCCTTGGAAATCCTTATGTTGATATATCTTTAAGTTATAAAAGAAAATATAAAGATTATGCGGCCGGTAACCTTAACGAAGCTTATTTTGGAAGTAAAACATTTTTAGTATGGACAACAGATGCGTTTCATTTATCGAATACACTTGAAAAAGGGTTTTTAATTACGGGAGTAACATTTGATGTATGGGATTTAAAATCGGAATTAAAAAAATACGAAAAGAAAGACAGGTGGAAAGTAATAGTTTTCAAAAAAATCCTGTTTCCCCTGTTAATTCAAAATTTAGCGTTTGAAGCAACTTTTAATAATCTACATCCATAAAAATATTAAACAAGTCAACTAAAAAAGTATTTACATTTTCAAAAGCAATGGGCAGCAATAAACGTGTTTGTAGAAAAACTTACCAGGCTTCGCTAATAGTCTAGAGACATTCCTATCACGCAAAATCAACCAGCGGTTAATGGAGCTGGCGTTCCAACACAAACCGATCTGTTAATTCCGTTTCAGTTGCTGCATCAATAATGCGTTCGTTTACAAAAGAAAAATACTCACCTGTTAATTGTAGCCCCCTGCTATTTTTTTCGATAGCTATTTTTAAAAACCCATGTTTATCATCACAATACTTTATAAGGTCAACGTTTTTCAATCGTTCATCATCATTCGTAAATCCGGCATTATCAATGGTGGCCACCTGGTGCAGTTCGTCATAACCCCCGGCTCCGGCTACCACGTAGGTAACAGTAGTACCATTTGCATCCGTTTTTAAAAACCGCTGATAGTTGTGAACATGGCCGCTAAAAACTATATCGGGCCGCACGCCCGTTTCATCAAATGCTTCTTCCAAAAAGTCAATCATAGTAAGGCTGGCGCCATGATTAATATCTGCTGAATAAGGTGCATGGTGCATGCAAACAATCAGCATCTTTTCTTTCCTCAACCTGGCTGCCTCCTCCAATTGCTGTAGAAACCAGCTGCGTTGTTCCGGCGTTATAATGCCAAACTTTGGCACATTGGTATGCAAACCAATAAACACTGCCAACGGCGTATGCAGCACCCAGTAAATATTTGGCTGCGTGATGCTCAGCCTGTTTTTTGCCAGGCTAAAATCAACCGGTGCGGCAGTTGCTGCACAAAAAACTTTTAGAAAAGGTGCCAGGCTTTGATATGGCTCCGCAGCATTAGGGTTAACATCACTGTCATGGTTACCCGCAATAGCTACTATTGGGCCCGGGTAATACTGATACGGTATAAAAAACTGCCGGTCATATTCCATAGCCTCGCCATGATTGTACACCACATCGCCTAAATGATACAAAAACCTTGGCCTGTCGGCGGCCTCCGTCACATCGTACTGCTCCGTCATAGCTGTAGCCACGGGCAGTGTAAAGCACGGATTGCGTAAGCTGCCGGTATCGCCAGCCATATGAAAAACCATTTTTTGCGGATCAGTATCATTAACAATTGTATCAATATTCATGTGAAACGGGTACGGCCCCGTTGGTGCGGGTAAGGGTATAAATTTATAATTATCGTCCGGCTGATCTTTCTTTAATACCGGCGTTTTGTATGCTGGGCTTCTATATCCACTCATGGCCTTAAAGTAACGAAAAAACCTTTACCAAAAGCCGCTGGGTTTAAAATATATCCGATAGGCGGCACTGCAAAGGCCTTTTAATTATTTTACATGTGGCTAATTTATTTGTACAATTTTAAAAGCAATTGCTTACATTTATTCTTATGGACTTAAGCATTTATTTTGAAGAAGCGGCACAGGTTTCCGCCGCATTTATTATCGGTGCTGTCATTGGTATCGAAAGAGAGTTTCGCAGCAAACCTGCAGGCTTTAGAACCATGATATTAATTTGTGTAGGCTCTTGTTTATACACCATTCTTTCAAAAGAAAGTCCCGCAGGAACCACCGACCGCATTGCAAGCAATATTGTAACGGGCATTGGCTTTATTGGTGCAGGGGTAATTTTTAAAGAAGGTATCAGCGTAAACGGCCTTACTACTGCAGCGCTTATATGGGTAACTGCTGCATTGGGCATGGCAATTGGTTATCATAATTATCCTATAGCGATAGTGGTATCAATAATTGTTGTAATTACATTATTTGTTTTAGAACCTGTACAACGGTTTATAAACAGGCTGCACAGGGTAAAAGATTACCGGATTAAAACTGTGGAGCTGGGCAACGATTTTAAAAATGAGCTGGAAACATTTTTTAAAATGAAGGATATGACTTTCCGTTGTATGAAACTAATAAAAGAAGATAATGATGCCGTGTATTTATACCGAATAAGTTCAAAAGACAGAAATTATGATGCCGTTAACCAGTTTTTGCTAAATCATAGTGAGGTGAAAAGTTTTGAAGTATAAAAAACTCTTGCTATAAATAATTCCATGTCGTCCCAATATGCGCAGAAGAATAGTAAAGCTTTTATTAATTCAAGAGTCGGTTCATTACTACGCAAATTCCATAGCAACCGAAATTTATATACCTACATACCAGGCCCAGCCACTATCTCCCGTGTCAACAAATTCATCGGTTACAACAATACGCTGTAAATATTTTACACTTTTATATCCTATCTGCTTTTCCACTCTTACACGCAGCGGTGCCCCGTGTTGTATGGGCAGGTTACGGCCGTTCATGCCATAGGCAAGAATGGTCTGCGGATGAAAAGCATCAAGCATGTCGATGCTTTCGTTAGCGTCATCATATGCATAAAAATTTACAAAACGTGCACTGGGGAGAATGCCCGCGGCCTGGAGCACACGGCTCAACTGCACCCCATTCCATTCAGCAATCGCGGTCCATCCTTCTTCACAGGTATGGCGGGTGATCTGTGTACGTGACGGAAATTTTTGAAGGTCTGCAAGGGAATAATATCCCGGCTTTGCTACACGCCCCTCTATCTTTAATCGCCAGTCTGCAAATGCTTTGTTTTGAAAGCGTTCATAATCATGGCTAAAATAAGGCTTGGATGAATCAGCCGGGTTGGTTGTTCCTGTTGCCGGAAAGGAAGAGATATCGCCATGCGTGTATTCTTTAGCCAAAGACTGCCCAGGCAGCAATACACGCTGTGCATTATAAGTAAGCGCATCACCCATACGCAAAATATTTCCGTAAGTTGGCGGCGATGATTTGGAACATCCGTTCAGCAGCAATGCACTTAAAGAGGATACACCTGTTATGATGGCTGTTCGCCTTGTGATGAGATTTTTTCTTTTCATCTGTGCCTTTTTTTTGCCTTATAAAATTTTATTTTTCAAATAT
This sequence comes from Ferruginibacter sp., assembly GCA_043745405.1. Taxonomy (GTDB): domain Bacteria; phylum Bacteroidota; class Bacteroidia; order Chitinophagales; family Chitinophagaceae; genus Ferruginibacter. The sequence continues at coordinate 35,369 of JAYTTI010000101.1, read as the reverse complement.
CATCGCCCGCATTTGTTGTTTAAATCCTGTTCTGATGATCATCACCACATGCACCATTAAAAACAACAGCAACAACATTGCAGCAAAAAAATGTATAGTGCGTGCCGACTGTGCACCAAAAAAAATGGTAAGCAGGAATGGACATGATGCCGCTACAGTGGGCGACATCGTGAGCCCTGTTAATACAATTACGGGAAGCAGGAAAAATATCACAATGATGTAGCTGCTTTTTTGCAGCACTCCATATTGTGGCCCCTTTACAAATAAAACATTCCTTCGCCAATGATTAACCATATCCTGGTAGAAAGCCCTGCGTGAAAACTCCTTTGTTCCTGGCCAAAGATTACGCCGAATGTGGCCGCTAAAGATGGCAATAAATAAATAAATTACACCCGTAATTACAAGCATCCATGCAGACAAAAAGTGAAGGCTTCGTCCCCAGCCATTCTGATTAAATATTTCATATGTACGGCTGGCGCTAATGGGTGCCCCTTCATAATCGAAAAATGGCATGGCTTTTTCCCAGCCGACATGATGATAGTTACGGCTGATGGGCAATTCAAACAGTGAAGGCGTAAGATCGTTCCCCGCATCTCCCCAATAAAGCCGTGGATGAACCATCAAAATCTCAAACCCGCTAAACACCAGTAACAAAAAACTGATGGTGCCTATCCAATGAGTAGTTTTTACCCAACGGCTGTGCTTTGTGTTATCGGTATGTGATGATTGTGGCGAACTCATTATATAAAGATGACCTGCTTATAACTGTTAAAGTAAATGTAGTTTTTTTTAGCGAGAAGAAAAACCTTTAATGACTTTTCTATTTTCTTTTTTGCAAGCCGTATTGCTGATAGCATCTGCCTGTTGGAGGACTAATATATTTTTTATATTGCTACATTTTGCAACACCTTGCTAACCTCCAGATTCAGAAATTTTTTCCATAATCAGCGGCTTTGAAGCGTCCACAAAAAACCAGAACAAACTTCCTATTAGTACAACTCCTGCCAATAGGTACATGGAGGTATTGAAATCATGTGCCATATCTGCAATTTTACCAAAGGTCATAGCCAGTAAAAACGCCCCTGCCTGGCCAAAAAAATTCAGTATGCCGGTTACGGTGCCAGCACGGCTTCCACCAATATCTACACAGGCACTAAAGGTAGTAACGCCAATCACCGCATAATAAATAAGTCCACCGATAAACAGGCTGATGCCCGCCACCTGGTTACTTGTTGTTGACGCCGTAACCAGGAATGCGATTGCCGGAGAGAGCAGGCCCAGGAAGCCCATCGATTTTCGCCCAAAACGAAGACCCTTCTTTTTTACCAGCCAGTCGATGAAAAGGCCCCCTAATAAAATCCCGGCAACCATCACTGAAAAAAAATAGAAGGAAAACAGTTTCATATCATTTTCTGAAAAATGCTTTCCATTTTGCAGGTACACCGGCATCCAGGCAATATAAAAATAATTGGTGCATTGCCCGCAAAAAAATGACAGTACGAGTGCCATCAGGCTCCGGTTTCGAAGTACCAGTTTCCAAGGAAATGGGGATGAATGTTCTTCAAAGCGCCTTGTTTTTTCTATCAAATTTTTTTCTTCTTCGCCGACGCCTTTATTTTCAGCCGGGTGATTCTTAAACCAGGTAACACATACCAATACCCACACCAGACCCATCATGGCAATTACAAAAAACGGTACCCTCCAGCCAAAAGAAGCTGCCAGCGGAATAATCATCAGCGGGGCAATTGCCGAGCCAAGGCTTTGCCCTGTAAAAATGGAAGAAAAACTCCTGGCTGTTTCTCTTTGCGGGAACCACCTTGAAACAACTCCTGCTACCGTTGGCATGGCGCCTGCTTCTCCCATTCCAAATAAAAAGCGTACAGCAATTAAAGAAATCAATCCAGTCGTAAGGCCGGTAAGTGCTGTAAAAAGGGACCACCAGATAACGATACGTATCAACACCATGCGCTGACCGATACGGTCCCCGAGTATGCCCGTGGGAACTTCAAAAAGTGCATAGGCAAGGGAAAATGCCCCCAGTACCCAGCCAAATTGTTCATTGGATAGATTAAATGCAGCTTTTATCCGTACACCCAGCAGTGATACCGCAACCCGGTCTACATAAAGAATAAAATTCAGGAAAAAAAGGAAAAGCAGGATTCGATAACGATATGGAATTTTTTTCTGTGTAATCCGAAGTTTCTTTTCCATAGAAAAGTTGCTGGGTTGTTTTCCCATTATCTAAATTTAAGTAAGTAAATTGAATTATTAATTTTCGGCGCATAGGCATTTGTCTTTTGCCTGATAGTATTTCTTTTTCATCGAGTGAACCTCTGTACTTGTTTTTTGTTTGTATATTCAGACAACCAAACGTTTCTTTATTCCGATTTATAGACGAATAGTTTTTTACACCAAACATAATTTAATGAAAAAGAAATATTTTTTTTAGTAATCACACTAATCATAATCAATTCTATTATACAAATTTCCTGTACCAAAGCTCCCTCCTACAGCACCGGCACTACCACTCCACCCCCGGTTAACACAGGGGTTACCATTTCTATGTTTAATATGCAATTTTTACCCGATTCAAAAACGGTTCCCAATGGTACAGTAATTACCTGGAAAAACGGAGATAACTATCCACATACAGTAACTTCCAATGATGGCTTTAGTTTTAACAGTGGTTCAATTAATGGCCTTGGCCAATTCATCTACACAGCAACCAGGGCGGGCACTTTCAAATACCATTGCACCATTCATGGAACGGCAATGTCTGGAACCCTTATAGTAAATCCATAAATTAAAACTATTTCTTTGAGTTCACTTCTCTTCCCGGCTTTTGTGTCAGCCTTAAGCTACAGAGATTAGACAAAGTTTAAGTGTGACAAATTTCCTGTGCTTGTTAAGCTGATTTAGAGAAGGCGTTGACGAAAATAAAAGTTATCCTACCCAAACAACCTTTTTCATCTTTTATCCGATAGTGAATAAAATATAACTACAATGAAAAAGAATCTCCTCCGTTCCGTCTTATTAATTTCATCTTTAACAATAGCATTTATAGGATGCACAAAAAATGACCCTCCACCAGTCGTAACACCAACAGTCGTAAAAGAGTGGACCATTCCTTTATCTTCAAAATACGAAAACAATCCCCCTGCAGGCCGAACAGAAATCGGTACTGTATCCCTAAAATTATTATCTAACAATTCCATAACATACACCATTACAGTTGTTGGCCTCGCTGCAGGAGATGTTTTAACTGCAGCACATATTCATACAGGAGACGCAATTACCAACGGACCCGTAATTTTAAGTTTTGATCCGGCTTTTAGTGGCAGTAGCGCACAAGGAACCATCACCAATATCAGGGCTACTTTTATTGATAGTTTAAAAGACGATGTGAATGAACTCTATTTTAATGTTCATTCTACTCAAGCACCAGGTGGCTTGGTAAGAGGACAGGTAAATGCCGATATTGAAATGGCTGAGTATGTAACACTAACCGGTGCCAATGAAGTGCCTGCTGTAACTACTACTGCAACCGGTACAGCTTTAATAAGGCTAACATCTGAAAAGAAGATTTATATCAAAGAAATAATCACTAATCTGGAGTCAGGAGATGCATTAACAGCCTCTCATATTCACCTGGCAGCTGTGGGTGTAAATGGAGCAGTTATTTTAGGTTTTTATTCCGGTACGGCTGATTTTGGTACAGTTAAAGTATCAACCCTGACAGATGCATTATACACATCAATAAAAACCGATCCGATTTATGTAAATGCACATTCTACCAATCATCCGGCAGGTATAGTAAGGGCGCAAATAAGATAGGTAATAAGAAAAAAAGTATGGTGATTAACCCTCTTGTAAAGGCAGATATTCCGCAAAGTCTATCTTTACAAAAGGGTTAATAATGTTTTTCTGGATGTTATTCTTTTTACATTCCGTCTTAATTACTCAGCCAGTGTAACTGCTTTTAAAGAAATATTGCCGCCCGTCTGATAATTGTGCTTAAGCGTTCCGCGTCAATAATAGCCGCCTATATATACTTAAGGAGTTGAGCAAAAAGACCGAAAAAGTTTTATGTTTGTACCAACAAACAATTTTCCCCACGCTTGCATCCATCATTAATATGAATAAAAAATTAATTCCATTTTTATTAGCTGTATCTTTTTTTAGTAGCTATATAAACGCTCAAACATTTTTTACCACCAGGGGGAAAAATATAATTGCACCAAATGGTAAACCTTTCCAAATTAAGGGTACTAATCTTGGCAACTGGCTGGTTCCAGAAGGATATATGTTTAAGTTTAATGATGCCAGTTCTCCAAGGCTTATCAACCAGGCCTTTACTGAATTGATTGGCTCTGATGCAACAAAAAATTTCTGGAAAAAATTCCTCGATGTATATATAACCGCTGAAGACATTCATTACCTTAAATCAGTTGGTATGAATTCTATCCGGATACCTTTTAATTACCGGATGTTCACCAACGAAAATTATATGGGAGATAATGATGCCAACAGGGGTTTTGTTTATCTTGACCGGGTTATTAACTGGTGCAAGAAAGAAAACCTGTATGTACTGTTAGATATGCATTGTGCGCCCGGTGGACAAACAGGTGATAATATTGATGATGGAGTGGGTTACCCTTTTCTTTTTGAAAGTAAAGAAAACAGTAAACAATGTGCAGATATATGGAGAAGCATTGCTGCTCATTTTAAAAATGAACCCATCATTATTGGCTACGATTTATTAAACGAACCCATTGCACATTATTTTGACAAGTCAATATTAAATCCACTTCTTGAACCACTGTACAAACAAATAACAAAAGCAATAAGGGAAGTTGATAAAAATCATATACTGTTTTTAGGTGGTGCACAATGGGACTCTAATTTTGAACCCTTTGGTCTTCCTTTTGACAGTAAACTGGTTTACACTTTTCATAAATACTGGACAGCCCCTACCCGTGATGTTGTTATGGACTATATTGATTTCAGCAATAAATATAAAGTACCCATTTACTGTGGTGAAACAGGAGAAAATGAAGATGCCTGGATTGATAGCTTTAGAACCATGCTTGATTCAAATAATATCGGCTGGCATTTTTGGCCTTATAAAAAATTAGACAATACAAGGGGCATTGTTACCTTCAACAAACCTGTTTACTATGATTCTGTGATTGAGTATGCCAATACACCAAAATATAATTTTGCAGATATACGAAAAAACCGTCCGCCAAATATTGCCGAAATTAAAAAAGCATTGGCTGGTTATCTTGAAAATTGCAGGTTTAAAAATTGCATTCAAAACAAACACTATATAATGGCATTAGGCCTTAGGCCAAAATAGAAGTAGTGAAAGAACGTTGTTTTTTAGCAATATCATTGGCAATAATGTTGGCCTCAATGCCTATTTCTCTTAACATGCCTTTGGGCGAAACATAAAACCCGCAAAAGTACAATCCATCTTTTCCAAAATAATTTTGTTTGGCTATTGGACTGTTTAAATCATTAATACGATTGCTGCATATATCTAAAAAACTATCCAATTTATGATCATACCCGGTTCCTAAAATAATGGCATCAAAATGCGCCTGTTTGTTATCTTCAAAGTAAACAGTATTGTTATCTATTGTAACAATATCGCCATACACTTTTATAAACCCTTCCCTGATAAGTTTAATAGTGCCTATATCAAGCAAGGGTATACGCTTTTGTTTTTCTATCTGCTCCATTGGCCCGTAACTGGATTTTTTTAACCCCAGTTTTGTTATATCACCTATCAGCATTCTTATTAGCGGGGCATTTATTTTGTCTGCAATACGTGGTGGAAATTTAGCCGTAAGTTTTCCTAATTCAAGAATGGGAAAACCAAAAATATCCCTTGGCAGCACATTAACAGCTGAACGAACAGAAAGTGAAGCATTGGCTCCATGCTCGTGCAAACAAATTGCCTGTTCACAAGCTGAATTACCAAAGCCAACAACTAAAACATTTTTACCGGTAAAGGCAGTTCCATTTTTAAATGTTGAACTGTGCAGTATTTCTCCTTTAAATGAACCCATCCCTTTAAATATGGGCATCTTTGGTGTATGGTTAAGGCCAGTTGCTACTATCACGTTCCTGGACTGGTACGTGTTTTGGCTTGTTTCAGTAATCCAGTTCTCTTCTTCCTTTTTTACTGATAAAACTTCTGTATTAAAAACAGGATGAATGTTCAATTCCTTTGCATAATCATCCAGGTAATCTACCACATCACGGCGGGCAGGATATTGGGGCAATGAATCCTTAAAATCTTTAAATGGCAATGAGGATACTTTTTTACTGGTATGCAGGTGCAGGCGGTCGTAATGGTTTCTCCAGCTGGTTGCCAGTTGCGGGTATTTTTCCACTAACAAAAAATTAATGCCCGCTTTTTGCAAACAGGCTGCTGAGGCAAGACCAGCTGCACTTGCGCCAATAATAAGTGTATGAGTAGATATCATGAATTTTTTATTTTAAATTCTAATGCTGTTATTGGTAATGGAACAAATATGACTTAACCCAAAAATTAAATATCATACTGTAATTCTTAAAAAATTTATAATAAAATAAATATCGGTAACCAAAGCCCTTAATCGGTCAACATAAAATTTCCGATTGGTTACCGGGTGCATATTGAATTTAACCCAGTTCTATGAACTAAATAATACGTACAAAGAACTAATATGTTACAGTAGGTATCAAATTAATTTATTTATGCAAAAAAACTTTAAATATGCAATGACGGCTGAAGTAATTTCCTAATGTTCCATCAACCACGTTATTGAATATTAAATCAAATACTGAATACTAATCCAAACCATCAAATGTAGCAATTTCGCTTTTTGTAATTTTTTTTCTACTTTAACAGGTACAATTTTTATGATATGCTGTTTACTGTGTTATTGCTGGTGATGATTTTGCTGGTGATGATTTTTTATTTTATTATTAAACCTTTTTTTATGTCACAAAAAATTTTTAACCGTTACCATTTTAGTGTAGAATGGGGCGGGTCAAGGATTGGCTTTATGGAAGTGTCGGGGCTGGATATTGAACTTGAAGCAATTTCCTTTAGGGAAGGATCAAGCCCCGAAGACAGCTTTAGAAAAGTTCCGGGCCTGCGTAAATTTTCAGATATTACTTTAAAACGTGGAATTGTAAAAGGAGACAATGAATTTTTTTTGTGGATAAATACTAAACAGATCGGCACTATTGAAAGAAGGAATATAACAATTTCGTTATTGAACGAAAATCATGAGCCTGTTGTGGTATGGAAAGTTCAGAATGCCTTTCCGGTAAAATATTCCGGCCCCGTACTTGAATCTAACGGAAGTGATGTGGCCATAGAAACATTGGTGCTTACACATGAAGGAATTACCGTGGAGAATACCTGATAAACATTGTATTGGCGATTATATATTTCTGTTTTCAAAACAAAGCCTGGGTATATCCATAAAAAATGTCCCAACTATGGGACACTTTAAAAAATTCCTGAAAACGTGAAATTAATTTTTTCTATTTATGATTTAAGCAAAGAACACATTTTAACGTCAATGTATTCTTTTGATTTTTTTCTCTAATTTTTAAAATTATCGTAGCCTTTCTGATGTAAAGATGCAACCAATTACTATCGCACTTATTATTTTTTGATTAAGTAGCAGAATATTTCGACGAGCAGTTAAAAATTGCCGTTTTGATAAAATATCACAGTGGGTAATAGCTTATAATTTCTATAACTGCCTATAAAATGCCTGTTTTAAGGTATCTGACTCTAGTAGTATGCATTTGTGGCTCTTTCATCGCAGTTTTTAATGATGTTATCGTGTAATAAAAAAATTGTTGCCTGGAAAATTTGTGGTTTAAATTTGTGTAAGGCTAAATTTTTTACCTGCTCAAGCAGACACTTGTTAAATTCAACTAAACTCTTTTTTTATGAATTCACGTCGTAATTTTTTACAACAATTAACCGCTTCGCTGATTGCCTTTAATTTGCCTGCTTATAGTTATGCAGGTTGCAACAACCTTTTTTATGAGATGAACGATGGACCAGTTTTACGGGTGGCCATTATGGGGCTTGGTAGTTACGGTACCCGTGTTGCTGAAGCCATGCAATCTTGCAGCAAAGCAAAACTAACCGGGCTTATTAGTGGTACGCCATCAAAAATTAAAACATGGCAAAGCAAGTATGGTATCCCTGATAAGAACTGCTACAACTACGATAATTTCGATGCCATAAAAAACAATCCCGACATTGATGCAGTATATATTATTACACCAAATGCCCTGCACCACGACCAAGTGATAAGAGTAGCAAAAGCAGGTAAACATGTTATATGCGAAAAGCCAATGGCATTGAATGCAAAAGAAGGACAGGAAATGATTGACGCCTGTAAGCAGGCCAATGTACAATTGCTGGTAGGTTACAGGATGCATTTTGAACCAAAGACACTGGAAATAATCAGAATGAGAAGAGAAGGTGAATTTGGTAAAATTTTATTTTTCCAGGGATTGTGCGGCTTTACTATTGGCGATCCCAGTCAATGGCGGTTAAACAGGCAATTGTCTGGCGGCGGCTCTTTAATGGACATTGGCATTTATGCAATAAATGGTGCCCGGTACATGGTGGGCGAAGAACCTCTTTGGGTAACTGCCGAAGAAACAAAAAATAATCCGGATAAATTTAAAGAAGGAGTTGATGAAACAATTCAGTTTCAATTCGGATTTGCAGGTGGAGCTGTGGCTTCCTGCCTATCAACCTATGCAATGAATAACCTGGATCTATTTTTTGTAAATGGCGAAAATGGGTTTGCAGAATTACAGCCTTCAACCGGTTATGGGCCTATTAAAGGCCGCACAAATAAAGGCGAACTAAACCAGCCCCATGTTACACATCAAACAGTACAAATGGATGAAATGGCAAGTATCATATTGCAAGGCAAAAAACCGCTTATTCCTGTAGATGGCGACGAAGCCCTGAAAGATTTAAGAATTATTGATGCCATTTATCTTGCGGTAAAAACAGGTAAAAAAGTTGATTTGAAGCTTTGAAATATTTTCAGTTAACATACGTTTGTATAAAGCCGTTCCCAAAATAATTTTAGCTATATAATAACACCACATTTGAACTTTAAAATAAGTATTTAAACAGTTTTAATATTCAAAATACTTGTAACAGTATTTCAATAAAATCTATGGAGTTAAAACATGCCCTTTCATTTGCATTTATAACTATTTTATTAATCGGTTGTGCACCTGAAGCCCTGCCACCACAACGAGCCGCACTTAGGGATACCACCATTTACAATATACCATATGGCACGGATGCAAGTCAAAAAATAGACCTTGGTTTACCAGCCAATAGAAATGCAACTACCCCATTGGTTATAGTTGTTCATGGCGGAGGTTGGGTAGCCGGCGATAAAACAGAATTATCCTGGATGTTGACAGGTTTAAAACAAAGGGGCTTTGCTGTTGCCAATATTAATTACCGGCTTACTTTAAATACTGCTGATAATTATAAAATGCAGTTAGATGATATAGACAGTGCTGTTCAGTACAGTTTAAGAAAAGCCAATGATTATTCATTTAATGGACAAAAGCTCTACATTGTTGGACATAGTGCAGGAGCACATTTATCTTTATGTTATGCATATACCAGGAATGCTAATGGCAAAGTAAAAGCCGTTGGTTCGTTGTCAGGGCCAACCAATTTATTTTCGATGGCATATTATAATGCCGTTATTTACGACCCCATTTTAAAGCCTTTTTTAGGAGTGTCGCTATATCCAATTACAACTGATTCTGAACAACGATATAAAAATTGCAGCCCGATATTTCAGGCAACCAATAGCTCCCCACCCTCCATATTTTTTTATGGTGAACTTGACCTGGTGGTAAATCCCGATCAAAGTACGAGCATAGTGTACACATTAGGTACTTTGGGTGTAGATAAAAAAATAATAGGCTACCCCCTTACTTTTCACGATTGGTGGACAGATGGCAACAAAACAAGCAATACCCTCGATGAATTGAAATACTGGTTTAACGGGCATCAGTAAATACCTGATTAAAAACTTCTATTATCATTCACTCACCGGCTATAAATAACAACATTACACCTACCAGTCATAAAGTTGTTATAGCTTTAACCACTTAAAATGTACCTATAAAATTGCCATTTGTATAATAAAATAGGCAGAACTTTGCCCCTTCTTTATTTTCATTGAAAAATTAAACTCAAAAATGAACAAAGCTATTACTTTAATCTGCCTGATGGCTACCGTAAATGTGTATGCGCAACAACCCCTATTTATGCCTGAAAATATCAGAAAGGCATATACCAGTCAAACCCGCAGCATGGATGGTAAACCAGGAAAAAATTACTGGCAAAACCGTGGCCGTTACGATATCAATATTGCTGTAGCGCCACCATCCAAAACAGTGCAGGGCACTGAAACAATTACCTATTTTAATAATAGCCCTAAGCCAATTACTAGCTTGGTGTTTAAATTGATTATGAATATTCATAACGCAGGTACAGCAAGGCAAAGGTCGGCTGGTGCTGATTATTTAACTACTGGTATGCATATTGATCAATATATAGAAAACGGAAAAGAAGTAAAATTCAGAGACCAGCAGGGAAGCACCTGGCAACAGATAAAATTAAGTAAACAAGTGGCTTCCGGTGATAGTGTACAGTTAAGTTTTAAATGGCATTACGATTTAAGTGAAAAAAGCGGCCGTGAGGGTAAATTAGATAGTACCAGTTTTTTTGTAGCCTACTTTTATCCAAGGGTGGCTGTAATGGATGATGTGAATGGCTGGGATAGAATGGACTTTACCGATGCCCAGGAATTTTATAACGACTTTAATGACTATACTGCTGCAGTAACTGTTCCTAAAAACTTTTTGGTTTGGGGTACTGGCGACTTACTTAATGCAGTAGAAGTATTACAACCTTCTTTCCTTGAAAAATTTAATAAAAGTTTTACAAGCGATGAGGTAATAAATGTTGCCACGCAAAAAGATATTGAAGCAAAAAATATAACTACACAAAATGCTGTCAATACCTGGAAGTGGAAAGCCACTGATGTAAGCGATATGGCTTTTTGCATCAGCGATCATTATGTATGGGATGCTGCAAGTGTATTGATTGATAAAAAAACCGGCCGCAGGGCAAGTTGCCAGTCTGCTTACCTTAATAAAGCAACCAATTTTCATAACCAGATAAAGCATATTCAACACTCGCTTGACTGGTATACCAATTACTGGCCGGGGGTAGCCTATCCTTTCCCAAAAAGTACCATTATACAAGGCTTTGCTGATATGGAATACCCCATGATGGCCAATGACAGTCCGCAGGATGATGACGTATTACAACGTTTTATTGCCGAACATGAAGTTGGACATAGTTATTTTCCTTTTTACATGGGCATTAACGAACACCGGTATGGATTTATGGATGAAGGCTGGACAACGGCCTTTGAAAATTTAATCGGGCAGGAAGATTTAGGTAAAGAAAAAGCCAATACATTTTTTAAACAATTCAGGGTAGCCGACTGGGCATTAAACCCTTCTGATGAAACACAAATACCCATTATAACTCCGGTAAATATTTTAAGCGGTCAAGCAATGGGGCATAACGAATATGGCAAACCTGCACTGGCTTACCTTGCATTAAAAGATATGCTGGGCGACGAATTATTTAGAAAATCTTTACACGGTTTTATGGACAACTGGCATGGTAAACATCCTATACCATGGGATATGTTTAACAGTTTTTCCAATTTTTCAGGCAAAGATTTAAATTGGTATTTTTATAATTGGTTTATGTCTACAAGTTATATGGATCTTGCTGTAGAAAAAGTTGTTCCTGCTAAAACTGGATATACTATTAGTATAAAGAATATTGGAGGTTATGACGTTCCTACAGATGTATTGGTAGAATATAGCGACAACTCAAAGGAAACATTTCATCAAACTGCAGGTATTTGGGAGAAAAACAAACAAACCACCACCATTACCATTAACACCAAAAAGAAGATTACTTACCTGAAATTGGATGGCGGTATTTTTATGGATGCAGATGAAAAAAATAATAGCTGGGGTACCAGTTCTGCAAAGCCTGCACCGGTAGTTAACCTGGATAAATATTTAGGGGTATATGCAACCAAGGATATTCCATTAAAAATCTCCTTTACCAAAGATGGTAATACTTTGGAGGCGGAAGCAACAGGGCAGGATAAATTTCAATTAGCCAATACCGGTAAAGATACTTTTAGTTTTGAAGCAGCAGGTTTGGTAGTAACGTTTGATACTGACAAAAATGAAATGGTGCTGAAACAAGGCGGCGGTTCTTACAAGTTTACCAAAGAAAAATAATATTTCAATTTTATAGTGTAAAAAATTTATTGGCTTTGGTATTTAAGTATCGCCTTTTTTATTAAAACGATAAAATATGTATAAATGAAATAAGGCATTTTGATAACAATAAAATTTACTTTTTGCTAACTGTTTACTTTTATTCATATAAATCAAAGTTGTAATTTCACATACACAACTTTTATAAGTTGTGTTTAAATAATCCAAACATTTAAAAAATTAATTATCATGAAGAAATTATTTCTGTCTTCCCTTATTTCAATTTGTATGGCCTCGGCTATAGCACAGGGTATTAGCGTATCTAAAAAAGCACAAGAACAGTTCCAGAAAAAATACGTAAGTGCAACCGATATTGAATGGACAAATAACGTAACTAACGCTACAGTAATTTTTAAGTCAGATGGCGTTTCATGTAAAGGGCATTACAATATAAGCGGGGAATGGGCTTATACCGAAAAATTTATCGACTCAGCAAGCATAGCAGAAAAAGCCAAGGACTCTTTTTCAAAAAGTAAATACCGCGATTGGGAGGTAAAATCAGTTGCATTTGTTGAATACCCTAAAGGTGAAAGCCTGTACAGGTATGAAGTTAAAAAAGGCATTAGCAAAAATTATGTGTTTTTTAATAAGCTAGGAGTTCTTGTTAAAACAAATACTACTTTATAATTTCACATAAAGCGAAACAAAGGATACAAAGAATAAAGAATATTCATCACCAAGTATTTTGCTTTGTGGCCCTTGTTTTCGTTGTGTGCTTCACTTGAAATAAATACAATTACTTTACTTCATTTAGTTCTAACAGCACACTGGTTCTGCCTGCATTTACAATGGGATTTATCCCTACTGACATCAAAAAATTACCTGAATAAATATTTCCTTCTTTAATAGCTGAAACTGTGCCCGGGTAGGCATTAATTTCTTTTACTGTATAATTTTTTTTTGCGTCCAATCCTTTTAAACGAGTGGGGCCAGCCATATCTGTTACCCTGAATTTAGGGCTGGTGAGGTAATTAAAAACAACAGCCTTGCTTTTTTCTTTGTTTGTAAACATCAGTGATGCCATTGAATTTTCTTTAGGATCAGCCAAACGGTAAAGATCTCCATGCCAAACCAAATCGCTGATGGTATGATAGGTTGTTATGGATTGCTGACTAAACTGAAGGTCTTTTTCGCTTAATTTATCAACAACAATATCATAGCCCATTTTACCCATCATGGCAACATCTGTCCTGAATTTTAGCGGAACATTGCTCCAGTCTGTTATATGGTTGCAACTGGCAATGGTGGGGAAGAAATAAGAATATTCCCATTGAATATTAATGCGCTCCAAAGGGTCTGTATTATCACTTGGCCAGTACTCTGTAAAGTATTGCAATGCACCGTAATCAACACGGCCGCCACCACCACTGCAAAGCATCATGGGTACTGCAGGATATTTTGCCCGCAATCTTTCCAGCACTTTATATAAACCTTTTACATAATCAACATATAACTGCGATTGAGATAATCCTTGTTTTTGCAGGTAAGCAGAATGCGGATTAAACATCACTGCATTGCAATCCCATTTTATAAAAGCCAGTGTGGGATTTTTGGTAAACAAAGTGTCTAATATGCCATACACAAAATTTTGAACCTCAGGATTTGAAAGGTCTAATACCAGTTGGTTACGATAATATTTTTCCGGCCGTTCTGCCTGGCGAATAACCCAGTCTTTATGTTTTTCGTATAATTCGCTTTTAGGGTTTACCATTTCCGGCTCTACCCATATACCAAATTTTATTCCTGAAGCCTGTGCCTCTTTTACTAAGTAACCTAATCCATGTGGCAGCTTTTTTATATTTTCCTGCCAATCGCCCAAGCCTGCATTATCGCCGTTACGTGGATATTTATTTCCAAACCAGCCATCATCCAGCAAAAACATATCTACACCCAGTTTTTTTGCACCTGTAAAAAGATTGGCCAGTTTGTTTTCATCAAAATTAAAATAGGTGGCCTCCCAGTTGTTTAATAAAGTGAGCCTGCTGCCTTGTCCATCGGGGATCCTGTATTTTGTTGCCCAGTGATGAAGGTTACGACTGGCTTCGCCCTTGCCATTTTGGGAAAATGTATAAATAAAAGATGGTGTTGTAAAGCCTTGTGCTGCCGCCAATGTATATTCAGAAGCATAAGGATTAATACCCGCAATTACACGAAGGTTTTTATAAGCGTCTACTTCAAAATCAACTTTAAAATTTCCGGACCATGCCAACTGGCCAAATAAAACTTTACCCTCATCTTCGGTAGCAGGTTTATCAAATGAAACCATAAAGGTAGAGGGTTCAAAAAGATTAGCCCTCGTACCCAGTTTAGAATCAATGGATTTTATGCCGTGTGTCAGCAGGTCTTCCTCGGGTTTCATTTCTCTTGCCCAACTGCCATTGTAATGCATCAGCCAATATTCCTGTGCAATAAAATATAAATTTGCAGAAGCATATTTCTGCATCTTTATGGGTTTCTTTTCTGCGTTTGTAATTATGGTCCATTGTTCAACAACATTCTCTTTATAATATATTTTATAACATAATGTTACTTCATCAGCATACACAGGGTCTTTTAATAAAATATTTACCTGGCTTACATTTTCATCCATTGTTTTTGTTTCAAAGCGTACAAATTTTAAGTCGAGCGAAGTGTTGCCATCAGCATGTGTAACCTGCAAGGCAGGCTCTACAAGGTTCCATGTACCGGCCGGTGTATAGGCTGCATTAAAGAGGCCGTTTTCTTCATCAGATTTGTATTGTTTTGCTATGCCACTATACTCATTTTTATTAACAAGCCTGCTGCCAAAATAAGTAATACAAAGCCTGTTGTCTTTATCGGTTTGCAAAACCATTACATTTTTTTCAGTTTCTATTGGGATGGTAACTATGCCCTGCGCAAAGGGTTTATTAAGGCTGCAAAAAAATAAAGCAGTCAAGATCATTTTGGTGTAACGAATGCCAGCTACATTAATTTCTATAGATTTTTCCGATTGTACAATTTTGTAACTTTTCATTTTTTGCAAGCAACTTAATAATTTCATACTGTATATTTTTTATATTTCTTGCAGAATAACCCGCCGGTAACCGCAAATAAGTAAACTCAACGAAAACGTTTATTCAAGGTTAAATTAATTCTTTTATGTAAACCTAAAAAATAAAAACAAGAGTAGTGACAAAAGGACACAGAACAGTACCGCTTCTGGTAAAATTTTTACATCATAAAAAACCAATACCTTGCACTTCGTGTTTACTAAATACCTGTTCGCATTAAACTGTAAAATAAATACGGAAAATACCATCAATCAACCAGAATCAGGACGCTATAAAGAGCCTGTTCATTATTCAATATTCTACCATTGCCCTGTGAATTGGTATCAGTAAAAAATACATACCCGTTTAAATTATGGTAAACAGCAATCATTCCCTTATTTTCACTCCCCATTATAATCAATAATTTATGCAACAAAAAGAAAACAACCGAAGCGCTATCATCATCATTGGCATTTTATTTTTTGTTTTTGGTTTTGTAACCTGGCTTAATGGCCCGTTAATTACTTATGTAAAACTGGCTTTTGAGCTTGATACAGATTCCAAAGCCTTTTTAGTGACCACCGCTTTTTACATGGCTTATTTTTTTCTTGCCCTACCCTCATCGTGGGTGCTGGAAAAAACAGGCATGAAAAAAGGAATGGCGATGGCCTTATTTGTTATGGCCATTGGAACGTTTTTGTTTGGACAATTTGCTACGCATAGAAATTATAGCATGTGTTTGGCAGGTCTTTTTGTTATAGGGTCCGGATTGTCTTTGTTGCAAACAGCCTCTAACCCATACATCAGTATTATTGGGCCAATTGAAAGTGCGGCACAGCGTATAAGCATCGTGGGTATCTGCAATAAAGTTGCTGGGATTATCAGCCCCATTATTTTGAGTGCTTTTGTACTAAAAGGCATTGGTAGCCTTGAGGGTAAAGTTAAAGCTGCAACAGACCAGCAGGCAAAAGATAACATCTTAAATGAATTTGCATCAAAGATTTATACCCCTTATATTATTATGTCTGTAGTATTGGTGACGCTTGGCTTTTGGATAATGAAATCTTCTTTACCTGAAGTAAAAGCATCTGAAGCCAATACACAACCAACCGGTAATGATGTATCAAAACAAAAAAATAGTCTTTTTCAATTTCCACATTTATGGCTTGGTGCAATCTGTATATTTTTTTATGTGGGTGCAGAGGTAATGGCGGGTGACGCCATTGGAACTTATGGAAAAGGTTTTGGCATTTCTACCGATTATACAAAATATTTTACCTCGTTTACTTTAGGTGCCATGTTGCTTGGTTATGTAATCGGGCTTTTTACAATACCTAAATATTTGTCGCAAAAAGGGGCATTAAAAATCTCCGCAATATTGGGGATAATATTTACCATTGCCGCTTATATGTCTACCGGGTATTTATCAGTTGGTTTTGTTGCTGCTCTTGGATTGGCCAATGCATTGATGTGGCCTGCAATTTTTCCATTGGCCATTAGCGGGCTTGGAAAATTTACGGAAAAGGGGTCAGCACTGCTGATTATGGGTATTGCGGGAGGGGCAATTATTCCAAAAATATTTGCCGGTTTAAAAGAGACCTATAATTTTCAAGTGGTATTTTGTGCCCTGATGATTCCCTGTTACATATATATACTTTACTATTCTATAAAAGGATATAAAGCAGGTAAATAAAATTGCAGGAGTTTTACATTTGTTTCTTGATTCACTTCATGCTGTTAATCCAGTCCTGTATCAATTTTACAGCCGGTTTGTGAATGATAGTTCTTGCCAGTTCTGGCATTGCTGTACCAGGTTCAGTACTATTCATCCGGTAAGCAAAAATAGAATGAGCGGCATCTCCGGGAATTATATCATAATTTAAACCACCTGCCCCACCACCTGCTGAAACAGGGGCTTTCATAATTCCGAGGTGCTCTTTTTCCATTTGTTCATATTCTAAAAATAAACCGGTATTGTAAGCATCGCCACCTTTAGTATGGCAGTGGGCACAGTTAATATCAAGGTAAGCCCTTGCTCGCTGGTCCAGGGTAAAATGTTTACTGTCTTTCCAATCGGGCAATGCTGCAATTGTTGATGAATCAGGCAAACCTTTTAATATTCCCTGCGATGCCCATTGTGCCAACTGATTAGCAGATTGACCTGCAATTACAAAATTCAGGTTTCTTGCTTTGGGGCCTATCGGTGTAAGTGTATCATTATTTACATGGCATCTTTTACAATCATTGGTATTGGGTACCTGGTAAACAGTTGATATTTTATTGCCATCATCATCCAGCAAAACAATGGGCAGCCTTGCCCCTATAATATGTTTAACCGCATCCGTCTGTTCATTGTTCCACAAATAATCCATCACCTTCCATTTTTTATCCCACGGGTCTTTTACCAGCAGCCTTGTCTCTATCATTATTTTTTGATATGCTTCATTGGTGTACGCAAAGTTTTTTATAATAATTGTTGAGTCCGGAAAATCAAGGATGCCCTTTGCTTTGTATTGAATAGAACTGCCTTTTGGTAAATAAATAAACCGGTCCTTTACTGCGTAGTCTGTAAATAGAGCCGAACTTAATTCATAATTGATAAGTTCCTTTTCAGGATGCAATTCGCTTAGTTTGCCGGTAAAAAATCCATAGTCAGATAACTTCTCTTTAAATTGAAAAATTTTTTTTTCTACGATTGACTGTTCGTTTTGAGCAGATTTGTTTTTACAGCTTTGCAGCCCTATTACTGCAAATGCGGTGATTAAAAAAAGTAGTATGGCTATAAAAAAAGTATTTTTCATTTGATATAAAATATAAAAAAATTGCAATCAGATTATTTGCAATTGTATGGAGTAATATCAGTTCCCGGTTTCCATTGCGCTGGTTTTGTAATGTTCAAAAAATCGGCATTTACAAAAATATTATCCCCTGTTTGTTGAATGCAGAGTGAGTCAGGATTTACTTTTGCGGCCCTGGTTAATATGTTAGTGCTAATGCCATCGTACATAATAAAGGGTATGCGTTTATTTTTACGGGATGTATCCAAAGCATTTAATTGTTGTTCAACAGCAACCAGTAATTTACCCATATGGTGTTCCAATGCCGGGGCAGGAAATGCTGCACCCATTTCCATGGTGTTACCATAAATTTTTATGTTTTGAGAAACAGGAAAATAATTATCATTGATTTTTGACGCTGCACTATCATCCACGGCAAAACCAGAAGCAAGGGCAATTGCAGATGAATTATTATTGATGATACGGTTATTGTAAATGTCAATATTGGATGCAGCTAAAATAATTACGCCGCTTCCGGGTGAAGCATTGCCTACACCCCATGCAGTACCAAAGCTGCCTGCCTTGGCAAAGTTGCGGTTATTGTTATCGTGTATAAAATTATTATAGGCCTTAACATGGCCGCCACGCTTTGAAAGACCTGCAAGGTCAAAAACCAAAAAGCCTGCTGTGTTGTTATAAAACTCATTATCATACACCTGTGCATTGGTAGTATTTTCAATTTCGCAGCCGGCCACATTTTTTGCTGCCTTGCAATTTTTTACTACCGCACTATCCGATTGGCCTATGTAGATCCCGGCATCCGAAGAGCCTTCTGCATAGCAGCCTTCCACCAATACATTTGTACACATCACCGGGTAAATTGCATAGCCACCGCTGGTAGAATCGGCAGTTTTCCAGGTGGCATGCAGGTTAGTGATTACCACATCACGGCTCTTGCTTATTTTTATCAAATCACCCTTCGAATCACGTATGGTCATATCTGCAATGGTAAAGCCTTTTAAATCTGTTACACGTATACCTTCACCTCCCTGCGATTGTGAAGAAAAATCGAGTATGGTTTTATCGTATCCCTCGCCTTTTAGTAAAATATGTTTTAACTGTACAATGCTAAGGTTATCAAATTTATAAACGCCCGCTTTTAATATAATACTGGTGCTGTCTTTTAATGATAAGAAGGCTTCTACAATTTTACTTTCATCACCTGGGTTGAAGGTGATAGAACTTGTATATCCATCTTTATTTCCTTCTTTTTGATTACATGAAAAAAGTAAACAGGTAAGGACCATCATAAATAAAATTGCCAGAAATAATAGATGTTTCATTGTAGTTGGTTTGTTGAATCGTTATGTATTTTTCAAATATAGACAGTAAATTAACAGGATGGATGCCTGGTAGAATAAAAATGAGCTCAAAGATTTAAGTACATGGTGCATTATTATCTTTACACATTTTGGGAAAGTATTCTAATAGAATAAGTGTTTGGCGGGGGATACATGGGACAGATTTAGTTGCATTGGAATGAATGTGCTGGTGTGAAGGGCAGTACCATTAGGCTATTAAGTCTGGAGACCTACACCAATTAGGAAAAATTTGAAAGTACTGTGTATTATATCATATATTTACATTATTAGTGGCATGATATAAAAGAAATAAGATATTTCATAAAAAGGTTATTAAAACAATTATTATAAGCAAGCCAAAACAAGGTTTATTGAAATGATAATTTATTTAACAAGGGGAAATTCTACCCCATAAATACTCAAAATTGTTTTGAGAAAACAAGTACATACCATTATAAATTATGCATCAATTTATAGTGGAGAAATATTAAATACCTCATACAATATCCCTGTATGTTGCTCGTTAAGATGCAACAATAGACTTTTTAATCAGTTACAAAGCTGAACTTGAAATATACTGGTATGTTTATTGATTTTTATTATCCAATATTATAAATTATGAAAAAGCCAATCACGGCCCTGAGCATCCTTATTATCCCAATAGCATTTTTATTGTATGCTACCGCCTTTAAAGATTCAGCTAAACCTGCAGTGTCAAAAGAAAAAAACACGACGGCTGCTGCAACTTCCACTACTGCAACTTCCGCTACTGCAACTTTGCCAACAGCAACTATCAATTTATTTGATACAGCCGATTACAATAAAAAAATGCTGGCATTGTGTAATCATGATACCACTGGCAAATGGCCAGTTAAAACTGCTTATCCATTAGCCGGGGCGCTACTGCCTTATAACAGAATTATCGCCTATTATGGGAATTTGTATTCAAAACGTATGGGAATTTTGGGCGAGTTGCCCAGAGAGGAAATGATAAAAAAATTACAGGATGAAGTAACCAAATGGCAGGAAGCTGATCCATCGGTTAAGACAATACCTGCTTTGCATTATATAGCTGTTACGGCACAAGGCGCTCCGGGTAAGGATAATATGCACCGTATGCGGATGCCTTTTAAACAGATAGATACCATTCTTGATTGGGCCAAACCAATTAATGCATTGGTATTTGTAGATATACAGGTAGGTCATAGTTCAATAAAAAATGAAGTACCTCCATTGGAACAATACCTTAAATTACCCAATGTTCATTTAGGGATCGACCCTGAATTTTCTTTGAAAAACGGTGAAGTACCCGGCTCTAAAATCGGTACGTTTAACTCAGATGATATTAACAATGCAATTGATTTTTTAGCAGACCTTGTTCGTAAAAACAACCTTCCTCCCAAAGTATTGATTGTACACCGTTTTACACAAGGTATGGTAACAGGCTATGATAAAATAAAAACAGTTCCGGAAGTACAGGTGGTAATGGCCATGGATGGGTTTGGTAACAAGACTTTAAAAAAATCTACTTACCTGAGATATATTTACAGGGAGCCCGTTGAGTTTACAGGCTTTAAGTTGTTTTATAAAAACGATAACAAACCAAATACCAGCGGTATGTACACACCGGAAGAGCTAATGAAATTTACACCAAAGCCTATTTATATTCAATATCAATAATATCTGTTCGTTTTTTGACCTATGAAAAAAAGTTCATGCCGATTAATTTGCAGCTTACTTATTTTAGCGGGCTGTTCGTCTCAACCAGTAAAATTAGCAATACCTTCAGCAGACACGCAAAAGACATCAGTTGAAAAACCTGTTGCTGCAAAATCGATAAATGATGCTGCAACTGTTCTTTTAAAAAGGGAAGTACCCATTTTATGTTATCACCATATAAAAAATTTTACGGGCGGCGAAAGCGAATACATAAAAGCTTATACCGTGACACCCGCTGCTTTTGCAGATCAAATGAAAACATTGTCCGACAGCGGATTTCAAACTATTTTACCCGACCAGTTATACGACTATTTATTGTATAATGGCACCCTGCCTGTAAAACCCGTAATGCTCACCTTTGATGATACGGATGAAGAACAGTATAGTGTAGGCGCCGCAGAAATGAATAAATATGGATTTAAAGGAGTGTTTTTTATAATGACGGTTTCGATTAACCGCCCCCGTTATATGAGCAGGGATGACATTAAAAATTTATCAGACAGCGGTCATGTTATTGCAGCACATACCTGGGATCATCACATGGTTACCAAATACACAGGTGATGACTGGAATATCCAAATTGTAAAACCGCAAAAACTACTGGAAACTATCACTGGTAAACCCATCAAATACTTTGCTTATCCATTTGGTTTATGGAACCAGGCTGCAATACCCGAAATTAAAAACCGTGGTTACCAACTCGCATTTGCCTTATCTACCAAAAGAGATATCACCGAGCCACTTTATACCATCAGGCGTATGCTGGTACCTGGCACATGGAGCAGCAATGGAATGCTAAAAGCCATGCGAACCACCTTTAATAAAGGAATGTAATTTTTATTTAAAGAATAAAAAGGGCAGGTTTTATACCCTGCCCTTTTACCTTTATATCATTTGGTGTTTATAAATTAGTCCAGTTACTTTTGGTATTCCCGGTATTTATCGGGAGGACTATTACTGATACACTATAAGTTATTTGTCATCTTCTACATCAGCAACTTCATACACATCTTTACCATCGACCTTTGAAGGCTGAAAATAAGTGTCTCCAAGTTTTACATAGGTTATATCACCCATTTTTACTTCTTCGGCTCCATCAGAAACATGTTCCACGGTAGTTCCGGCTGTAGGGGGTACTACAGTATAACCGCTGGAAGTTTTTTCGTAAAACACACCGCCATAATAATAATTTGTAGCGCCTCCTTCGATGGTAACTGTTTCGTAACCTGTAGGCAGGACTTTTATTTTTGCGCCAATTGGTGCAGATACTACTGTATAGCCGCCATCTCCCTTAACGTAATACACACCCTGATCGTAATAAAAAGTTTCGCTTACTTCATTGTACACAGTATTATAATTCTCATAATCCATGCTGAACACCGAGGCTGGGCCAGACATCGCAAATTCCTTTTCAATGGAAGAATTATCATAATTAAAAACGGGGGCAATTGCCATATCACTAACAGGATGTACATCATTGTCAACCGATAATATAATTGCAGTTGTGGCAAGTGTCACAACAAAAAATCCCCATGGATGCCACATTGGGCCCCATATAAATGGATGGAAGGGACGATAAACATAAGGATGATAACAACTATACCGGAATCCCCCATATCTATAAGGCGGCCTTGGATAAGGGCGATAGTTGGCTCCACGCCTAACTGCTGTATTATGGTGGTTATTTACCTGGAAATTTTTACTGTTATCAATATTGATGTTTGTGTTTCTTTTACTATTGTCTATATTATTTGTCTTGTTTCCCGAATTTCTATTGCCGCTATTGTTATTGCCACCGATACTTTTATCGCCGTTATTACCACCAATGTTTCTATCGCCGCCGCCATTTCTATCACCGTTATTTCTATTGCCTGTGTTGGCATTATTGCCCCTATTTCCACCCGCATTTGCATTATTACCTCCGCCCCTGTTTCCGCCATTATTTGCAGCAGGTTGTTTACCAGGGCTTGGCCTTTGAGCTGACCCACCTCCTCCGCCACCTCGTTGGGCTCCGCCGCCGCCGCCTTTTTTTCCACCACCACCTCTTTGCTGTGCATCTGTGTTGCTAAATAGTAACATAGAAAGTGTGCATACTAACAGCCCCTTGATAAATAGAAGCTGTAGATTTTTTTTTGACTGATACATAAAATTTGTTTTTGATATTAATGATCTTGATTAATAAGCTTAGTGAAGTAAAAAAATGTTAGTGTATTGACAACATATCCCATATTGTATAAAGAGGGGGGTAAACAATAATTTCAACTCTCCTGTTTTTCTCCCTCCCTTCCGGTGTAGAATTATCTGCTATTGGATTGAATTTTCCCCTTCCTGCAGCAGTAAGACGGTGTGGATTAATATTGTAGGTGTATTCCAAAATCCTTATGACAGATAGTGACCTTTCTGTACTAAGCGACCAGTTATCAGCTTTACCCCTAACATGTAATGTATCTATTGCCTTCAATTATACATTGTGCATCCGGGTTATCCCGCATTACATCAGCAACCATATTGAGCGCTAACCTCCCCTTTTGGCCAACTGCATAACTATTTGATGCAAAAAAGTAAGCATCCGGAAAATTAACATGTACCTGTCCATTTTCAAAAGTTACTTCAGCGCCTGAGCCATCAAATTTAGCTTTTATAAAATCAAATTTCTCTTGTAACCCCCATTTATATGCCCTCATTGCCGCAAGTTTTTTTTCTTTTACATCGTCGGATGCACGGCAATCAGCAATGTCTTTACCATACTGCATGTTTTGGGTTGTTAACTGTGCAATTTCATTCCTGCTGGCTGTAAGGTTGCTGGCTTGATCTGCTACGAGTGCATTTAATTTTGCATTTTCAGCATTTGCTACTTCTAATTTTTTTGATGCGCCGCAAGACATCATCAGGGAACTGCCAATTGCTACAATTGCACTTGTTACTAAATATTTCATGAATTGTTTGTTTAATTGATTAATGAACGTGCTTTATTATATTTGAGAAGTTTTATGAATGAATTACTATTTTTCTTTTTTAAAATCACCAGGTTTTATTTTTTTCATAACCTGCTATTAGTCCCCAAAAAATTAAATTGCCCGGCAACAATTTTTATTACAGGTAATTTTTTGTAACTAATATAATCAAAAGTTAAATAATGTATACAAGATAGAAGCAGAAAGGGAATTGCTTTATAGAATTAACTCTACGGATGTTAACTTAAACAGTTTCTATACTAAAACATCAATTTGTTGCCTGTTTTAGCACCACATCTGCTACCTTTAATTTGATGATGCCCCGGTAATGGTCAATATAAAACCAGTATTAATCCTTAATGATGTTGCGGGTGATTGTTGTATGCTTTTACATATGGCAGTACTTTTTACAACAGGGTAATTCTTTAATCCACCTGCAATAATTACTTCCGTATTGGCATCTGGTATATTGCCACAGCTCCAGTTACCCGTATTTTCCCAGGCAGTATTAATTGCCCCTGTCCATTTATTAACTGTAACTGAGCAGGCCGACTGGTTTACACTATTGCGAATAGCTGCGCCAGGCAGGGGGCCAAATCCATTAGCAAGATTAACACCTACCGCACTTACCAAATGGCAATAACTCATTATTGTACCAGTGAAGGGGTTTAAAGTATTACTGACATCATTTTTCACTGAACAGGTTGAACAATTGTTGCCCGGTTCCAAAGTATAGCAATTATCTATTGCTCCGCAAAGCCCATTGGTGCCTGTATTCCATCCGCACCAATGTGTGTGATGAGCACCAAGTAAATGGCCTATTTCGTGTGTTATTACATGTACATCCCAACTGTAAACAGGCACTGTGCTATAGGCACCATATACATCACAATAACCAAAGGCAAAATTCCTGTCACAAAGATTATTTTCCTGAAGGTATGCCACGCCGCCATTATTTGTTGGTGCCCCGTCAATCAGCATCGCTAAATCTCCTTTAAATGTATTGTTAAGATTATTCCATCGTGTTCTAAATGCATCCAATGCCGAGTTTGCCGTAGTGGTGTTATATGGATCAGCAGCAATCCAGATATTAGAACTCTTTAGTTCCAGCAATATTCCTTCATTTTGATACATGGTGGCCACCTGGTTAAAAACGCCTGCAATATAGTTTTGCGTAGCATCCATATTATCGCTAAAATTATTATGGTACAATTTATAATCTGCTTCCCAATACATGCTGATTTTTTTACAGGAAATGGGTGTAAGGGTTTCAGTTGCAGTTAAAATTGTTGGTTCTCTATTTTGCTTAAATGACACCGTCGAAGTTTCAGTGGTGCTGCAATTAAAATAAATGGGTGTATTTAAATCTTTGTTATTGTATACTACGTAATCCCTTCCGTCATCATTTAATTTGCCGATAGTGAAGTTTCCTTTTTTATTACAAAAAATACCCATCACCTCTCCATTAGCAAAAAAGCTGAAAGATGCAAAGGAAGAAGAGTCGCCTTTGATATAGCCCCTGTAATGAAGCCCCTGACTGCCGAAGATTTTATGTTGAATTCCGCTTGCATCAATAGTACCAAAAGAAAAATTGGCGCTGGTATTAATATTCTGTTGCACCAGTTCCAATATCCAGTTTACCCCTTTGCCTGCAGGTACAGAAATAGAAATTGCTGAGGGCCTGTCGGTAAACGTTTGCATAGCTGCCCGCCTGTTCAACGATAATAGTGTTCTATTTGAAAGCAAATTTTTTGCCCTGGCTGATGGCGAAGATATAGTTTTTTTAAACAGAACGGGAGTGGGAAATGCCTTTACTGCCTGGTGTTTTTGAGTTACCAAATCATACAGTAGAGATTTTTTATTTTGCTGTGCCTGGGTTATTATTGCCAATAAACAAAACCCGAAAATTAAACGGGCGTGTTTTTTCATACTCACGATTGTCTCTCAATCTACTCCTTTTTGGGGAGAGAAAAAAAATTATTACCGACTTAAATAAGTGAAATAAATTTCGGTTGCGCCATAACCATAAGACGGATGATATTGATTTACAAAAGACTTCACTTCTTTCTTTAATTTTAAGATATCGTGTATTTCATCCCGCAGTTTTCCGATACCTACTCCATGAATAATGGTTAAGGATGGTTGGTGATGCGCTACCGCCAGATCGTAAAACTTTTCAAAGGCTTTTAATTGAGTGGTCAGTATTTCAAAGTTGCTAAGGTGCTTCCAGCTATCGGTAAGTTTTTCTATGTGCAGGTCAACTACTGTACGGGCGGGCGCCAGGTTTTCTTTTACCAGGGATGCATCATACACCCTGTAACCTGCATTTCCCAATTTACTCAAATCAACTTTTTCTTCATCAACTTTATCTGGATAGGTATCAAAAAGCGAATACATAAAACTGGCTTCATTTTTTAACTGCAGCTCTTCTATCTTTTTAAATAATTGCTTTGCTTTTAATTTTAAAGAGGTTTCATAATAAGCTGCTTTCTTTTTATCAGGATTAACCAAAGAAAATTCTATATCAAAACGTGGGTTATCACTAAGATTCTCAAAATTTACATTATGCACATAAAAGTCGTGCCCGGGTTCGACAGTATTTGTCAATTGAAAACTACTGCTGCCATTAAAAATTAAATTATAGTTAAAAGAAAATGCTGTTGGTGTTTGATTGATGAGGTATATTTTTAATTTTTCCACCACATCATCATCAAAAATATCTTTATCAAAAACCGGTACAAAACAAATAAACATGCCGTCATCTTTTTTGGACTGTATGGCTCCTTTTTCTTTTGGCAGGTTATCAATATATACCTTCTTTTTTTCAATCGGTTTTTTTTTTGAAAACATATTGAAATAAGGAAAATCAATCTGATCCATATAAGCAGGAAAACATACACCCTTCACTTCTATCATCACCATTTTTTCATTCATGATCTCTACTACTTTTCCTTCTTCATTGGTAAGCAAAACTATGATACTATCCCCTGGCTCATATTTCATAATAGCATTCGGTTTTTTGTGTAGAAATTTTATTACACGAATTGTTACGGACCTGCCTTTGCCGGCAGGCAGGTTACACGAATCGATAAAACATTTTAATTTTATTATAACACTGGTACAAAGTTAGTATTGTTAAGGGCGTAAAAAGAAAGATGTAGTAATTGATTATTTATTGGAAAAATCGCTTTTCAATCTCACTTCATTCGAGTGAGAACCGTTTACAAAAAGTATCGTAAATGTTTTTAAGAAGCCAGCTTACTTTTTTTGTACCCATATAAAAAATAAATTACCAGCCCTATTAATAACCAGCCGAGAAACCATGCCCAGTTATTTTTTGTCATTCCGGTTAGCAGGTACATACAGGTTATAAGGCCCATCAGGGGTATCAAAGAATATTTTTTTTTAAAAGTAACTGCTGCTAACAATAAAGCGCTGCACCAAAAAATGATGAGGGTAATATTGGGTGTGGCCACATCCATAAAATTAAGTTTGCCACTGGTATAATCTGCATTGCTGCTAAAATCAAAGTTGAACATATCCTTAAAATAACTGGCAGATAATTGATAAGCAAGCAGCATAGCGCCTATAACAATTACCGGAAAAATGTATTGCCCGTTGATAAAAGGAATATGAAATTTACCGGCTTGCTTTTCTTTTCTTGGTATCAACAGTACACCGCCGCAAACCAATACAAATGCAAATAATGTAGCGATGCTGGTAAAATCTAATACAAAAGTTTTATCAGTAAACAGAATGGGCACTCCTACAACAAATCCAGTTACAATGGTAGCAAAAGAAGGTGTTTTATATTTTGGATGTATCTTTTGAAATACAGGGGGCATTAAACCATCACGGCTCATACTCATCCATATACGCGGCTGCCCCATTTGAAAAACCAGCAACACACTCGTCATGGCAATAACTGCTGCAATTGCTACAAAAAACTGCATCCAGCCAACATTAAGGTTTTGCTTTTCAAAAATAAAAGCCAGCGGGTCGCCAACACCTTGAAAATTTCTGTAATTAACGGCTCCTGTTAAAACCAGCGTCAATAAAATATAAACGACAGTACATATTACCAACGAAAGAATCATCCCCCTGGGTAAATCACGTTGGGGATTTTTACTTTCTTCAGCCAAAACACTTACCGCATCAAAACCAATATAGGCAAAGAACACGCCACTTACTGCCGCCATTACCCCGCTAAAACCATTGGGCATAAATGCTTTTACGCCTTCGTCATTAGGCGGCGTCCAGTTAAATGTAAGCCCGTTGGCAAATACAAGGTATCCCCCCACAATAATCACCAGGGCCACTACAATCATTTTAAGTATCACCATTAAATTGCTGAAATTGCGGCTTTCTTTTATACCGCGATACACCAGCATAGTTATTAAAATATTGATTATAAAAGCAGGCAAATCAAAAATAATTTTTAAACTGCCAATTATGGGCGCTGTATTAAATGCTGCCAATACATCAGGGTTGGTGCTACCATTGGCCATCTCATTTTTTACTTCCATATAACTGGTGCTTAAATACTGTGGAATATGCACGCCAATTTTATCCAGAAAAGAAGTAAAATAATCGCTCCAGCTATAGGCCACATAAATATTACCAATCGAATATTCCATTATCAATGCCCAGCCAATTATCCATGCAAACAGTTCGCCAAAGGAAGCATATGCATAAGTATATGCACTACCTGCTACGGGTATGCGGCTTGCAAACTCCGAATAACAAAAAGCAGTAAAGGCACAGGCAATAGCTGTAATAATAAATAAAATAACCACGCCGGGACCACCATGAAAAACCGCACCACCCAGGCTGCTAAAACTACCTGCTCCTAAAATGGCGGCAATACCAAAAAAAGTAAGGTCCTTCATAGAAAGCACCCGCTTTAACCCGCCGCCACCATGGCTGTCATCACTGCCTTCGGCTAAAATGTTTTCAATCTTTTTTGTTCTGAATAAAGATGTAGACATGCTTATTTTTTAGATTAACAAGTATTAATCTCCAAAATAATTAATAAAATTGACTTGCGGATAAATATTTGGAACTGCAGTATGCAAGGTGTGCATTTCAAACCCGATGAGGTGCCACTATTTACTTGGGACGAACAAAATCAGTAAATTGCCGTTGAGGCGTTAAGACGTTTAGCTGGAAAATAAATAAAAACTTCTAAACGGCTAAACGGCAATATTAATTAACTGCTTAAAGGCTTTCATTAATATTCCCGTTGTATTAAATAAGCCGCCAACTCCATCAACGGCTTTTTACGGGCAGAAACTACGTTGGTATCTTCCAGGTGTTGCAAGGCTGTATGAAGGTATTTATTTTTAAGCTCCTGTGCCCAGTTATCTGCTTTGCAATTTTTAAATATTGCTGTTACTTTTTGCACTTTATCAGGGGCGTTCGCTTGCAGTAATTTCCGTAATGCCAGTTGCTCTTCGGCAGAAGCCGTCCCCATGGCATGTATCAATAAAAATGTTTTTTTATTAGAAAGAATATCACCACCTACCTGTTTGCCAAATTTTTCAGGGTCACCAAAAACATCCAGGTAATCATCCTGCACCTGGAAAGCAATACCGAGGTTTTTTCCAAACTCGTATAAATGACGCTGGTTCCCTTCGCTGGCTCCTCCCAATATGGCGCCTAATTGCAGGCTGGCAGCCAGTA
This sequence comes from Ferruginibacter sp., assembly GCA_043745405.1. Lineage (GTDB taxonomy): Bacteria > Bacteroidota > Bacteroidia > Chitinophagales > Chitinophagaceae > Ferruginibacter. Next base: position 5,415 of record JAYTTI010000101.1, on the reverse strand, counting down.
ATACAGAAGTTTTAAGCGTAATCATATTTACATATTCATCAAAACCAACATTGCCGCGGCTTTCAAAATCCATATCCAGTTGCTGACCTTCACATACCGCACTTGCTGTTTCATTAAACAGGTGCAAAACTTTTTGCAGGTTATTTATATGTATTTTATTGAGGTATTCGTAAGCCCTTACAAACATTACATCACCCGCAAGTAAGGCGGTTGATTCACCATACTTCTGATGCACCGTTTCCATCCCCCTGCGCATAGGTGCTTTATCCATTATATCATCGTGTATCAAACTAAAATTATGAAACAGTTCAATGGCTGTTGCTGCATGATAGGCATCGGGTATAACATCGCCAAATAATTCGTTACCCATCAACACACAAACAGGTCTTACCCGTTTGCCGCCTAATTGTAAAATGTATTGTGCAGGATCATACAGGGTCTGGGTATGCAAAGGAAAATGACGGGTGTCAAATTTTTGCTGAAATATGGTAGAAAATTCTATAAAAGAATACATATAGGAAATTGCGAAAATGCAAAATTACTGAGCATAAAAAATACGCCAGCCATTTAACGTTTATAAATTATTTTTTCTTTTTGATAGCCTGTTTTGCTTTGCCGATATTTAGTACTGTTTTGCCATCCTCCTGCACCCAATGATAATCTAACTGGCGTTTTTCCAAATTGGTGGCTACCACTTTTATTTTTACCGCATCGCCCATCCTGAATTTTTTACCGGTACGCAAACCTACCAATGCATAATCTGCTTCATCCAGTTTAAATTCATCAAACTCACTCAGGTCCCTTACAGTAACCATCCCCTCGCATTTATGTAAAACAGTTTCAACAAAAAAACCAAAACTGGCTACACCACTAATGATACCGTCAAATTCTTCCCCCAGGTAATCCTGCATAAACTCTACCTGCTTGTATTTATTGGATGCCCTTTCTGCTTCCATTGCCTTGCGTTCTTTATCGCTGCAATGCTTGCATTTTTCATCCATTTTTTTATCTGGCTTAAGATTTTTATCGAGGCATTCCTGCAAAATACGGTGTACCATCACATCGGGATAACGGCGTATGGGCGAAGTAAAATGACAATAGTGTTCAAATCCCAAACCGTAGTGACCGACATTTTTTGATGTATAAACAGCCTTCGCCATGGTGCGTATTCCTAATTGTTCCAGCACATGCTGTTCGGGTTTTCCATTTACATCTTTTAATAAATTATTAAAAGATTTTGCCACTGCAGCGTCATCATGTATATCGAATGTATAGCCGAACTTTTTTGCAAATGCGGCAAATGGTTTTAATTTTTCATCATCGGGCGTATCATGTATACGGTACGGAAAAGGCACCGGCTCCTGGTTGATTTTTATTCTGGATACATATTCAGCGATGGTTCTGTTGGCCAATAACATAAATTCTTCTACCAGCTTATGCGAATCTTTGCTTTCCTTGATGACTATGCCAATGGGCTTGCCATTTTCATCCAGTTGAAAACGCACTTCCTGCGAAGAAAAATTAATGGCCCCCTGGTCAAATCTTTCTTTGCGAAAAATCTGCGCCAGGTTATTTAGCAGCAAAACAGCTTTATGATGTGTACCTTCTTTTGTTTCAATAATTGTCTGCACATCTTCATAGGTAAACCGATGGTCGCTGTGTATAATTGTTCTGCCAATCCATTTATGTTTTATTTCGCCGCGGTTGGTTATCTGAAAAATTACGGAGAAAGTGTATTTGTCTTCATTGGGGCGCAGTGAACACAATTCGTTACTTATTTTTTCGGGCAACATCGGGTTTACCCTATCCGGCAAATACACACTGGTGGCTCTTTCATAAGCGCTTTTATCCAAAATGCTATCCTGCTTTACAAAATGGCTAACGTCTGCAATATGAACCCCAATTTCGTAATTACCGTTATCTAAATTTCTGATAGAAATAGCATCATCAAAATCTTTTGCATCTGCAGGGTCAATGGTAAAAGTTAAAATATCCCTATAGTCTTTACGTTTTTTTAATTCTTCCCGGGTAATAGTTTCCGATAATTTCATAGCCTCATCCAGCACTTGCTTTTCAAATGTTAATGGAAAGCCTGCCTCAATTAAAATTTCTTTCATCGCCATATCATTCACATCTTCGGCTTTTAATATGGTCACTACTTCACCCTCTGGTTTTTTATCGGCCTTATCCCATTTAACCAGCTTAGCCACTACCCTTTCGCCATCTTTAGCACCGTTTAATTTTTCTACCGGTATATAAAAATCAGGCATTGGCTTTTCAGTAGCAGCTTTAAAAAAAGCTATATTTTTATTAAGCGAAATATTACCAATATAAGTAATTTGATTGCGTACGGCCACATCTGTTATCTTTCCTTCTGTACGCCTGCCACGGCCACTGTCGTTATTTATCTGAACCCTTACAGTATCGCCATGAAATGCCCTGCCAAAATCATTTGGTCTTACCACAATGTCTTTTTCCATTCCTTCTACAATTACATAGCCCATTCCACTCCTGGAAATATCCAACCTTCCCTTAACTATTTCTGTTTGTGAAGATTTTTTTGTTGCTGATTTTTCTTTACTCATATTTATTTTGCTATTTCCTTACACCTGCATGCGGTAAGGAAAAGATATTTTTTATTGGTATCCTGTTTTATTTGATTGATTATTTTAGCAAACGATACGTTACTGCCGATTATTAGCAAACTACTAAAAACAGCGTAAAGGTAGGCAAACTATTGCTATGGGTAAACAGTGGCGGCATAGTGTTAGTGAAATGTTGAAATGTATACCACCAATATTTCTGTAACTTTATTTAAACTTAACAATTATGGATAATTACGATACTGTAACCGGGGCTTTAGCGGCATTAAAGGCCAAAGGTTACACGATGGATTTTAATATTGCTTTTGATAAGATTATTTGTCATGAAAATAATTTTTGTTTAAACCCCCACGAGTTTGAAATAACGGAAGTGTATCGTTTTGAAGGCGATACCAACCCTAGTGATGAAGATGTGGTATATGCTGTAGAATCTAAAGATGGCACCATGAAAGGTGTACTCACCAGCGCTTACGGAATGTATGCAGACAGCCTCAGTACAGATATGATAAAAAAACTGGCAATACATAGGTGATTTTTACAAAAATCGAATTGAGAAAAAATGAATTTACAGGAAGAGATACTGAAAGAACACTTCAAGGATCTATGCCAAAAAATTGTACTATGGATTGACTCTTCACAGGAAAGATTTGATGAATTGTTTCAACTTTTTTTAACAGGCGAATACAGGGTTACACAAAGGGCAGCCTGGCCATTGAGTTATTGCGTAGAAGCACATCCTGCATTTATTAAAAAGAATTTTACAAAACTTATCAGTAATTTACAAAAATCCAATCTGCACGATTCCGTCAAACGCAATACAGTAAGGCTTTTACAATATGTAGATATCCCCAAAAAATTACAGGCCAGGTAATGGATATCTGTTTCAACTATGTGGCTTCACCAAAAGAAGCCGTTGCCATTAAGGCTTTTTCATTAACCATATTGAGTAACCTTGCTAAGCTATATCCAGAAATATTACCTGAAATAAAATTATTGATTGAAGAGAAGTTGCCTCACCAAACTGCTGCGTTTAAAAGCAGGGCAAAGCAGTTTGTATGAATATGGACACTTTCGTTTTAAAACTGACTTTGCATTTTTAAATAGTAACAACACTCCTTTTAAAGGCAGTTTCACAATTAAGTTGTTTATGCACGAAATGCTTTATTGAAAGCTCGTTTCATTGTATTACCTTTAATCTAAGTGGATAATAAATACTTTTAAATCCGCATAGTTATTTGGCCAATACCGTTATACCGCATTTTTCAACACCACCTTTGCAAGAACATAATATGGCTAAAAGAAAAAAAACTGATGAGATAACTATTGCTACTAAAAAACTTACTTTTCAAAACGAAGAAAAAGAAAAACTGGAAGCAGAATTAATTATTGCTAACAAGGAACTTGCTTTTCAAAACGAAGAAAAAGAAAACAGGGCTGCTGAGTTAGTTATTGCCAACAAGGAACTTGCCTTTCAAAATGAAGAGAAAGAAAACAGGGCTGCAGAATTAATCATCGCTAATAAAGAACTTGTATTTCAAGACGAAGAAAAAGAAAACAGAGCAGCAGAGTTAGTTGTTGCCAACAAAGAACTTGTATTTCAAAACGAAGAAAAAGAAAACAGGGCTGCTGAGTTAGTTGTTGCCAACAAAGAACTTGTATTTCAAAATGAAGAAAAAGAAAACAGGGCTGCTGAATTATTTATTGCAAACAAAGAGCTTGTATTTCAAAATGAAGAAAAAGAAAACAGGGCTGCTGAATTAATTATTGCAAACAAGGAACTTGCCTTTCAAAATGAAGAGAAAGAAAAAAGGGCAGCAGATTTAATTATTGCTAACAAGGAACTTGCCTTTCAAAACGAAGAAAAAGAAAACAGGGCTGCTGAATTAATCATTGCCAACAAGGAACTTGCTTTTCAAAACGAAGAAAAAGAAAACAGGGCTGCTGAATTAATTATTGCCAACAAAGAACTTGCTTTTCAAAATGAAGAAAAAGAAAACAGGGCAGCAGAATTAATTATTGCTAATAAGGAACTTGCTTTTCAAAACGAAGAGAAAGAAAAAAGGGCTGAAGAGTTAATCATTGCCAACAGGGAACTTAAACATGCGGAAGATGACATTCGTAAACTCAATGATGAATTAGAGCAAAAAGTGATAGAACGTACTGCACAATTGGAATCTGTTAACAAAGAATTGGGGTCATTTTCCTATTCTGTATCACACGATTTACGGGCTCCAATCAGAGCCATTAATGGGTATTCAAGAATATTGGTGGAAGATTATGGAGAAAAATTTGATGCGGATGGAACAAAAGTGCTGAATTCCATTATGCATAACTCAAAGAAAATGGGTGATCTCATTGATGATTTGCTGGCATTTTCTAAATTGGGAAGGAAGCAGGTTACGGTTTCGGAAATTAATATGACTGCTCTTGTAAATTTGGTAAGAGAAGAATTATTATTTGAAGAGGGTGAAAACATTCCCGAATTTAATGTGACTGCACTTCCTCCTGCCAAAGGAGATCAGTCGCTTATTAAACAAGTATGGATTAACCTGATTTCCAATGCTATTAAATATTCGAAGTATAAACCAAAAACCAATATAGAAATCGGGGCTTATCAAAAAGAGAACCTGGTGGTTTATTATATAAAGGATGAAGGGGCGGGATTTGATATGCAATACTATGATAAGCTTTTTGGGGTTTTTCAGCGCTTACACTCGCAGGAAGAATTTGAGGGAACAGGCATTGGCCTGGCAATTATACAAAAAATAGTGCACCGGCACAATGGAACAGTTTGGGCAGAATCAAAACTAAA
>JAYTTI010000100.1:0-23389 GCA_043745405.1 Ferruginibacter sp. | reverse complement strand
ATTGAATTCAAATCGAAAAATATTTTATTCCCTCACAATGTACTGTTTATAGTACTTTCAGCAAATCGGAAGGGGCAATAGTTGGACAGTAGTGATATTCCTGGTGGTAATCTTCTGCCTGGTAAAATTTTACAAACGGTACCACCTGCGTTACAATTTTATTACTATATACTTTGGCATCTGTAAGCCTTTTTATTTCTGCTTCAATAATTTGTTTTTCATTATCGTTATTGTAAAATGCAATAGAGCGGTATTCGGTACCAGCATCATTGCCCTGCCTGTTCATGGTCGTAGGATCCTGGCTGGCGAAGAAAGCTTTTACAAGTATTTCGTAACTTATTTTTGAAGGGTCGTAATGTACCTGCACACTTTCGGCATGGCCTGTTTGCCCGGTAGCAACCATTTCATAATTCGGATTTGCCGCGGTACCGCCTGCATAACCACTCACAGCGTCACGCACGCCAACAAGGCTTTGAAAAACAATTTCGGTATGCCAAAAACAGCCTTCGGCAAATGTGGCCACAGCTTCATTTTTAGCAGCCGCCTCTTTACTGGCTACCGGTATTTTAACTTTATTGCTTTCTGTTTGCGCACAAGAAACAAGTGCGATTACGGTTATAAGAATGGTAAGAATTGATTTCATAACAATTGTTTAATGAATAGTTACGCTATATGAAACAACAGAGTTTCGATTTGGTTGTTAAAAGTTACTAAAAACTAATTATATGCGTTACTTAATTTTTTCAATTACTTATCATTGCCGTTAAGGCCTGAGGCGTTTTTTTGTTGCACCTCATTTTGTAAACTACTTTTGAAAAAAATGTATGGAACTAAAAGAACAATTTGAAGCAGCAGTAGTCAATAGCAAATCCCTGCCCGAAAAGCCTTCCAATGATGTGTTGCTGCAATTATATTCACTGTATAAACAGTCAACAGAAGGAGATGTAAATGTGGAAGCGCCCTCCAATCCATTCGATTTTGTGGCAAAAGCAAAGTATACAGCATGGGAAGAATTAAATGGAAAACCTAAAGAAACGGCCATGCAGGAGTATGTTTACCTGGTTACAAGGCTTAAAGAATAATTGATCAACTTATTGGCAGCTTAAAAATAAATGTGCATTTATAAGTTTATACGCCTATATTTGCTGCGTGATAATAGCTCTATGAGCACAATGTTTTAGTTAGATTCAATTTTTTACTTCTCCACGTATTAGTTTTCTCTTCTTAAAAATCTTGTCTTTAGTTATAGTTACCGTCACAGGTATTTTATTTTATTTATTTAAATTTTTAAGAAAATGAACATTTACGTTTCAAATTTAAGCTTCAACACAACAGATGTTGAATTGAACGAACTTTTTGCACAGTTTGGTACTGTATCTTCTGCCAAAGTAATTATGGACAGGGAAAGCGGCCGCTCACGCGGTTTTGGCTTTGTAGAAATGTCGAACGACGACGAAGGAAAAGATGCTATGTTAGGCCTTAACAACAAAGAAGTTGAAGGCAGGGCAATGTCTGTTTCTGTAGCAAAAGAAAGAGAAGAAAGAACAGGCGGTGGAAGCCGTGGTGGATATTCAAACAACCGCGGTGGCGGTGGTGGATATTCAAACAGCCGTAACAGCGGTGGTGGTGGTAACAGGTGGTAATTTATAACCAGCATATCATTTAAAAAGAGCGTTCAGCAATGAGCGCTCTTTTTTTATTTGAAAACTACCTACAAAAAGGCCCCGAAATTTCCGGAGCCCTTTTAATAAAAATTATTTATGAAGACTAACCAAATAATCCACCTTTTTTAAAATGGCGCATACCCTCACCAATTTTAAATCCATTATTGTATACTTCAATTTTATAATCGCCTTCTACATATGGGTCATTTTGTTTCCAGTCGAAACTTACCCTTTGTTTTTGGCCTTGTACATAGTTGATATTTACTTTTTGTGTATAAGATTTTTCGCCTTCATTCCTTGTTGTAAAACTACCTGAGCCAAGCGCTTCTATAGTAATAGGTTTTCCATCAGGCCCGGTTACTAATATATACAGGTCTTTAGGGCCCGAAGTAACAATCCTATTTTCACCCAGGTCAAAAGATATGCGCACCATATCTACTCTTTTGGCCTTTGTCGTTTCCTTCTCTTTGCCATTTTTCTTTTGTTGAATCCCTAAAATATTAAAGTTAGCTGCTTCAAGCGTAGAACCAATATCAATTAAATTATCTTTCTCTGATATCACCACTTTTGCAGAATCGAATTGCTGGGCAACAGCGTTACGCTGTTGAGTAACAACTTCCTTTTCCCTGGTTAACACCTGGTTTTGTCCTTTTAAAAGTTCAACCTGTGCCTTATAATCTTCTATATCAGCATTCAATGAGGCGATTAAAGTTCTTGCCTGCGCCAATTCAGCAGCAGTAGCATTTTGTTTTGAAAGCAAACTTTGTATTTTTGACTTTTTATTAGATATTTCCCTGTCCTTTGAAGTGATTGTACTATCTTTTTTTGCATTAGAGGTTTTTAAATTGTCGTACCGCATGGTGGCATCTTCCAATAAATTTTGCAGGGTATCTTTTTCCGAAATTACACTGGCGTATTGGGTATCTTTTTGCTGTATTAATTCTTTGTTTTTACTTTTATCCCAGATAATATAACCCCATGTACACAAGAGTGCAATTATCAGGGGAATTGATAATATAGTACGCCAGTCTTTTTTGGGGTTGGGTGGAGAAGGAGGTAAATTCTCATTTGGTGGAAAATTTTCGAATGCCATAAGTGGTGTATTTAGTTGTTATAATAGTTGCCATAAAAATAGTAAATGTAAAAGTAGCTTTAACAGGGAATGTTGATATGTTAACAAGTAAGTAAAAAATATTGGCTGGTTAACTTTAGAATATCATTAATTTCCAAAACCATGCCAATTTACTTTGGGGGGTTAATGTAATTTAAAAAAAATAAATTTGCTGGTCTTAATTATAATTTAAAAAATAAAATCAATTTAAAATGAATATCCGCACAATTGGGTTATTAGTTGCATCCAATATCTTTATGACGTTTGCCTGGTATGGCCTTTTAAGGGAAAAAGGATTAACCTTATGGAAAGCGATACTCCTCAGTTGGGGTATTGCTTTTTTTGAATACCTTTTTATGGTGCCGGCCAATAGGCTGGGTTATTTAAGCGGCATGAGTGGGTTTCAATTAAAAATTACACAGGAGGTGATAACACTTCTAGTATTCTCAGTGTTTGCTGTATTGTATCTTAAGGAACCTTTGCAATGGAAATACCTTGTAAGCTTTGTTTTTTTGATTGGGGCAGTTTATTTTATGTTTAAAAAATAAAATTTTACAGAAGCTGGTTTTATTTTTTTAAGCATCTTTGGCTTTAAGACTGGCAGCTTATCTTTGTTTTATAACTATTAAATAAAATGGCTTCCAATCGCTCTGCTGCAATCAGTTTTATTTTCATTACTTTATTGATAGATGTTACGGGTATCGGCCTAATTATTCCTGTGGTACCTGGGTTAATAGAACAGTTGATACATGGAACTATAAGTGATGCTTCGCGGTATAGCGGCTGGCTTGCTTTTGCATATGCAATTATGCAATTTCTATTTGCTCCTTTATTAGGTAACTTAAGCGATAAGTATGGCAGAAGGCCGATATTGTTATTATCCTTATTAGGACTGGGAATAGATTATATTTTTCTCGCCCTTGCACCTTCTATCGGTTGGTTATTTGTTGGTAGAATTATTGCTGGTTTTGCAGGTGCAAGTTTTACTACTGCTACAGCTTATATTGCAGACATCAGCACTTCTGAAAACCGGGCACAAAATTTTGGAATGGTGGGCGCTGCCTTTGGTTTAGGTTTTATATTGGGGCCGGTTATTGGCGGGCTACTCGGAGAATATGGAGTCAGGGTTCCTTTCATTGTGGCTGCCTGCCTTAGCCTTGTTAATTGCATTTATGGTTACTTCGTTTTACCCGAATCGTTGGCAATTGAAAACCGCAGAGCATTTAACTGGAAAAGAGCTAACCCGGTAAGCAGTTTAAAAAATTTACAAAAATATCCGGGTGTAGGTGGCCTCATCCTCTCTTTTTTTCTAATTTATTTAGCTGCCAATGCAGTACAAAGTACCTGGTCTTTTTTTGGTATAAAACAATTTAACTGGACACCGAGAATAATCGGTATTTCACTGGGCCTGGTAGGTTTATTGGTAGGTGCCGTTCAGGGTGGCTTAATACGTATTGTAAATCCATGGTTAGGAAATAAAAAAAGTGTGTATACAGGCCTTGCTCTGTATGCAATCGGATTGTTTTTATTTTCCATAGCCACGCAAAGCTGGATGATGTTTTTATTCTTAGTGCCTTATTGCCTTGGAGGAATCTGCGGGCCGGCACTTCAGTCTATTATTTCGGGCCAGGTTCCTGCCAACGAACAAGGTGAATTGCAGGGTGGTTTAACAAGTGTGATGAGTGTTACCAATATTATCGGCCCTGTTTTAATGACCGGTTTATTCTCTTACTTCACCAAACCAACCGCTCGGGTACATTTTGCAGGTTCAGCATTTTTTTTAGGAGGTATATTTATGTGCATCAGTTTATTTTTTGCGTACAGAACACTGCGCCATAACAAAACCATTTCATAATAAATTGTTTACTAAATGATCAAAGGAATCGAAGATTTTAAAAACGTTTTCTTTATAGGTATTGCAGGTACTGGTATGAGCGCTATTGCACAATACCTTGCGGGTATAGAAAAAAATGTAAGTGGCAGTGACAGGTATTTTAAAGAAGGCCAACAGAATGATACCAAAGAAAAATTAATTGCAGAAGGAATAAATTGTTTTATACAAAATGGCGAAGGTATAACAACAGCTACTGATTTGGTGGTAGTGTCAACTGCTATAGAAGATACTGTTGCAGAAGTACAAAAAGCCAAACAACTAAATATTCCTATTTTAAAACGTAGTGAAGTATTAGCATTAATTGCGAAAAGTAAAAAGACTATTGCCATTGGCGGCACTTCCGGTAAAAGTACTACCAGCGCTATGTTGTTTGATATATTAACTGCTGCAGGGCTTTGCCCGGGAATTATTAGTGGTGCAGGTTTAATAAGTATCATTAAAGAAGGTAAAATTGGAAACGCCAAAGTAGGCAACGGCGATTGGCTGGTAATTGAAGCGGATGAAAGCGATGGTTCGATTGTACACTACCATCCTGAAGTAGGCCTGTTATTAAATATTGATAAAGACCACCAGGAGATTGATGAGCTGATGGAGATATTTGGTATTTTTAAAAAGAATACGCAACAATTATTTGTAGTAAATCAATCAAATACATTGGCAAAAAAATTATCTGTTAATGACTCCAATGATTTTACAACTGATAACAATATAACTGCTGGATATAAAGCCACAGGGTTTAGTCAAAATGGGTTGACCATTTCCTTTGATATTAACGGCACTCAATTTAGTTTAAACACAGTTGGTAAATTGAATATGGAAAATGCATTGGCCGCAACAGCTGTAGCCAGCCAGTTGGGTGTTGATTTAAAAACCTGCGCAGCTGCATTAAAAAACTATAAAGGTATTTACAGGCGTCACCAGGTCTTGGGACAAAAAAATGGCGTTTGGCTTATCGACGATTATGCACATAATCCTGTAAAATGTGCCAAGAGTATAGAAGCCTGCCAACCAATTGCACAAAAAGTAGTAGCCTGGTTTCAACCACATGGTTACGGCCCTACAAGATTTTTACGCAATGATTTTGTAAAAGAAATTGCAGAAGTGTTAAGGCCACAGGATGAAATATGGATGAGCGAAATTTTTTACGCAGGAGGCACTGCTATTAAAGATATATCTGCCAATGATTTGATAAATGATATAAAGGCATTGGGAAAAAATGCTTTTTTTACAGAAGATAGAAATAATTTTTTAACAGCTCTTCGGCCCCATCTTACAGATGATTGTGTGTTATTATTAATGGGAGCGAGGGATCCCGGGCTGGAAAAATTTGGAAAAGAAATTTGGGAAAAATTATAACCGTTCAACTTTTACTCATACAGTTTTACCAATTATGTCATCAGTTGCCATCATAATAAATATTACACAACTCGTGAATGTTCGGGAGCAGCCACAGCTCCTTAGGGGAATAGCATTAGCAGAATTACCGGTAATAGAAAATGCTTTTGTATTAATTGAAGATGGCTTTATTGCTGATTACGGCGCCATGTATGAGCTGGAATTAAAAGTACCGCAATTACCGAAACATATTATCGATGCACAGGGGCAATTTGTGTTGCCAGCCTGGTGCGATAGCCATACCCACCTTGTGTTTTCAGCAAGCAGGGAAACCGAATTCATTGATAAAATAAAAGGATTAAGCTATGCGGAAATTGCAGCAAAAGGCGGTGGTATTTTAAGTTCAGCGCAAAATTTAAATGATGCCCCTGAAGATGAACTATTTAACCAGGCATGGAAACGGCTGCAGGAAGTTAGCAAACTTGGTACTGGCGCCATTGAAATAAAAAGCGGTTACGGGTTAACGGTAAAAGGAGAATTAAAGATGCTGAGGGTTATAAAAAAATTGAAAGAAAAATCTGCCTTAGCCATTAAATCAACTTTTTTAGGAGCACATACTTATCCTGGACCATTCAAAGAAAATCACCAGGGATATATTGACAGCATCATCAACGAAATGTTACCGGTTATTGCAGCGGAAAATTTAGCAGATTATATTGATGTGTTTTGCGAAACTGGTTTTTTTTCACCAGAAGAAATGGGACAAATTTGTAAAGCAGGTTTGCAATATGGTTTAAAACCAAAACTGCATGTCAACCAATTGAACAGTATTGGAGCCATTGAAATGGGTTTAAAGTTGAATGCAGTTTCACTTGATCACCTGGAAACTTTAAATGAGCAGGAGATTAATTTACTCTGTAATCAACAATCAATGTTATCCGGAAAAGACCATAAAGAAACGATTTGCACGCTGCTACCTACAGCGGCTTTTTTCTTGCGAATGGGTTTTCAACCGGCCCGTACATTAATTGATGCAGGTTGTGCCATAGCGCTGGCAAGCGATTATAACCCAGGCTCATCGCCCAGTGGTAATATGAACCTTGTAATTGCAATGAGTTGCATTCAAATGAAAATGTTACCCGAAGAAGCCATCAATGCAGCGACTATTAACGGAGCTTTCGCAATGGGCGTGGATAATGAATGTGGCAGCATCACTATTGGCAAAAATGCCAATCTTATTTTTACAAAACCAATTCCATCCCTTGCCTATTTGCCTTATGCATTTGGTACAAATTGTATCGACAGAGTAATGATAAATGGAGAGTTTGTGTGAATATAGCTGGTAAGTCATTAAGACGAAAAGAAAAAAACGTCTAAACGCCTTAACGGCAAAAAAATGTATTCCCGGCAAAAGATAAAAAACGACTTTAACGCCTCAACGGCAAAAAATATAACATGCGACAACTTATTGAATGTGTTCCCAATTTCAGCGAAGGAATAAACCTAAGTATTATTAACCAGATAACAGCCGAAATTGAAAAGGTAGAAGGTGTAAGCTTATTAAATGTTGATCCGGGTAAAGCTACCAACCGTGCGGTAGTAACAATGGTAGGTGAACCAAAAGCTGTTATAGAAGCCGCTTTCAGGGCCATTAAAAAAGCTGGTGAGTTGATAGACATGAGTCAGCATAAAGGCGAACATCCGCGTATGGGCGCTACGGATGTATGCCCTTTGATACCTGTTGCCAATATCAGTATGGAAGAAACAGTTGTGTATGCACAGCAACTGGCAAAAAGAGTTGGAGAAGAACTTCAGCTGCCGGTTTATTTATATGAAGCTGCACAACCGGATAAACATCGCAGTAATTTATCGGTTATACGTGCAGGTGAGTACGAAGCTTTTGCAAAAAAAATTCTGCAACCGGAATGGAAACCTGATTATGGTCCTGCCATATTTGATGCTAAACGTGGAGCCACTGTTATTGGAGCAAGGGATTTTTTAGTGGCCTATAATGTAAACCTAAACACCACCAGTACACGCCGCGCCAATGCCATTGCATTTGACGTAAGGGAAGCCGGCAGAAATGTAGAAGAGAACGGCGTAAAAATAAATAAACCCGGCAGTTTAAAATCGGTGAAAGCCATAGGCTGGTTTATAGAAGAGTATGGCGTGGCACAGGTTTCTATCAATTTGACCAACATCAATATTACGCCCGTGCACATTGCCTTTGATGAGGTGTGCAAAAAAGCTGATGCACGGGGCATCAGGGTAACGGGCAGCGAACTGGTTGGTTTAATTCCGTTAAAAGCCATGCTGGATGCAGGAAAATATTTCCTGCTAAAACAACAGCGTTCCACTGGTGTATCCGAAAAAGAATTGATTAATATTGCTATAAAATCGATGGGGTTGGATGAGTTGGCGCCTTTTAAACCTGAAGAAAGAATTATTGAATACATGCTGGCAGATAAAGCGGATAGTAAACTGATTAGTTATACCCTTACTGATTTTGCAGATGAAACAGCCAGCGAAAGCCCTGCCCCCGGCGGCGGTTCCGTTGCTGCTTACATTGGTGCTCTCGGTGTTTCACTGGCAACTATGGTAGCCAATTTATCTTCAAATAAAAAAGGCTGGGATGACCGTTGGCAGGAATTTAGTGTTTGGGCCGAAAAAGGGCAACAGCACAAAAATCAATTGCTGCAACTGGTAGACGCTGACACAAAATCATTCAACCATATTATGGATGCATTTGCTTTACCAAAAACAACAGACGAAGAAAAAGCTATCCGCTCAAACGCTATACAGGCAGCAACGAAGTATGCTATTGAGATACCTTTTAAAGTAATGCAAATATCGCATGCAAGCCTGCTGGTGATAAAGGCAATGGCCGAGACAGGCAATCCCAATTCTGTTTCTGATGCAGGGGTTGGCGCCCTTTGCGCCCGAAGTGCAGTAATGGGCGCTTTTATGAATGTACGCATCAACGCTGCTGGTTACAATGATAACAATTTCGTAACAGATATTATTACCAGGGGCAATGCAATTGAACAGGAAACAATTGCTTTGGAAAAAGCTATTTTAAAAATAGTGAATGAAAAAATAGGAGTGTAAGTATATTCTTCTTTTTCTTTAATTAGCAAGCCTAAAAACTTCTGCCTTAATTTCCCAGGAGTTATCACTTTGTAACAAAGAAAAAATCTCCGTATTTGCGTGCCGTAGGTACACCCCATATATCCTCATTTAACTGGCCACAACCTTATCCTGTAAAGGGTTTGATGTATTTCATGTTACTGCCTGTCTTTATCAAATAATAGTTGTAGGTCTGCAAAAAATAATACCCCATCAATTTAAAAGGGTTGCCAAAAGTTTTGCAGTAAAAAGGGACTTCCCGATACGCTATGCTATCGGGATTAACAACGCAAGGATGCAGCCACAAAAACATTTAACCGGTCAAAAATATTTTTTATCTATTAACATTTCATTGGTAAACAACCTTGATTGAATGCCATCTTATACGCATTGACAACAATTAAAATTTACAATTATGAAAAAGACATGTACGTTTTTAGCACTGGTATTTTTAATAAGTTTTGCGACATTTGCACAAAATAATGGAAACCATTGGGGTAATAACAACAATGGCAATAATGATCCCTATGATGTTAATATGGATCGTAACAGAGATGATGATTACAATGATAATGGAAAATATTATTATAGCGACCGGGAAAAAGACTGGCAGATTGAACAAATTAACAGGGAATACAATAGCAAAATTCAGTCGGTAAGAAATAGGTTTTTTATGAGCAGGTATCAAAAAGAACGGATGATAACGTCACTGCTATTTCAACGTGACAATGAAATACGTTCCGTAATGGCAAAGTATAAACATAGAAAATATAAACATGACCAAAGAGATAACCGGTATAGGGATCATGATAAAAGAGACTGGGACTAAACCCCTTCAACAAAGCGGCCTCCGGATTACGGAGGCTTTTTTATTATATTTGCGCCTTTATCAAACTAAAATTATACAATGTACAAAGCAGTTTTTATAGATATGGATGGAACGTTATTGCAAAGCGATCATAGTGTTAGTGATGCCAATAAACAGGCAATAAACCAACTACAGGAGAAAGGTATTTTGGTAGTGATTATTTCAGCACGCCCGCTTCATGGTATTTTACCAATCAGTAAACAGGTTGTTTCAGATAATATGCCTGTTGTAAGCCTTAACGGAGGCTATATTGTACATAATAATGAAGTCATTTTTCAGTCGGCCATTTCATTAGCTGATGCTATTACCATTCATAAAGAGTTAAAGGATATAGAACTGTCGTCTATGTATTACAGTGATATGGAATGGTTTGCTGAAATGGAAAATGACCGTATTAAAAAAGAGCAGAGAATAACTCCTGTTAAAATAAAAATCCAGCCGTTTCATGAAACCATTGCCCACTGGGAAAAAGAAGTTACCGGCCCAAACAAAGTATTGATAGCAGGTAACAAAGAGCTTATACTTTCCATTGAAAAAAGATTGATAGAATTACACAATGGACAATTAAATATTTATAAATCACAGCCCAGTTACCTGGAAGTAATGAGCCTTGAAGCTTCCAAAGCAAAAGCCATTGAATTTTTGATAAACAAATATGGCATTGATAAAAAGGAGATCATTGCAATTGGCGACAATTATAATGATAAAGGAATGATTGAATTTGCAGGTATGGGTATTGCCATGGGCAATGCCCCGGAAGAAATAAGATCAGTAGCTAATTATGTTACAGATACCAATAATAAGGATGGTGTTGCAAAGGCTTTGCACCACCATTTTTCTTTGCAAGGCAAATAATAATTAAAAAAATAAAATAAACGCCGGGGCAATAGTTTCAAATTTCGTTATCTTCCCAATATGAAACATTTTAAGTTTTATTCTAAAGAAGACATTTTATCAATTACTAAAATCCGCCGGTTTGAAACCAAATTGGGCGAGCGGGTGAAACAAATAACTGCAACCGATAACTGGGTAGAAGCATTACAGCAATCTTCAGCAAAATATGTGGTGGTGGGCATTCCGGAAGATATTGGTATAAAAGCCAATTATGGCCTGGGTGGTGCAGATACTGTATGGTTACCATTTTTAATGAGTTTTTTAAATACCCAGAGCAATGATTTTTTAACGGGTGAAGATATATTGATCCTTGGCCATTTTGATTTTGGCGACATTAAATACCTGATAGAAAATAATGCAGATGATACCGATGAATTGATAGAAGCCTACAGGCATGCGGTGCATACCATTGATGATGAAGTAGAAAACTTAATAAAAGTAATAGCTTCTTTTAAAAAGATACCTGTTATTATCGGGGGTGGCCATAATAATTCGTATCCCATTATAAAAGGCACGGCAAAAGGATTATATAAAGCTGAGGTACTGCCGCTTTCACAAATTAATGTAATCAATTTAGATGCTCATGCAGATTTTAAAAATACAGAAGGAAGGCATAGTGGCAATGCATTTAGATATGCTGCCGAGGATGGATACCTGGGAAAGTATTGTGTAATTGGGATACATGAAAATTATATTTCGCAGAATGTATTAATGGATATTCATAATGACCCCTTTGTAGATTACATAAGTTATGAAGATATTTTTTTGCGGGAAAGAAAAAATTTTACGCAGGCCATAGCACACTCAACGGGCTTTACAGAAGATACTTATACTGGAATTGAAATAGACCTTGATTGTATAGAAAATATTTTAAGCAGCGCAACAACTCCGGCAGGTATTACCTCTTTACAGGCCCGGCAGTTTATAACTTTTGTTGCACAGGATGCAAAACCGGCCTACCTGCATATTTGCGAAGGTGCAACCCAACTGGCAGATGGCCGAAAAAGTGATACCACCGGAAAATTGGTCAGTTACCTGGTGAGTGATTTTATAAAAGAATTATCGCAAGACTAAGGAAACATTATTACGCCAATTTGAAATTATTATTTCAAAGCATCATTCATTTCTTTTTCTGTTGCAGTTCCATCTTTGCGCCAAACCTGTTTACCATCTTTAAAAATAATAAATACCGGTAATGCCATTACCGAATATTGTTTTAATAAATCTACGTCTTTACTACCGTCAACTTTTACCAAGGTAAATTTGCCCGGGTCTTTACCCTGTAAACTTTTTATAACAGGTTCCATCTTTTTACATGGCGGGCACCATTCAGCTCCAAAATCAACCAATACAGTTCCAGCATTTATAGCAGTATTAAATGCTTCAATACTCATTTGCTTTTCATCGGTTTTTCCGTCAATTGGTAAATTGGCAGCTTTCCATGCATTGATGCCACCTGTTAGTTCATATACTTTGGCATACCCATTAGCACGCATTTCTTTTGCAGCCGCACCGCTTCTGCCGCCAGACAGGCAGTATATGTATACAGGTTTATTTTTATCAATATATTCTATGCGCCTGTTAAATTCTGTTTTATCAGTCCAGTCGGCCTGCAATGAATTTTTTATATGGCCCGAGTAATATTCGGAAGGCGTACGTACGTCCAGCAATTGTATTGAATCTGCACCTAGTATGTTCTTTTGGAATTCGGAAGCAGTTAAAGCAGTTTTTGTTTGTGCATTGCAGGCCAAAAACAATACTGATAAAATTATTGAATAGCAGCTATTGAAAAAATATTTCATCTTAAGTAGAATTTATGCAAAGTTGAGCTTTATAATGCAAACAAAAAAGCCATCTCAATTATTGAGGATGGCTTTTTTGTTTAAAAATAGTATTATGCTTCCGGTGTTAAATATTGAGCATACGCATATCCTTCTTCATTGTCATCGGTGCGTACCAGCCACCACTGAGCATTGCTCTGGCTAACCAATGTAATTACTTCACCATGGGCCGCTTTGCCAACTATTGGCTGATCTGTACCAGGCCCCTTACGAATATTAAGATTGCTGCTATCGGTGGTTACTTTTACTTTTGTAACAGCAGCACTTACGTTAACGTTAACGTTTAGTACCAAATCCCCTGCTAAAAAATTAGGGTCAATTTTACCATAAATATCCCATAACTGATCTTTAACGGCACCACTTGGTGATGTGCCGTCTATGTATAAAACATTATCCTGTTCACGTACCTGCAAATCGCTGATACCTGCTGCAGTTGCAGCATCTGTTAATTCTTTGTATTTATCCTGTAATGCCATGATTGTTTAATTTAGTTTGTTATTTAATTGTAAGACCGGTTCCATCAACTTTTTTAGGATGCAAACCATCCAAAGCCATTTTTAATTTTTTCCATTTGTCTGCTGAAATTGGGCCTGTAAGAGAAATAACGCCATCTTTTACGGAAGCAGTTATGCCGGGGTAATCTTTTGTTGCGTCAGCAACTGATTTAGTTAAAGGGTCATCAGCAGTAATTACCGGAGGTACAAATACTACAGGAGGAGCTGCAAGGGTAAAATTACTTACAACAGATTTTACACCCTTAACTTCTGATGCCGCTTTGTCGCAGGCTGCCTTACACATCTCATCCTTGCATTCGCCGGTAAGGGTAGCCACGCCATCCTTTACTGCAACTGTTGCTCCCTTCACCATATCAGGCATGGCATTTATTTTTGCTTCTACGGCAGCCTGAATGTCCGCATCTTTTGGTTTACAGCTTACAAAGCTTACCGTAGTTACAATGGCAATAGCCATTAATAGTTTTCTCAATTTCATGGTTTAAAATTTTTTGTTTAAAAAGATTGTTCAACTAAAGAAAAAATGGGTTGGCTTTTTGTATACTTTTAATAGTAACCAATCATTCTTACAGGTTCTTCAATGGAATTAAGACTGAGCATTTTTTGGACTTCAAATATACTGATTAGCAATTTAAAACTATTTTTTGTTTCAAAGTTCCTGCCAAAAAAATTAGAAAATGAATGAAATTTATTTCTGCTGTTATTTTTAAAATACTACCGGAAAATCTTTTATATCTTCTTTTGCATTTATTTTATCCAGTTGCTTTTTAATATCCACTGCGGCTGAATAATTTTTTTGTTCTTGCAAAGATTGATACAGCCCTTTTAACGACCAGTGATTATTAGGATTCTCTTTTAGGTCATCTTTAAAAACCTCAACTGCTTTTGCGAGCGACCCTTGCTTTAATAAAGCTGCTCCAAGATACTCTCTTGCAGGTAATAGCCAATCCCTTGGTTCGTTATAAATCAATGCGGTTTCAGCCTTTACAGCTTCTGTAAAATAATTTACTGCAGCCGTCATATCGTTTTGCTGTTCTGCAATTATTCCCTCCAATAATTTTTGGGCAACTTTTGCAGCATCTTCCGGGGCATTAAAAGGTTGCATCACCACCAGCATATCCGGTTTATTCATATTTTCCTGCAAATAGGCCAGTTCTTTTTTTGCATCATTAATATTGTTTTTTCTTGCAAAAGCAATACCCCTTGCCCAGTGTGATAATACATTTGCGTAAACGTAATTTTGTGGAATTGGAGATGCGTCTAATACAGCATCCCATTTACCAAAACGGATATAGTTAATCACTGGTGTCATATGGACATATTGCACAAAGCTGCCAAATGGTGCTGGAAACGACATAAAAGAAGTATCAAAACTCGCCCTGCAGGCGTCGGAACTTTTTGAACTATAATCGTACCCTTTGCCCAACATGGCGCAGGCAGCTTCCATATGCAGGTTGTGAATTAAATAAAGCGATGCATTATTGACAACATCCGGGTAAACAGCCAGGTATTCTTTATAAGCGGTCACCGACATTTCATTCACTTTGGTTCCTTCATCATACATACCGCTGCGTATATATATATGTGATGGCATATGAACCATGTGTGAAACCGATGGCATCATTTTCGCCAAACGATTGGCGCTAGCTAATGCACGCTGTGGATTAAGGGATGCTTCAACAGAATGTATATAATAATGGTTGGCACCAGGATGAAGAGGGTATTGCTGCAAAGTTTTTTCCAGCACTTCAAGTATCCGTGGGGTCCATGATTGTGCATCGCCATTGTGTTTCCAATATTCCCATGGATGCAGCAACATCATTGCATCAACATACAAGGTTGCTATATCCGCATCATTTGCAAACTGCTGGTATCCTTTCTCCATTTCGTTTGTATAAAATTGATTCAAGCATGCTCTGCTGACAGTACTGTCTGATGTAAACCGTACACTCATCGCCATTATTAAAGCTTTTTCTTTTGGAGTACAGTTGGCCGATAAGGAAACAGCTTTTTGTGCAGCGGTAAAGGCCTCGGGTGTAGAAGAATATGCAAAATCATTGATGTTTGGGCCGTAGGCCAGTGCTTGTGCCCAATAAATCATGGCATTAGTGTTGTCAAATTGTTCTGCCTTTTTAAAAGAAGCCATTGCTTCAATAATATGAAAGCTGTAATACATACTAATACCCTGCTGAAAATATAAACGGGCGCTGTCGCTTTTTGATGAAATAGGCCATTGGTAATTGCCCCAGCCTTTTAAGATACTTATACCATTTGCAAGGCTGTCGGTATCCAGGTGGTTCCAGTCTGGAGAACATTGCACAATAAATTTATTTTTAAATGCTTCCTGCCTTGAAATAAATTTCAGGTTTCCGGGCGAAGAATTTTTTTTGTAGTGAAATGCATACAGCAATACCAGCACAAAACATGTCATAGAAACCGGTACTATCTTTTTCATTGAATGTTGCTTTGACTGACAAATTACCATTAATTTATATCATAACAGATGTATCGCCGATATCTTTTTTTTGAATAAGTAACGGAAAATATTGCTACTACTTTATGCAAATGCAGGCCCAGCCACTTACCGGTATTCCGTTTTAAATTAATACCACTGCAAATTCTTTTTATACACAAGTGTTTAAAACACAAATTGATCTTGCAATATTGGTTTACCTATATTTGCTTCAGTTTAAAAATACTAAATAAATTAGTAGATTGCAGGTTGCGGTTTAAAATAAAAATTGTTACTCCAAAAACATAATGACAGAAAGAGAGAAAATAGCAGCCGATTATAATGAAGACTCGATAAAGAGTTTGGACTGGAAAGAACATATCAGGCTGCGCCCGGGTATGTACATTGGCAAACTGGGCGATGGCAGCAGTGCTGATGATGGTATATATGTTTTAATGAAAGAAGTAATTGATAATTGTATTGATGAACATACCATGGGCTATGGCAAACATGTTGATGTTACCATTGATGGCAAAACCATTACGGTAAGAGATTATGGTCGTGGAATTCCATTGGGCAAAGTGGTAGATGTAGTTAGTAAAATAAATACGGGTGCCAAATACGACAGCAAAGCATTTCAAAAAAGTGTTGGCCTTAACGGTGTTGGTACAAAAGCTGTTAATGCTCTAAGCGATTATTTTAAAGTATCTGCTTTTAGGGAAGGAAAAGAAAAAACTGCTGAATTTACAAAAGGGGTACTGACAAAAGAACACAAAGAAGCAGCCACTAAAGAAGAAAACGGAACAGTGGTAACATTTATTCCGGATGAAACGATATTTAAGAATTTTCATTTTGTACAGGAATATTTAGACAACCAGTTTTGGAACTACTGCTACCTCAATGCCGGGCTGGTAATGAACCTTAATGGTAAACGTTATATAAGTAAAAATGGTTTGCTCGACCTGTTGCAGCGCAAGACCAATGAGGATGAAATACGTTACCCCATCATACATTTAAAAGGCGAGGATATTGAACTGGCACTAACGCATGAAAATGCTTATGGAGAGGAATATTATAGTTTTGTAAATGGCCAGTTTACTACGCAGGGCGGCACCCACCTGGCGGCTTTCAGAGAAGGCTATGTAAAAACCATACGGGAATTTTATAAAAAAGATTATGATGCAGCGGATATACGCGGCAGCATTTGTGTTGCCGTTTCTATAAGGGTACAGGAACCTGTTTTTGAAAGCCAGACAAAAACAAAACTCGGCTCACAAACAGTGTACGAGGGCGGCCCCAGCATGCGCAATTTTATTGGTGATTTTTTGGGTAAAGAACTCAATAATTATTTACATAGAAATGCTGCAACTGCAGAAGCTATAAAAAAACGCATTGAGCAAAATGAGCGGGAACGAAAAGAATTATCAGGCATAAGAAAGCTGGCGAATGAAAGAGCCAAAAAAGCCAACCTGCATAATAAAAAATTAAGAGATTGTAAATTTCATTACAACGATGAAGCCAGCGGAAAAGATAAAGACAATGTTCTGGAGAAACAAAAGGAGAGTACCATTTTTATTACCGAAGGTGATAGTGCAAGCGGCAGCATTACCAAGGCAAGAAACGTCAATACGCAGGCAGTGTTTAGTTTGCGGGGTAAGCCATTAAACTGTTTCGGCCTCACCAAAAAAGTGGTGTACGAAAATGAAGAGTTCAACTTACTGCAGCATGCCTTAAATATTGAGGAAGGCTACGAAACATTGCGCTACAATAATATTGTATTTGCTACTGATGCTGATGTGGATGGTTTGCATATCCGTTTATTGCTGATGACTTTTTTCCTGCAATTTTTTCCAGACCTGGTGAAGAATGGCCATGTATATATTTTAGAAACACCCTTGTTCAGGGTTCGTAATAAACAGGAAACCATTTACTGTTATGATGAAAATGAAAAGCAGGCGGCCATTAAAAAATTGGGCAGTAAACCAGAGATAACAAGGTTTAAAGGATTGGGAGAAATTAGTCCGGATGAGTTTTCCCGCTTTATTGGCAGCGATATGAAATTACAGCCGGTGATGATGCTGCCCGATACACATATTCAGCAATTACTGGAATATTATATGGGCAAAAATACACCTACCCGGCAGGAATTTATTATTGATAATTTGCAACTGGAAGTTGATTTGGCGGAAGAGGTTTTAATTAAGAATTAGCAATTAAAAATTAATAATTCTTTCAAATTAGTGATGATTCAATTTATGAAAAATAAGTTGTATGAAAACAGACAATATCATTGCTGATAAATCTTTTCAGTTTGGGTTAAGGATTGTTAAGTTGTTTATATATTTAAGAAAGGTAAAAGTTGAAAGAGAGTTGTGTATCCAATTATTAAAAAGCGGTACATCAATTGGGGCTAATATAGAAGAATCAGTTGGAGGTTCATTAAGAAAAGATTTTGTTTACAAATTGGAAATCGCTTACAAAGAAGCAAGGGAAGAAGATATTGGTTTAGGCTGTTAAAAGAAAGCGGTTTGTTAGAAAATAAACTTGTCGAATCGTTTATAATTTATTGTGAAGAAATTATAAAAATTTTGACAGCAATACTAAATTCTTCAAAGACCTGATAAATTAATAGTTATAATATAAACAATAATTAAAAGATAACGAGATTAGAAAATCGATTTCAAAATAAAGAAATTATTAATTCCTATTTATTAATTATTAATTAACTAAATGATACATATAGTTTTTAGCGAAGCAGATATAAAAGTGCTGAAAGAAGCCATTGCACTGGATGAATCCATGCGGGGGGAAGTTGTACAATTAAAAGATGATTATGCCGTTGGCCCTTTAAATAATATCTATCTCAGCGATGGTATAGATGCCCGCAAACAATGGTGGCGGGAAGTTTTAGCTGGTGGAGATTATGATGGCAAAGTGGATAGCGGTGAAATAGATGATTATAAAACTGTCGCTGAACTTGTTGGTACAATGCGAAGAAATGAAGAAGAGATTATCTGGATATGGGCAGCACAAAACAAACACGATGTGAGTAGTTATTACTGGTTATTGAAATATATGCAGGAGTTTCAGGGCAGGGTATTTATTTTATACCTTAACAACCTGCCATTTATCAACGATAAAGGAAATATTTTTTACCCCAACTGGTTACATGAAATTCAGCCGAAAGAATTTTTAAAAGCCAAAAAGCTGGCAAGGGAAATTACCCTTAGTGAGTTTGAAGTTGACCCGGATGAATGGACAAAGCTTTGCAATGAAAATAAAGGTGTACGTTTATTGGAAGGTGGTAAAAAACTAGCGCAGGACGACTATGACTTTTATGATGCAGAGTTAAAGAAGTTTATTACCAGCGATTGGCAGAAAGCTTCTAAAATTATTCACCAGTTTTTACACAAAGCAAAGGATACAACCGGTGATGCTTACCTTCTTTGGCGCTTAAAAGTAATGATTGCGCAGGATATGTTTGATGTGCAGGGAAAGCTGGGCAATATGAAAGAATTTGAAATAAAAACAAAAGCCTAAAATGAAAATAAAATCCATCCACCATGTAGCCATTTTAACAGGAGATTACGAGCAAAGTAAATTGTTTTATACACAAGTACTGGGCTTTGAAATTTTAGCAGAAACATACCGGGAAGAAAGAAAATCTTATAAGCTTGACCTCGCCATCAACGGGCAATATCAAATTGAATTATTTTCTTTTCCCGATTATAAAGAACGGGCATCATTCCCCGAACAGAAAGGCCTGCGGCACCTTGCATTTGCAGTGGAAAATATAGAAGAGCAGGTAGCAGAACTGGTTGCCAAAGGAGCAGATGTACAGGGCATAAGAACAGATGAATTAACGGGTAAAAAATTTTGTTTTTTTTACGACCCCAATGGGCAGCCGTTGGAATTGTATGAGGTATATAATTAGATTAAACAATGGCAACAGGTAAAAATAAAGAAGATTATATACACACCGACAGCGGTATTGGCGGGCAGTACAAAACATGGTTTTTAAATTATGCCAGTTATGTAATATTAGAAAGAGCCGTACCCGCAATTGAAGATGGATTAAAGCCGGTACAGCGCCGCATACTGCATGCCATGAAGGAAATGGATGATGGCCGTTTTAATAAAGTAGCCAATATTATTGGCCAATCCATGCAATACCATCCGCATGGAGATATGAGTATTGGTGATGCATTGGTGAATATGGGCCAAAAAGACCTGTTGATAGAAACACAGGGAAACTGGGGCGATGTGCGTACAGGCGATGACGCAGCCGCAGCAAGATATATTGAAGCCCGGCTAAGTAAGTTTGCATTAGAAGTAGCTTTTAATAATAAAACAACTAAATGGGCATTGAGTTACGATGGCAGAAAAAACGAGCCGGTAACATTGCCCATGAAATTTCCTTTGTTGCTGGCTCAGGGAGCAGAGGGAATTGCAGTAGGATTGGCAACAAAAATTTTACCACATAATTTCTGCGAACTCATTGATGCTTCCATTAAATATTTAAAAGGCAAAAAATTTGAGTTGCTGCCCGACTTTTTAACCGGTGGCACCATGGATGCCAGCAATTACAATGAAGGCAAACGCGGCGGAAAAATAAGGGTGAGGGCCATTATTGAAGAAGTAGATAAAAAAACGCTGGCAATAAAAAGTGTGCCTTATGGTATTACCACCACGCAGCTAATGGAGAGTATTGTAAAAGCAACCGACCAGGGAAAAATAAAAATCAAAAAAGTAAATGACCATACTGCTGCTGAAGTAGAAATTCTTATTGAGCTGGCACCGGGTATTTCGCCGGATATTACCATTGATGCCTTGTATGCTTTTACCGATTGTGAAGTAAGCATTTCGCCCAATGCCTGTGTAATTGTAAAAGACCGTCCACAATTTTTGGGAGTGCCTGAACTGTTAGGGGTTTCAGCCGATAATACCAAACACCTGCTGCAAAGGGAACTGGAAATAAAGCTAAGTGAGCTGCAGGAAAAATGGCACTACACCTCACTTGAAAAAATATTTTTTGAGGAGAAAATTTATAAAGAGTTAGAGAAGAAGCATGAAACATGGGAAAAAGTATTGCTGGCAATTGATACCGCCTTTACCCCTTACAAAAAACAATTGCGCCGCGAAATAATAAGAGAAGATATTGTAAAGCTGACAGAGAAGCCTGTACGCCGTATCTACAAACTTGATATTGATGAACTAAATGAACAGATAAAAGGCCTTGAAGCAGATATCAAACAGGTTAAATACGACCTGGAACATTTGACAGAATACGCCGTGGCCTATTATGAAAATCTGCTGAAAAAATTTGGCAAGGGCAGGGAACGCAAAACCGAAATAAAATTATTTGATACCATACAGGCCAAGAGCGTGGCCATTGCCAACATTAAGCTGTATGTAAATTATGCAGATGGCTTTATTGGTACCGGGTTAAAAAAGGATGAACTCGTTGCCGAGGTGAGCGACCTTGATGACATTATTGCCTTTACAAAAAGCGGCATCATGAAGGTGGTAAGGGTTGCCGATAAAATATTTATCGGCAAGGATATTATTCATGTAGCCGTGTTTCAAAAAAATGATGAGCGCACCACCTATAACCTGGTGTATGCAGATGGAAAAACCGGTGTTACTTATGCCAAGCGCTTTAATGTAACCGGCATCACGAGGGACAAGGAATACGACCTTACCAAGGGGTCCGAAAAAAGCAGGGTACACTATTTTTCGGCCAATGCCAATGGCGAAGCCGAGATGGTAAAAATAATACTGAGCCCCAATTGCAGCGCCCGCATAAAAGAACTGGAGTTTTATTTTGAAGAGCTGGAGATAAAAGGCCGTGGCAGTATCGGCAACCAGGTAACCAAGTACCCGGTAAAATCGGTTAAGTTTAAAGAGGCAGGCAAATCGACTTTGGATGCAAAAAAATTATGGTTCGATAATAAATTTGGGCGCCTCAATACCGAAGAAAAAGGGGAATACCTGGGTAAGTTTGATGCCGAAGACAGGATACTGGTTATTTACAACGATGGCAATTACGAAATAACCGACCAGGAACTGACACAGCGTTTTGACAGCGAAAAAATATTGCTGATAGAAAAGTTTACCGCAGAAAAAATTGTAACTGCCGTGTACCTCGACAATGAAAAACTGCAGTTTAATATCAAGCGTTTTAAAATAGAAACCACTACACTAAAAACCAAGTTCATTTTTATAAAGGAAGGAAAAGATAACCGCCTTGAAATGGTTACTACCGACGACGAACCCCTGCTGGTGGTAAAAACCGGCCGTGGTCAAATGGTGCGCAATGCAAAATTTAAGGTTAATAAAGTGGTGGACGTAATGGGCTGGAAGGCAATAGGGGCCAAACTTACAGAATATTCTAAAAGCGTAGAAATGGAATGGGAGAAAAAAGCAGGAGAAAATGTACAACCAGAATTGTTTTAAAATTGTCCAGGCTAAGGAGCAGCTACGTGGTACATCGTTGTGTTATGTCAATCCCGATGGCGTATCGCATCGGGACGCCCTCTTGTACTTTTATAGCTTTGTGGAACTGTTTTAAAATGAGATAAAAACCTGCGTTTTTCCAATTATTGGAAGTTGTATTTGCGCAAGTTTTCTAAACCAACTTTTTTGCGCTTTTTTTTATAAGTCGTTAATATTCATTGAGAAAAGAAAATAGTTTAATATGAAAGAGTTGCGTATATTAGCTCAAATACACACGTTGCCTGTAATTTTATGACGACACTTCAAACACAATTAGAGATTTACAAACCATTGCTTGAGCAGTTTTGTAATGACACAAAGAACATTGACATTGGGGATACTTTCCCAAGTATTTTTTTGCCGCATGTAATGACAGAATATTATAGTGCAAACAGAAAAATATTTTACTTCGGACAAGACACATCAGGTTGGACAGATACAAAAGAATTAATGAAAAAGCATACAGACAATGTTCTGCATGAGTACATATCTGAAACAAGTGAATGGCTAAATGATAATGGCTATCTTGATTACAATGAGTACAAAGCATTTGGCTTTTGGACGTTAGTAGCCAAACTACATTTGCGAATGAAAGGTATAACAGAAATTAATGGAATTGGACCGGACTTTTATGATGATGACAACTTAGAATTACTTAATGATTTTGGCTATGGTAACACCAATTCAATAGAAATAAAAGAAAGTTTAATTCGCAGAAAGAAATGGGAAGAGATTGACCAATCTAAATATTGGATTATAAAAGAGAAATCAAAAATCTTTGATAAATTAAAGTTTACTATTGAAATCTATAAACCAGATTTGATTTTCATTTTCAATTGGGGTTGTGACGATAAATTATTCTTAGAAGGGTTGTTATATGAAATTGAAAAGTATGACCTCGTAAATAATCACTTTTGGGTTGTGACCTTATTAGATACGAAAACAAAAATAATTTGGACAGTACATCCTAATAATTTGAAATTTCAAGGTTATAATGTTGACCAATTAATTGACACAATTATCAAGTTCGTTTGACAAAAACTACAGGCAATAACTAAGCTTTCGTTTTGCCCAACGGGCAAGAAATGAAAGCACTGTTGAACGGAACCTTCGGTGCCGGCTGGTTATGGAGTTGTCGATTTTATTTTTAAGACTTGCAAGCAGGCAGAACGCCTGCTTTTTTTGTAGTAGACGCCA
>JAYTTI010000099.1:0-23548 GCA_043745405.1 Ferruginibacter sp. | reverse complement strand
TTAAATCAAGCCTTCACAAGGATTGAATCATCTAATAAAATAACAGACCCTCTGAAACAGTTGATTTTGTTCGATTCATAGTTGGACAGTAGTGATATATTATTTATAAAAATGCCCCGTGATTAATGGGGCATTTTTTGTTTGAAAATTATAATGAAGCATTTACAGCAAGATGCAGATCCCTGTATTTTTTAATAAGGTTATGTGCAATTTTTAAAGAAGCCTGCTGACTTGTAATCAATTGGCGTAGCGTTGCACTTATTTCTACATCTGATGCTAAAGCTTCTGTGTAGGCTTCCTGCGCAGCGTCTTCTCCATATTCGCATGATTCTAAAATAGATTGACGATCGTGGCCTGTAAAGGTAGCTTTTATCCCCATCCAGGTACGGTAAATTTTGCCACTGGTTGTAGTATCAGTTGAAAATTCACCGCCTAACATATTCACTTCCTGTATAAGTTCGGCAGCATATTTTCTACTGTCATTTGCCAGGCTTTGAAAAATTGCATGCAGATCCATATCCAGGGTCCTTATTTCTTCAGTGGCTTTTTCATACCCTTTTACACGGTCGTTGTTGATTTCTATGAGGTCATTTAAAACCTCTGTTAATTTTTCATTTGTTTGCATAATAATATTTTTAGATTTTTTGTAAAAACCAAAATGATGCCATTAAAAATTTTGCTGTAAATTTAGTAATTTGAGTGTATACTATGGATAGTCTCATACACAATCGGGGAAAAAGTTCTACTTTTATTATTAGTAATTATGTTAAATGTTAGCCTAACTTGCCTGTATGTATAAAGTCTTTATCATATTAACAGCCATATTTTTTATTTCCTGTAAAAGTATTAAAAATAAAAATCCGCACGTAATTATCAATACATTTTATGGCGATGTAGAAGTAGAGTTATTTCCTGAAAAAGCGCCAAAAACAGTGACTGCTTTTTTATTGTATGTAGATTCGGGCTATTATAAAAACAGCTTATTTTACAGGGTATTAAGTAATGAAAATTTACCATCAGATGCCAACGCTGGTTTGATACAGGGAGGTATTTATAAATCTAACCCCAATAAATTATCGCAGCTTCCCGGCATCATACACGAGTCAACAGGGCAAACAGGTTTATCACACACAAACGGAACTATTTCTTTAGCAAGAACAACACCCGGTACTGCAAGCACAGAATTTTTTATTTGTGTGGGCGACCAAACACAATTTGATAGTAGTGCATCTGTGGGTGGCGATGGACTTGGTTTTGCAGCTTTTGGTAAAGTGGTTATTGGAATGGATATAGTAAGGAAAATACAAAATACCCCCAGCCACGGAGATGATTTTGATACACCAATCAATATTGCAGGTATTGAAAGGCTGTAAACTAATAGGAGGCTCTTTAATTAAACTAAATGGCAGTCTATCTATAAGACAGCAATATTTATTATTATCCACAAAAGAGGGGGTATAAAAAATACCGCCCGTTAACGATTGCTTGCTATATGAAATCAGACGTCACGGATGGATTCGAACCATCGTAAAAAGTTTTGCAGACTTAAATCTAACCACTCGGCCACGTGACAATTTTTTGATGTGTTACACATCGTTGGTAAAAAGTATTTTTATGTTGTTTAGCTTTTAACAAGACAAAAGTAAGCAGTTGTACTTAGTCTACCAAATTAATAGACTAATAATTGTAAATAAAAAATGCCTGCTTACTGAAGCAGGCTGAAAGTCCCCCTTGGGGGATTTAGGGGGCTACAACCCCAGCCAGCTCAAGGCTGCGTTTACTTATTTTTTTGTAATCAATATTTTCAATCACTGCATCAGGACAAGCTATCAGCGATACGCCTTGTTGTTTCCACCAGTTGGTACTAAATAGTTTTTCAGCATTTACTACACCAATCAGCCAGCTGTATTTAAATTCGTTGTGCCATTCTTCAATCCATTCAAAATCATTTTTATCAATTTTGGCGATATCATCTACACTAACAAATACTTTTAAATAATAGTCGTTGCTTAATAGCGTATCTGTTTGATGGGCTATTTTCTTATATTCATATTTATAATCGTAGCGTAATGCAGAAATATCACTCAATACCGCAGAGGCGGTCGGGAAGGCCCCGGCTCCTTTGCCTTTAAAAAAATGTTTATCTGCAAAACTGCTTTCTGTGGTAATGGCATTAAACTCGTTGTGAACATGGTACAGGTCATCGGCTTCGGTTACAAATTGAGGCAATACAAAAGCCGCCAGTTTTCCGTTGGCCAGCTTTTGTGCATTGGCCACCAGCTTAATGCTATATTTTTTTTCTTTAGCAACAGTAGCATCCTGTAAAGAAATATTGGTGATGCCGTTAAAAATAAACTTATCTGTTGTTGCAATGATACCAAAACTGTGCGCCAGTAAAATACTGAGTTTATTAGCTGCATCAAAACCGCCAATATCAAGCAGGGGGTTGCTTTCTGCAAAGCCCAGTTGTTTAGCCAATAATAAAGCTTCATTAAATTCCAGCTGTTCCTGAAATATTTTTGTAAGGATAAAATTGGTAGAACCATTGATGATACCACGGAAAGACTGCAGCAGGTCGTTATCATAGTATTCTTCGAGGTTGCGTATAATGGGCATACTGGCGCAACAGGCAGCTTCATATAAAAAAGGGGTTTGGTATTTTTGTTGTATCGCATACAATTCTTCAAAATGTTCAGCAATCATTTTTTTATTGGCGCTTACAACTGCCTTACCATTTTGCAATGCTTTTTTTACAATAATAAAAGCAGCATCAGCATCATCTATCAATTCCACAATAACATTAATGTTTTCATCATCCAGTAAAACCTCGGCTTCGGTCGTAAAGTTCTCTTCTCCAATGCTTCTTTTCTTCTCCTGGTTTTTGATGCATATTTTTTTAATGGAAGACTGCAAGGTGGGTGTATTGTGCAATACATCATATAGGCCTTTTCCTACAACACCAAAACCAAATAAGCCAATGCAGAGTTTGTTTGTTGACATTTTATATTTTTTTAATTATGCTAATTGAGAAATATTTTTTGATTGTCTAACTTTTTTTGAAACAGCAATTTTTTTGAATGTCTGTGTAAGATCAGCAATTAAATCATCCACTTCTTCCAGCCCAACACTTAAACGGATAAGGCTGTCATTTACGCCATTGGCCCTGCGTATTTGCGCCGGGATGCTTTTATGCGTCATGTTTGCAGGATGGCTGATTAAACTTTTAATACCTCCTAAACTTTCGGCCAGTAAAAAATATTTGGTGCCGGTAACAAAAGCAATGGCAGCAGCATCGGTATCTTCTTTTAAAGTAAATGATACTATACCGCCAAAACCCTTCGCCTGTTTTTTTGCAATAGCATGATTGTGGTGGGTAGCCAGCCCCGGATAAAATATTTTACCTACCTGAGGCTGTGTACATAACCAATCAGCAACGGCTTGTGCATTGATGCAATGTTGTTTTACACGAAGGTGTAAAGTTTCAATACCCCGAATCAATAACCAGCTGTCAAAAGGGGAAAGAATAGCACCACAGGCATTTTGGAGGAATTTTATTTTTTCACCTACTGACGGGTCTTTTGTTACAACAATACCTGCAATCAAATCGCTATGGCCGCCGAGGTATTTGGTAGCAGAATGTACTACTATATCTGCACCCAGCGTAATAGGTTGCTGCAAGGCAGGAGAAGCAAAGGTACTGTCAACACAAAGCAGGCAATTACTTGCTTTTGCAATTTTGGCAATGGCTTCAATATCGCTGATTTTTAAAGTGGGGTTAGTAGGTGTTTCCACCCATATCAATTTTGTATTGGCGGTAATAGCATTAAAAATATTTTCAACATTTGTTGTATCTGTATATTTTACAGTGATGCCAAATTTTTTATATACCTGTGTAAACAACCGGAAGGCTCCACCATAAATATCATCTACTGCTATAATTTCGTCACCGGTTTTTAATAACTTAAGTACGGCGTCAATGGCTGCAAGGCCACTGCTGAAAGCTGATGCGGTACTGCCTTTTTCCAGTTTTGTAATAATGCTTTCTAAAGCTTCTCTTGTGGGATTATTGCTTCTTGCATAATCATATCCCTTATTTACACCCGGTGCTTCCTGCACAAAAGTGCTTGTTTGATAAATGGGTACGCTGATGGCACCGGTTAAAGGATCAACCGGAATGCTGTGTAATAATTGCGTTGCGTTGCTCATGATAAAAAATTTAACTCGGTATTTTTTTGTACCGGAAAGTGAATAATAATTTTCTTTCATGCTTCGTCAAGAAAAAGAGAATTTTATCGGGTAAACTTTTTTATCTCCCTGCTTAAAGTATTAATCCTTAACGTATGGGCAACAAAAAAGCTCATCCGATAAATCAGATGAGCTTTTAATATTTTTAAGAGATATTTTGAGCTGTGGATCTGACTTATCTTCCCGCTGTTTAAACATGCACTGCACGAAAAAACGGGATGGAATTGGCACCTTTTCTTTCTTTTTCCATAGGAAAAAGAAGATAGGTTGTCAAGGCTTCATCGGGCCATTACCCTCTGCCTTTCTTGATAAGCGATAACTAAAAGAACTGATACAAAGGTATAATGAGAAGTTTTAAAATTCCAAATATTTTTTTAAAATAGGAAAATAATATTTCTGAAAGCCATAATGGTATTGGCTTGTAACATATTATATTTTTTATCAAGGGTTATCAACTTCATTTTTTGTAAAAGAATACCCAAAAGATTTTTATCTTGTTGGCGGGGATAAAATGAACCGAAGCGATATGTATACTATTCAGCAAACATTACAGCAATATTTTGGATATAATTCTTTCCGGCACAACCAGGAAGAAATTATAGATAATGTACTGGCAAAAAAAGACAGCGTTGTTTTAATGCCGACAGGCGGTGGTAAATCTTTGTGTTATCAAATACCTGCTTTAATGCTGGAGGGCGTTACCGTTGTAGTATCGCCCTTGATTGCATTAATGAAAGACCAGGTGGATGCACTTAAATTAAATGGTGTTGCAGCAGCCTTTTTAAACTCTTCACAATCCGGTGCAGAGCAATCGGCTATTATGGAGCAACTAAAAAGTGGCCGGTTAAAATTATTATATGTTGCACCGGAACGTTTGCTGGGGCAACATAATTTACTCAATTATTTAAAAACCATCAACCTCTCTTTATTTGCCATTGATGAGGCACATTGTATCAGTCATTGGGGCCACGATTTCAGGCCGGAGTATCTTGTGTTGGGGCAGCTAAAAAAACAATTTCCACAAGTGCCCATTATTGCTTTAACTGCCACTGCAGATTCGCTTACAAAAAAAGATATTATTCAAAAACTGGAACTAACGGATTACACTGTTTATGAAAACTCTTTTAACCGGCCAAACATCAGCTATTATGTAAAAGAGAAAAGAAATTATTTTAAACAGCTAACCAGTTTTTTGGAAGAACACAAAGAAGACAGCGGTATTATTTATTGCCTTAGCCGGAGCTCAACAGAAAAACTGGCAGAAGAATTAAGAGATGAAGGATATGCTGCAATAGCCTATCATGCAGGTTTGGATAAAGGTATAAGGGAAAAAAATCAAGACAGTTTTTTGAAAGATGAAATAAAAATTGTTGTGGCTACTATTGCTTTTGGTATGGGTATCAATAAAAGCAATGTACGGTTTGTAGTGCATGTTGACCTGCCCAAAAATATAGAAGGTTATTACCAGGAAACGGGTAGGGCAGGCAGGGATGGATTACCCAGCGAAGCCATTTTATTTTACAGTGCTGCTGACGTATTTAAATTGAAAAATTTTGCAAGGGTAGAAGGCAATGAAGCGCAAAGCAAAGTGATGCTGAAAAAGCTTGACCAGATGGCAGCATTTTGTGAAACAAGACAGTGCCGCCGAAAATATTTATTAAATTATTTTGATGAGCCTGCAGCGAACTTTTGTGGCAGCTGCGATGTTTGTTTAAGCCAGGAAGAAAAAACTGATGCTACCATTGAAGCACAAAAATTATTAAGTGCTGTTACCCGTTTGCAGGGAAAGTTTGGTATTAATTATGTGATTGATTTCTTGCGTGGAAGCAGCACCACCAAAACAGAACACCAATCGATAAAAACATTTGGTATTGGTAAAGACATCAGTAAAGATCAATGGAAAATATATGTAAAAGATATGTTGCAGCTGGGTTATCTGCAGCAAAGCGATACAGAATACCCTGTGCTGCAACTGAACGATACCAGCAAAAAAATACTGAGAGGTGAAATGAAAGTGATGCTGGTAAAATCTATTTCGGTCAATAAGGACCTGGTACAAAAAAATACTGTTGCTGAAACGGTAAATACGGGACTGTTTACCAAATTAAAAGCAATCCGGTACGACCTTGCAAAAGAAGAAAACGTAGCAGCCTTCCAGGTATTTAGTGATGCCACTTTGGTTGAACTCGCTACTTATCTTCCCCTCACTAATTCATCATTGGCAAAAATTTCAGGGTTTGGTGCCGTTAAACTGGAACGTTACGGGCACTACTTTTTAGATGCCATTATTGATTACTGCAGGGCCAATCAGTTGACAACAAAAATGGATTCAAAACAACCCAAGCGGCAACGTAAAAGCCCTGCGGTTGAAAAAACGAATGACACTAAAAAGCAAAGCCTGCAACTGTTTCAATTGGGAAGGTCAGTGGATGAAATTGCTTTTGAAAGAGGAATTTCTACAGGCACAGTTGAAGGCCACCTGGCACATTTTATTTTTTCAGGCGAATTAAAAATTAATGAAATCGTGAATGCAGAAAAATTAAAGATCATCACCAAAGCTATTGAAGAAAATTATAATAATATGGCCATTGCCCCCATCAAACAAAAATTGGGTGAGGGATATAGTTACGGAGAAATTACTGCGGTGATGAATTATATCAGGCGGATGGCAGAAGCTTAATTTATGTACCCATATTTTTTGTCATCCATTCCGCCTGCAAATCGGCGGTTTGTTCCGTGATTACTTTATTAGCTATTTTACCCTGGCCTTTTACAATAGATTCTGTTACATAAGAATGTTCAATGGCTTCACTTTCCTTCATAACAAAAAGCTTTATCAACGGAATCATTTTATCGCTGCCAAAATGTTTAAATAAAGGCTCGTCCATGGCGCTAAAAACAAACATGTTTGTTAATTGCCAGTTACTTACCAGTTCAAGTTCTTTTATATTTAATGGATAGTGTTCTAAAAATACAGGTTGGTGATTTAATAGTACAGTTTTATCAAAGGTGCCGGCTAATAATATCCTTGATGCACCCACTCCATTTTGTAAAAAAAATGTGTTATACACTTCTGCTGTCTGCTCAAACCAGGCAATAAAAATAATAGAAGAGTTTTCTTTGGCCAATTGCAGGCAGGCATTCATTTTTCCTGGGGAATTGATATATACTTTATCTTTAAAAATAGCATCTGTTTCGATTCCTTCTTTTTTACCAAATAGGTTCGATAGCATATTTATGTTTGAGAATGCAATTTACCAAGGAATGAATTAATTAGTTTATGTTAGTGATAATATTCCTCTATTTGTGTAGTCGTGAAATAATTGAAAGAAGTTATTTTTTATCTATCCTTTATCTACACGGGTGAATCCTCTAAATATATCATCCTTTACATTTTTATATGGCTCAAAACCCAGCTTAAGTGATTTATGAAGGATAAATTTTTGTGGTAATTGTGATGACCAGTCTTCCTTGCAATATTTCAAAATGAATTTTATTGCTCTCATTTCACGTAACAATGTAAAATTATATTCAGCTTTCACAAAATCTTCAATTTTTTGTTTTTCAAAATCAATATCTAAACGATCGACAATAAATAATTTCCCTTTATATATCCTGTTTTCTTTAGGCTTTAAAGGATCTTTTTTTATTAAATAGCTGATTATTCCGTAGAATGAATAGATTCCATCTGTTAAAAAAGTTTCGCTTGATTCGCTTGCAATATTTGCCGGATAATCTAATTCTCCACGAAAATATCCACTACTAACAATATCTCGATTCATTATTAAGCCACTGTCAATACGGTCTTTCGGATCGTCTTTCTCTGTAGATTCCATATAGCCAGCGTAAATACCAATGAATTCAGCATTAAAGCCTTGCTTTTGAGTGTATAAAAACCAAAATAGAAGAACTATAGGAGTGATAATTCCTATTATGGCACTTATTTGTTCAATAGTAAAACACATATACTTTTTTTATTTAAGGAATTATAGAATAAAAAATAATAAACTAATTTAATCTTCCTTTCGGTTCGTGTTACATGAATAAAAAGGAAGGTTGCAATTAAAGTCACTTTGACCAAAAAAAGTCAAAATTCGGATATAACGAGCAGCGATAAAATAATTACATTAATTCTGAAAAATAATAACACCTTTGTCATAATCAATTGTCACCTTTCCAAATTTACTCAAAACGCTTTGTCCAAGTAACAATGGGGCATTAATTGATTTTGAAATTGAGGCTTTCACATTATTAACTTTTTTGTCACCCAGTTCTATTTCTCTAATAATAAA
This sequence comes from Ferruginibacter sp., assembly GCA_043745405.1. GTDB lineage: Bacteria > Bacteroidota > Bacteroidia > Chitinophagales > Chitinophagaceae > Ferruginibacter. The sequence goes on along the minus strand of JAYTTI010000099.1, from coordinate 15,011 downwards.
TACTTTACTTTTTGCAGTTGAGCCGTCAGCGAATTGATAGATTTCTGATCCCAAGAAATCTTCATCCTTAACCGTGCCTGTCCTTATTAATGTTAAAGCAACATCTGGTGAAATGGAAACGTCTGCAGCCCCGGCATCAAATATAAAATCAAGCTTCAAAACATTATTAATCGTAACTGGAATTTCATATACCCCTCCCTTTTTTTTCATCGGGATAGAGGTTACACCATTAGTAGGAAGTAAATTTGAATTACAATTCATTTCAAGCTGTAGTTTTTTACATTCTTCAATATCATAACCATGGTTGATTGCTGTTTCTACTTCGTCACAAGCCTTTTTAAAGTCTTTAAGCATTAAATGAGAATAGGCTTTAAAATAGTAAATCCATCCTTCGTAATTTGATGCATATTCCGAATTTGTATTATACTCTTGATATTCCTTAATTGAAACAATTGCTTTATTCAACCATAGTAAAGAGTTTTTATAGTCATCTAACTTTAAATAGCATTCTACAATATTCATAATAGTTTCAAATGTGGGTCTTGTTACGTAGAATGATTTTTTATTTACAATATTTTTTTTGGTAGAAAGCCATTTGTTGTGTGAAATAATATTTTTCTTATTTTCGACTTCAAATACATTTAGTAATAGTAAATAATCACTAACTGCAGCTTGGTAATTTGAAAGATTATCCTTTTTGTAGTCAGCTCTATCAGATATTGCTCTCCAGTTTTTTGGATCTTCTTTTATTGCTAATGATAAATATTTAAAAGCATTGCTTAAGCTTTGATTATCTTTTTCTTCATTATATCTTTTTCTGTAAATTGCATCACCAATTATGTAATACAAAACACTTCTTTCATCTTTTTCTAACCTTAAGCTTATTCCATTTAAAAGTTCATTACAGTATTTAATATTTAGATCTGCAAATTCCTTGAATTCATTATATGACGGAAAGCAAGAATCTTCTAAAGTTGAAAGTATGTATCGTTTAGTATACTCGAATTTGAGAGTATCTGAATACCGATTTTGTCGATTGCTATTCTCAATCGCTAAATTTAGAAAAAGAGCCTTATAGTAGTAATTGATAATATTGTAAGATTGATTATTACCAATATGCCCTTTTCTGAAATCATAGTCAGTAGCTTTTGCAATTATTAAAAAATACCGGTAATCTATTTTTTGAGCTTTTACTTCTTGGTATAGCTTTTCAAATGTTTCATCGCTATTTAAGTCCCATTTTAAATCTAATACTTTTTCCTTGAGACGATTTTCAATATCATAATTTGAGCCAGTATTACTACTGAAATGATTTTTAATTAAGCCAAGTAAGGGTGTTAATTCCTTGTATGATACACTTGTCTGACAATAAGAATTTAATGTAATAAGAATAAGTAAGCATGTTTTTACTAATCTTTTATATAAAAACAGATTTAGAATAATCCAGGATAAAATTGTTAAATAATTTTGATAAAGAAAGGGGTAAAGTAGTCGCATTTTTTATAATAAAACGTTTTTAAATTAGCGTTAAAAACATAGATTAAACTAAAGTTATTGTATTTAAGCCTTACCAAATAATTTCACCTGTAAATTTGTTGGCTCTTTTAAGTCCCACTCTTTCTGTTTCAAAATATTCAAATCCTTTTTTATCCATCCTTGAGCGATAAGCATCAATAAATTCAATTTTTTTTCCAAAGCCGACAAGGTCCGTACGAAATACATGATTAAGTCCGAGGTTTCTTATTTTAGCCTCGCCGATACAAGTAGGATAAACTATACCATCCATATTTTCATTTTCAGTACTAATTGTGTCTAAGAAGTAGTTGGCTACCGCTGAGCTGAATAAGTACACATTATTGTCAAGAGAAAATGGCTTTGTGAATTCGTTTGCAACAAATTTTAATAATGATTTTATTTTTTCTTTTTCAATTGGATGACTTGTAGTATCAATTTGTTCGATACATTTTTTTGTAATATCAATTAACTCAGTATTATTGATTTCTATATTATCAGGTTCAAAAATAGCTGTTACAAGTAGATCTTCATTCATTTTCCAAACGCTGGTTGTATGATACGCAGTTTCCTTTTTATTTTCTGTTCTTGTAATTTCTGATACTTCAGCAAATGAAAGCATTTCGTTATCTGAACAATAGAATAAACTTTCAAAAGGTTTATTGCATCTGCCGAATTTGTTTATGTTAGGGTAATCTGTTCTATAAGAAATATTTGCAAGATTTTTGAAGAAGTAATCTCCATCTCCCTCTGTATGCGATCGAACCCGAAACAATAATCTGTGTCCAACGGTTAGATTGAATTTACAAAAGGCAGGCTTGCGTAGGGAGAAAAAATTAAGTATTGAAGTATAAATATCTGAAGGGTCTGATGCCTTGATCTCATTAATAATATTTTGTAAATCTGAAGTCATTTAAAAAGTACAGATAAATCCAGAGTTTTCGAAATAACAGAATTTAAGCTATGCCCACTTGAATTTTATTTTTACTAAAGGAACGACATTTAATTTAGAAAGAAAAGCAAATCAATAAACTACTTACAACTTTTGTATTACAACGTCTTAAAAATATCCAATTGTAGGAATACAGCTAAAAGCCTACAAATGGTTTTATGGTGGATTATATTTAATCTTCAATAGAGGTATGCGGTAAAAGTGAGTGACACAACAATGCTAAATAGTAGCACAAATGCCCAAACAAAAAAAATCCCAAAAATCCACCCAACCAAACCCCACCCTTTTTGTTTTGTATATTTGCAACTCAGTAAAATAATACATGGCCAAAGTAAAAGAATCTCCTATAGAAGATATAATCAGCAAAGAATTTATTGAAGTGTTTGGTGCAAGGGAGCACAACCTGAAAGACATTGATATAAAAATACCCAAAAACCAGTTGGTGGTTTTTACAGGCGTAAGCGGAAGCGGTAAATCATCGCTCGCATTTGATACTATCTACAATGAAGGGCAACGACGCTACATGGAAAGTTTTAGTGCCTATGCCCGTCAGTTTGTTGGAGATATGGAGCGCCCTGATGTGGATAAAATTACTGGCCTTTCGCCGGTAATTTCTATTGAACAAAAAACTACTAATAAAAATCCACGGAGCACAGTTGGTACCATTACGGAGATATACGATTTTCTGCGCTTATTGTATGCAAGGGTAGGCGAGGCGTACAGTTACAACACCGGAAAAAAAATGGTGAAGTTTAGCGAAGAAGAAATTGTAACCAACATATTTGCAAAATTTAAAAACAAAAAAATAAGTCTGCTGGCACCACTGGTACGTGGGCGCAAAGGGCATTACAGGGAACTGTTTGAAGATATTCGCAAGAAAGGATATTTAAAAGTGCGTATTGATGGCGAAGTAAAAGACCTGGTGCCAAAAATGCAAATAGACCGATACAAGATACATAATATTGAAGTGGTAGTAGATAGATTGGCAGTTACAGATGATATGAAAGTAAGGCTAAGCCAGAGTGTGCAAAAGACTTTGCAAGTGGGTAAAGACCTTATGTTTTTATTGATAAATGATGATAATAAAACTATCCAGTACAGTAAACAATTAATGTGCGAAGAAACGGGTATCAGTTACGAGGAACCATCGCCCAATGCTTTTTCGTTTAATAGTCCTTATGGTGCATGTCCTACCTGTAAAGGCCTGGGTACAGTGTATACTATTGATATGGAAGAAGTGCTTCCTGATAAAGCAAAAAGTGTAAAGGAAGGTGCTATTATTCCATTAGGCGAAGAACGTGATGCCAGTGTGTTTCAGCAAGTAATAGCCTTTGCAAGAAAATATAAAATCAATTTAGATAAACCGCTAAATGAACTTTCAGAGGAACAGTTAGGCCTGTTATTGTATGGCGACCAGCATATCAATCCAGAACTGGAACTTGATATGAGTGATGAAACAATTCCGATGGAATATACTGGTAGTTACGAGGGTATTATTCCTATGTTGAAAAGATGGTTTGCTTCTCCGCAAAGCGGTGAGGCTTTAAGAGATTGGGTAGAGAAATTTATGCAACTTAAAACCTGCGGTACCTGTAACGGAAACCGGTTAAAAAAAGAAAGCCTTTGGTTTAAAGTGGATGAAAAAAATATTGCAGAACTAAGCGCACTAAATTTAAACAAATTAGCTGACTGGTTTGGCGGTATTGAAAAGCGGTTGAGTAATAAACAAAATGCCATTGCCAAAGATGTATTGAAAGAAATAAGGGACCGATTACAATTTTTACTGGATGTGGGATTAACATACCTATCATTAAACCGGCCTTCTAAAAGTCTTAGTGGCGGAGAATCGCAGCGGATAAGGCTGGCTACACAAATTGGTTCCCAACTGCAGGGCATTACCTATATTTTAGATGAACCCAGTATTGGTTTGCATCAACGCGATAACCAGCGTTTGATTGGGGCCTTACAGAACTTAAGGGATATAGGCAATAGTATATTAGTAGTAGAGCATGATAAAGACATTATGCTGGCTTCAGATTATTTGGTGGACATTGGCCCTAAAGCAGGTAAGTATGGTGGGGAGATTGTGGCAATGGGTACACCAACACAGGTGTTGGAAAGCAACAGCGATACTGCACAATATCTAAGTGGTATAAAAAATATTGAAGTACCGGAAAAAAGACGGAAAGGCAATGGTAATTTTTTAGAATTAAAAGGATCCAAAGGAAATAATTTAAAAAATGTTAGTGTAAAATTTCCTTTGGGTAAACTGATATTAATAACTGGTGTAAGCGGCAGCGGTAAATCAACATTAATTAATGAAACCCTGTATCCTTTGCTGAGTAAACATTGCTACCATTCAAAAGCCATACCGCTTGAATATGCATCCATCAAAGGACTAGAGCATATTGATAAAGTAATTGAAATAGACCAGAGCCCAATTGGCCGTACACCAAGAAGCAACCCTGCAACCTATTGTGGATTTTTTACGGACATACGTACTTTGTTTGCAGCAGTACCCGAAGCTAAAATACGTGGCTATACAGCAGGCCGTTTTTCTTTTAATGTAAAAAGCGGGCGTTGTGAAGTTTGTGAAGGTGGTGGCATGCGGGTGATAGAAATGAATTTTTTACCCGATGTATATGTCCATTGCGAAAAGTGTAATGGCAAACGCTATAATAGGGAAACATTAGAGATACGCTATAAGGGAAAATCCATTAGTGATGTATTGGATATGACGGTGGATGAAGCGGTAGAATTTTTTCAGGCGGTACCGTTTATTTACCGTAAAATAAAAGTACTACGTGAAGTGGGGCTGGGATATATTACCCTGGGCCAAAGTGCTGTAACGCTTAGTGGGGGAGAGGCGCAGCGTGTAAAACTTTCTACTGAGTTGGGTAAAAAAGATACCGGTAAAACTTTTTATATATTGGATGAACCTACAACAGGCCTTCATTTTCAGGATATACAACATTTACTGGAAGTGATTAATAAACTGGTAGACCGGGGCAATTCTGTGTTGGTAATTGAGCACAATATGGATGTAATAAAAGTGGCCGACCATATCATTGATATTGGGCCTGAAGGCGGTGATGGTGGTGGATTGGTTTTATTTGAAGGAGTACCTGAAGAACTGGTAAAAGTAAAAGAAAGTTTTACGGGAAAGTATTTAAAAGCAGAATTAAAATAATGGACAAAGGATAGTAATGAAATTGAAAATTGTGGTTTCAGGGGTTAACAAATGTATACTAATATACACAGTCTTCCGGGGGTTAATTTCAGTTGTATCGCTTTGCCATTATTTAATTGATCAGTAGAGGGGTTAAAATATATCTGTTAATTACAATAGCTTTTGCAAGCAGCTTATTTACATGCTACTTAATTTAAAAAAGAAGTATCGTAAATAATTAGCCACCTTTTGATTTGTTATACAACATCACTAACATAAAACATGTTACCAGAAAAATCATCTTGAAAAGAAGGGGATTAGTTTGTAAATTGTTTTTCATATTTATTGCATTTTGTTATAAAAATTTAGAATCTATGAGGACAACTTCTTTGTTCAGCCTGCCTGTCATTACCATTGCCGCCTAACCGTATACCAATTTTAAATAAAAATGAAAAATAGGCGTCAAAATTTTTTGGGTTTCCACGTTGAAAACCCGGGTCAGTTCTTGTATATACACCAGATGATTTATCGTGTATTTGAATAGCAATATTTGCATCTTGCGGACTTAAATACTTATTGAATAAATCAGGGTCAATATAAGTGGTACTTACATCATCCATATAATCAGTAAATGTTTTTCTGTAGAGCAATTCAAGCCCCAGGTTCATATTGTCATACAAAATATATTTTATACCTGCTCCAAATGGTATATTTAACTGCGTAAGACTGTAAGGTTTTCTGGATGGGTATTCAGCAAACCCTTGTCCTTCTGTATGCAATGGTTGTAAATCATACCATGTTTTATCACCATTTGCATCAGTAAGGGACCCTTGCGGATTAAAATGAAAAACACCTACACCACCAAAGACATAAGGGCGAACCTTTGGCCAATACTCTTCTTCATCTCTGTGCATATACATTAACGGAAAAAATTCTGCAGCAGTGTATGCTTCCCAAATATCACTTCTTACATCAAGATTTCTAAATTTTCTGTATGATTCATTTGGTCCATTTGTATTAATAATTTTATCTTGTCCCTCAATATAAGTATACTGTGCGGCAAGCCTGAAACCCAGCCATTCATTTGGATAAACACTTACAAATGCTCCTTTCATAAACTTTGTTAATGGAACATTAAGGTCTTTTATAAATGTAGTTCCATAACCAGCATGACCGCCGAGGTCTCCTAAAAAAAATGTAGGCCCAAAATTTACTCCAATTTCAATTTTCAATTTGTTGTCATTGCCAAACATTAGGTGTTGTGCGTAGGATGAACTGCTGAGAACTATGCAAAGTGAAAGAGAAAGAACTCCCCTGCAAATAAAATAGTGTAAGCGGTTTTTCATACGTGTTCTGGATTTGGACTATTGGGTCAGACACAGGATTTATATAACATTCTAGATAGTTATATAAAAACGTATCTGTTTAATAAAACGAAACGGCTTATTAAATATTGTTTGAGCGGGAAAATTATACGGGATAACGCATTTCAATATGAGGAATTCCATCTTCCAAATAAGTATCACTTACCTGGTTAAAACCCAGAGAGTTGTAAAATTTTTTAAGGTAAAGCTGGGCACCGATAGTTATCTGGCTGCAATTAAATTGTTGAAGTGTATGCGCTATTGCTTTTTGCATCAGCATCCTGCCAGTGCCATTTTTTCTATAGTTTGCAGCAGCTACAACCCTGCCAATACTGGCTTCTTTAAATGAAATCTCAGGTGGAAGAATACGGCAATAGGCAACCAATATATCATCGTGCCATGCTGCTAAATGAAATGATTGAAAATCTTTGTTGTCAGCATCCTGGTAAGCGCAATTTTGTTCAACAGAAAAAATTGCTATACGCAATTGAAGGATGGCATATAATTCAGTAGTATTTAGTTCAGCAAATGATTTATATGTCCATTGAAGTGTTGGCATTATATTATTTATTTATTAGAAATTTTGAAACACGAATTACACGAATTTTAAGGCACTAATTACACTAATTATGAAATATTGATAACACGGATTTTGAAATATGATTTTGAAATTATTTTACTTTGGTTTATTACCTTTTTAATATCCATATTTTGCTTTCCACCTTTCTTTTAAAAATTTTCTTATTTCTTCTTCAAGGGCATTTTTTTGCGGAATATAAAAAGCTGTTCCCTTTAGCTGATCGGGCAAATATTCCTGCAGTGTAAAATTGTTATCGAACTGATGGGCATATTTATACTCTTTGCCATAATTCATTTCCTTCATCAGCCTGGTGGGGGCATTGCGTAAATGTAATGGCACGGCCAGGTCGCCGGTATTTTTAACAGCATCAGATGCTGCGCCAATGGCAGCAACAGCGGCATTACTTTTTACCGAACTTGCCAGGTAGGTAGCACATTGCGAAAGAACGATCCTGCTTTCGGGATAACCAATCATACTAACTGCCTGGAATGTACTGGTAGCTAATAATAAGGCATTAGGATTGGCATTACCAATATCTTCACTTGCAAAAATCAGCATTCGCCTTGCAATAAATTTCACATCCTCACCACCTTCAATCATTCTTGCCAGCCAGTACACGGCACCGTTAGGGTCGCTGCCCCGCATACTTTTAATAAAGGCAGAAATAATATCGTAATGCTGCTCTCCTTTTTTATCATATAAAGCAATGCGCTGCTGGGCAATTTCCATTACCTTGTCATCCGTTATCACAGCGTTATTATCCAGCACATCGGTTACCAGTTCAAAAAGATTTAATAACTTTCTGGCATCGCCGCCTGAGATTGTCAGTAATGCATCTGTTTCTTTTAAATCAATATTTTTTTGTTGCAGGATTGTATCTTTTTTTATCACTTCATTTAAAAGCTGTACCAGTTCTTTTTTATCCAGCGCTTTTAATACGTAAACCTGGCAACGGCTCAGCAAAGCGCTGTTTACTTCAAACGAAGGGTTCTCTGTAGTGGCGCCAATAAGCCGGATGATGCCTTTTTCAACTGCACCTAATAACGCATCCTGCTGCCCTTTATTAAAGCGGTGAATTTCATCAATAAAAAGAATGGTGCCGGGTTTTGTTTTGGCAGCTTCAATTACTTCACGCACTTCCTTTACCCCGGCTGAAATGGCGCTTAATATATAAAAGGGCACTTGTAGTGTATGTGCTACTATGTTAGCAATGGTGGTTTTACCAACGCCGGGAGGCCCCCATAATATTATAGAAGGAAGTTTACCGTGTTCAATTGCGGTGCGTAAAATACTGCCTTTCCCAGTCAGGTGTTCCTGCCCAACCAATTCATCCAAGTTATTTGGCCGCATTCTTTCTGCCAGGGGTATTACGCTCATACTATAAAGATAGTATGGTTAAATTATTTACTCTCTATTGCTGTTATATTTTGTTTGGTTTGGATAATTGGCTATTCACTATCTATGGCAGGTAGGGTAAAATTTCTTCTAAGTCTATATTTTTTTTTGCATCATCCAGCTCCAGTACAATTAAATAACCATTTGCACCACCTGCCTTTTTTATTGCATCAGCTAATTTTTGCTGGTCGCTGAAAATACATTTCCCGTTGGCATCCCAAATTTCTTTTGTGCTTAAACAACCGGCGGTAGGGGTAAAGGGATAATATAATTGCCCTTTATAAAATGCCGGGTCTACGGCAGTACCATGGGCAATTATTTCTGTACGGCCGGCTTCACCAGCATACAACGTTTCGTAAAAAGGGGCATAATTTTTTAAAGCCGCCGGCACTAGCTTTCCATACCATCCTTTACCCCATACGGTATCTGTAATGCTGCTGTCTTTAAAAAAATACGCCAGCGATTTTTCGTAAGGCATGGTTAATTGAATATTTTCTGTCGGGCCAATAAAGGCGCTTCGGCTGCGCCCAAATCCATACATCCTGTAAATGCCCTGCGGCGTGTTTCCGTTACTGATATAACCCGGGAAATTACTCAGGCTTCTTGCCAGCTGAGGTAGTGAAAATAATTTACCATCACTGGTTTGTATAAAATTACCTGCTGTATCCTTTATTATAACAATGCCTGTATAATTTCGGTTCTTTCGCTGAATGCTGTATACAACAACATTACCGCGTAAATAATTTTTATTAAAAAGAGTCTTTATTTGTGATGCAGCAAGAAAGTTGGGTTTTTTAGAAAGGTTGTCGAGATGGCGATAGAGTTCGAGTATAATGGCCTTGTCTTTATTGTCAGTAAATAAGTATGATTTTTTTATGCCGGTATTCTTTATATCAGCGATGATTTTTTTTGATGTATTAGCCAGTAATAAATATTCAGCACAAATGGCAAAAATTTTTGCACTTTGGGTAATGGCCAATAAATGTGCTACTGGTTTTAAATATTGTAGTTGTTGATTGGCATATAACATTTCTAGTAATTCCTGTTGAAAATAAAGGCTTCTGTTTTCCATGCTATCCACCGCTTTTTTTATAGAGGGCTTCGTCCAGGTAAGCTGATAATTTATCAATTCCATAGCATTAAAAGCATCCTGCCAGTTTTCTTCGGTTTCGTCAGTTAAGGGCAAAGACAAATTTTTAGTGATGGAATGGTTAACCATATCATTGTAAAACTTTGCCCTGTTTTGTGCAGTAGTAAATTTTGAATAAGTAAATGGGTCTGTTTGTGCAATACAATTATTGCACAAAAAAGCTATAAGTAAAAGAAAGACTGTTATTTTCATTGATGCAAAGTAAAATAAAAAAGATGGTAGTGAATACCTTACAAAAAAAACCTGTTAGTGGTAGCCAACAGGTTTTTTATAAATAAAAATTTTATTATTTTAAGTCCAGCTTTATCTGTAACTCTTCAAACTGTTTGGCATCAATGGTACTCGGTGCATCCAGCATTACATCACGGCCGCTATTGTTTTTTGGAAAAGCGATAAAATCACGGATACTTTCGCTGCCACCTAAAATAGCACATAAACGGTCAAAACCAAAAGCAAGACCACCATGCGGCGGAGCGCCGTACTCAAATGCCCCCAATAAAAACCCGAATTTATGCTGCTGCTCTTCTGGATCCATGCCTAAAGCGGCAAACATTTTTTCCTGCAATGCTCTTTGGAAAATACGGATACTGCCACCTCCAATTTCATTGCCATTTAATACCATATCATATGCATTGGCTTTGATACCTGCATAAGGATGCTCCAGATATTTTGCAGCATTTTCAATTACCGGGTTATTATTAATCATAATATCAATATGGTCTGGTTTGGGAGAAGTAAATGGATGGTGCCTTGCTACCCAACGATTATTGTCTTCAGCATATTCAAACAAAGGAAAATCCAATACCCACAATAATTTAAATTCATCTGTTTTGCGGATGCCTAATTTATCGGCCATATACATGCGTAAATCGCTGGTTGCTTTCCTGGTGCGTTCTTCTGCGCCTGCCAATATTAATATTAGGTCCCCTGCTTTTGCATTGGTTGCTGCTGCAATGGCCTTTAATTTTTCTGCATTGTAAAATTTATCTACGCTGCTTTTAAAACTTCCATCTGCATTGCATTTAATAAATACCAAACCCTTCATGCCAATTTGCGGGCGTTTGACCCATTCCGTTAGTTCGTCTGTTTGTTTACGGGTATATTCGCTGCAGCCCGGTATTGCAATCGCTAATACAGTTTCCGCATCATCAAATACGCCAAACGAGGCGCCTTCAATTAATGCAGACTGGGAAGCTTTTGTTGGGAAAGCATGTTGTGGAAATTTAAGATTCGCAATTTTTATTTCAAACCTGATGTCCGGTTTGTCATTACCGTACTGCCACATGGCATCTTCCCATGTCATGCGCTCTACTGTATCGGTGTAATTGATATTTTTTACATCTTTAAAAATTCGTTTTATCAAACCTTCAAACATGTTAAGGATATCTTCCTGTTCAACGAAACTCATTTCACAGTCAATCTGTGTAAACTCCGGCTGACGGTCTGCACGCAGGTCTTCATCACGAAAACATTTTACAATCTGGTAATAACGGTCGTACCCGCTTACCATCAGTAATTGTTTAAAAGTTTGTGGGCTTTGGGGCAATGCATAAAATTGTCCGGGGTTCATCCTGCTGGGTACAACAAAATCCCTTGCACCTTCAGGGGTAGATTTAATTAAAAAAGGCGTTTCAATATCCATGAAATTATTTTCATGCAAATAATTCCTGGTGCTTCTGCCAACGGCATAACGTAACTCTAAATTTTTCTTTACTATGTTTCTGCGAAGGTCTAAAAAACGATATTTCATCCTTAGCTCATCACCACCGTCTGTATCATCCTGTATTGAAAAAGGTGGTATGGCCGATTTATTCAGGATTGTAAATTCTGCTACTGCAATTTCAATCTCACCTGTAGGGATATTTATGTTTTTATTACTTCTTTCCTGTACGGTTCCTTTTACCTGTAATACAAATTCCCTGCCCAGCGGATTGGCATCTAATTGTGTATTCAGGCTTTCAGAAAATAATAACTGGGTAACGCCATAGCGATCACGGATATCTACAAACGTAATACTGCCAAATTTACGGATGGTTTGCACCCAGCCGCTAAGCGTAATTTCTTTTTTACTATCGGCGATTCTTAATTCGCCGCAGGTATGAGAACGATACATAAAAATGTTTTTATTGTTTTACGTTTTATAGCAGTTTTGTTTTGATGAAGTCCCTTCAGAGAAAGCCCTTATACATTAGAGTTCATTTAAATTAAGCTGCTTTATAGCTTTATTAAAGCGGCTGCAAATATACAGATAGAAAATTTGGGGAGTACAATTCTGTCTTATAAGACAAGCTCCCACCGCATCTTACATAGTTTCCACTAAACCTTTATGCCTTGGTTTCCACCACAGGTAGTAATAAGCAAGCATAAGTATACCAATCATAAAAGGAATAATGGCTAAATGTTTATACGTGTATTGGCCAAATAATATATTGGTATCAAAATGCATAAACTCACTGATCATCCAGTAGGAGTTGGCGGTTATCCATACAACAATGGCTACATTATGGCAAACCTCACTCATAAACTGCCTGGTACGAAAAGCAATAACTATGGCAATAATCAGGGTTGGAAATATCATGGCAATACCCAATGGCCGCCATATCATGCACCAGCTGATGTCTTTCAGTAGCCAGAAAACTATGTGCAGGTTTTCCATTTTACGGTAGCGTATTGGGATAGTGTATACTTCGTTACTCATGCAGTTGTTTTTTATACTGCGAATATAAATTATTGCACTAAGCGAAATACAGGATACCTTAAATGAACAGGTTCGTAGTATTGAGAATTTTTATAAATAAAATCCAGTTGTACCGATGAGTTGCTTGCAAAACTGCTATCGGTTAATTTTTTCTCATTCAGTTTTTGCTGCAACCCTGGTGTGGTTTTTAAAACCTGTGCCGCAATATCTTCCCAACGGTAATCGCTATAGCCTTCTTTCTGTTGCAAGATAGCATCAAAAAAATTCCACGAAAAAAAACTATCATCGCCGGTAGGTTCTAATGTTTCAACCAGGTAACGGTTGGCTATCTGGTTAAGCAAAATAAAATAATCGCCTTTTAAAAATTGTATTTTTTGTTTACGGGTTTCCAGTTTTACAGCAAAATTTTTATGGTGTTTTTCGTAAGGTTTCGGGTAGCTTTTAAAATCGGTTATATGATATGCTTCTACTTCAAAACTGGTATCCGCAGTAAATCTGCGCATTTCCACCTTATTTAATTTTAGTAAATCAATAACACTATACCAGCCTTGGGGAATAATATATGCAAAAGGTTTACTGATGGTATTACCGGGTTTAAAAGCATTATAATATTTTACATTTTTTGTAAAAGGTTTATTACGATCGTAATACATTTTTTGCAAGCCCGTAGCCTCACTGGTTGTGTAAGCCTGTTCGTATCCTTTAAATATTGTGTAGCCAAATTTGCTTGAGTCTACTGCAAAACTCATTGGAAAAACTTGCTGTGTAATGCTTTGTTTTTTTAATTGATTGCGCAACTCAATCAGGCTGTCTGCATTTGTAGAAGCTGTTGTTATCATGGCCTGCATCAGTGCATACGTAGATTTAACCCTGTCTGCATAAGGCTTTAGCATATGCGTTTCCGGTATAAAACCAATGGTTGCAAACAGCGCTGCGTAACCGGAAGAATACCGTGGCGGGTCATAAAACATTTCCATGCCTTTGTCCGGACTTTCAGTTTCAAAATTTACATAGGGTACCATATCCCAGCCTTTTTCAGCCATGCTTTTGTATACTTGCGGTTCAAAACTTTGTTGTAACCATTTGCCCAGTTGGCCACCCAGTTTATCGTATTGTGTAGTTATCAAGGTCAAGGTATGCTGGTAATCGGCGCCATCGCTAACATGGTTGTCAATTAAAATGTCAGGATTCAGTAAATGAAAAACTTCTGTAAAAGATTTAGCCTCTTTGCTGTCGCATTTAGTAAAATCCCGGTTTAGGTCAAGGTTTTGGGAATTGCCCCTAAATCCATATTCAAGCGGCCCGTTTTGGTTTACCCGGGAAAAAGAACTACGTTTTAAACTGCCACCAATATTGTAAACCGGAATAAATGCCAGCGCCACATTATTGGGTATAGCTATTTTTTTGTTTACAATATCTCTTACCAATAACATGCTGGCATCAATACCATCAGGCTCGCCGGGGTGAATGCCATTATTAATCAATATCACAACTTTATGTTGCTTATGCCATTGTGCAATATTGAATGTAGCATCATTACTAACCAATACAAGGTGTAAAGGGTAACCGGCATCGGTGGCACCCATTTCTTTAACCAATACTTTGAGTGAAATTTTATCTAACTGCTTATACCATTCAATGGCTTCAAAATAGGTAGCTGTTTCTTTGCCATTGCTTTTTTCGAACCTGCATTGTTGTGCAATACAATTTGAAGCAATAATTAAAATAAATGCAGTTAAAAAATGCAGTTTCATGCAGAGAATAATTTTTCACAAGCTACAATAATTTCCTGCAAAGGTCTTAATGGGGAATGCGTTTTTAAATTAATACGTTTAAATAGAAAGAACGAAAAAAGCCTGTTGAATTTGAATTCAACAGGCTTATAAAAAATATTTATAAAAACCCGTAATTATTTTGCTAATGCCAATGCATTCACTTTTTTTGCCAGCTTGCTTTTTAAATTAGCAGCTTTGTTTTTGTGAATAGTCCCACGTTTTGCTAATTTATCAATCATAGACAAAACGCCTGGTAGCTTTTCTACAGCACCTTCTTTATTATCTATTGTCTTAATGTCGCGTATTGCATTACGGGTTGTTTTGCCATAATAACGGTTACGCTCATTGCGTTTTGTGCTCTGTCGGACATCTTTTTTGGTTGCTGCGTGATTTGCCATTTTAAAACTTATTTTTGG
>JAYTTI010000098.1:0-1723 GCA_043745405.1 Ferruginibacter sp. | reverse complement strand
CGGGCTCTGAAAAGCATTATAAAATCGAATTTTCTACTGATCCCGATAGCTATCGGGACCTCTATGAGGCTAAATAAATTAACTCCGCCAACAGGTTAATTTCTTTCATTTCTGTTGCAAGTTTCCAGTCTTCCATAAGTTCATCGCGATGTAAAGAAGCCCATTCTAATACCATTGCATGAGCACGGGATGGTAAACTTCGGCTGATAATCGCCAATGTATTAATATCATATTCTGCTTTTCAGGCGAGTCTCCACAATTTAAAGTTAGTTATGTAGTTTTCCTTAGTTATAAAATTCCGTTTCTTCCCGGCGAAACATTTGAAGTGGGACTCGCCGTTTAAGAATTGCTCCGTAGCACGGCGAGGCCTGCCACGCACTTGGCTGGGAGTAGAGACTCGCCTGAGAAAAAAAGGCCTTATGCACAGCATCCTGCGGATAGGTTTAAAAAACTTTTAACAGGATACCGTAAATTATCCAAAAAAACATAAATTTGTAATGCAATGCCTACAATATTGTTCAATAACGGGTTTAGATTTTTTTTTTACAGCAACGAAAATAATGAGCCTGCACACGTACATGTTAAAAAAGCGGGTAGTGCCGGCAAAATCTGGTTAACACCTGCGTTAGAAGCGGCGTATATGCATGGCTTTAGCAATGCAGAACAAAAAAGAGATTACTGCTATTGCAATAAATAATTACGATTTTTTTAAAAACAAATGGAATGAATACTTTAATAAATAAATACGACCCGCTGGAAAGCCTGATTTTTGAAGAGGGCATCCGTATTCAGGCAGTGGATATACATACAGAAATGGATCTGATGCTTATTATACTTAACACAAAAGCAACACTACATCAAAAAATATCTTCCTATGCCAGCTTTCAAAAAGCTACTGGTTCTCAATTAAGCAATTATGAACTTATTGGCAATGGTACCGGTATTCATTGGCCAGAACTGGATGAAGATTTAAGCCTAAAAGGCTTTTTGCATGATGAATTACGCCAGTTTGTAAATAATAAAAATAAAGCCGCATAAAATTATCCTTAACATCCCTGCGGGCCAGTTTTGGCCGCTCAATAACCAGATAGTAGATGCTTACTCAGCGCCAAAGGTGGAGTAGCAATACAGGTATACATAAATTATTTTCACAAAAAGTATTTTTATACTTAATTAAGTTAAACGCAATGCTTTTTCATAAGGGCTACAGCAACCTGATAGATAGATTTAACTTATCTAAATTGCTAAGACCAGATGAAGTTGTTGGTTAAAAGCAGACAAATAAGGAAACTGAAAGAACAATGGCAAAAAATAAAACTATAAACGTAAAAGGCACAGAAATAACCATTCTTCAAAGTGAAGAAAACGAATACATTTCCCTTACCGATATTGCAAGGTTCAAAGATTTGGAAAGAACAGAAACCATCATTCAAAACTGGCTGCGAAACAGAAATACTATAGAACTATTAGGATTTTGGGAGCAATTGTACAATCCGGATTTTAAACACATCGAATTCGATGTGTTTAGAAAACAGGCAGGGTTAAATAGTTTTACACTAAACCCAAAAAAGTGGATAGAGGCAACCAATGCAATTGGCCTGATCTCTAAATCAGGAAGGTATGGTGGAACCTTTGCCCACAAGGATATTGCTTTTGAATTTGCTTCCTGGATTTCAATTGAGTTTAAACTGTATATCATAAAAGAATTTCAACGCCTGAAAGC
>JAYTTI010000097.1:0-23755 GCA_043745405.1 Ferruginibacter sp. | reverse complement strand
TGCCATTTCCTTAATGAGCGACGCATCTTTTTCAATGGCATTGCCTACCACAATTAAATCGGCTCCTGCCTTGCAATTAAGATAGGCTTTTTCAGGGTTGGTAATACCGCCTCCAACTATTAAAGGTACTTCAATAACCTGTGCCACTTTTTCTATCATGTGTTCGTTGATAGGTTTTTTGGCACCACTGCCTGCATCCATGTATATCAGGCTCATTCCCAGCATTTCGCCGGCCATAGCAGTACATACAGCTATTTCATTTTTATCTGCCGGTATCGGGCTTGCATTTGAAATATACGAAACAGTAGTAGGAGCCCCTCCATCTATAACCATATAACCGGTAGACATTATTTCAAGACCGCTTTTTTTAACTATTGGAGCAGATACAACATGTTGCCCAATTAATAACTCGGGGTTGCGGCCACTTATTAAAGAAAGATATAATAAAGCATCTGCATATTTACTTACTTGCGAAGGGCTGCCCGGAAATAATATGGTAGGTATTGAACAGTTTTTCTTTATCAGTTGCAGGCATTCGTCAAGATAACTGGAAATTACCAGGCTGCCTCCAACCAAAAAATAATCCACCCTGGCACTTACAGCAAGCTGTATAGTTTGTTCTACATTACTATTGTTTACCTTATCAGGGTCAATTAAAACAGCAAATGATTTTTTGCCGAACCGCTTACGTTCCTGTAATGAATGATATATACCTTTTAGCATCAACTCTTTATTATTAACTGCAAATGTAAAATTTTTTAGCCTTATTAAAATAAAGATAGGCAAATGAATGACTTTGCATATCAATCCTTTAAGGAAATTAGGTAAATTTGACGATGGATATTGCGGCAGAAATAAAATTTAAAACAGCCCGCAGCGGTGGCAAGGGTGGACAAAACGTAAATAAAGTGGAAACCATGGTAGAAGGTTACTGGAACATTGCGGGTTCTGCCTTATTGACTGAGTCCCAAAAAAACCTAGTAACCGAAAAACTCATTAATAAAATTAATGCCGACGGTAATTTACTGGTAAAAAGCCAGGCTGAAAGAAGTCAGCTGGGGAATAAATTACTGGTAATAAAAAAAATAAATGCACTTGTAACCAAAGCTTTGATTATTCCTAAAAAAAGAAAACCTACAAAGCCAGGTAAAGCTGCAAAACAGAAAAGAATCGATACCAAGAAAAAAGCCGGGGAGATAAAGCAAAACAGAATGAAAGTTAAATTGTGAACTATGAAAATACCTTCTGTGTTTTGGTGCTCATTTTTTTTAATAAGTTGCGATACTGCCGGGGCACAGGTAAATAAACAACCGCAGGCCGATATAAAAATTACCTTAATTAATACAATAAATAAGCTGCCATTAGTTTTAGATTCTGCTAAATATACTAATTGCTTTAATGAAATTTTTACCATCAGTAACCTGAGTTATTATATCAGTAATATATCCTTGCAAACGACTGATAAAAAAAATATCCCAGAACTAAATAGTTATCATTTAATAAACGAAGATGATAATGCTTCCAAAAGTTTTTCCTTTTTTGTGTTGCCTAACAAATACAGCTCGCTTTCTTTTTTAATTGGTGTGGATAGCCTGAAAAATGTCAGCGGTGCACAAACAGGTGCGCTGGATCCCTTAAACAGCATGTTCTGGACATGGAACACCGGCTATATCATGTTTAAAATGGAAGGAAATTCTCCTTCATCTTCTGTTGTTAATAATAAAATTGAATACCATATCGGTGGTTTTTCAGGTGCCAATAATGTTTTGAGAAAGGTTCACTTAAATTTAGATGATACGTTTTTTATAAATAAAGAAAAGATTACTGAAATAATAATAAATGTAGACCTTAATAAAATATGGAATGCACAACACGATTTAAGAATTATAAAAACTCCTGTTTGCACAACGCCGGGTGTATTGGCCGCAGGCATTGCCGATAATTATTCCAAAGCTTTTGAAATAATAAAAATCATCCATTAATAAGCCGTGCCAGTAAATTTTGAAGATAAAAATTATCATATCATTGTTAGTGTTTATTATAACAGCTACCGCTTTTATTTATGACAAGCCACCGCATAAACTCACATTTTTAAAATTAGTGATACCAAAAGGCTGGCCAAAACCACCGACTGATATTTTTCTTGCAAACCCCCTCACAGAAGAAGGGTGCGTGTTAGGGCGGAAATTATTTTATGATGGAAGATTGAGTAAGGATGGAAATTTTGCCTGTGCTGGTTGTCACCAGCAGTTTGCAGCTTTTGCTACCTATGCCCACGATTTTAGCCATGGTTTCAACAATAGTTTTACTAACAGAAATGCACCGGCATTATTTAATTTGGCATGGATGAAAGAAATGCATTGGGATGGCGGTATCAATCACCTGGAAGTACAACCATTATCCCCAATTACGGCTACTAACGAGATGGCAGAAACGCTGCCTGGCGTATTAGCAAAAATAAAAGAGGATACTGCATATCAACGTCTTTTTAAAGCTGCTTTTAGTGACGGTATTATCAATAGCCAGCATTTACTAAAGGCCCTGGCACAATTTACAGGCAGCATACAATCTTACAATAGTAAATATGATAAGGTAAAACGTGGAGAAGATAGTTTTACGGTAAGTGAAGGGGTTGGGTATAAAATTTTTCTTGCCAATTGCAACGGTTGCCATAAGGAGCCATTATTTACAGACAATACATTTCGCAATAACGGGCTGCCTGTAAATGAACAATTAAAGGATTTGGGCAGAATGGGAATTACGGGCAAGCCTGCTGATTCACTTAAATTTAAAGTGCCCAGTCTTAGAAACTGTAGCATTACATTTCCTTATATGCACGATGGGCGTTTTTTAAGTATTGGAAATGTAATAAATCATTACAGAACAGGTATTGATACAACACAAAAAAAATTGGATAAAGAACTAAAGAAAAAAATTATCATATCCAACCAGCAAAAACTTGACCTCATCTCTTTTTTAACAACATTAAAAGATAATGAAATGCTCAGGGATCCCAGGTATCAGGAACCTAATTACATAGATCGGCCAACTCACTAATAACGGTTGGGATCTCCTTTGTACCAACGATAGATAAACCATCCAAAAGAGATTAATGCGGGTATTACCAATAAAGAAGGAAGGTGTTTTCTAAGGTCTGTCATCTTTACTTCTTTATCAAGAAGCGATTTGTCTATAAAAATATTATTAAGGCCAAACGCAAATAAAGCTGTTGTCCAGCTTAGCAAAATAACAGGGAAAAGTACACCTGGGTCAACCCTTAATTTATTCCATATAAATACGCCATAAGTGTTCGACAATAAAAAAATAATTGCCAGTAAACTACATGAAGTTATACTTAGCCACAAAGAATATGTCCAAATTTTCATATAGTTTTTAAGGAGGTGTTAATGAATAAAAATAACAAAGGCAGGTTTTACCTTGCACATAAATAAACGTGTTGCATTATTGTTTATTGCATATGTTTTATCTTCAAAGGTTTGTAGATCCTACTTTAGCTTAACATGTCAATATTTTTAAGTACTTCTGTCAATTATTCTATGTAGTATTTTCCGAAATTTAGTTCTCTGTTTTTCATACAACCAATTATTAACAATAAAACAGCTGTTCTAAAATTGATTAAATATTATTATAGCGTGATAATTAAAATTTATACAAGTAAATTTGTTTCTAAACAATTTTTAATTGAGCGGTATTAAAAAATTAGCAGGTCAAACATTATGGTATGGCCTAAGTTCTATTGCAGCAAGGCTCATCAATGTGCTGCTTACTCCATATCTTACCTATTCCAATAATATCAAGACATCGGATTTTGGTAAAATGGCATTAATTTATGCAGCCATTCCTATTCTCAACATATTATTTACCTATGGTTTTGAAACGGCTTATTTTCGTTTTTCATCTAAAGAGGAAAATAAAAATACTATTTACAACACGGCTTTTTTATCGCTGCTTTTTTCTACTATTTTATTTACTGGTGTGTTGTGGCTTAATCAATCCATTATTGGTAATATCATTGGTCTAAGCAATTTTCCTCAAATCATTCAATATGCCATTTTGATAGTTGCCTTTGATGCTTTAACGAAGATACCTTTTGCCAGGTTAAGGCAGGAGGGCAGGCCCATAAAATTTGCTTTTGTAACCATTACCGGTATACTCTTTTATATATTTTTTACCTGGTTCTTTATTAGTTATTGTTCTCACACTTTACAAAACGATGCCAATAGTTGGGTAAGTATTTTTTATGATACAAAAACAAACCCTATTGTGTATGTAGTATTGGCAAACCTTATTCAGTCTGTAGTAACACTCCTGTTTTTATCATCAGAAATTGCCCAGGTACGTTTTAAATTTAATGTTACCTTATGGAAACAAATGATGGTGTATTCACTGCCACTTATTATTGTTGGTATGGGGGGTATGATTAATGAAACCTTCGACAGGTTAATGCTGCAATGGTGGCTGCCCGGAGATACACTGGCAAAAGAATCGCAGGTAGGTATTTACAGCGCCTGCTATAAACTATCACTTTTTATAACATTATTTATTCAGGCATTTCGTATGGGTGCCGAACCCTTCTTTTTTAAACAGGCCGAAGGGCAAAACCCACAACGTGTTTTTGCAAGGGTAATGAAATTTTTTGTTATCATTATTTGCCTGATGTTTTTAGCGATTAGTTTATATATGCCTATTTTGAAACATTTTATCGGGCCAAAATATTGGGCAGGATTATCAATAGTGCCAATACTTTTATTAGCCAATATGTTCATTGGTATTTATTATAATTTAAGTGTTTGGTATAAATTAAGCAACAAAACATCTGCCGGTGCATGGATCACTTTTGGTGGTGCGGTTATTACTACCGCTATCAATTTTTTATTTATACCTGCTTATGGATATATAGCCTGTGCATGGGCAACTTTTTTTTGTTACGGCAGTATGATGGTAGCTTCTTTTATATGGGGTCAAAAAGAATACCGCATACCATATGCCTGGAAAAAATTAACTGCTTATATTGTAATTGTGGTGTTGCTTTTTTTTGCGCATACGGGTATTACTGCAATATGGCCCGGTGTAATATTCAGCTTAACCATTGCTACTGTGATAATGGGTCTTTATTTATGGTTTATAGGAAACGTAGAGAAAAAAGAATTGCCGCAACTTCCCTTAATAGGTAAGTTTTTTAAAAAATAAATATTGGTAAATCCGTTTCACTAATCATCTAATTTGTTTATTAAATAGTATTTCAAATAATATTTACATGCGTAAAATTGTTGCGCTTTTTCATCGTATTATAAAACGCTTACTCACCCGGCCGGTTACCTGGCTGGCAAATAAAGTATCCTCATCGCCAAAAAGACAAAATGTGATGAGCTCCTTGTCGAAATTATATGAAGAGTCGGTAGACAGGCCAGGAAAAAAAAGTGGCAGCATGTTTAATTTTGATCCTCACGAAAAATCTATTATCATATTTTCTGACCAGCACAAAGGTGCCAGAAATGGAGCAGATGATTTTGCCCTCGCTGCTGATAATTACATGGCTGCATTAGACTATTATCATAAAAATAATTTTTATTATGTAAATCTTGGCGATAGTGAAGAATTATGGGAAAATAATATTTTCAGCGTTATTAAACATAATTCAGCCGTATTTGAAAAAGAAAAATTATTTGTTGATTCCGATACTTACTGCAAAATAATTGGCAACCACGATTTGTATTGGAAAAACGATCCCTTTGCACAGATACAGGTAAAAAAAATATACGGCAGGGAAGTAAAAATATTTGAAGGAATTGTGCTAAGGGTCCAGTTAAAAGAAAAAAGTATCGATATTTTTTGTACGCACGGCCACCAGGGCGATGCACAAAGCGACGGCAACTGGTTTAGCAAATGGTTTGTAAGTTATGTGTGGGGCCCTTTGCAGGCTTTTTTAAATATTAACACCAATAGTACTTCTGCCAACGACGAAAAAAAAACCCTTCATAATCAAATGATGTATGAATGGAGTATTGCTCAAAAAAATGTACTTTTAATTACCGGCCATACACACCAACCTGTTTTTAATTCACTCACCCATTTAGAAAGATTATACCTGCAGTTAGAAGAAGCAAAGGCAATAAATGATATAAGTGCCATTGAAGCAATTGAAAATGAAATACCAGAACGCAGAAGGGAATACGATTTTGTAAATAACTCTTTTAGAAATATGAACCCCAGCTATTTTAATACAGGTTGTTGTTGTTTTAAAGATGGCAATATCACCGGTATAGAAATTTCAGGAAATTATATTCGCTTAATTAAATGGGCAAAAGTAAATGGCATCCCAACCAGGTCAGTAGCCGAAGAGGCATCTATATTATCTATAGCCGAAAAAATTTAGCCGGTGGATTTTGTGGTGTTTTGTAAACCAATATTAAAAATAAACATTTAATTTAATCAGGTGCTTAAGCTAAATCAATTATTAAAATTACTCAACTTACAATTTAAAACAAAAAATATGTCGTTACTTTTTAAACCCTTACCAATAAGAGATATTACATTAAAAAACAGGATTGTTGTTTCACCTATGTGCCAATACTCAAGTAGTGATGGGTTTGCAACAGACTGGCACCTGGTACATTTAGGCAGCAGGGCAATAGGCGGGGCCGGGCTGATTATTTCAGAAGCTGCAGCAGTTTCGCCAGAAGGAAGAATATCTCCCAATGATTTGGGCATCTGGAAAAATGAACATATTGATTTTTTAAAACAAATCACTTCCTTCATTGAAACGCATGGCGCTGTGCCAGGTATACAGCTTGCCCACGCAGGTCGAAAAGCGAGCCACCATAGACCATGGGATGGAAACAAATCCTTAACTGCTGAAGAAGGCGCATGGCAAACGGTTGCACCGAGTGCTATACCTCATACTGCCGGAGAGCCATTACCAAAAACAATGACTAAACAGGATATTGAAAAGGTAAAAAAAGATTTTATTGATGCAACTAAACGTGGCCTTGAAGCAGGCTTTAAAGTATTTGAAATACATGCGGCACATGGTTATTTACTGAATGAATTTATGTCGTCACTAAGTAATATTCGTACAGATGAGTATGGTGGCAGCTTCGAAAACAGGGTACGGCTATTGCTGGAAATTGTGGCAGCCAGCAGAAAAATAATCGGTGAAAAATTGCCACTCTTTGTTCGTATATCCGCTACTGACTGGGTAAGCGGCGGATGGACAGAAGACGACTCGGTACAACTTGTAAAAATATTAAAACACAACAGCGTTGATTTAATTGATTGTTCTTCGGGGGGTAATTCGCCTGAACAAAAAATTCCCTTAGCACCAATGTACCAGGTTCCCTTTGCAAAAAAAATAAAAAAAGAAACGGGCATATTAACCGGGGCTGTAGGGCTTATTACTACAGTGGCTGAAGCAGAAAAAATATTAAATGATGAAGAGGCCGACCTGATTATTTTAGCCCGTCAATTTTTACGTGACCCTTATTTTCCTTTGCATGCAGCCAAAGAATTGGGCGATGACATTGTTTGGCCTGTACAGTATGACAGGGCGAAAAGATAATGTCTATTGTAAAATAAAATAAAGACTGCTTCCGGCAATCCGCTTTATGTGTTATAAATATAGTTTGACCATACCTGTCATGTAGTACTTTGCAGGTTTGTGACAAACGGCATCAATATGAAGTTGTTTAGCAATAATTTTAAAACTGTGGCAAATTAATATGTAAAATATTTTTGTTTGCATCTTAGTTCAAACTTTTTAAATTTTATAACACCTGTCATGAAAAAAATGCTTGTACGCTCTAAAATATTTTTTTCCCTTTTAGTAACCGGTTGTCTAATACTTGAAAGTACAGTAGCGCAACAATACGATTGTAATTTTAAGCCTCCTGTGATTACGATTGATTTTGGCACCAGCCATCATGAAAAAGATGTGGACCTTTCATCTTTATCAAATTATAATGAGGTAAAAGATGAATGCCCTGCAGATGGCAATTATTCCTTTGTTACACATACGAGTAGTTGTTTTAATAATAACTGGAATATCCTTATAGAAGACCATACGCCCAATGATGTTGATGGCAGGATGATGGTAATAAATGCTGCAGCAGACCCCGGCACTTTTTTTATTAACTATATATCCGGGCTCAAACAGGGAACTACTTACGAATTTTCAGTTTGGCTTCTAAATATTTGCTTTGGCGATAATGGCTGCGTTCCCATTCCTCCGAAAATTGATATTTCTATTTCATCAGGAGCAAATTTAATTGCACAATTTTCAACCGGAGAAATAATGCCTTCCCCACAACCAAACTGGAAAAAGTATTTTAGCACATTTACCGTACCGCCTGGTGCCAATGTAGTAGTGATAAAAATGGACAATACTGTCAATGGTGGTTGCGGTACTGATTTTGTTGTAGATGACATTTTAATAAAAGAATGCATGATGCCGGTGCCGGCAATAACTGCGGCCCCTATACCAGCAGCTGTTAAAACTGCTGTGGCAAAACCGGTTGAAAAAGAAGGTGCGAAACCGGCTGTTCCTGCTGTAGTTCTCAAAAAAAACAACGCAGAAATTTTAAATGCACCTGTTACAGCTAAACCAGCAAACGCTCCTACGGTAAATATAAAAAAATTACCGCCCATGCCAATACCCACTGTTATAGCAACAAGGGCCAATCCTTTAATAAAACAAATTGAAACCGCCGAATCAGAGTTGCTTATTGAATTGTATGATAATGGAGAAATAGACGGAGATACCGTTACAATTTATCATAATAACGAGGTACTTGTTGCGCATGCAGAGATTTCCGCAAAACCTGTAACAGTAAAAATCAAAGTAGATAAAGAGCATCCTCATCATGAGCTGGTAATGGTAGCAGATAACGTGGGTTCCATACCGCCTAATACTTCGCTGATGGTAATTACAGCTAACAATAAACGCTATGAAATTTTCATCTCTTCATCAGAACAAAAAAATGCAAAAATTGTAATTGATCTTAAAGAGCCTTAAATACATTTCGCCCTAAGGAATTAAAAGGAGCCGACATATCAAAGTTCAAGGGTTTTCTTTTGTATGACTTGTTTATCAGTTTGTGTTTTAGCCAATGAACTGAGATTTTCAAAGTTTATACTTATAGATTTATGAAAGTGAACAAAAACAAATATTTGTGGCTAATTGGAAGTATATACACAGTTGATATCTTATACGACTCATGAAACCTCTATTTCAAATCTTCGAAACTTTGTTCCCAAACGATGGCCCTTTAAAGGATTTATACGTTTGTTGGGTGATAACCATTCCTGATTTTTTGTCTATTGTAAATTAAGTAATCATTCATTAATCCTCCTCTTCGTCATCATCAATAAAAATTTCATGGCCCGTTCCCTCCTTCCATTCTTCCTTTTTTACTTCGCTACCGCCAATTAAATCTGCTACCAATGATGTCCACCCTGTTTGGTGGCTGGCACCTAAACCCCTTCCGGTATCGCCATGAAAATATTCATAAAATAATACCAGGTTTTCGTTACCGGGTTTTTTATAAAACCAGTTTTGGGCTCCATTTAATTTTCGTTCGCCATTTTTATCAATAGCTAGCAGGCTTACAATTCTGTCAGTTAGTACTTTGGAAACATCTACCAGGTTCATCATTGTACCTGACCCTACAGGGCATTCAATTTTTAAATGATCGCCGTAAAATTCGCCATACTTTCGGATAGAGCGGATGATAAGATAATTGATAGGCATCCATACCGGGCCACGCCAATTGCTGTTGCCACCAAAAAGATTGCTGGTAGAATCGCCGGGATCGTATTGTATTTCATACTTTACACCATCAATTGTTACAGAATAAGGATTGGCTTCATGATATTTTGATAATGCCCTGATACCTCCATCAGATAAAAATTCATCCTCGTTAAGCATGCGGTTCAGTAAATGGATGAGCCTGTCTTTTTTAACGAGTGATAACAATATCTCTTCTCCGTCACCCCGTTCTTCATTGGGCCAAAAGAGGTTGTTTTTCTCCCTGTAATCTTCAAACCAATCTACCCTTTTTTTAAAATCCGGCAACCGCTCAAAAATTTCTTTATTCATTATACTCACAGCAAATAAACCTGTTAACCCAACTACACTTTGTATGCGCAACTGCATGGGTGTTGCCCCAGCGGTAGACCGTAATGAGTCGTAATAAAATTTATCTTCTTCATTCCAAAGGCTCTGGCTATTGAGCGCCTCGGATATCATTACAAAATGTTCAAAAAATTTGGTAGCAGTATCTTCAAAAGCAATATCCTGTTGCGCAATTTCTAATGCCATGTCCATCATATTGAGTGCATACATCCCCATCCAGCTGGTGCCATCTGCCTGCTCCAGGTGCATCTGGTCCGACAAATTATGGCTACGGTTAAATACACCAATATTATCAAGCCCTAAAAACCCACCTTCAAAAATATTATTGCCGCTGCGGTCTTTACGGTTTATCCACCAGGTAAAATTAATCAGCAGTTTCTGGAATACTTTTTTCAGGAAAATAATATCGCCTACCCCGCAGGTTTCTTTTTCAATCCGGTAGACTTCCATGGCTGCCCATGCCTGCACTGGCGGGTTAACATCACTAAAATTCCACTCATAAGCCGGCAATTGACCATCGGGTTTCATATACCATTCCCGCATAATCAGCAGCATCTGGTTTTTTGCATATTCCGGATCTACCATTACCAGTGAAATACAATGAAAAGCAAGGTCCCATGCGGCATACCAGGGATATTCCCATTTATCCGGCATGGCAATAATATCCTGGTTTTTTAAATGCTTCCAGTCACTGTTACGGCCATTTTTCTTGCCATCATTTACCGGGGTTATGCCATCACTGGTGGTAAGCCAGCGCTCTACATCATAATGATAATATTGTTTGCTCCATAATACACCGGCAAGCGCCTTGCGTTGTATATTCTTCAGGTCGTCTGAAATATTTACAGGTAAAATTGTTCTGTAAAAATCATCCGCCTCATTTTTCCGCACGGAAAATATTTTCTCAAAACCTTTAGTAAAAGGCTTATCATCTGCCCTGTTGGTAAGGCGGCAATAAATAGTTTTGGTTTCGCCACCCTTCAGTTTCAATTCATACACCGGGCTAAACTTAGTACCTTCTTTTCGGCTGCGAAGCTTTTTGCGGTTGCTGCCATCAATAATAGCATCATGAAAAGCATCTTTTACAAAAGGGGTTTCGTTTGTTGCGCCAGTTGCTTTAGTAAGATTGGTTTCGTTATCTGTAAACAGGCAATCATCGGGATGCTGAAAATAAAAATAATAATTTCCCAGGCGCTTGTGGTTTACCTTAACTGATGTTTTGTTTACAAAACTAATGGATGGTTTGGGTTCATCGGGCGTAAAAGCCCAACGGTTGTAGAACCATAGTGTAGGCAACACTGTTATGGAAGCAGTTACATTATTGCGGTTGGTAATTTCAATCTTTATAAAAATATCCTGTGGATTTTGTTTGGCATAAGTAATATTCACATCAAAATATTCATCTTTATCAAATACACCTGTATCCAGAATTTCATATTCAGGCTCCAGCATCGTTCGGCTTCGGTTGGTAGTTTTAAGGTCTTCGTATGGAAATTCCTGCTGGGGATATTTGTATAAATATTCCATGTAATAATGTGTTGGAATATTATCCTGGTAGTAATATAATTCTTTTACATCTTCCCCATGATTACCTTCATAATTACCAAGGCCAAATAAACGTTCTTTTAAAATTTTATCTTTCCCGTTCCATAAGGCAATGGCAAAACAAAGGTTTTGAAAATAATCTGATATACCAGCAATGCCGTCTTCGCCCCAGCGATAAGTTCTAAAGTGAGATTGCTCGAAGGGTAAATAGCCCCATGCATCACCATGGCCACCATAATCTTCTCTTACGGTACCCCATTGCCTTTCGCTGAGATAAGGCCCCCACTGTTCAAGCGGGATTGGCTTTTTATAATTAACGGCTAACCGCTGGTGTTCTGCTGACATGATTGTTGTTATTAAGTATGCTATTGCCTATTAAATCAACAAAAACATTACCGGTTAAACGTGTAGTAAAAATAAGTCTTTTAAGCAGAGCAGGAATTTGATTATAAAAATTTAAATATCAAACGTTTGATGTTGAGATAAAAAATATACCAATAACTAAAATGATAAACTTTTACAAAAATGTTTCTATAATTATAACATAAAAAAAAGAAGCACATAAAAACATGTCTGCTAAGGGTAAATAATTCATATGTTCCGTTAGTCTTTATATATTTTTGCAATGAATCAACATAATTAATAGCAATAAATAAAAGATGAATTCAACGGCAGCAACATTACCACAACGTACTCTTTACCCCATATTATTTACCATCGCATTTACACATTTTATCAATGACCTGTTACAAGCCATAATACCTTCTGTTTATCCACTGCTTAAAACAAGCTTCCATCTAAGCTTTGCACAAATAGGCATGATAACATTTACATTTCAGTTAATGGCCTCTTTACTACAACCGTTTATTGGTATTTATACCGACAGGCGCCCACAGCCTTATTCACTGGCAATTGGCATGGGTTTTACACTGGCTGGGTTGATTTTATTGTCTCAGTCATCGGGTTATTATTCCATACTGCTGGCTGTTGGATGCGTAGGTATTGGTTCATCTGTTTTTCATCCGGAGAGCAGCCGTATGGCCTTTTTGGCTTCGGGCGGAAAGCGTGGGCTGGCACAATCCATTTTTCAATTGGGCGGCAATGCGGGTAGTGCTGCGGGCCCATTGCTGGTGGCATTGATAGTTATTCCTTTTGGGCTCGGACATATCATTTGGTTTACGCTGGTAGCCATATTGGGAATATCTATTTTGCTTAAAATGGCTGGCTGGTACAAAATTCAAATAGCATTGAGGGCAGCCGGTAAAGCAGGTAATGTGGTGGAAGAGTACAATCATTTGCCAAAGAAAAAAATAATTAGTTCGGTAGTTGTTTTATTACTGCTGATATTTTCAAAATATTTTTACCTGGTATCTATCACCAACTATTTTACTTTTTATCTGATAGAACGTTTTCATCTTTCTATACAGCAATCTCAATTATATCTTTTTGCATTTTTAGCAGCAGTAGCAGCAGGCACATTGATGGGCGGCCCGCTGGGCGACCGTTTTGGACGTAAATATGTTATCTGGTTTTCTATATTGGGCGCCGCACCTTTTACATTACTGTTACCACATGCCAATCTTTTATGGACTGGGGTACTTTCTGCAATTATAGGGGTAATAATAGCTTCTGCCTTTTCGGCTATACTGGTATATGCACAGGAACTTATTCCCGGTAAAGTAGGTATGGTAAGTGGCTTGTTTTTTGGTTTCGCATTCGGAATAGCAGGTATTGGCTCAGCCTTGCTGGGCAGGCTGGCAGATCATTCCGGTATTGTGTATGTATTTCATATTTGTGCATTTTTACCGTTACTGGGTATCATTACAGGGTTATTACCCAACCTGAAGAAAAAAGGATAATCCTTGTCAGAATCGATTTGCAATTAATTTCTATGCAATGATGAACATGGCTTTATAGTAGTGGAAATGCATTGTAAAATCATAGCTTAAAAAATAATTTCTCATCTTTAAAATATAGTGTATCGTAGTTCGTCAACCATATATACATGGAAGATGTGCTGAGTATACAAACTGCAATGAGCGCTGAGGATAATAAAAATATTACCCATATTATTAAAAGTATGAGCAGGCGCCTGCTCGGCTTTATTAAAAAAAGGGTAGCCAGTCCGGAAGATGCAGAAGACATATTGCAGGAAGTATTTTACCAGTATGCTGGCAATGCAGCAACTATTAACCAGGCAACAAGCTGGCTGTTTACGGTAGCTAATAATAAAATAACAGATAGTTACCGTAAAAAAAAGCTGCCGTTGGCAGATGATATTTTTACATCATCAACAGGTGAAGATAGTTTTGACTGGAAAGAAATTCTATTGCAATCGGATATTAACCCCGAAACTGAATACATACGCAATATTTTTTGGGAAGAATTACAAATGGCGCTTGACGAATTGCCGGCAGAACAGCGGGAAGTATTTATAGAACATGAAATGAATGGTGTTGCCTTTAAAGATATAGAAGCCAAAACGGGTGTAAGTGTGGCCACACTTATTAGCCGAAAACGCTATGCTGTATTACATTTAAGGGAACGGTTACAAATTTTAAGAGATGATTTATTAAATTATTAAACATTATCGTGTGTGCAAAAAAATAAGTAAGTGCATTTGCGGTAAATAAAAATATATACAATGAAAAAATTTTGGATAAAAAAAGGATTAATGTTTATTGCCTTATTTATAGTTATTACCCTGGTGGTTGGTCTGGTGGTAATGGAACTGTGGAACGCCATACTGCCTGCAGTACTAGGTATTAAAGCTATTACTTTTATACAGGCTCTGGGTATTTTATTACTAAGTAAAATATTATTTGGCGGTTTTAAAGGTGGCAGAAATAGCAATCACAATTGGAGAATGAAAATGCAGCAATGGAAAATGAGCCAGGAAAAAATGAGCAATATGACCCCGGAAGAAAAAGAAAAATTTAAAGCCGAGTGGAAAAGCCGTTGTGGCCACAGATGGACAATGCGTGAGCAAGATACAGCAACCCGTGTGACTGAATAAATTGCAATATGCTTTGGTAAACAATCCTGATATGCAATTGTTATATAAATCTATTACCGTATCATTTACTTAAAATTTCTTTTATGCAGATACTTGTATTTAAAACCAATCTTACAGATGGTAATCATGTTGATGCAATTGGAAGCAGTTTAAATATACATCCCGCTATTTATAAATGGAATGTAGACTTGAAGGATTGTGATAATATTTTAAGGATTGTAGCCAATAATATAGCACCCAAAGAAGTAGAGCAAATGTTAGTGGGCGCAGGATATTACTGTGAAGAATTAGAATAAGTTGTGTTGGTATTTGCCCATTTAAACTGGCAGTTAGAAACATTCTACCTGCCAGTTTCTTTGCCAATTGGCATGTGCAGCTAATTTAATAATACCTTCTTTTTCGGCTAACTGCTGAATGTGACCCACACTATCTGCAATACCGCACCAGGGCTCCAGGCAAACAAAGTTTGCATCCCGATATGCCCAAATACCAAAGAATGGAAAATCGTGAAAATTAAAATGCAGGCCATGCTGGTGTTTGGTACTACCAATCGTAATACTATTGGTTTGTATATTTTTTAATACAATCGCATCTTCGTAAAATAATTGATGCGACAACAAAAGCTTTCCATTTTGAGTGGGTAATTCTTCTGCATGATTGGCCATTAATCCATCCAGTATTTTCCAGCGGGATAGTTTTTCTGTATTATTAAACTGCAAATAATAGTCTGAATACACGGTATCTTTTACCATTGGTACTGCAAATGCAGGATGTGCGCCTACAGAAAACAGCAGTTCATCATAACCTGTGTTGCTTACTTCGTAAGTACAGGTAATTGAATTATTCAATAATTTATATCGAAGCCTAAGTGAAAATGCAAAAGGATAAACAGCCAGGGTATCTGCATCCTGTGTTAGTATAAATACTGCTTCTGAAGTACTCACCTGGTCTTTTAAAAAAACACGTTCTCTTGCAAAGCCATGACGGGGAAGTTGATAGGCTTTATCTTTATAAAAATAAGTGTCGTCTTTTAAAGTACCTACAATGGGGAATAATACAGGACTGAATTTACTCCAATATGCAGGATTTGCATTCCACATATATTCAATGCCTGTTTCTTTATTAACGAGGCTTTGTAATTCGGCGCCCTTTGAAGAAATAACAGCCTTTAATTTTTCGTTTTCGATGGTGACCATGATTCAAATTTAGGGATTAAAGAATTAAACACTGATTACACGAATTACACTAATTTTTTTAAGAGGCGGATGATTTTAGCTTTACTTTTTTTTATTACTTTCTTAATTGCACTACATATTCCTTCTGTATTGTCCTCCTACTGCGTAGAGCGCATTTGTAATTTGGCCAAGCGAACAATACTTTACTGTTTCCATTAGCTCGGTAAATAAATTACCATTATCAATGGCTACCTGTTGTAAACGTTTTAGCATCAGCCCAGATTTATCTTTATGCCTTTGTTGAAATTCAGTTACTGTTTTTATCTGAAATTCTTTTTCTTCTTTAGTGCTTCGTATTACTTCTGTTGGTAAAATAGTGGGGCTGCCATTTTTATTTAAAAAGGTATTAACGCCCACAATAGGATATTCACCCGTATGCTTTAAAGTTTCGTAATACAAACTTTC
This sequence comes from Ferruginibacter sp., assembly GCA_043745405.1. Lineage (GTDB taxonomy): Bacteria > Bacteroidota > Bacteroidia > Chitinophagales > Chitinophagaceae > Ferruginibacter. The sequence continues at coordinate 7,404 of JAYTTI010000097.1, read as the reverse complement.
TTCCTGAATTTTATTTCGCTGGTACATACGTTCCATTGCCCCCAACACACCACCTCTTTCGGTTAAACGTTCAAACTCCGCCATCACAGCGGCTTCTACCAGGTCGGTCAATTCTTCTATTAAAAAAGCGCCCTGGTTGGGGTTTTCATTTTTTGCAGTGCCCAGCTCCCTGTTAATAATCAACTGTATGGCCATTGCCCTGCGTACACTTTCTTCCGTAGGCGTTGTTATCGCTTCATCGTAAGCGTTAGTATGCAGTGAATTACAGTTATCATAAATTGCATACAATGCCTGCAGGGTGGTACGTATATCATTAAAATCAATTTCCTGCGCATGCAGCGAACGGCCAGATGTTTGAATATGGTATTTTAATTTTTGTGACCGGCTGTTGGCTTTATATTTATGCTTCATTGCCTTGGCCCATATCTTTCTTGCCACTCTTCCAATCACACTATATTCAGGATCCATACCATTACTAAAAAAGAAAGACAGGTTGGGAGCAAAGTCATCAATATTCATTCCCCTGCTTAAATAATATTCTATATAAGTAAATCCATTGGCCAGGGTAAAAGCCAATTGTGTAATAGGATTAGCGCCTGCTTCTGCAATATGATATCCACTAATGCTGACGCTGTAAAAATTTTGTATTTTATTTTCGATAAAATACTCCTGCACATCCCCCATTAATTTTAAGGCAAACTCGGTAGAAAAAATACAGGTGTTCTGTGCCTGGTCTTCTTTTAAAATATCTGCCTGTACGGTTCCTCTTACGGTTGCGAGGGCTTTTGCCTTTATTTGCTCATAGACATCGGCAGGTAAAACATCAGAGCCGGTTAATCCCAATAAACGTAAACCAAGGCCATCATTTCCTTTGGGCAATGCCCCATGCATATCTCCTTTTACCGGAATTATGGCAATACCATCAATGCCTAAATATTTAGGCAAACTGTCAATACTATATTGTAATTCAATTTTTTTGTTTACAGCTTCGCTTAAATTATTTTCAATAATATATTTTTCACATTGCTGATCAATGGCGGCGTTCATAAAAAATGCCAGCAGCATAGGGGCCGGCCCGTTGATTGTCATACTCACTGATGTTTTGGCATCACACAAATCAAAACCACTATACAATTTTTTTGCATCATCCACTGTTGCAATACTTACACCGCTATTACCTACTTTACCATAAATATCAGGCCTAGGAGCAGGGTCTTCGCCATACAAGGTTACGCTATCAAATGCAGTACTAAGACGCTTTGCAGGCTGGCCAAGGCTTACATAATGAAAACGGCGGTTGGTTCTTTCAGGTCCACCTTCGCCGGCAAACATTCTTATCGGGTCTTCGCCTTCTCTTTTTAATGGAAACACACCGGCAGTAAATGGAAATTCTCCAGGAACATTTTCCTGCAATTGCCATTTTAAAATATCACCCCAATCACTGTATTTCGGTAATATCACTTTTGATATAAGGATACCCGATAAACTTTTGTAAGTTAAAGGCTGGCGGATAATTTTATCCCTTACCTTAAACTCATAAAATTCTTTGTTATAACGTTCACGTGTAGCCGCCCAAGTTTCAATTAGCTTTTTTGCTTCCAGGTCAAGTTTTTCTTCAGCAATATTTTTTATTTTTCCCAACTCCTGTACAACGGCAGCTGAGTTTGTATTTGCTGACAATGTTTTAATAGTGCCGTCAATTTGATATAATTGCGAGGCGATTTTTCTCTGCTCTTCCACCCAATCGTCATATTCTTTAATTGTTTCGGCTATTTCTGATAAATAGCGCGCCCTTCTGGAAGGAATAATAGTAGATTGACTTGAAGTATTTTTTTCATGGGCGTGATGTTCTATTTCGCCATGAAATTTAATACCCGTTTTCTCTGCTACTTTTTCCATCAGTCTTTCAAACAATTCATTTATCCCGGCATCATTAAATTGTGCAGCGATGGTTCCTATAATTGGCAGTTCTTCATTTTTTGCATTCCATAAACCGTTGTTGCGTTTGTATTGTTTTCGAACATCATGCAGTGCATCTAATGCGCCAGCTTTATCAAATTTATTGATACAAATTACATCTGCATAATCAAGCATATTTATTTTTTCCAGTTGCGATGGTGCACCATATTCGGGTGTCATTACATACATGCTGATATCTACATAGTCTAAAATAGACGCATCACTTTGTCCAACACCGGCACTTTCTAAAATTATAAAATCAAATGCTGCAGCCTTACAAATATCAATGGCTTCCTGCACATATTTACTAAGCGCTTTGTCACTTTCCCTTGTAGCAAGGCTCCGCATATAAGCCCGTGGTGACGAAATGGAGTTCATCCTTATTCTATCGCCCAGTAATGCACCCCCGGTTTTTTTCTTGGAAGGATCTACTGAAATTACAGCAATGGTTTTATCGGTATATGCATTTAAAAAGCGACGCACTATTTCATCCGTAACAGATGATTTACCTGCACCACCTGTACCAGTGATACCAAGTACAGCCCCCCCACCCCCCAAGGGGGGATTTTTGGAGCTTTTCAATTTTGAAGACTCCTCCTTCAATTCTGAAAGTAAATGTGTAAAATTTTCTCCATTTTCTGCAAGGGTAATTCCCCGTGCGATTTTTTTTATATCTCTCAATTCCCCTAACGGGGAACGACTATTTACTGAAGGCTCTTCCACAAATCCCCCCTTAGGGAGTGGGGGGGCCGTCTTTTTTATTACATCCTCAATCATTCCTTCTAAACCCATGGTTCTTCCATCATCCGGGCTATAAATTCTTGTTATGCCATAATTATGCAGCTCTTCTATTTCGCTGGGTAAAATTGTTCCTCCGCCACCACCAAATATTTTTATATGGCCGCAACCACTTTCATTCAGTAAGTCTTTCATGTATTTAAAAAATTCTACATGGCCACCCTGGTAACTGGTAATGGCAATACCCTGTGCATCTTCTTCAATGGCACATTCAACAATTTCGTGTACACTTCTGTTATGGCCCAGGTGTATAATTTCTGCACCTTTTGACTGAAGTATGCGACGCATGATATTGATAGCAGCATCATGCCCATCAAATAACGCAGCGGCGGTTACAATACGCACTTTATTAGTAGAAGTAAAACTCATGAATGATTTAATTTAAGTGCCGTTTCGCCATGCACAACAAATGTATAGGGGTTATTTTACGAGGCATACACCACACTACCTGCTTCTTCATTTGAAATTTTTATAAAAGCGTTGTCAGCTAATCGTACTGTAAAAATACAAGAAAGGAATTTAATAAGTTAACAGTTGTTAGTTTTTGGGGTGGGTGGATTTAGGATACAATAATTTCGGCAGATTCATTGTAAATATTTAAATCATTTTAAATGTAAGGGCAGCAAAATCTTCTACACTTAATGCTTCAGCACGTTTATTAAAAATTTCGCCTGCTAATATATCGGCAGTAAATAAGCTTTTTACTGCATTGCGCAATGTTTTACGGCGCTGATTAAACGCAGTTTTTACCAATACTTTAAAAGCTCTTTCGCTTTTAACTGTAAGGGTAGTAGTTTTTCTTTTTAACCTTATTACACCACTCTGAACTTTAGGTGGCGGGTTAAAACTCTGGTTGCTCACATCAAACAAATATTCTACTTCATAAAAAGCCTGTATCAAAACACTAAGTACCCCATATACCTTACTACCTTCTTTTGATGCCGAACGTTGCGCCACTTCTTTTTGAAACATCCCAATCACCACGGGCACTTTATCTTTCCAATCCAGCATTTTAAACAAAATCTGTGTTGAAATATTATAAGGAAAATTGCCGATAACTGTAAAGGGTTCATCAAAAGGCTCATCAATGTCTAAAAAACTTTCGCTGATAATATGATCATTTAAAACCGGATATGTTTTTTTGAGGTAAGCTGTTTTTTCATCATCCAACTCTACTGCTTTAAAATTAATACCAGGCAACTGTACCAGGTGTTTTGTTAATGCTCCACCGCCAGGGCCTACTTCCAGTAAATTTATAAACGGGTCTTCCTTTAAAGCATCAATTATTTTTTGAATAATAACATCATCTTTCAAAAAATGTTGGCCTAAAGATTTTTTTATTCTAAACATCTCTGCAAAAGTAAACAAAAAGCCCTCTCATTATTTATGAAAGGGCTTTTTGGTAGCAGTTAAAAATTTTATTGCCTTGTTAATAACATCAAATTTCCACTTGTTATTTTGCCGTTTGATATTATCTGAATTACATATTGGCCTTCGGGGTAAATATTTAGGTTTATCAATTTAACTGTATTGTTTCCCTTACGTACAGGCTTTTTCTGTGAGTAGATTTTTTTGCCTTCATTATCTAATACCTTCATTACAACTGTTGTATTTCTTTGCGAATAATATCCAACATCAACATAATTTTTTTCCTCGTTGGGTACTATTGCCAGTAATTTTTTTAAGCTACGCTGATGTATTACTGATACATTACTGTATTTACTGATATTTGATTTGGAAACAATTTTGACACGATACATAATTTTTTCCGTAGCAATGCTGTAGATATTATCTGTATAATTTAAGCTTTGCATTTCGTTTAAATAAACAGGCTGATGTATTGCAGCAATGGTTATATAAGAGCCGCTATTGATACTTCTTTCAATTTCAAAATAATCTACATTTTCCGAAGTAATAATCCGCCAGTTTAATACAGCATTACTTATTTCCCTTGTACCTGTCAATTCAAACATAGTTAAATTTAAAGTCTTGCTTTTATAGGGCCAGTTTTTCGGTACGCCGTCATTAATAGCAAAAGAAATTTTGCAAATGAATAATAGTAGGACTAAAAATGAATAATATTTTGCCATGACTTAGGTAAATTTTTATCTGATCCTTTGAATACAGCACTCATAAACGAAAAGAATAGTAATTAATTGTACATTATTATTTTCATACTTACTTATTGATATGATCAAAAAGGGGCCACTTTATTGAAAATGTGAAATAGTATTTCATTACACCTATATTCTGTTTTTAGCATTGGTTAAAATGAATGCTTACCATTTAGAATTTGTATTTTTACAACTTAATATTAATAAACATGCATTCAATTTCGGAAAACAAACCTGTTATAGGCATATCCTGTGGTGATATTAATGGTATTGGCCTAGAGTTGATAATAAAAACTGTAGGCGATAGCCGTTTGCTTGAAATATGTACTCCTGTTATATTTGCCAGTAATAAAGTGCTTAATTTCTATCGTAAGGGCTTGCCCGAAATAAATTTTAATTTTTCCAGCATCAAGGATGCCAGCCGTATTAATCATAAACAGGTAAACTTGTATAATTGCTGGGAAGAAGAAGTAGCTGTTACACCCGGGCTGCTAAATGCCGTTGGTGGAAAATATGCTGTGCAAAGTTTGGTTATAGCTGCAGAAGCTTTAAAACAAGGTAAAATAGATGGACTGGTTACAGCACCGATTCATAAAAAAAATACACAATCAGAAGAATTTAATTTTACAGGGCATACCCCCTATTTAAAAAATTTATTTGGTGTTGCAGACGTGGGCATGTTCATGATAGCCGAAAATATGAGGGTGGCATTGGTTACTGAACATGTTCCGGTAAAAGATATTACGTCTTTAATCACCAGGGAAAATATCCTGAGTAAATTGCAAATAATCAACAACTCATTAAAAAAAGATTTTGGTATTGATAAGCCTAAAATTGCGGTTTTGGGTTTAAATCCACATGCAGGAGATGAAGGCCTGATAGGTAAGGAAGAAGAAGAAATAATTAAACCTGCTATTAAGGAAGCAAAACATAAAGATATTTTTTGTTTTGGCCCTTATTCAGCAGATGCTTTTTTTGCAAGAGGGCAATATGAAAAATTTGATGCTGTGCTGGCGATGTATCACGATCAGGGCCTGATACCTTTTAAATCATTGTCAACCGGTGAGGGTGTTAATTATACTGCCGGGCTTAATGGCATACGCACTTCGCCTGACCATGGGGTAGCATTTGATATTGCCGGAAAAAATAAAGCAGATGAAGCATCTTTCAGGGAGGCTATTTTTAAATGTGTTGATATTTTAAATAGCAGGAAAGAATTTGAGAACCAGCGTACAAATCCTTTAAAGAAAATAAGCGCAGCATTTGTTGCCAATGCAAAAGACGAAAAAATTCTGGAAGAATAAAATTGAAGACTCCGTTTATTTAAAAACATCCTCTGATACTCCTTTATTTATCAGGTACGAGTTAAAGGTTATTTCAGCCTTACCTATTTTATTTTTTGTTTTGTCTGCTGTGGACTTATTATTTTGAGTGCCATCATCAAAGTCGAACGTTATACCTTTTGGTAACTTATAATCTTTAGTATCAAAAGAAAAAATAATTTTATCCGGCAAGCCATAAGCTGCATATTTTCCGTAACTCATTTCCAACTGGTAACTGCCATTGGCCCTGGTAGTAGTTTTGGCACGTCTTATTACCAAAGCACTTTCATCAATATAAATAGTCGACAATACTACATCTGCATTATCATCTTCAGGTAATAATTTAACTACCCGTACCACCGTGTTTCCAATTTTATCAGTACCTGCATCAATAGCTGTGTATTTGTTCCCACTTAAAATATTATTAAGATTTATACTAACAGCTCCTTTGGGTACAAATGATATCCCCTTTTCATTTTTTATTTTTAATTTATCAGGCTTTTTAAAATATACGGTTACATCTGCATCGGGTACTTTAAGGAACGAAACATTGGTAATCATACGGGCTATTGCCTGGTAATCATTTACCTTGTCAATATTGAATTTTACTTTTGCTATCAATGTATTTACATCCTGTGCTTTACAGGCAACCCCTGTTAGCAACGCAAATAATATTTGTATAATTCTGATAGATTTAATCATTTTATTTTTTTAAGAGAGGATATCTTTCTTTTTAAAAACCATAACGGATGCAGCAACCAATAAAAAAATATGTGCTATCAATATGAATAAACTATTTCTGATAGCCGGCCAGTTTTCAAGGCTTCCCTTTATTGTTTTTCCATCAATATCAGTACCGATATAAAAAAAACCTTTCCATCCAACAAGGTAAGAGGTAAACAAAAAGGGCTTTATGTTTTTATCGATGATGGGTACATTAATATTTGAAATAATGGTACATACAATAACTATACAAACGGTAGCAATGATAGGGCCTATAGAATTTTCTGCAAAAATAGAAAGCAGTAAAGATAAGGCTGCAATAACCGTTAGTGCAACAGTTGCATAGGCAAAAGCTGCATAATAGCGCCACATAATATCATCCCTTGTAATCAATAGTATTTGCGACTCATCTCCTTTTGATCTAAATACCAGCATATCACCTGCACCGCATATTAATAAGCTTAAAAATAATGCAGTAACCGCCATCC
>JAYTTI010000096.1:0-6309 GCA_043745405.1 Ferruginibacter sp. | reverse complement strand
AAATGCAGTTTACAATTACAAGAGCAACTTTATCCGATGCTGAGGCTTTGGCCAGTATAGGTGCCTCTACTTTCAACGATACATTTTCCGGTACCTGTACCGATGAGGATATGCAGGGATTTCTAAATGAATATTTTAATGTTGAGCAGGTTAAAGCTGAATTGGCCAACGATAAGGATCTTTATTTTTTGGCAATATCCGATAGGAAGCCAATTGGTTACCTGCGTATGATGGAAGATTACAGTAATTTTCCATTAATGAAGCAATGGAAGGCATTGGAATTAAAAAGACTTTATGTGGACAAAGCTTTTCATGGAATGGGCATTGCACAGGAGCTGATGAAATTTGTGGAGCAGTTTGCCTTGCAAAATCAATTTGAAGTAATCTGGCTGGGGGTTTGGGAACATAACCTGCGTGCCAAAAAATTTTATGAAAAAAGCGGCTTTAAAGACAGTGGCTATACCCACGATTTTCCAATAGGCAGCACCCCACAAACGGATAACTGGTTATGGAAATTTTTGAAAAAATAGCTTTAAACGTGGAAATAAGATGGAAAGAAGTGCTCTCTTAATAGGGAACCTGCAATAAATACTTCTCTGTAAAGAAAGGTTCTGTAAAAATATTTTCTATTGGCCACACACGGGGTTTACAATTGCTTTCAAAAATTTCCTGGCTAAGGTCGCCGCCCTTTAAGCAAATAAGTCCACCGGGGGTGCTGTTTTTTTTCAGTAGCGGCTTACTCCAATGCCAAAGATCCTTTAATGGCGCTACGGCTCTTGTAACCACCACATCAAATTTCCTTGTTTTGATATCTTCTGCACGGGTGTGTTTTATGGTTACGTTTTGCAAACCAATGGTTTGGGCTACTTCATTGGCTACTTTTAGTTTTTTGTTAATACTATCTACCAGGTGAAATGCTGTTTCTGGAAAAAAGATTGCCAGCGGTATACTGGGAAAGCCACCACCACAGCCCAGATCAATTACCTGCTGGTCTTTTTTAAATTCAAATTTGGTGGCAATTGATAGGGAATGTAATACATGGTGCTCATAAAAATTATCCATGTCCTTTCGTGAGATTACATTAATCTTTTCATTCCAATCAATATATAAATCTTTTAAAGCGGCTAACTGTTCTAATTGTGTATCCGTAAAATCACTAAAATATTTTGTCAATAATTCCATAATAAAATATAGAGTCTTCTTATTTTAATTCCAAGCAGGCTTTGGTTTTTTTAATAGCGCAAAAGCAAATATCAGGTAATAAAAAAACATCCACACATCAAAAAATAGAAACAATGGGTATAAGTCTTTTTCATTAAGTTTTTTCATAGCAGGGTAATACACAAGTGCCTGTATTATAAAACGAACGCCAAAAACAACCAGTGACCATTGCCAGCTAAAATAAAAAAGGCTTACAACTAATAATGGAAAAAATAAAAAATGGGTAAAAGAATATAACCCCAAAAAAAATTTATGTACAGGTTTATAATACCTGCTGGTGGTGTAGTGCCTGTTTTTTTGTTTCATCCATTGGTTCCAGGTATTTACAGGTTCACTTAAGGTAAAAGTTGCTGGGTCAATGCTGATTTTTGTATTGTGTTTGGTTGCAGCCATATTTATAAAAAGATCGTCATCACCACTGGGTACATTATTATGTGCCGAAAAACCTTTGTGTTTAAAAAACAATGACTTTTTGTAACTTAAATTTCTGCCTACACCCATATAAGGAAGGCCCGCCAGTGAATAAGAAAAGTATTGAAGAGCAGTGTGGAAAGTTTCCCATCTTACCAGTTTGTTCAATAATCCGTTTTTTTTCTGATAGGCACCATAGCCCAATACGATTTCTGTTTTATCATCATATACCTCCTGCATTTTGTCAATCCACTCTTCAGATGCCGGAACACAATCTGCATCTGTCAATAAAACTATATCGTATTTTGCTGTTTTAATACCAATACTTAAAGGGAATTTTTTTCCATTAATCAGTTTTGCCTCCTGCTTCAATTCAATAACATGTAACTGTTTAAAATTTTCCTGAAATTCTTCAAGCAAATATTTACTGTCATCAAATGAATTGTCATTTACCACAATTACTTCGTGAGTAACAGGGTATTGCTGTTGCAGTGAGGTTGAAAGATTTTTAGACAGGTTTACCGCTTCATCCCTTGCACAGATGATGACAGATACAGATTGTTTCTCAGAAATTGTAACAAATTTTGCTTTGTAAATATTTAAACGGTGAAAGAAATACAGGAAATAAAAAATCTGGATAAAAGCTACTGAACATAGTGAAATAAAAATAATATCATGCCAGTACAGTAAGAGTTGGTTAAGGTTCATACCAGCAAAAGTAAGAATACAAAAATTAATGGAGCTATTGGCTAAGCTTAGTAATGCCAATTGAATGATTTTACAGTGATAAATACATTTTCAAATTTATATTTGCATCCCGTATGGTACTAAACTATACGGGATTTTTTTATGGCAGCATTATCATTTCAATTACAATATAAAGATGCAGGTACCAAAGCACGGGCCGGAAAAATAAATACCGACCATGGTGAAATTTTGACCCCTGTTTTTATGCCCGTAGGTACTGCAGGTAGTGTAAAGGCAGTAACCCAGCAACAGTTATTAAAGGATGTTAAGGCGCAGATTATTCTTGGCAATACGTATCATTTGTATTTACGCCCCGGATTAGAAGTAATCGAAGCAGCAGGTGGGCTTCATCAATTCAACGGATGGCATAAACCTATCCTTACCGATAGTGGCGGATACCAGGTTTTTTCATTAGCTAATAATAGAAAACTTACCGAAGAAGGCGCCATTTTTCAAAGCCATATTGATGGAAGCAAACATTTGTTTAGTCCCGAAAAAGTAATGGATATACAACGTATTATCGGTGGCGATATCATTATGGCCTTTGATGAATGTCCGCCTTACCCCAGCGATTATGATTATGCAAAAAAAAGTATGGAACTAACCCACCGCTGGCTTACCAAGTGCTTTACCCGGTTTGATGAAACACCAGACAGGTATGGGTACACGCAAAATCTTTTTCCAATAATACAGGGCAGTACCTATAAAGATCTTCGTACAGCTTCAGCAGAATTTATTACCTCAATGAATGCTACAGGTAACGCAATAGGTGGCCTAAGCGTAGGTGAACCAATGGAAACGATGTATGAATTTACCGAACATTGCTGTGATATTTTACCTCACCAAAAGCCACGTTACCTGATGGGAGTTGGTACACCGTGGAATATTTTAGAATGCATAGCCCTTGGTGTAGATATGTTTGATTGTGTAATGCCTACCCGCAATGGCCGCAATGCCATGTTATTTACAAGCAAGGGAATAATTAATATTGATAATAAAAAGTGGGAAAAAGATTTTTCGGCAATAGATGAGGATATTGAATGCGAAGTGAGCAGTTATTACAGCAAAGCCTATTTAAGGCACCTTATGAAGTCGAAAGAATATTTAGGTTTAACTATTGCCAGCGTTCACAATCTTGCATTGTATATGTGGTTGGTGAGCGAAGCCCGCAAACATATTGAGGCAGGTGATTTTAAAAGCTGGAAAGAAGCCATGGTGATACTGTTGCAACGGCGTTTGTAACAGCAGTAATTAAAAAAAGTGAAGCATTTACACAATAATTGAATTTTGGGTACGATTTTTTTAAGCTATATCTTTAAAAATAACCTAAAATCAATTCATCATGAAGCAACGATATTTTTATCTTTTGATGGCTATAGGAGCACCCTTTTTTATTTTTGCGCAAACCGCACCTGCACCGCCAATGAATTTGCCAAAAGATGCACCGGTTACTGTTACCATTGCAGATGCTAAATCGGGCAATATGCTCAGCGGTGAAATTGTGGTTTTTAAAAGCCGGGCAAATGGCACGGAGTTTCAGGGGCTTTCCGATTCAACAGGCAAATTTTCACTACGCTTACCAAATGGCAGCAAATACGATATTTATATATTGGGCTTTAATGATTCAACAAGTTATAACGTGCTGGATATACCAGCCTTAAAAGATAACCAGTTTTATAAAAATCCTTTTAATGTAGATATACAGTTTGAAGCGCCAAAATCATTTATACTGGATCACTGTACTTTTGAAACAGGCAAAGCTTCTTTGCAGCCCGATGCTTATAAAGTACTGGAAGAATTGGTGGAATACATGAACAGAAAGGACGACGAAAAAATTGAAATAGGTGGACATACTGATAATGTAGGTAAAGCCGAAGCCAACATGATATTATCTACAGACAGGGCAAACATAGTAAGGGCCTATCTTTTAACAAAGGGTATAGCACCCGGCAGGGTAACAGCAAAAGGATATGGCATGACGGTACCTATTGCCGAAAATACTACCGCTGAGGGCAGGGCTCTAAACCGCAGAACAGAAGTAAAGATTTTGGAGTAGCGGTTTATTAAAACCAAGCACGGCAAGCTTTACATGGTTTTTTATGACTGAAGTTTATCAGGATTTAGTTAATAGTACAATGCCAGGTTAATTTAATTAATTCGTGTAATTCGTGCTTTGAAATTCGTGTAATAGAAAAATTTCACATGTAAATTTCACAAATACTTTGCTACACAATTTTTACTGCTTGCCTGTTTTAAGTTAGCTTTGCTGCCAACAGAAAATGAAAAAGATTGATAGCTTTATACTAAAAAATTTTTTGACCACTTTTGTGTTTTGCATTATACTGCTTACTATGATAGTAGTGGTTGTTGACACCAGTGAAAAAACAGACAATTTTGTTAAGTCAAATTTGTCACTAGGTCAAATAATTGTTCAGTATCATTTTGGATTTATTCCACGTATAGATGCTATGTTGTTTCCTTTATTTGTATTTATTGCCGTTATTTTTTTTACGGCAAAAATGGCAGACCGGTCCGAAGTAATAGCCATATTAAGCAGTGGAGTAAGTTTCAGCCGTTTTTTGGTTCCTTACTGGATAGGGAGTATTTTTTTGGCATCGGTTTTATGGCTGGCTTACCAGTTTGAACTGCCAAGAGCCAACGCCATTTGGGTTATTTTTGATGCAAAATATGTGCACTCAGACATGGGTACAGGCGAAAGAACTTTTTTGCAAAACTATTACTTCCGCATAGATGCTGATACCTATGCAGGTTTGCGTAGTTATGATACTATTAATAAATCGGGTTCTAATTTTTTTATTCAAAAATTTAAGGACAATGATTTGGTGTACAATCTTCGCAGCGACAATATAAACTGGGATACTGCCTCAAAAAAATGGAAATTGACCAATGTTCAGCAGCTTAGTTTTTCAGGCGATAAAGAAACAATAGAACGTAACCCTTCTTTATTAATGAATTATAATTTTAAGCCCGTGGATTTGCGCAGGGATGAATTCTTAAAAGACCAGATGCCCACTCCCGAGCTGGATAATTTTATAAAGATGGAAAAAATGAGGGGTTCAGAAGGCATCAATGCACTATTGGTAGAGCGCTATAACCGGGATGCAATTCCTGTATCGGTAATAATCTTAACACTTATTGGCGCTACACTTGCTTCTCAAAAAGTACGGGGCGGCAGCGGATTTCATTTAGCCGTTGGTGTTATACTTAGTGTATTATATATTTTATTTGGCAGATTTTCCTTAGTCTTCGCCACCAAGGGTAGTTTTACACCATTCCTGGCAGCGTGGATGCCTAATATAATTTTTGGTATCATTGCATATTATCTTTACAAAAGAGCATCCCGATAGATTGCACAATATGAATTATTTTTAATTGAACGGCGCCCGTTGAGCTTAAATGGTTATACCTAACTCCTAAACATTCGACACTCTTTCTATTCCCTTGTATATCCCCGATTTAATAATTTTGTCATAACCATCCTGAGGCAAAAAGCCCACATATGAAAGAGCTTCCTGATATTGCCTGTTTGCAGAATCGAAGTCTTTTAAATCTTCATAACATTTTGCAATATTCAGGTATAGTGATGGATAGTGGGCTTTCATCGTATCGTCTTTTATTTTTAATGCAAACTTTAGCGCTGTTTGATCCCACATTAATTTATCCTCTACGGTCGGTTGGTGCCTTGCAACATAATGCGCTGGAGTAAATTTTTCAAAATCATTTGTAGATTCTGCCCATGCCTGAAAAAACAACTCCGAAGCGTTCTTGATATTGCTTTTGCCTTCCATAGCCATACCTTAGGCTCAAAGTTTAATTAACCCAAGTTGCTAGATAAAAAGAACATTGATAAAGAATAATTTTGAGTTGCAATACTTAAAACATCTTTACCAATGCTCAATGAAGATAAAA
>JAYTTI010000095.1:0-24140 GCA_043745405.1 Ferruginibacter sp. | reverse complement strand
GGTAAGATAAACATCGTTCCACAAGACATTGGAAGGGTGTTATTGAATTTATATAACAATGCGTTTTACGCAACCAATGAAAGAAAGAAAATTGCTGGCGAAAACTATAAACCACTTGTTTTAATTCAAACAAAAAAAATAAATAATAAGGTTGAAATTAAAATCAGTGATAACGGAAATGGTATTCCTCAAAAAATAGTGGATAAAATATTTCAACCATTTTTTACCACCAAACCTACCGGGCAAGGAACTGGATTAGGTTTATCATTGAGTTATGATAATATAAAAGCACATGGTGGTGAAATAAAAGTGGAGACGAAGGAAGGTGAAGGGAGTGAGTTTATTATTCATTTGCCTGTTGTGTGAGGCACAACTTTCTTACCGGTAAGGCAAGGTCAAGTTGAGGAAAAAAGGAGATTGACATAAATTTTGCGGAAATGAGTGAGTAGAAATCCTTGCTGCAAATTCCTATTAATTTTTTAACTTACATATAAAAAATAAGTTATGAAGAAAGTCTGTTGTTTCGTTTTAAATAAAAGATTGCCCTGCTACCTGCTTTTTTTTAGTGTCTTTATTTTCACTGCCGCATTTTCTCAAACAGAGATAACAGGTACAATTACCGGCCGGCAGGGCGAACCACTTTCAGGCGCCACCATTAGCATAAAAAAAACAAATACTTTTTCTACCTCCGATACTGCCGGGCATTTTACGATAAAAGCAGCGCCTGGCGCAGTAATTGAGTTTTCGTTTATTGGTTACGGTAACCGTTCTGTAGTATTGGGTAAAGAAGCAATAGTAAATATTTTACTGGATGAAACTGCACAAAACCTGGATGATGTAGTCGTTATTGGTTATGGTACTGTAAAGAAAAAAGATCTTACAGGAGCAGTGGCACCCGTTGCAGCCAAAGATTTTAATAAAGGCATTTATGCCTCTCCTGACCAATTGATACAGGGAAAAGTTTCAGGGGTACAAATAATAAATAATAGTGGCCAGCCCGGGTGGTGCAACCACCGTAAAAATCAGGGGCAATTCGGCACTTTCAGGAACCGGGCAGCCATTGTATGTAATTGATGGTGTTCCATTAGACGGAAGAACTTTGCAGCCAGGTGTTAATGCATTGGATGGAAGTTCGGTACAAACAGGTACCAATGCATTAAACTTTATCAATCCTCAAGACATTGCCTCCATTGATATTTTAAAAGATGCATCAGCTACTGCCATTTATGGTTCAAGGGCAGCCTATGGAGTAGTAATGATCAATACAAAAAAAGCGCAGGCTGGCCAGGCAAAGCTGAATGTGGGTGTGGCTATTGGTGTGTCTACTATTTTAAGGAAAATAGAGGTATTGAGCCCATCTCAGTTCAGGGATGCCATACAATATTATGGTGTAGACAATCCGGATAACCCATTGGATAAAGGTGGAAATATAAAAGCCTTTGATTCAATTTTGCAAAACGCTCTTCAGCAAAATTATACACTTGGTGTTACTGGTGGTAATGAAACCGGCAAATACCGGCTGTCCGCTAATCTCCTAAACCAGCAGGGTATCATCACCAATACAGGGTTTAAAAAATATGCAATTAATTTAACCACCAATTTTAAATTTTTAGAAAGCAAAAAATTGGGTTTGGATATAAATGTCCTTTCCAGTCAATCCATACAGAATGTTCCCTATCCACAATACAATGCAGGATTTTTGGTGTTACCGGCCCTCAGTTGGAACCCAACAGATTCTTTAAGAAATGCCGATGGTTCGCTAAAGCCAGGCACCCCCGATAACCCCAATCCCCTTACAATAAGCAAGCTGCTCCAAAACAATTTTAAAATTACTTCCATTCTTGGCAGCATAGCTCCTTCTTATAAATTCAACAATTGGCTGGAATATAAATTATTAATGAGTATCAATTACAGTACCGGTATAACAAGAAGTTCAGTAAATGATAATTTTCAAAATATCCAGAGAAGTTCTGCCACTATCAGCAATTCAGAACTCACGACAAACCAAATTACCAACACACTAAATTTTAAAAAGAAAATTTCGGGTAACCTCAATTTGGATGCCGTAGCCGGATTTGAGTACATGCAATTCAACATGAAAGGATCGTCTTTAACCGGTACTGGCACACAGCAAACTGGTTTTGGTAATTTTGGTTTGGATTATACTAACTATGTACAGTATTCGCAAAACAGTACAAGAAGCATATCTTCCTTTATAGACCCGGTAACCGAATTACAATCTTTTTTTGGCAGGGCAATATTTAATTATAAAGACAGGTATCTGTTAACAGGCACTTACAGGGCAGACGGCTCTACCAAATTCGGGAAAAATAATAAATATGGGTATTTCCCATCCTTTGCTGTTGCATGGGTCGTCAGCAAAGAAGGTTTTTTTAAAGTTGATTGGATAAATTCCCTTAAAATCCGCAGTGGCTGGGGTAAAACAGGCAACCAGGAATTTCCATCCGGCGCTTCACAGGCTAAATATTCTTTCCGCGATAATGGTGTCATCATACAGGTAAACAGCCCCAACCCGGATTTAAAATGGCAGAGTGATGAACAATTTGATATTGGTGTTGACTTCTCGATTGTAAACAACCGCATTTCCGGAACGATTGATTATTTTAATAAAACCACCAGTAATTTATTATTTCCCGGCCCACCTATTCAGCCCGCCCCACCCTCTTCGGTTGTAAGATGGGTAAACCTTGATGGTAAAGTAATTAACAAAGGATTAGAAGTTTTGCTGAATGGAGCTATTGTACAAAATAAAAATTTTAGCTGGGACCTGACTGTTAATACCACTTTTTTACAAAATAATGTTACAGGCCTTCCATCCCCCATCTATACCGGATTTGTTACAGGCCCATTTCAGATAATCGAAAATGGCTACCCGATGCACACTTTTTATACAAGGCGATTTCTTGGCCTTGATAAGGCTACGGGTTTGTCCACTTATAAAGATGATGGTGCAACATTCTATCATGTTGGTAATCCAAATCCTAAAACCCTTTTAGGTATCAGCACTACATTTAATTACAAAAAACTTTCAATTACAGCCAATATGTATGGCGCATATGGACAGAATATTTACAATGCTACCCAGATGATTTATTTAAATGTTGCTGGTATTAAAGGAGGTGGCAATATTGACCTTTCTGTGTATCACAATCCTATAAAAGAATCCCTGGCCAACCCTGTAACACCCTCTTCAAGATATATTATGAAAGGCGATTATTTTAAAATGGCAAACCTTACCGTTAATTATAATCTTGGTAATGTAGCGAAGGGTTTTAAAGGATTGAATATTTATATTACGGGTCAAAATCTTTTTCTCATCACTAAGTACCCGGGATTTGATCCGGAGACAAATTCTATTACAAGTGGCAGTACAGATGTGCCATCTTTAGGAATTGATTTGCCGCATTACCCATCTGCGAGAACGATTATTTTTGGAATAAATTTTTCACTGTGATTTTTTAAATGATAAATTATGTCACGAAAAAAAAATATTTTTTACATAGTTTTTACTGCAACGCTTTTGCAAAGTTGTACCAAATTGGATGAAACCTTCCGTGGCGACCTTACAGATGTTCAGGTTGCATCCGATACAACTAACACCACGGCATTATTACAGGGAATATACAATTCAATGGAAAACCCGTTTACTAGCCACCTGGTAATATTTCCATTGCAGGAACTCTGTACAGACGAAGCAATAGCCCCAACACGAGGCCGGGATTGGGACGACAATGGCGTATGGCGTGTATTGCACCAGCAAAAATGGCCCTCAAATAATGAAAGGATCAGGACATGCTTCAATGTATTAAATGGTATTTCTTATGCTGCAACAGACCTGTTACGATATCATCCAACTGCACAACAGCAAGCCGAAGCAAGGTTTATAAGGGCATGGGTAATGTACCTGTTATTAGATTTGTTTGACCAGGTGCCTTATCGTGACCCAGGCGAAAGCCTGGTACAGGCAGCCAGGGTACGCAAGGGTGTTGAGGCATTGCAATATATTATCAATGAGATAAATGCTATTGAAACCGATTTGCCAGATGGCCCCAAATACAAAGCGAATAAATTTGCGGCAAGAGTGTTGCTGATGAAATGTTACCTTAACAGGGCAGTTTATACAAACCGTGCCAGCCCAACGTTTGATGCAAGTGATATGAATAAAGTGATAAGGCTCGCGGATACTACTATTATCAACAGCAATGCTTTTTCATTCACCGAAAATTACTTTGATAATTTTGCACCTGACAATACTTCAAAAGGCAGTGAAAATATTTTTACCCTTTTAAATGAGGCAGGAATAACCCCGAATAGTAATATGTTTTTATCGTACGGCATCAGCCTGCATTATAATTCTTTTGGCACTCCCTGGCATTTTGCCGGTGTCAACGGATGGACTACCCTGTCTGACTTTTATGATAAATTTGAACCGGCCGATAAAAGAAGGGGAATAGTTTACACCACTGCCGGGGCGCCTCCCAACATAGGTAACCACATCGATGCCGGTTTTTTAATTGGGCAGCAATATGATCTTTTTTTTACCAACGATTCCCTGACGGAAGCCGGTGCTAACCCTTTATTTTTTACACGTGAAGTAAAAAATATTGAATTAGGTAAAAATTTACAAAGCACTGGCATCAGGCCTGTAAAATATTTTCCTGATTTCAATAATTATTTTAGCCCGGATAATGATTTTGTGTTTTTCCGTTTCGCTGATGTATTGCTGATGAAAGCAGAAGCCATCTTTAGAGGAGGTACCGGCACCAATGCAGGGCCATACGGCGGTACAGCCTTATCTATTGTAAATGCAATCCGCACCCACCCGTCAAGAGGTGCTTCTGCACTGGTGTCTGTAAACGATAATAATTTACTGGATGAACGGGGAAGGGAAATGTGGTGGGAAGGCTGGCGAAGACAGGATTTGATAAGGTTTAAAAAATTCTTACTGCCCTGGCAGGAGAAAGAGTATCAGAGTGATTCAAAATATTTGTTATTCCCTATTCCGGATGAACAATTAGCAGTTAATCCGAATTTGGTGCAAAACCCGGGGTACTAATAAAGGTGGCTCACTTATTTGATAGTGTTAATTTATTTTCTGCATGAAAAAAAATATTTATCTCCCTTACATTGTTATTATCCTGTTTTTCTTTTCAAAAGAAAGCTTTGCCCAAAAAGCACCATTAGATTTTAATCTTGTTGGGGGAACCAGTGGGATTTCTATTGGAAAAATTATGGGTGTCACGCAGGATAAACAAGGGTATATATGGTTTTGCGACCAAACCAACCAATGCCTTGTCCGGTACGATGGATACAGGATGAAAACTTATAGGAATGATCGGACAGATAGCAATTCCATAGCTGCTTCTTATTTCGAATGTTTTGCAGCAGATTCATCAGGTAATATATGGATCCCGGTAAATGAAGGTGTCGATAAGTTGAATCCCCTCACAGGAATTTCAACTCATTACCGGTTTAACAAAAGAAGCCCCTGCAAAGGTGGTTTTACCGCCGCTATTCTTGTTGACCATTCAAATTCAATATGGTTGGGTACAAGTGAAGGTCTATATACCCTTGATCAAGAAACAGGAAGTTTTACCTGTTATTCACATCATGCTGATGACCCAACAAGCCTTAGTTGTAATACAATAAGAACATTATATGAAGATCATCAGGGTACATTGTGGGTGGGGACGGGTTTGCCGTTTGATACATTAAAAGAAGGCGGGTTAAACAAATTCAACAGGGCTACCGGAAAATTTACCCGCTACCTGCATGATGATAACGATCCTCACAGCCTTATAAATAATAAGATCAGGGCCATCTTTGAAGATAGCAAGGGAGTTTTTTGGGTCGGCTCGCAGGGAGATGGATTACACACTATGGATAGAAAAACAGGAACATTCGAACGGCTTACTTATGATCCTGCCCATCCTGAAAAATTAAGCCGTCCGCCGGTAAAAAAAGGAGAAGAATATGATCATATCACTTTCATTACAGAAGATATTGCAGGCAAAATATGGATCGGAACCTTCGTGGCAGGTTTAGTGAGGTATGATCCTGTTACGAAAGAAATAGATTATTTCAAATCAGATAAAACCAGTCCACATGGGTTCACTGACAGTACCAGTTGGAGTGCATTTACTTCCCGTGATGGGGCATTATGGATTGCTACAGAAAGAAATAATCTTTTTCGTGTAGATCCATTGCAAACAAGTTTTTTGGCTGTTGGTTTAAATGCACCTATATGGGCTTTTGCAGGAGATCAACCTGGTACATTGTGGGCAGGATCTGGAGGCAATGGTATGGCCAAAATTGATTTGCATAAACAAGATGGTGCAAATATTAAACGTTACACAATTGATGGTTCAAAGGAAGGTATTGGCATTAACTCCATTTGTCCCTTAGGTTCGGGGATATTTATGCTTGCGACATTTAAGGGGGTTTATTTTTTCAATTCCATCACCAGTATTTTCACAAAAGCTTCTTTTAATGAAAAAGGCACTGGCAATCCTATTTCGTGTATTTCTATCATCAATGATAAACATGGTAAATTCTATTTCTCTGGTATTTGGTTTTACATATTGGATAGTTTGAGCGGCAATCTTACTGAATACAGGATTCATGCTGATAGAGCCGATGGCAAAAGTATCAGTACAGATACGTTGATCACATCATATAGGGATAAAGACGGCAAAATATGGCTGGGAACTTTGAGTGGTGGTTTGAATTTTTTTGATCCAAAAACAAATTCATTTAAATATTACCTGCAAGGCTTAAGTGTATTTACCATTTATGAAGATACAAAAGGCACTCTATGGGTAGGTTCTGATCATGGCATGTATCACCGGTATAGAGATAGCAGTAGTTTTTCACTATTTACAAATAATGAAACGCCATTACAAACAGCACGCATAACAGCCCTTATTGAAGATAATGACGGTGATATATGGGGAAGTTCTCCATCAATGGGCCTCTTCCGTATTAATGTATCAAAAAAAGAAGTTTGTATTTATGGCAGAAAATTTAGCACTACAGCTTTTAATGGTTCAAAGAATGAAGCATGGAAGACAGCAGACGGAAAATTATTTTTCGGAAATATGAATGGTTATTATTCTTTCTTTCCCAGGCAGGTTATTAATAATACGCCGCCCACTGTTTTGTTAACCGGTTTAAAGGTTAATGGAAAATCCTTAACCCAGGAAATGAAAAACTCTCTAAATGGTTCTATTGAAGAAACAAGGGAAATAAAATTACAACACAATCAAAATATTTTTTCAATAGATTTTGCTGCTGCACATTTTGCTGATCCGGAAAATAATATTCTTCAATATATGCTGGAAGGCTACGAAACTGAATGGCGTAATGTGGAGCAATTGAAAACGGCTTATTATTTTAATGTTCCTACAGGTCATTATACATTCCGGGTAAAAGCATGGAGCAGTTATGGGGCATGGGCTGAAAAATCAATCAAAATAATTATACTGCCGCCCTGGTGGCAAACATGGTGGGCCTATACCTTGTATGTTTTTTTGCTGGGAGCTGCTATTTGGATTTTTATTAAATGGCGTACAAAATCTTTGAAAAAAGAAAAAGATATGCTGGAATCAAAAGTCACAGCCCGCACAAAGGAACTTAAGAAAGAAAAAGAAATTGTGGAAAGCACTTTATCAGAATTAAAATCAACTCAATTACTATTAATTCAATCTGAAAAAATGGCTTCACTTGGCGAGTTAACTGCAGGTATAGCACATGAAATTCAAAACCCTTTAAACTTTGTAAATAATTTTGCTGAAGTAAATAAAGAATTGATTGATGAACTGCGTGAAGAGCAAAAAAAAGAAACAAGAAATCTTGAAAACGAAAATGATCTTTTAAACAATATTGAGGATAATCTTGAAAAAATAAACCATCACGGCAAACGTGCAGATGCAATTGTAAAAGGAATGCTGCAGCACAGCCGAAGCAGTAGCGGTGTAAAAGAACCTACAGATATTAATGCACTCGCAGACGAGTACCTGCGTCTCTCCTATCATGGCCTAAGGGCAAAAGATAAATCATTCAACGCCACTATTAAAACTGATTTTGATCAAAGTATTGGAAAAATAAATATCATCCCCCAGGATATTGGAAGAGTGATATTGAACCTGCTCAACAATGCATTTTATGTGGTGAATGAGAAGAAGCAATTGAATAGCGAAGGTTACGAACCGACTGTTTCTGTAGGTACAAAAAAGATGGGCGATAAAGTGGAAATATCCGTGAGTGATAATGGCAATGGTATCCCACAAAAAATATTGATTAAAATATTTCAACCTTTTTTCACGACCAAGCCAACAGGCCAGGGAACAGGATTGGGTTTATCACTGAGCTATGATATTGTGAAAGCGCATGGTGGTGAGATTAAGGTGGAATCGAAAGAAGGCGAAGGGTCAAAGTTCACTATTGTTTTACCGGAATTATAAATCATATTAATTATTTAATCTTAAATATCATGGTTGGCTCAGAAAGAAGACAGCCCGGTGTTTGAAGTTTATTTTCCTTTTGTATAAAATTAATTTTATATTTTAATCAGTGAAATTGGGAAAACCACATAAACCATTGTTCACACAATTACGTGTTGGGCCTTATAGAATCTTTGTATAAAATATAGCTTTTAAGACAAGACCAATTTATTAAAATAAATGAAACTAAAACTTATACTTTCTGCCCTTCTTTTTTTTCAGTTGCTATTCCTCATTGGCGTAGCCCAAAACGGTGTGTTGCAATTTAACCCGGTTAAAGACAATAATGGAAAACCACTGGGAAAGATCCTGAACATGGTTCAGGATAAAAACGGATATATGTGGCTTGCCAGTGAGACGAATCAGTGTATTTACCGTTATGATGGCAGCAGGATGACCGCTTACAAGCATGATGATGCTGATACCAATTCGCTTGGGGGTACTTCGGTTAATTCTGTGTATGCCGATGATGCAGGAATGATCTGGATTGGTTTGGGTGAAACGGGTTTGGATGAGTACAACCCTGCAACAGGTATCTTTAAACATTTTAGTCATGTGTCTAATAATTCCGGGAGCCTGGCTACAGATGGATGGACAATTATGAAAGACAGAAAGGGCAGAGTTTGGGTTGGCGGGCATCAGGGCCTTGATTGCCTTGACGAACAAACAGGAAAATTTATCCATTACAGGAATGAACCGGGCAATAAAAAAAGCCTCAGCAGTAATTTTGTGTGGTGTATATACGAAGACCGGCAGGGAGCAATCTGGATAGGCACGGGTAATCCATGGTTCGACAAAAATCCTGAAGAAGGTGGCCTTAACCGCCTGGAGACAGATGGCAGCTTCACCCGCTATATGCATAACCCAATTGATCTAACCAGCCTCATCAGCAATAAGGTAGCAGCCATCTATGAAGATAAACGTGGCAGTTTTTGGGTGGGCACCTCTGGCGATGGTTTGCACACGATGGACCGCACAACCGGCCGTTTTCAACGGCATTTGTATAATCCAAAAGAACCTGGCAATTTAAGCCGTCCCCCTTTGCGGCCGAAAGAAGTGAATGATAAAATAACCTTTATTAGTGAGGATAGTATGGGCATTATTTGGATTGGCACCATGTATTCAGGTATCAACAGGTATAATACTGAAACAGAAAAAATTATACATTACCAGGGCAGTAATGGATTTGCGGACAGTACCAGCTGGAATGCATTCACATCCCGTGATGGCGAGGTATGGGTAACTACAGAGAACGCAAATTTATTACGCACCGATCCCTTTTATAAACCCGTTTATAACATTGCTACAAGTGACCAGGCAACCCGTTTTCTGCAAGACAAAGAAGGTTTGTTATGGGTGGGTACAATGGGAGGAGGGTTATTAAAATTTGATACCAATGAGAAATTAATAAACCAGTTTAAGCATGATTCAACCAATGCATTTAGTTTATTTGACAAGGGAAATAATGTATTGACTTTATTTCAAAACCAGCCAAACATCCTTTGGCTGGGTACGGGTAACGGCGTGGGATATTTCAATAACCTTACCCGGCAATTCTTCAAGTTGCCCATTGATCTTAAATTTAATCCGCAACAACCATGGAAGCCTGTCTCTAATATTATTGAAGATAAACAGGGATTGAAATGGTTTGCGACGGGAGCAGCTGGCCTGGTTAGGTTTAACGGTAAAGACAGTACCGCAAAGCAATACCTGCCCGACGCAAAAGATTCGGAATCTATCAGTTCAGATATAGTCATTACTGTTTTGGAAGACTTGGAGGGTACAATCTGGTGTGGGGGACAATCAGGAATAAACCGTTTAGATAAAAAAACCGGCCACTTTACGCATTACCTGAAAAGTAGTTTTGTGGTAAAATTATTTCAAGATAAGAGCGGCACTATTTGGGCCGGAACACGCAATGGCCTTTACCGGTATCATAAAACAAGTGATAGGTTTTCCAGTTTTTTTGATCAAAATGCCTATGCCAGCACATCCGGGGTAGAAGGTATCATTGAAGATGCCGCGAAAGACCTATGGCTGCTCTCGCCATCAGCCATCATAAAATTAAACCCGGTTACCAAAGAAACATTTATTTACGGCAGCAGGTTTGGGATAATGCCCAATAGCCTGCAAAAGAGCGCAATATATATCAACAGTAAGGGCCACTTATTTGTCGGGTACGACAAAGGGTATTATTCATTTTATCCACAGGATATTGCCATGGGTATTTATCCATTGAAAATTATTGTTACGGAAATTTTTGTAAACAGTGTTGCGATATTACCGGGCCAAAAAAAATCCCTGCTAAACCAGGCAGATAAAAGCAATGAACTTTTATTAAACCACGAACAAAATAATTTAACGCTCAGTTTTGCGGCTATTGATTACCGTGAGCCTGAATCCATTCAATATTTTACCATGCTGGAAAATTACGACAATGAATGGCGGCAGGCATTGGGCGAAAAAAGCTCACACTATTTTAATGTTCCCCCCGGTAAATATGTGTACCACATAAAAGCTATTAACAGCGATGGGACAAAAGCAGAAAAATCAATAACCATCATCATCGATCCTCCGTGGTGGAAAACATGGTGGGCCTACTGCGTATATGGCTTACTGCTACTTTCGCTAATTTATGCCGTTTATCGGTATCAAAAACAACGCATCATACACCTGGAAAGGCAGAAACGGCAACAGTTTGAACTGGCCCAGGCCAAAGAAATAGAGAAAGCCTATACCGAATTAAAAGCCACCCAGGCACAATTAATTCAATCAGAAAAAATGGCTTCCCTTGGTGAACTTACCGCAGGTATTGCGCATGAAATACAGAACCCCCTAAATTTTGTAAATAATTTTAGCGAAGTAAATAAAGAATTATTGGCAGAAATGAAAGATGAATTGATGAAGGGAAATATTGATGAAGCAAATGCAATTGCCAATGATGTTATAGACAATGAACAAAAAATAAACCACCATGGCAAAAGGGCCGATGCTATTGTAAAAGGAATGCTGCAGCATAGCCGAAGCAGCAGCGGTGTAAAAGAACTTACAGATATTAATGCACTCGCAGACGAGTACCTGCGTCTCTCCTATCATGGCCTAAGGGCAAAAGACAAATCATTCAACGCCACTATTAAAACTGATTTTGATCAAAGTATTGGAAAAATAAATATCATCCCCCAGGATATTGGAAGAGTGATATTGAATTTAATCAACAATGCTTTTTATGTTGTAAACGAAAAGAAGCAAATGAATGTTAATGTTTATGAGCCCACAGTTTCTGTCAGCACAAAAAAGATGGGGGATAAAATTTATATTAGTGTAGAAGACAATGGCAATGGCATTCCGAAAAAAAGCGTTGATAAAATATTTCAGCCATTCTTTACCACTAAACCCACCGGGCAGGGAACCGGATTGGGTTTAAGTTTGAGTTACGATATTATTAAAGCACATGGCGGTGAAATAAAGGTGGAGACGAAGGAGGGTGAAGGAACATCATTTATTATTCAATTGCCCATTGTTTGAAACAGGCACCTGCTTGCCGGTAGGCAATTTAATTTGATTAAAAGATTGTACGTAATATGAATATGATCAATCAATTAAAATTGAACAGCAACATCTTTGAAATCACTAAATCCGTTTAATCGGCGATTTAGACAATTTATGAAGTCATTAAAGCCATAGTGGCGTCCCGATAACTCTCGGGATAAAAGTGAATTCAATAAAAGAAAAAGGACCAGCATTTTTCATTCAATTATCAGTCTAAAAATTAATTGTATCTTTCTCAATACAAATTATTAAATGAAACCTATTCTCAGCTCTTGCATTTTTATTATACTGTTTTTGTTCCCTAAAGAGTGCCTTGCTCAAAAACCATCATTAGATTTTAATCTTGTAACAGGCCCAGATGAAAAATCATTGGGCAAAATCATGACCATTACCCAGGATCCACATGGGTATATGTGGTTTGCAGGAGAAAATGGACAATGTATTTACCGCTATGATGGCAACAGGGTCATTAGTTTTAAACACAATGATGCCGATACAAATTCATTGGGCGGACCAGCAGTAAGATCGGTATATGCAGATGAGGCAGGCATCATCTGGATAGGATTGGGTGATGGATTAGACCGCTTTGATCCAGCTACTGGTATTTTTAAACATTACCGTCATATAAAAAATGATCCTGCCAGTCTTAGTAGTGGTGTCGAGCCAATATTAAGGGACAGGCAAGGCAGGCTTTGGTTAGGCACTTATGAAGGCCTCGATCGTCTTGATGAAAAAACGGGAAAATTTATTCATTACCGCAATGAACCGGGCAACCCAAAAAGTTTAAGTGATAATGTGGTGTGGAATATTTATGAAGATCGCCAGGGTGTGATTTGGGTTGCGGCAGGTTTTCCTTTCGGACAAAAGGATCCCAATGCTGGTGGCGGCCTTAACCGGTTAAACCCTGATGGAACATTTACATGTTATAAACATGATCCCAAAGACCCTCACAGTCTTATAAATAATAATGTACGGTCCATGTTTGAAGACAGCCGGGGCACTTTTTGGATAGGTACTTCAGGAGATGGATTGCACACCATGGATCGTAAAACAGGCAAATTCGAACGCCATCTGTATAACCCGGATAAACCTGATCAGTTAAGCCGCCCCCCACTCAAAAAAGACCCAGATGCATTTAACAATGACCAGGTGGCCTTTATCAAAGAAGATATAACTGGTTCCATCTGGATCGGTTCAATGTGGTCTGGCATTAACCGGTATGATACACTCACAAAAAAAATTACACATTATGAAGGCAGTAATGGATTTGCTGACAGTAGTGCATGGAATGCTTTTATATCCCGGGATGGCACTTTATGGTTCAGCACCCAGTCTGATAATTTATTCCGGGTTGGTAACTTCCCTAAAACTATTAATAGTGTTAATGCAGACGGTGGCGCACACGGACTTCTTGAAGACAAGGAAGGAGGTTTATGGGTAGGAACCAAGGGGAAAGGTTTATTACAATATGACCAGCAAAAAAACCTGGTTCACCGCTTCCATAATGACCCGTCGGATCCAAATAGCCTTTTTGAAAATTCAATAGACTGCCTATTTCAAAACAACCGGGATACTATTTGGCTTGGTACAGATGATGGTGTTGGCATTTTCAACATAGTAACCAAACAGTTTTCAAGGTTTCCTTTGGGGTTTATATTTAAATCTCGCAATGGCAGCGCCATTTATTCTATTTTCCAGGATAAGCTGGGTTACAAATGGTTTGCAACAGGAGAAGGAATCGTTCGTTATAATGCTGCAGATGGCTCTTTTAAGCGATACCAGCCCAATGAAAAAGATTCCGGCGCCATTGGTTCAAACAGAATTATTTCTTTTTTGGAGGACAGGGAAGGCGGTTTTTGGGTTGGTGCCTTAAACGCCGGTATTAATCGTTTAAACCGGCAAACAGACAGGTTCAAACATTACCTGCCGGGATCAAACGGCATTAACATGTACCAGGATAAGGCGGGAACCATTTGGGCCGGAACGAATAAGGGCCTTTACTGGTACAACAAAAAGGATGATGTGTTTCTGCCATATTTTGATTCATGGTCTGAGTTTAGTATAGCCTTTATTTTTGGTATCAAGGAAGATAACAGGCAAAATTTGTGGGTGGTTACCCCATCAGCCATTGTAAAAATAAATCCGGCAAGAGACGACATATTCACCTATGGCAGCAATTTTGGCATTACAGCATTTAGCCTGAGTCCCAATGCTATTTATAAAACAAAAAATGGTCAACTGTTTATTGGCCATAAGAATGGTTATTATACTTTTTTACCTAAAGAACTTGAATTTAAAACTTATTTTAAAATCAACGTCACTGATTTTTTTATCAACAACCGCACTGTATTGCAAGGTAAAGAAAGCCCCCTGCAACAACGTGTAGAAGATATTACTGAACTTTCTTTAAAATATAATCAGAACAGTTTCGCATTCAATTTTGCAACCAATGATTATCGGTCACCGCAGAGTACCAGGTATTTCACCATGCTGGAAAATTATGATAATGAATGGCGGGAAGTTGTAAAGGAAAAGTATGCTTCCTATCTCAATGTTCCTAACGGCAACTATGTGTTTAGAATAAAGGCTTATAACATTGATGGAACAAAAGCAGAAAAAGCAATAACTGTCATCATCAATCCGCCATGGTGGAAAACATGGTGGGCCTACTGCGCATATAGCTTACTGTTACTGTCTCTTATTTTTGCCATCTATCGTTATCAAAAACAACGCATCATACACGTTGAAAGACAAAAGCGGCAACAATTCGAACTTGCCCAGGCCAAAGAAATAGAGAAAGCATATACAGAATTAAAAGCCACACAGGCCCAATTAATTCAATCAGAAAAAATGGCTTCCCTTGGTGAGCTTACCGCAGGCATTGCGCATGAAATACAGAACCCGCTAAACTTTGTAAATAATTTTAGTGAAGTAAATAAAGAATTGATTGATGAACTGCGTGAAGAGCAAAAAAAGGAAACAAGAGACCTTGGAAACGAAAATGAGATATTAAACAATATTGAAGATAACCTTGAAAAAATAAATCACCACGGCAAACGGGCAGATGCCATTGTAAAAGGCATGTTGCAACACAGCCAAACCAGCACCGGAACAAAAGAACCCACAGATATCAATAAATTGTGTGATGAATATTTACGGTTGAGCGATCATGGTCTGCGGGCAAAGGATAAATCATTTAATGCAACCTTAAAAATTGATTTTGATGATTCACTTGAAAAAATAAATATCATTGCGCAGGATATTGGAAGAGTGATTCTCAATTTAATAAACAATGCATTTTATGCAGTGAATGAAAAGAAGAAACAACTGCCTGAAGGATATGAGCCGACCGTTCTAGTAAGTACAAAAAAAATGGGTGATAAAATTGAAATACGGGTAGGTGACAACGGCAACGGCATCTCCAAAAAGATAGTAGATAAAATATTTCAGCCCTTCTTTACCACTAAACCCACCGGGCAAGGAACTGGATTGGGTTTAAGTTTGAGTTACGATATTATTAAAGCACATGGCGGAAAAATAAAAGTGGAGACGATGGAAAGTGAAGAAACATTATTTATAATTCAATTACCTGTTTAATGAAAAAGCTCTACAAACTATACTTCATTGTAATGCTAATTGTATCTGCAATTATGGTGCAGGCACAAAATTTTTTTGTACGAATTGACTCTCTTAAAAAAGTTTTACTAACGCAGAATGAGGATACAGGTAAAGTAAATACACTTGATGGGATTAGTTGGTACTACTTTCAAAACAATATTCCCGACAGCTCAAATTTGTATGCTGATGAAGCATTAGCTTTAGCTAATAGGTTGGGTTTTAAGAGTGGAATAGGCAGAGCATATATAAAAAAAGCCTTTGCACTATATGGTGCAGGGAATTTGGATACAGCTGTATACTATTCAAACTTAGCAAGGCCGATTTTAATTGAAACCAAAGATGGATTACCTCTTCATCAGTCTTATAACATTATTGCAGAAATTTATTACTACAAAGAAATTTACCCAGAAGCATTGAAGTATTATTTGTTGGCATTACAGGTTGCAGAAAATAACAACATCAAGGAAGGAGTAGCCTGGACAAAATTCTGGATCGCAAATATTTATTTTGCGCTTGGTAACGATTCATTAGTGCTAAATAGCTACAAATCTTCTTTAGCTGTGTATAAAGAACTAAAGATTCAGATAAATATAGCAAGATGTTATATAGGACTAGGAGATGTGTATTACCGATTTGGTTCTTATAAAGAAGCACTTCTGAATTTTAGAGAGGCATTAAAAATCCTTGAAGGAAGTAAAGAATGGGACAATTACCTCGTTAACGAAGTTGATATTAAAATTGGTAAAATTTATCTTGCAGAAAGTGATATTGTTTTAACTAAAGGTGAAGCTGAAAAATTCAAACAAAATATTTTAATAGCCGAAAATTTCTTTCGAAAAGCAAAAAGCATTTCTGAAACCAGAAGAGATTCCGTAGGAATTGCCGAGTCTTTTATCAACCTTGGTAATTTATTTTTGAAACAAAATAATCTGGATAGTTCAAAAAGATATTTGAACAACGCATTGCTGCTATATCAAACCACACAACTGAAAAGCGGCATTCGTGATAGCTATCTCAGTTTGAGCAAATATGATAGCATAGTCGGAAATTTCTCACAAGCATATACAAACTATAAATTATATATTCACTATCTAAGTATCATCAAAAATGATAGTTTAGTTAAAAAGACTGTTCAGTTACAAAGTCAATATGAATATGAGAAAAAAGACGCACTTGCAAAATCAGAGCAAGCAAGGAAAGATGCCGAAACAAAGCGCACTAGAAATGTACAATACATTGCGATTGGAATTTTTATATTTGTTGGAATTTTTCTTTTCTGGAACAATCGTCTAAAACAAAAAGCAAAAACAAAAATTGAAAAAGCTTATGCAGAACTGAAATCTACTCAAGCCCAACTTATCCAATCAGAAAAAATGGCCTCACTTGGAGAGCTTACTGCGGGCATTGCCCATGAGATTCAAAATCCATTAAACTTTGTGAATAATTTTAGTGAAGTAAATAAAGAGTTACTTGAAGAATTAAAAGATGAAGCAAGAAAAGGAAATATTGATGAAGTAAAATCAATTGCTGATGATATAATAGAAAATTCAGAAAAAATAAATCATCATGGTAAACGTGCGGATGCAATTGTAAAAGGAATGCTGCAACATAGCCGAACCAGCACAGGTATAAAAGAACCCACTGATATCAATGCTGTATGTGATGAATACCTGCGCTTGTGTTATCAAGGCATTCGGGCAAAAGATAAAACATTCAACGCAACATTAAAAACTGATTTTGATAGCAATATTGGAAGAATAAATATCATACCACAGGATATTGGGCGGGTAATTTTAAATTTGATCAACAACTCATTTTATGCTGTAGCTGAAAAGAAGAAACAACAACCTGACGGCTATGAGCCTGCTGTTTCAGTACGCACAAAAAAGCTGGATGATAAAATTTGCATCGTTGTAAATGATAACGGCAACGGCATCCCTAAAAAGATAGTAGATAAAATATTTCAGCCCTTCTTTACCACCAAACCAACCGGGCAAGGAACTGGGCTGGGATTGAGTTTGAGCTATGATATTATTAAAGCACATGGTGGAGAAATAAAAGTGGAAACAAAAGAAGGAGATGGCAGCACCTTCACTATTCAATTACCTGTTGTCTGAATGACAGACCTGCCTACCGACATACAAGTCCCTGTTTCAGGCATCTTAAGATAGTATA
Organism: Ferruginibacter sp.; assembly: GCA_043745405.1. GTDB lineage: Bacteria > Bacteroidota > Bacteroidia > Chitinophagales > Chitinophagaceae > Ferruginibacter. Next base: position 6,276 of record JAYTTI010000095.1, on the reverse strand, counting down.
AAAGCGTATTGCATAGAAATAAAAGCAGAAATAAAACAAAGACAAGAAGCTACATTTTTGATACCATTAAATAGTTAATTTTAAAACATGAAATTTAAATCAGCAGTCTTTCATTTTTACCTAAGTTTTTTTTTATCTGTGGTTGTATTGGTACCTGACAGTACACATGCACAACTAAACTCGGGTAATTTAACCCAATATACAGAAAAAGATGGTTTGCCCGGCTCGCAGGTAAGCAATGTTATTACCGACAGGTTAGGCTATATATGGGTAGGTACCGTTAATGGGTTGGCCCGGTATGATGGCTATGAATTTAAAAGGTTTTATTTTAACCCCAATGATTCTGCCAGCATTCATGGTCTGGTAGTATCTTCTTTATTTGAAGACCGTAAGGGCAAAATATGGGTGGGCACCAGCCCCTCTTATCTAAATGAGTACGATCCGTTTACCAAAAAATTTCGTCAATATAATTTTACCCACCTCATTAAACATGCAGCTAATGTAGAAATGAATATAGAAACAATGTGTGCCGATAACAATGGCAGGATATATTTTGGGGTAAGTACATTTTATGGGGATATTATTTCATCTGCACTTTTATATAAAGATGAAAATAACGATACAATAAAAAAATTTCCGGCCCCCGACAGCCTGGATATTCAAAATGTTTACCGGATAGCTAAAGATAAAAATGGTAATATATGTTTATTCAGTAGTTCGGGGCTTTTTAAAATTGATATAAAAGGTAAGGTAAAAAGGATTCGTATATTAGATGCTGCGTTTGACCATGCAAAGGAGTTTCCAAATGATATAGGTTTTGATAAGGAGGGACACCTTTGGGTAATTACACGAAATTCAACCCTGTATAATGTAAACCTCGAAACCGGAAGTTATAATACCTGGTCTCCATATAAATTAGATTCTGATTCTGTTACACGATTTGAATTTTTTTTTAGGCGAATTATAATAGACAAGGATGATAATATATGGATGGGTACAAATACCGGTATTCAGTATTTTAACCGAAAAACCGAAAAGTTCTCACAGTTTAATAATGGCACAATAAAAGAATTGGAACATGCTTTTGTAAATGATTTTAGCCAGGATCGTTTTGGAACAGTCTGGATTGGTACTGGTAGATATGGCTTGATAAAATATGAAGACAAGCCCCAGCTAAAATCCTATTCGTTTAACAGCGCCGATAAAAATTCCCTCACCTCAGGTTGGGCAAGTTTAATTTGCGAAGCCAGCGATGGTAAAATTTGGATCACCACCAGCGGGCCCAACACCGCAGGAATAAATATTCTCGATAGCCACACAGGAATTCTTCAGCCAATACCCTATTCAACTTTTACAAAAAGATTAAACGGCGTATCTGCCATATGGGAAAATGCTCCCGGCGAAATGTACCTGGGTGTATACAATGGCTTATATGCATTTTCTGCCACTACGCACCAATTAAAAAAGGTTAAACTACCCGGTTTACCAGATTCAACCAATATTACTTATCATTTAAAAGACAGCAGGCAAAATGAATGGATTTGTACATTCAGTGGCATTTATAAAAAAGCTACAAAAACGCAGGTGTATAAAAGATATGACTTAAGCCTTGTTGACGGGGGTGATGCAGGCAGTAACAATGTTACCATGGCTTTTGAAAGCAAAAAAAATGGGTTGTGGCTATTAACAGACAAAGGTTTGTTTTTATACAACTATACTAAAGATACCATAGAAAGGCTTGGGTATGATAAAGGGAAAGGAGACATATTTTTAACCCAGGATATCAATTCGTTTTATGAAGATGCCGAAGGCATGGCCTGGGTTGGTACCTGGCAGGGAGGGTTGAGCCGTTACAATGTAGCCACAAAAAAAATAAAAACATTTACCATCAATGAAGGTTTACCATCCATGAGTGTGCAATCTATCCTGGCAGATGAAAAAAACAATACTTTATGGTTGAGTACTTTTGAGGGATTGAGCCGCTTTAATATAAAAACAGAACAGTTTAACAATTTCACTATATCAGATGGTATACAGAGCCAGCTATTTGCTGATGCTTCTTTCTTAAAAACTTCTACCGGCCTTTTTGCATTCGGTGGTTCAAATGGCATCACTATTTTTAACCCTGCTGAAATAAGTAAAAGTTCCACTCCTCCAATAGTTTTTTTAACCGATTTTAAATTATTTAATAAATCAATTATACCGGGTGCGGAATCTATTCTTAAAAAACCAATTAATGAAATAGAACAAATAACACTGGCCCATGATCAAAATAATATTACCCTTGATTTTATAGCGCTTCATTACTCAAATTCTTTAAAAAACAGGTATGCGTATAAACTGGAAAATTATGATAACGATTGGCGGGATGTTGGAAACCTGCATGAAGCTTTTTATGCCAACCTGCCACCCGGCAATTATACCTTTCGTGTAAAAGCAGCCAATGATAAAGGTGTGTGGAACGAACAAGGGGCCACATTAAAAATTACAGTGCTTCCACCCTGGTGGAAAACCGTATGGGCCTATGTGCTGTATGGCTTGCTGTTTATTGCAATGGCATTTGCCATTGACCGATATTTCCGCCACCGCCTGGTACAAAAAGAAAGGGAACGCAGCAGGGCAAAAGAACTGGACCAGGCAAAAGAAATTGAAAAAGCTTATTACAAATTAGAAGTGGCCCACGAAACTTTAAAGGCAACACAAACACAATTGATACAGTCAGAAAAAATGGCAAGCCTGGGAGAACTCACAGCAGGCATTGCACATGAAATACAAAACCCTTTAAATTTTGTAAATAATTTCAGCGAAATAAACACAGAGTTAATTGAAGAATTAAAAACTGAAAAGTTAAAAGCGAATGGTGAAAGAAACCCGCAGCTGGAGGATGATTTACTCAATAACATACAAGTAAACGAACAAAAAATCAATCATCATGGCAAACGTGCCGATGCCATTGTAAAAGGAATGTTACAGCATAGCCGTAGTAGCAGCGGACAAAAAGAGCCAACAGACATTAACAAATTGGCTGATGAATATTTAAGCCTCTCCTATCATGGGCTTCGTGCAAAAAATAAATCGTTTAATGCAACTTTCAAAACAGATTTTGATGAAAGCATCGGGGCAATAAATATTATTCCACAGGATATTGGAAGGGTGTTGTTGAATTTATATAACAATGCATTTTATGCAGTAAATGAAAAGAAACAACAAAATATATTTGGATATGAGCCGACAGTTTCTGTAAACACAAAAAAAGTGGGTGATAAAGTACAGGTTAGTGTAAGTGATAATGGCAATGGCATTCCGCAAAAAGTAATTGATAAAATCTTTCAACCATTCTTTACTACCAAACCCACGGGGCAGGGAACAGGATTAGGTTTAAGTTTAAGCTATGATATTATTAAAGCGCATGGTGGAGAAATAAAAGTGGAGACTAAGGAAGGAGAAGGTTCGGTGTTTATTATCACTTTACCGGTATAACTTAAAATAGATTTTTGATGATAAAAAGAAAATTTATACTTATTTTTTTAATGGCAATTGCCGGGCTTGCTAATGCACAGCAAAGCGAAAAAGACAGCCTGTTGGCCATCATCAATAAACATAATGGAGATATTGCAGAAGTTAATGCGCTGTCGTATTTCGCCTGGCAGCAAACAGAAATTGACTCAATGACCACATATGCAACCCAGGGACTCGCATTATCTGAAAGCATTGATTACAAAAAAGGGGTTGCCGATTGCTACCTGGTATTTGCAAGAATCAATTTTCAAAATAATATTTCAAGGTCCATTCAATATTGCCTTGATGCATTAGCTATTTTTAAAAAAATAAATGACTACCCGGGCATAGCTACTGCTTATTTATCTTTGCAAGGATCTTACAGGGATGGAATTGCGGAATACAGAAGCTCGCTGGATTTTGCTTTAAAAGGCAAACAGGTTGCAGAGGTACACAATCCAAAAATGTATTTATGGTATAAAGAATTTAGAATTTTACCAGCGTTATTAGGTGAAATTGCACAAACCTATTTGTTGATGAACAAGCCTGATTCTGCTTTGATTTATACACAGAAATGTCTTGATGAAAAAGAACTTTTCAGGGGTGGTGAATATGAATTCGGAATATACCTGCTTGCCTATATACAAAATATGCAGGGTAACTATACTGAGGCTTTAAAAAATTACAGAAAGGCACTTCCACTTGCCATACAGGAAGGAGTTCCCTGGGATACACTGCAAATTTTTAGCGGCATGTCATCATTATTCATAAATACTAGCCAGTTGGATTCTTCTATACATTATGCCCAAATAGTTGCACGTGGTTGGAGTAATCAATCGGAATATAAAAACCTTTTAGAAGCGCTAAAAAACCTTGCGCAAGCTTATAAACTGAAAGGTAATACAGACAGTGCACTTAAATATTTTGAAACAGGCCTTTCAATACGTGATAGTATTTTCAATAATAATAAGGTACGTGAAGTACAAAGGATAACTTATAATGACAACCTGAAACAACAGGAACTTATAGCAAGCCAGCTCAAATATAAAAACAATGTGCAATTATATACGTTGGCAGGCGGCATCCTGATAATGCTGTTGATTACGGGATTATTATTGCGCAATAACAGGCATAAGCAGAAAGCAAAAGAAAAAATTGAAAAAGCGTATGGCGAATTAAAATCAACACAATCCCAACTCATCCAATCCGAAAAAATGGCTTCGCTTGGAGAACTCACCGCAGGCATTGCACACGAAATTCAAAATCCGCTAAACTTCGTGAATAATTTTTCGGAAGTGAATAAAGAACTGCTTCTTGAAATGAAAGACGAAATGAATAAAGGAAATATTGATGATGCAAATGCAATTGCAAATGATGTAATAGAAAATTCAGAAAAAATAAATCATCATGGCAAACGTGCAGACAGTATTGTAAAAGGAATGCTGCAACATTCAAGACAAACATCCGGAACAAAAGAGCCAACTGATATCAATGCTTTGTGTGATGAATATTTAAGACTCTCCTATCATGGGCTTCGTGCAAAAAATAATTCCTTCAATGCAACCATGAAAACTGATTTTGATGAAAGCATTGGTTCAATAAATATTATACCACAGGATATTGGAAGAGTGTTATTGAATTTATATAATAATGCATTTTATGCCACCAATGAAAAACGCAGACAGCCTATTGAAAACTATGAGCCAACTGTTTCAGTGAGTACAAAAAAAGCTGGCGATAAATTTTTGATTTCAGTAAAAGATAATGGCTACGGCATTCCTCAAAAAGTAGTTGATAAAATATTTCAGCCATTCTTTACCACCAAACCAACAGGCCAGGGAACGGGGCTGGGATTGAGCTTGAGTTATGATATTATTAAAGCGCATGGCGGCGAGATAAAAGTGGAGACAGCGGAAGGTAAGGGAACAACATTTATCATTCAATTAACATTAACGTAACCGGCTAAAAATATTTTATGTCAAAAACATTACTGTTATTACTTTTTGTGTTTTTCTGCTTTATACAAATTAATGCACAGCAAAATAATGCCGACAGCTTAAGGCAGGAATTAGCTACCGCCAAAGATGACACCAATAAAGTTTCTCTATTGGTAAATTTAGGCGGCATTTATCAATATTCATATCCGGATAGTGGTATTTTATATGCGCAGCCAGCCCTGCAATTAGCGCAAAAGCTAAATTTTGCTCCTGGAGAAATCGACGCTTATTGGTTATTGCATGTAGCATTTTCAGGCAAAGGCAATTATCCAAAAGCTTTAGAAGCCGGCCTGAAGGGATTGGAACTTTGTGAAAAATCAGGAGATTCAACAAAGATAATTATGGCATACGCCGGTATCGGAGCGGTATATCAATATTCTAATGATTACGATAGGGCTTTATACTATTTTAATAAACTGAAATTAAACCAGGCAATTTTTAAACACGACCAAAAGTTTTTTTCAGGGATGTTGGGCAGAACATATTTCAAATTAAACCAACTTGATTCTGCACTATACTATACACAAATGTGCTATGATCTTGATCTCCGGGATGAAGACCATTGGCCCATTCCCTATTTTTATCTTGGAGAAATTTACGCACAAAAAAAAGAATATGCATCAGCGCTCGATTACTACCACAGGGGTATTAATCACTCAATTGTAAAACTCGATTCTTTAGATGGCTATATTGGTATAGCCGGCGTATTTAAAAAAAATGATCTGATTGATTCTGCTGTTTACTATGCCCGGCTGGCAGTCAGCCTAATACACGATGGTTC
>JAYTTI010000094.1:0-1755 GCA_043745405.1 Ferruginibacter sp. | reverse complement strand
AGTTTGTGAAAAAACTCTGCTGCCCTATAAATATACACACAATGTTAATGAGTACAAAGCCTGTATGATTTTTGTTATAAAAAAGCCATGCAATATATAAAAGGCAACAGCCGCAATCAAACTTACTTCATCACATTGGATGACCAGGTATTAGCCGATAATCCTGTACGTCTGATGGATGCTTTTATAGATAAACTGGATCTGCAACAGTTAGGGTTCAGTAAAAGAGTTGATCATAGTGAAGGGCGCCCACCTTATGCACCACAAGTACTTTTAAAATTGTATTTATATGGCTATTTAAATAAGATCCGCAGCAGCCGTAAGCTGGAAAGGGAATGCAGCCGTAATATTGAACTGCAATGGTTGCTGCAAAACCTAACGCCCAATTATCATACCATAGCCGACTTTCGAAAACTACATGCACAAGGGTTACAATCCATGTTTAAAATCTACATTCAGTTTTTGATTGATGCAGGTCTTTTGGGCAAAACAACAATAGGTATCGACGGCAGTAAGTTTAAAGCAGTCAACAGCAAAAAGAATAATTACAATCAAAAAAAGATCGACAAGCACCAGCAGTTAATAAAAGATAAGGCAGAAAAATATTTACAGGAACTTGATGAAATCGATAAACTGGAACAAACTAAAAGTAAAGATGATCTGGATATTAAAAAAGAAAACATCAAACAGGGTTTAGAAAAGCTAAAAGAACGCAGCATTAAATATGATACGCTGCAAGTGCAATTAAATAATACCGATGATAAACAAATCAGTACCACCGATGCCGACAGCCGCAGCATACTTATTACAAAGGCAATTGTAGAGGTTGCTTACAATATTCAAAATGCGGTAGATGATAAACATAATTTAATTGTGCACACACAGGCCACCAACAGTAACGATGGAAAAGCTTTACACCAAGCCGCCACACAAGCCAAAGAAAATTTACAATTACAAAATGAAGACAGCCTGATGGTACTGGCTGATAAAGGCTACCATACCGGCGGCGAACTAAAAGCCTGCCAGCAGGATAACATGATAACTCATGTAGCTTACAAAGAACAACCCTCGGTAAAACATATTGCCAACGAATTTTTAGCAGAAAGTTTTGATTATGATAAAGCCAATGACAGTTATACCTGCCCCGCAGGCGCAACACTAACCACACTGGGCACCTGGCACAATAAAAAAGGCGAAGCCCACGAAACCAGCTACCGGTTTAAAACTTATAGAACTGCGGCCTGCAAAAGCTGTCCATTAAAACCGCAATGCACCAAACTGCCCAAGCGCATTATTCAGCGGAGTGAATACCAGGATGCAGTGGATATCAATGATAATAATATTAAACAAAACCCACAGTATTATAAACGAAGGCAGGCCATCTGCGAACATCCCTTTGGAACAATTAAACGTCACTGGGGCTATACGCATACGTTACTAAAGGGCTTGCAAAAAGTAAATGGGGAGATGAATCTGATCATGTTGTGCTACAACTTTATGCGAACTAAAAATATACTGGGCTTTGAAAAGATGCTGCAAGCGATCCAAAACTGGCAACCCGACTACAGCAAAATAGTCTGCCGTTTAAAAAACGCTTTTATCAAACCGATTTACAGGCGAAATGTGCCATCCTCTTTTTTTAATCCATCACCAATATTTATTTTTAAGGCTGCTTAAATGAGTTTCTATAAGCTTTACAGTAAATTGTACCAACTGATTTTTAAGCGAAAGATAGTTTTTTCACAGTCTGACGGT
>JAYTTI010000093.1:0-6409 GCA_043745405.1 Ferruginibacter sp. | reverse complement strand
GCTTAAACAGATATGCAGAGCAAAAGCAAAAAAGTGTATTACAGATCTTATTTGAACAATTTAAAAGTTCGATAATATTATTACTGGTAGTAGCAGCCGGCTTTTCGTTTTTCTTTGATAATTGGATAGAGGGATTTTCTATTATTGCTGTAATTTTTATTACTGCCGTTCTGGGTTTTATTATGGAGTTACAAGCACGTAATTCGATGATGGCTCTAAAGGAAATGGACATTAGCGTTTCAAAAGTATGGAGAGACAATGCCCTTATAGAAATCCCATCTGAAAGAATTGTACCCGGAGATGTACTGGAGTTAGAAGCGGGTGATATGGTAATGGCCGATGCGAGATTAATAGAAGTAAACCAATTTGAAATTGATGAATCTGCACTAACTGGTGAATCATTACCAGCTAAAAAAAATCTTGAAGTTATCGAAAAGGATGTATCTATTGTTGATAAAATTAATTTGATATTTAAAGGTACATCTGTTGTAAAAGGCAATGCCAGGGCCATCGTAACCGCCACAGGCCTTCAAACAGAATTAGGAAAAATTACCCAGATGGTTGAAACTGCAAAGCAGGATGATACCCCATTAGAAAAGAAGCTACAGGGACTTACAAAAATATTAATGGGGGTTACGGCTGTATTTGCTGGCATATTTATTATAACAGGATTGCTCCAAGGCAAACAGTTTTACCTTATTGTAGAAACTGCATTAGCATTAGCCGTGGCTGCTATCCCAGAAGGGTTACCTGTTGTAAGTATTATTGCACTTACTTATGGTATGTTACGCTTAGCTAATAAAAATGTACTTATCAAAAAACTTTCATCAGTAGAAACCCTTGGTGGCATAAACATAATTTTTTCTGATAAAACAGGTACACTAACAGAAAATAAAATTGATGTGAACAGCTTGGTGTTTTTTGATGAAGAAATAACGATAAATACAAGTGGCGAAGACAGAAGTGATGCCATTACAAAAAATAAAGTTGCGTTTGAAAAGTTACTAGTCATCTCCACTTTATGCAACAATGCAGTAAGCAAAGAGGAAGAAGATAAGAAAAAACATTTGGGCGATCCTATTGAAATTGCTCTATTGAAATTTGTAAATTCCAACAAAACGAATGTGGCGAAAATAAACGAATCGTATCCACGTATTGCAGAAGAACCATTTAATTCTGAAACAAAATTAATGGGCACTTTACATAAAAATGATTCCGGCTACTTTGTAGCGGCAAAAGGTGCTGTAGAAGAATTAATAAATAACTGTAATTTCTATTGCAATGGTGCTATTATAAACCCATTAACTGACGCTGATAAAAAAATATTTCTACATAAGGCAGAAGCTATTCAGGCACAGGGCTCAAAAGTATTGGCATTTGCTTTTAAGGAAGCAGACAATATCTCCACCAATAATTTTTTGTCGGACTTAACCCTTGCAGGCTTAATAGCGTTTTTAGATCCACCACGGATGGAAGTGGTGGATTCATTGCAATCATGCAGGGATGCAGGTATAAAGGTAATTATGATAACAGGAGACCACCCTGCAACAGCGCTTCATATCGCTGAAAAAATAATGCTATCAGAAAAAGAAAATGTTGTTATTAATGGTAAAGAATTAGAAACCAAATTGCCTGAAGAAAAATTATTTGCTGCTACTATTTTTGCTAGGGTCACACCAAAGCAAAAGTTAGACATGGTAAGCCTGTATCAGAAGCAGGGTAATATTGTTGCCATGACGGGAGATGGAATAAATGATGCTCCTGCACTAAAAAAATCAGACATTGGTATTGCCATGGGCATACGGGGCACACAGGTGACAAAAGAAACAGCAGCGATGATTTTAAAAGATGATTCGTTTACTTCTATCGTGGCAGCCATCATGCAGGGAAGGGTAATTTTTAAAAACATTAAAAACTTTTTAATGTACTTGCTTTCCTGTAATCTAAGTGAAATATTGATTGTATTTTTTTATGGATTATTGAACTTCCCTTTTTCGGTACTTCCCTTACAAATACTCTTCCTTAATTTAGTTACCGATATTTTTCCTGCCCTTGCATTGGGCCTTGGCAAAGGCAATGATTTAATTATGAAAATCCCTCCACGAAATCCGCAGCAGCCAATTATAATTAAAAAAGATTGGGTTACAATAAATGTGTATGCAGTATTATTGGCTTTGCCTATTATGGTAGTAACCTGGTATTGCAGTTATTATTTAAAGTACAATGCAGAATTATGTAACAATATCACCTTCTTCAGTCTTGCTTTATCGCAATTGTGGCATGTACTAAATTTATCTTCCCATAAAATATCCTTCATTAATAATGAAATTACCTGTAATAAATTTACTTGGGCAGCCTCATTGCTTTGTATTGTTATATTGGCTGTGTTCTATTTCATTAGTCCGCTTAATAAATATATTGGGCTTCAAATGCTGCGTATAAACATATGGTTAATTATAGCTACTACCAGTATTGCACCTGTTTTTTTAATTCAACTATTTAAAAGAGGTTTCAAAATTATTGATTAAAATGAAAATAGTAAAATTTGGGTATTACAAAAGTAACATGGGACAAATAGAGAATGTAAGACGAATATATTTTTTTAACGATAACCGAGATGTATAATTAGGGTTATCTAAACATTATGTAAATGAATAAACAAATATTAAAAGATACCATTGCGCACATGTTTGCCAATGGCAAAGGATTGCTGGCAATGGATGAAAGCAACGGCACCTGTAACAAACGCTTTGCTTCAGTTGGCATTCCACAAACATTTGAAATGCGGCGTAAATATCGTGAACTGATTGTTACAACGCCTGGTCTAAATGAAAGTATTGGCGGCGCTATTTTGTATGACGAAACAATTCGCCAGCAAACAACAGATGGGATACCAATGGCCGATATATTGATAAAGGCCGGAATCATCCCGGGAATAAAAGTTGACATGGGAGCTACGCCAATGGCAGGTTTCCCAGGCGAAAAAATTACAGAGGGGTTAGATGGTCTACGAGATCGTTTAGGAGAATATAAACAGATGGGTGCCCGGTTTGCCAAATGGCGTGCCGTGATAACGATTGGTGCGCACACGCCAACCATTGCTTCTGTCAAAGCTAATATACATGCGCTTTTACGCTATGCAGCTTTATGCCAGGAGGCTGACATCGTACCTATTGTGGAGCCAGAAGTATTAATGACAGGTAATCATACCATACAACAATGTTATGATGTAACAGAGCAGGTTTTGAAAACCCTTTTTTATCAATTGTATCAATTTAACATTGATTTAGAAGGATTGATTCTGAAACCAAATATGGTAATTGCCGGAACAGAAAGTGCTCATCAAAACAGCATTGATGAAGTGGCCACCGCAACTGTAAATTGCCTGCTTGCTTCCGTTCCTGCCGCTGTACCAGCTATCGCATTTTTATCAGGCGGGCAAACGCCTGAAGATGCGGCCGCACATTTGAATAGGATCAATAAAAATTGTAAGAACCATTTGCCGTGGATAGTAACTTTTTCTTTTGCAAGAGCCATTCAGCAGCCTGCTTTAAATAGATGGAAAGGCCAGGAATCTAATGTGAAACAAGCTCAGCAATTATTGTATGGCCGTGCCAAATCCGATGCTGCAGCAAGGCTTGGAGAATATAGTGTTGAAATGGAAAATAAAATGTAGCAACTATGGAAATTAGTCCCTTGGCTGAAAAGCCTGCTGAACAAAATATACTTGTAAACATTCCCAGGCGAATTACAGCTTACTATGCCGGGATACCTGATACGCATATATCTGGTCAACGATTTGCATTCGGCACTTCCGACCATGGTGGATTATCATTAAAAAATTCGTTTAATGAAAATCATATCCTTGCCATTACGCAAGACATTTGCTTTTACAGCAAAAAACAGAAATTATGCCGCAATTTGAACGGGACTGCTTCACAAATTAAACACGAAGATTTCGCCAGTGAAGAAATTAAACTTATGTTAATTAATGCACCTAAAAAAAATGAATCAATCGGTGGCATAAAAGTGTCTACAGAAAATGGGTGGTTTGCAGCTCGTCCTTCCGGCACAGAAGATATATATAAAATTTATGCTGAAAGTTTTTTGAGCAAAGATTACTTGAAAAAAATTATTGATGAGGCGTAAACTATTATCGATGCAGCGCTATAAATGGATTAAATAAACCTATGAAATTGAAATTGATTCCCGCAAGGCACGTGCTCATATCTGAAATGAGAAACTTTTTTCAGGTGAGTGATACTAAACTCAATTATTTAGACGAAGAACCGTTAAGGGAGGAACTGTTTAGTTCTGATCAATTAGAGCGTTTCGGTAAAACACTGGCTGCAAAACACAAATTAAGTACCATCCCTGCTAAAGATCATTTATTGAAACGGCTTACAGACAATGAAGAAACTTTACAGAAAGTTCGCAAACTGCTCACCGATTCAATAAAAAGAAATTATCAGGTATCACCGGCTGGCGAATGGCTTATAGATAATTTCTACCTGATAGAAGAACATATCCAGATCGCTAAAACACACTTTCCGAAAAAATATAGTGAAGATTTACCCCAGCTTCTGGATGGATCGGGGTCTGGTATTACACGAAGCTATGACCTTGTTCTACAGATAATTTCTCATAGTGACGGAAGAATAGATATCGGAAACCTTGGTAATTTTGTGAAGGCATATCAAACAGTTACCCATCTGAAATTGGGCGAATTATGGTCCATACCCATTATGCTTCGGCTGGCACTAATTGAAAATATCCGGCGTGTCTCTGCCCGAATCGCTATTGATAAAGTTGACAGAAACCTTGCCAATTACTGGGCAGAAAAAATGATTGACACAACAGAAATAAACCCTAAAAACCTTATACTGGTAATATCGGATATGGCTAGATCCAATCCACCAATTGTGGGGCCATTTGTTTCTGAATTAATTCGTCAGTTACGCGGGAAAGGCCCTGAACTGGCATTAGTACTTACCTGGATTGAACAACAATTATCCGGAAGCGGATTAACGGGTACTGAATTAGTAAATGCTGAAACTAAAAAGCAGGCTGCAGACCAGGTTTCTGTCAGCAACAGTATCGGAAGTCTTCGCTTACTTGGGGCAATGGACTGGCGGAATTTTGTTGAATCACACAGTATCGTTGAAAAAATATTATTACAGGATCAAGATGGTATTTATGGGTTAATGGATTTTGCTACCCGTGACCGCTATCGTCATGTGGTAGAACTTATTTCGAAGAATAGTCCTTTAAGTGAAGAGGAAGTTGCCCGCATAGCCATACAATTAATGCATGAAAATGTACCAATTAGCGAAAGTGATCAACGCGCTGCGCATGTGGGATACTACCTGATAGGACAAGGGGTAGTTCAAACTAGAAAAACAGCAAAAATGCAAGTGTCTGCTATCCAGAAGATGCTGCACAGTATTAAAGGGATGTCATTCCCTATTTATTTCTTTTTTATTTTTTTGATAACCGCAGGCATAAGCACTGCTATTTTTATTAAAGTAGATACTGAAACAAATAGCACATGGCAACTCCTGTTAGTTAGTGTTCTTGCATTGATATGTGCGAGCCAGCTTGCCATATCAGTTGTAAACTTTTTTGCCACATTATTGGTTAAGCCAGACCTGTTGCCAAGAATGGATTACTCCGAAAAAATACCGCATTCTTCCAGTACGATGGTGGTAATTCCGGCTATGCTTACGAATGTTATTGAAATAGAAAATTTAGTTGAAGCACTGGAAGTAAGGTTTTTAGCAAATAGAAAAAATCATTTGCATTTTGGATTATTAACAGATTTTACAGATGCTTCGCAGGAAATACTTTTAAATGATCAGGAACTTTTAAATACAGTAAAGAATGGGATTGAAGCACTGAATAAGAAATATCAAAGAAACAATAATGATTTGTTCTACCTTTTTCATCGCCCCCGAAAATGGAATCCGGTTGAAAAAATATGGATGGGATATGAAAGAAAACGGGGTAAGCTTTCAGATTTAAATAAGTTGCTCAGGAGAAATACAAATGAACACTTTTCGCTAATTATCGGTGATCAGTCTATTTTTCCCCAAATAAAATATGTAATAACACTGGATGCCGATACGCAATTACCGCTTAATTCTGCCTGGAAACTGATAGGTACCATGGCACATCCTTTAAACCATGCATGGTATAATGAAAAAAAGAAGCGGGTAACAAGAGGATATGGAATATTGCAACCACGTGTTACGGTTAGCTTGCCGGATGTAACCGGTTCCAGATACACCCGTATGCATGGAAATGAACCCGGTATTGATCCATATACTCGTGCTTCTTCGGATGTTTACCAAGATATATTTGGCGAGGGTTCTTATATAGGTAAAGGAATTTACGACGTCCAGATATTTCA
>JAYTTI010000092.1:0-1769 GCA_043745405.1 Ferruginibacter sp. | reverse complement strand
AGATAATTATCCAATGCATACTATTGGTGAATTTAATAAATTGATACAATGCCATCTTATGCTGATGAATGGTAATTTTTTTAATAAAAAAACTAGTTCTTACAAAAGTTCCTGTAACAACATTTTTTCCAGTACAATTCTTTCATAGCCGGTTGTATTTTTATGCCATTTAATTAACCTGATTTCAGTGTCTGCAATCTCAATGCCAGTAATGTCGCCATCAGTAAAACAACAACATCCACTGTTGAAATAGCAAGGTTTTGTTTTGTTATAATTGTTAACTACATACTCGTATTCTTCCTGCACATACCGAATTTTTTTGTTCAATAATTCAATGGCTGCTTCCTCGTTACTTCTTCTTGCTAAATCCAGTTGTTGATATAGTTTTTCCAAATGGGTAAGCGATGCAAACACCGGCTGGTGCGTATGTCCGGTAATTAGTACAGGATTATTTTCCTGTTCGCTCCATTCATACATAAAGCGATTGTGCAGCGTTTTTAAACGATCGTTGGTAGCGGGTAAATTGGGGTTTAGATTTAAAAAACTTTGCAGGGGAGCCCACACTCTCCCTACAAACCAGGCACTGAACCAATTGGTATCACTCAGTCCATCACCCTGGTGGCCATGGGTTAAAAAAACATTTACAACAGATTGTTCAATTTTTAAATTCAGCAATACCGCTTCATACACTTTTACAGTAGTATTGTACATACTCCAAAGTTGAAGTCCGGCAAAGGGATCATTATTCCAGAAGGTATCATGATTGCCAAATACTTTTGTATAACGTTGCTGTAATAGAAATTCCTTTTGCAATGCAATACTTTTTTTATTGTGTGCTTTTACCGGCCCCACCAGGTTTTCCCATAACTCTTCTTCATCGCCCAAAGAAATAAAATGAAAATTCTGTTCTAAATAATATTGCAATGCATGCAAGTAATTCGGCTCTGCATTCATAAAATCATCACTGCCATCTTTTGCGCCTTTATGCTGATCACTGAAAATAATAAACCGGGCATGCGCCGCATCCATCTCCACAATCAACCCTTTTTTACCGGGATTTTTAAGGCAGTGATGATACAATTCAGTTAATGCTGTGTGTACCCTTTGCAGGTTGGGCCTGCTGGAAAATTTATTGGCCAGCCAGATAACTGGTTTAGTTAATATCCGTTGCAGCAGTCTTTTCATTAAATTAATTGTATCCTATAAAAATAATCAATTGCCGGGCATCCAGATGTAAATTATCCTTACAGATAGAAATGGATATCTATTATATTTTTTGAAACCAGCATAGATAATTTAATTTAACATCGTTGGCCTGTCCAGATTTTTTTCGTGAGTCGCAGCCGATAGCTATCGGCTCGTGTACATCATATCTTTTTCATCTGTAGCTTACGGACGTAAAAATCTTTACAATTTCAAACAAATCTTTAAAACATTTTCTACCTTCACCTCATGAAAACAATCGGATTTATCGGCGGCCTCACCTGGCTTTCCTCCATGGATTATTATCGGTTGCTTAACCAGCTAACCAATGAAAAACTGGGAGGCGTAAGCTCCTGTAAAATGATGATGTACTCAGTGGAGTTTGAAGAAATTAAAACATTGACTGTTGCCGGCGACTGGGACGGCATAGCTGCCATTATTTGCAAAGTGGCGCAAACACTGGAACAGGCAGGTGCTGATTGTATTTTGATTGGTGCTAATACCATGCATTATATCGCAGACAAGGTGCAGGCATCCATCCAAATTCCACTCATCCATATTGCAGA
>JAYTTI010000091.1:0-24309 GCA_043745405.1 Ferruginibacter sp. | reverse complement strand
AAGTGAATTGTCAATGGTGAATGGTCAATAATTCACGATTCACCATTAACGTACCGAACCGGCGCTTTACAATTAATATAACACTATAATTGAATGTTGTCAAATATACTAAAATTACATTTCTCTAAAAACAGAGATGACATCTTTTTGAAAGATGTCATCTGTTAATTGGTATAATAAAGTTGGTTGTAAGCTTTTTATTGTATCAGTTTAGCTATTTGCTGTAGAGGGATAGTTTCAGCCAACGCTAATATTTGGGTATCAGTACAATCGTCTACTTTAAAAGTGATCAAAGCGCTGCCCAATGGTATTTGCAATTCATAATTATTTTTTCCCTCTGCACTGCCATCCTGCTTTTCGAGCCTTGCTTTATACCCCTGCACTTTAACCTTTTTGGTTTTACCATCGCTAATCATTCCACCCAATAAAGGCGAATTCAAAAAACTATTCATCATGGCCACCATTGGCGAATTACTAATAATAGAAATATCTGCCTTACGTTGGCTCTTTCCGTAACTGCGATGAATAGTGGCGCCTATAAAGCCAACATTAGATGCTACATTGTCGTCTTTGGCATTGGTTGCCATTGTATCCATTTTAGCAGGTAATAATTTCAATACTTCCTGGCCAATAATCAGATCGACTTCCTGCATTGCCTGTTCCAGGGCAAAATGTGTGTCTTCCAGTTTGCCTGTACTGTAAGCTGTTTTGGCTGTTGCCATTGCCTTTGCAAAATCCTGTGCCGTGGCGGCAAAAGAATATGTAAATAAAGTGATTAGTATAATAACGTATTTCATAAATTATTTTTTTGCAGTTTACATTTATTGTTCACCCAACATTTTTTTTATTCCATCAATATCAAAGCTGTTTGCAGCAGCCATTACTTCCTGCTCATTGGCAAAATTGATGCACTCCCAAACTATCATAGAGGTTTGCCCGATAGATGCTATCAGCGTATAGCCCTTACTGTCTTCGTATTGAATAATAGCTTTGTTTCCTTTTACTTTTACCTGTTTAAAATTTTGTTTTTCACCATTGGCTTCCATCATACTGGCATTGGCAAAATACATAGTAGCCATGCCTGAGTAAATGCCTGCATTTCCAATGGTAACAGTTAACTGTTTATCTCCGCTTTTGTAAACCCTTTGAATGCTCAGGTTGCTCCATCCCCACTGCGTGCTCATTACCCTGTCCTGCAAAGTATCTACCGGTAAAGCAACTATTGTTACAGGTAATGATTTTAAAATTTGCCGTCCGAGCTGAATTTCTACTCCCATCAGGGCCTGTTGTAAAGAGTACCGGGCATCGCTGTAACTTTTGGCAGCATGTTCTGTTTCGGCTTCTGTCATCTGCTGTTTTACATCAGGTGGCTCGGTGTTACTTAAACCACCGCCCCCTTTATTGGTGGGTTTACCGGATGAACCGGAAGAACTATTAGTATTGTTATTGCTGTTATCTCTTTCAGCAGGCAGCCCTGCCTTTTTTTCCGCTTCGCCAGTTATGGTCTTATTCACTTTATCTTTTATCTTTTTCATAAAACCCTGCGAATAAGCGGCACTGGTAAACGTAATTGCGGCGGCAAAACCAAGTATGTAAAAAAGCCTTTTCATATGCAAAAAAAATTTTTGTTATAGAAAAATATAATAAGTTAAATATAAGCAGTAAAATTTACTTTAGCAATACTAAAAGCAGTCAATAAGCAGTGATTGCGTTGGTAGAGCGGTTGGGAGATTATTTGGCTAATTTATACAGCTGCCGCTGCAAGTCCAATTTATAGAATTTGCAGAATTGAGCGGTGAATTTCTTTTTCATCTTCCCAGATACAAATCATTTGCTTATCGTTTATTATTTTAATAACTGGTTGCTGCCCCTTGCCCAATATTTCTTTTTTACCATTAGGCAACAGGCAGATTACTTCACCATTTTCTGTCCAGGCATATACTTTTTTTTCTCCTATAACTTCCATAGTGCAGCCTTTTCCTTCGCCCAGTTCAATCTCTTGTTTTCCGGGCTCGCATAAAAAAACTTTTCTTTCCCTGCGCCAAACCGTTTGCAAATTGCCGTTATTGTCAACAGCGATTGCGCCCCCATCCATTGGGCAACCATTTAAAGCCCAGCATCCATTCCCTAATTTCTGTGCCTGACCAAAACTTTTTCCGGCATCTGCCGAACGCATCAAATACAAATCCCTGTTTCCATTTAACCAGTTGCGGAACATTACATATACGTCGGTGCCTTTAACCAATACAGAAGGTTTGCAGCATTCACAAACAGTACTATCCGGAGAAGCATAAATCATAGTATTGGCAGACCAGCTTGTGCCACCGTTATTTGATATGGCGCCAAATATTTTATTGTGTTTATCTCTCAGGTCAAGCCAAACAGCGAAGGTGTTTTGGCCATCTGCACTTAAAGCCATTAAGCCTTCTTTGGAAACTGTATCTACGTCATTGACCCGGGCCCCAGGTTTCCATTTACCCGTATCATTTTTTGTATAACAAAAGATATTCCCAGCGCCATTACAGGCAATAACAGTTAAGCCATTATCGGAAGCGGCAATTTGTGGCCCACGGGTATGTGAGGCTACCAGCTCCGGCAATACATCAATCAGGGCCGGGGCTGAAAAACTGATGCCGTTATCGGTTGATACACTATACATAATACTATCTCCTGTTCCAAATACCAGGTGAAGCTTACCTGAATTGTCTTTTGCAACTGCCGGCATTTGCCCCTGTGCTATTATTAATTGTTCCGCTGCTGCCTTTTTTTGTTCTGTACAAGCGCAGAGAAAAACAATAATAAATACCATTGCCAATAAACTAAGTCCTTTCATATTTTAAATTTTAAAAATTGGTTTTGCGTTGCTGATTGTTAATCCCAAATTAAAGGCCTGTCAAGGCCAAGTGTGCGCAGGTAAGATAACATTTGTCCCGCATGCACAGATTCATGATAAGCAATTCTTAACAAATAGTCTCCCAGTTTTTTACGTTGCCCTTTTTCGGAACGGACAATTTCAATTGAATCCAATTCGTCTGATGAAAATGATTTTATTGTTTCAAAAAATAAATTCCTAAACGTTTCTGCAAAATCAAGTTCGTCTTGCAAATTAGAATATTCCCTGTCTTTCCAGGGTGAAATATAGTCGCCGATATTACCTCTATTTTTTATGATGATATGAAAAAGCTGTTCGCCTTCTAAAACATGTCTTACCATTTCAAGGCATGTCATAGCAGTAACATCAGGTTGCCAAAAGTAAAATTCTGGTGTAATGCCGTTCCAAAGTTTTGTGCTCCGCCTTCTGATTTCATTAAAATTCAATAGTATCAATTCTATCTGTGTCATAAATTGTAGCGTAATTATTTTATCCCAATATTACCATAATGTAAACTTATCAATCAGTTTTATAGTTAAAAATAGTTTGGGCATCATGTTTTATATATTTTAAAACCATTTACAGTAAAGGGTTTTACAGCTTTTTTTACCTATTAAGCAACATAAAACATGCGTTAAGTTGGTTTCATTCGTAAAAAAAACTGTTCTACTTTTACATTATCAAATTAATCCGTCAGGCCAAAACAAATAAAAGCCTCACATCTAACACCCAACATTGCCCCGCTGTACGAAGATAGAAGTATGTACACATTTCCCCGATTGCTGTTAATGAAAAATAGAAATGTATTTTATTTATTTATTAAACTTAAATCAATTATTTATTAAACTTTAAAAATTCTAATCATGAAAACTTTAAAAAGCAATTCACGCATTTTTGTTGTAGCCCTGGTAACATTATTCAGCGTTGCACTTACATCTTCTGCAAATGCAGCAGATACCAAAGGAACTGACCCTGTAACTGTAAAATACATAGGCAAAGCCAACGACCTGGCAATTTTTCAGGTGGTTTTTGTAAGCGATTCAGTAGCGCAATACGAAATTTCTATTACAGATAAATACAGCAGCCTTTATTACGAAAAAGTAAAAGGTACAGAAATAGTTAGAAATTATCAATTTTACAGCACTGATGCTGATGGTGGATCTGTTAATGATGAAATTCTTGTAACAGTAAAAAACACTTTAACAAAAGAAGTTAGTACTTACAAAATTTTGCCAAACGCCAGCTATAAAAAAGAAGCTGCTTATGTAGCAAAATTGTAAATGAATTCCTAAGATCGATCCTGGCGATAACCGGGTCGATCTTACTTTTTGATTTCCTCCTCCTTATAGTTGTAAAATTAATTTACAATATCAACCAGCAGCCGGTAAGCCGGCCTGCCCGCTGCAATAACTATTAAATAGTTTTTTATAAGCAGCCTAATTCACACAAAGAAAAGAAAATTTCTATACCTGATTATACCCTTCAAAGCCTGTTGTAACAGAACTTTGCAGCAGATGAAAACTAAGCGGATGCTTCAGCAATGAGGATTATCCGCTATTTTTATTTTGGGGAATTATCGTAGAGTTCCTTTCTGCAAAAATGTACACTGTAGAAGCAGGGCAGTGTGAATATTGTATGCTGACCTATTTGTGAATTTTTAGGAACTGCTCAGCCGTCATAGTTGGTATTTCAGCCGATTTATAATCTTTAAGGTTTCGGGTAAGCAATACTTTTATATTGTTTTCAATTGCAGTAAAGTATTGCACGGCATCTTCAAAATCTTTAAAATCCGATGCCAGGGCCAGCTCGATAATTTTGTCATTAACTGCCAATACGGTTACAAGCGTCTTAAACTTCAGCAACCTTTTTTTTGCCAGGTCTGTTGAATACTGCTTTGATAAAATGTAGTTGAGGTTCGTAAATGTCAGGGACGATACATGGATTTTTATTTCGTTCTTATCTGCAGCAGAAAATAGTTTTGCCGAATGGATATAAAATGGTTCCCGATTGCTCAATAAGTCTAAAACAATATCTGTGTCTACAAATACTTTTTCCATTTACTTATATTTGTCTGTTAAATAATCAGCATATCCATTCTTTTTATGATTATAGTCATTGGGCAAATTGATTATTCCTGAAAGGCTTTTTACCAATGGGGTTATTTTTTCAGGTGTATCATTTTCATTGGTTATTTTATGCAGATAATTCTCTATTAATTTCGACAGGCTTGTCTTGCGCAACTTTGCATAATCCTTTGCTTTTTCAATTACAGTTTGCTCTAATTTTAGTGTCAGCTTAGTATCCATACTTTTTATTTTACGTGTAAAAATACAAAATAAGTACGTACAAACAACTCTATTTGATAAAAATAAGATGCACAGATGACATGTCAGTTTGCAGGGCTATTTATTAACCCGCCATACACGTGCTTGTGGGTAGTTATTATCTCAACTCCGTAGCACGGCGAGTCAGCCAAGGCCAGACATCGGCTGGGAAGGCTTGGGATATTACTAGCGGAATTAAGAAACTATAAAAAGTCATGCTTTTGTATTTTTATCCAGTCTTTCAATTGCCTTAAGCCCAATTTTCCAGTTCAAATATTGATTAATTCTTTTTGTCACAAATACGATATCTAATTTTTCCCAATCTTCCGCTTTTAAAGCGTTTAATAAAATTGGCTTTACTAAATGTTTCTCTAACTTTCCTTTTGTTCGTGCAATGTATTCGAGTCCCGTCAATGAATTTGCTCTAACTCTCCACTCTGAATGTGAAGATAATTTTATACAGACGTCTTGAGCAAGTTTCCAACTACAATGATTCATTCCAACAGAAATTGGTAAACGAATCAGGTCTACTAAATTGTCCGAGTTCAAAATTGAATTAATTTCTTCTTCCGAAAAATTGTCAAGAGGTTGATAGATTAAGGTTGTTTTGCCCATGTTTTTAATTGCTAATACATTATATACAAAAGTAGCCTTATAACAAGTAGCAAATAACAGCTTGCTCATTGGTTGCAGCCATCGAATAAAATTTTTTCAATCTTTCAAAATGATAGTTAAGATATTCTATTTCATCATCAAGTTTTCCCCAATAATTTGGATAAATTTCAAGGTCATTCATTTTTCAGCGTCATAATTTGCCGCTATGTCTTTTGAAGAAATGTTGGATAATTCTTCGTTTATAAGTGCGACTTGATCAGCAGTTAAATAGTTTGCAGGTCCATAACCCAAGTCTTGATTTTCGTCAAGAATATAGGCACCAAAAATTGTCCAAGATAAAGGTGGTTTTGCATTTATTAGTTCAGAAGGTCCAAAGCCAGTCACCAAGTAAGAAATTGCATCCCATGCTTTGTTAATGTCACATACATTTAGGTTCTCCTCAAAAGCATCATCGTCGATAAGATTTTCGAAAAGTAAACTATCACAAATATAATTTTGAAGTTCAGCGTCTGTCACACCAACAAACATGCCTATCATACTCATGGTTTAATAAATTTTTATTGTTTAATAAAAGAATGTCAATTACAGGTTTCTGCAGCACGTAAATATATAATAGAAGAAATCAACTTATATTTTCATTGTTGTTTTACATCAGTTTATTAATTTAGTTCGTTATTCTATACGCATTTTTTGCTAAGTTTTATACTGTTTCAGTGGGGGTAATTCTCTCTAATCCTTATACTTCTCCTTCCACATTTCGTTAAAGGTTTTTTTGCTGAAATCGAGGCTGTTGCGGTGTTTGGCCCATCCTTTAAATAAGCTGTTTACTACCCGGTTTTTTATGTCGCCATTGCCCATATTCATCATTCCTCTTTTAAGGCTGGCCATTTTCCAGAGTTTCCACGACATTTTTTCGCTGAAAGTTGTAAGGCCTTCCTGTACAGATTCACGGCGGTTTTCTAATAATAATTCGTGCAGGTTTATTTTTACGGGACACACTTCTGTGCAGGCGCCGCAAAGCGAAGAGGCATAACTTAAATGCTTAAAATTTTCCATGCCCTGCAGGTTAGGTGTTATCACGCTTCCGATGGGGCCGCTGTAAGTAGTGCCATATGTATGGCCGCCAATATTTTTATACACCGGGCAAACATTTAAACAGGCTCCACAGCGGATGCAATAAAGGCTTTGCCTTTGTTTTGGGTTGGCTAAAATATCTGTACGGCCATTGTCTAATAATACCACATACATTTCTTCGGGCCCGTCTGTTTCATTTGGCTGGCGTGGACCTGTTATAATAGTGTTGTAAACCGTTAATGTTTGGCCCGTACCAAAAGTAGACAGCATCGGCCAGAACAAAGCAAGGTCCGTCATGGATGGTATCATTTTTTCTATACCAACAATTACAATATGCGTTTTAGGAAATGCACAGCTTAGCCTTGCATTGCCTTCATTTTCGGTAACGGCCACTGCACCAATATCGCCGATAATAAAATTGGCGCCGGTAACTCCTACTTCGGCCTGGGTATATTTTTCACGTAAAATTTCCCTTGCTACCTGCGTCAATTGTTCCGGTGTATAATTAACGGGTGTACCCAGTTTGTTATTAAAAAGCCTGGCTATATCTTCCTTGCTTTTATGCATTGCCGGTGTTACGATATGGTAAGGTGCTTCGCCATCCAGCTGTTGTATGTATTCGCCTAAATCTGTTTCTATACTTTCTATTCCATTTTTTTCCAGTGCATCATTCAGGTGAATTTCTTCTGTCACCATGCTCTTGCTTTTCACCAGTGTTTTGCAGTTTTTTTCTTTGCAGATAGCAAGCACGGCTTCAATAGCCTGTTCTGTATTTTCGGCCCATATTACTTTGCCGCCACGTTTGGTAAAATTTAATTCAAAGGTTTCCAGCTGAAGGTCCAATGTTTCAATGGCACGCCACTTAACGTTCTTGGCTCTTTCCTTTGCAAGGTTGATATCAACAAATTGCTCTTTGCCTTTTGGTACTACTGCATTGTATTTACCAATATTATAATTTATTTTTCTGCGGTGGTCGAGGTCGCCTGCTTTGATGGTACTTTTGGCAATAAAGGTTTGTGATTGTTCTGTCATTTTCTATTACACTAATTAAGACAAATTACGCGAATTACACGAATTTTATTGAAGCGAAATTGTTGTTTATAATTTATTGGCTTCAACTCTTTTAAATTGTCAAGCTGCATTTATGTAGTTTTATTTTATACCCTATTAAAGTGTCGACTTCAATACTCCTAATACTTTACCCACTTTTGTAAATGCTTCAATGGCTTTATCCAAATGTTTTTGCTGATGGGCTGCACTTAACTGCACCCGTATGCGGGCCTGGCCCTTGGCCACTACCGGAAAGAAAAAACCAATTACATAAATACCTTCTTCTAATAATTGTGCAGCAAAATTTTGTGCTACCACTGCATCGTACAACATAATGGGTACAATGGGATGTTCGCCGGGCTTTATATCAAAACCTGCTTCCGTCATTTTTTTTCTAAAGTAGGCTGTATTGTAAGCAAGTGTATCTCTTAATTCAGTTGTTTCGCTCAAAATATCCAGCACTGCAATAGAAGCACCCACAATAGCTGGCGCCAATGTATTACTAAATAAATAGGGGCGGCTGCGCTGACGAAGCATTTCTATAATTTCTTTTTTACCACTGGTAAATCCGCCGCTGGCACCACCAAGCGCTTTTCCCAGGGTACCGGTAATAATATCTATCCGGCCCATTACACCACGGTACTCATGTGTACCCCTTCCGGTTTTACCCAAAAAGCCGCTGCTATGGCATTCATCAATCATTACAATGGCATTATATTTATCAGCGAGGTCGCAGATTTTATCCAATTGTGCAATAGTGCCATCCATGCTGAAAGAGCCATCCGTTACAATAACGCGGCTGCGTAAATTGGCTGTTTCTTTTAGTTTTAATTCCAGGTCGGCCATATTATTATGTTCGTACCGGTGGCGTTGCGCCTTACATAATCTTACCCCATCAATTATAGAAGCATGGTTTAAAGCATCGCTGATCAGCGCATCTTCTTCACCAAACAAAGGTTCAAAAACACCGCCATTGGCATCAAAAGCAGCTGCATATAAAATGGTATCTTCTGTACCTAAAAATTCGGCTATCTTTTTCTCCAGTTCCTTATGAATATCCTGTGTGCCGCAAATAAAGCGTACACTGCTCATACCAAAACCATGAGAGTCGGTATATTTTTTAGCCGCAGCGGTAACTTTTGGGTGAGCCGAAAGGCCAAGGTAATTGTTGGCACAAAAATTTAAAACCGTTTTGCCGTTTACAATAATTTCAGCGCCCTGTGGGCTGGTAATGATGCGTTCTTTTTTTGATAAACCTGCACTTTCAATCTGAGAAAGCTCGGCAGTAATTCTTTGTACAAAATTTTTGTTCATGGCAGTAATTTATTGTTGGTATACAAAGCAAAATTAATTTTTACTTTGTATTCATTAAGAGCTCTTTTTTATGTAGCGATTTATGGAATATTATTATAATTTAATTTTATAATGTAATTGAGTAAAATTTTTACGGTTACGCAAAATTAAGCAAGCAGGTTATCATACCATCAGCTGGTTGAAAATAAGTATAGCAATTTTGTTTTATACTGTAACTTTTTGAGGTTCATAAACGTCTAACCCCTCAAAAACAACCCTTTATGACAATAAAAAAATCTGTCCTGTTTTTTATTGCACTTGCATTAAGCTCTGTAAGTTTATTGATATTCCGTCCGCTAAAATAGTTCCCGCAGCCGCACCGGCAAAGTGTTGCAAACAGCTTAAAGAAACAGAAGCTTTTTCGCCCTGGAGTATCCTTTCACAATCGATCTTGCATACCAAAGCATAATTATTTTTATATTTTGTAACTTTTAACTTTGCAACACGTATTAACATTAACAAAGCAACCAAATCAATCAACCAGGCACTAGAGCTTTATGACGGAGAGAGAGTATAATCAATGTGTAACCCAATATGCAGATAATGTATACCGCTTTATCCTTAAAAACCTGGGGCATGCAGCAGACGCACAGGATGTAGTGCAGGGAGCCTTTGAAAAAATGTGGATCAACAGGCAGCAGGTGGATACTGACAGGTGTAAAAGTTATTTATTTATGGTGGCTTACCACCAAATGATAGATCATATAAGAAAAAATAAACGCATCAGTTTAAAGGAAGAGGTAAAAGTGAGTAACCGTCAGCAGCATGATGCAAAAAGGGTTTTAAACGAAGCGTTGAATAAACTGACTGATATTCAAAAAAGCCTGGTGATGCTAAAAGATTATGAAGGGTACAGTTACCAGGAAATTGGCGAAATTACCAACCTGAATGAAAGCCAGGTAAAAGTATATTTGCACAGGGCAAGATTAATATTAAGGGAATACCTGGTAAAACCGGAGAATGTAATTTAAACCGGGTTTTTGAAATGAATAAATACTGCTGAAATTTTTTCAGCGACCAATAATAAACAATGAACATTAACCGACATAATTACGAATCGCTTTTTTTACTTTATGTAGACAATGAGTTGTCTGCACAGGAAAGAAATGCCGTGGAATTATTTGTACAGGAAAATGCAGATTTAAAAGAAGAATTGCACATACTGCAACAAAGTATTGTACAGGCAGATACTGTTATTTTTAAGGGTAAGCACCATTTATTAAAACCCGAAATAGTTTCAGCAGCATTAGAGGAACAATTGCTATTGTATGTAGATAAAGAACTGGATGCAAAGCAACAAAAAGAGCTGAAGTTGTTTTTGGCCTTTAATGAAGAGGCCGCTGCAGAATTACAGTTGCTGCTGCAAACAAAAATAACTCCTGATAACAATATAATTTTTGCTGATAAACAATTATTATATAGAAAAGAACCAGCCCGTATAATTGCTTTTGGATGGAGGAGGATAGCTGTGGCTGCAGTTATTATTGGTTTTGCAATTTGGGGTACGGCTTTATATTTTAACAGCACCGTTAAGGTTACCGATAACCAAACAGCTGCAAATATTGATGCACAAAAGGCTAATGCTGTTAAAGATAAACCTGTTACTGCAAATGCTGCAGAAAAAACACCGGCGCCTGAAACAGTTGTTGCCATTACAACAGCGCCTGTTATAAACGAAAAAAGTGTACAAAAAATAGTTAAGCCATCAGTAGACGTTCAGCAAAAAATACCTGTTGCAGAAAAGAGCAATGAACTGGCAACACAACAAAAAATAAATTCAAATAATTTGCCAAAACCATATTTTGAAGAAAATAACAATGAACCCAGTAACAAAATTAACCCCGCTAACGTACTACCACAAATGCAGGATATAAGTAAAAACATTGTTGTTAAT
The DNA here is from genome assembly GCA_043745405.1 of Ferruginibacter sp. Taxonomy (GTDB): domain Bacteria; phylum Bacteroidota; class Bacteroidia; order Chitinophagales; family Chitinophagaceae; genus Ferruginibacter. The sequence continues at coordinate 13,127 of JAYTTI010000091.1, read as the reverse complement.
TTAGATAATGAAAAAAAGAATCACGCTGAAGAAACAAACCAGGCCAATGTTTATACATCTGCCTTTACCGATAACAATAATGAAAACAAAGAACAAGGTTTTGCACTTTCAGACGATGAACCAAAAAAGAGCAAGCTCACAAGTTTACTTCGAAAAGCTAAACGTTTATTAGATCGTAACACACAAATGAAAACAGGTGACAACAATAACTTAAAAGTTGCCAACGTAGAAATTGTCCTTCAATAAATTTAAAAAAAACAACATGAACAAGCTATTTACATTAATGGCACTGGCATTTATATGCACAGCGGCTACAGCACAAACAGACAGTATAGTAAAACCAGATACCGTTAAACTGCCACAAACAAAAAGCGATACCATTCGGGTTGGAAATATTGTAATTGTTACAAATGGTAAACATGATGATGATTCAAAATCAAACAGCATAAAGATTGAGCTTGGCAGGCACAACAATAAAAATATGTCGAATATTACCACCGACTGGTTTGTTTTTGATGTTGGTTTTCAAAACTATACCGATAAAACCGACTATGCATCCGCTACTGCCAATCAATACCTGTTAAATGAACCCGGCACTACCTATCCATTAGGTAAAAGCGATTTTAAACTGAAAGGAGGTAAAAGTATAAATGTAAATATCTGGTTTTTTATGCAGCGCCTCAATCTTGTACAGCACCATTTGAACTTAATATATGGACTGGGAATTGATTTTGATAATTACGTATATAGTGCAGCAGTTTCGTTTAAGCAGGCGGGTTATACACCTTATTCTGCAACTGAAACAATACCGCATCCTTATGTTATAAGAGATTCCATTACTTTTAAAAAAGATAAACTGGCTTCCAATTATGTAACAGTACCATTTATGCTTAATTATGCCAGCAATCCTGGTTATCGCAATAAAGGGTTCAACGTGAGTGCAGGCGCCAGTATAGGTTATTTATACAATTCCAGGAATAAGCAAAAAAGTTACCAAAGGGGCAACCTTAAAAATTTTGGAGATTACGGTTTGCAACAATTTAAATTCTCCTATATAGCAGAAATTGGTTTGGGTCCTGTAAAATTGTATGGTTCTTATACCCCCGGTTCTATTTTTGACGAAGGGTTTGATATGCACAGTTATGTTATTGGTATACGGTTAGGATTTTTCTAATAAACAGCTTTACAACATTTTATAAATGCCATCTGTAAAAGGGTGGCATTTATTGTATATAGATAATTATTTTTTTGTTAACATTATTCGCCTGCTAAAATAATTGTTTTGGTACGTCGTTTGACTATAGTTAGCAAATTAAATAGTTATATGCGCTTAAAAACTATTATTCCGTTTTTTATCCTATGTTCAGTCTTTTTGCTGATGGCCTTTGTTCCTGCCAGAACTAAAAAGAAGCCTGGCACAAAAAAGACCAAGCATGCTGCAGTTGTAAAAAATACCGTAATAGCTGATAGTGTTGAAAACCCCTATTATATAATTATTGATAAAAGCGATTACGAACTAAAAGTATATGATGAAGACGGCTGGTATGCTACCTACCCGGTAGTTTTCGGTGGAAAAGACCTTGGTGATAAAATGAAGGAAGGTGATAAAAAAACACCCAACGGAAGCTTTAAAGTGATCCTTAAAAAAATACATCCTAAATGGGGGCCCGAATTATTATTAAATTACCCCAACAATGACAGCTATCAAAAATTCCAGGCCCGAAAGCTAAAAGGATTGATTCCAAAAAATGCAAGAATTGGTGATGGCATTGCCATACATGCTACAAGGCCCGAAGAAGAGTGGACGATAGATAATTTTTACAACTGGACGGATGGATGTGTTTCTGTGAAATATACCGAAATGAAGGACCTGTTTAGTTATATCCCCATTGGTACACCTGTTACCATACAGCCATAAACTTTACTTTACTTTTTTACCACCTATTTTACTTCCCATTTTACCACAGAGTTGCACTGAGTTTTTTATTTCTTTTCTCTGTGTTATTCTGTAGTTAATTTCATTTCTCTGTAGTATTTGCAATAAATAATAAGCTCCCATCTCCATAGCTTAAAAATCTAAAGTCATTATTTAACGCGTAATCATACATATTTCTCCAGTTGCTGCCAATAGCAGCGGCTACAAGTAAAAGCAATGTTGATTGCGGCTGATGGAAATTTGTAATGAGTGCATTTACTATTTTAAAATGGTAACCTGGTGCAATTAATATCTGCGTTTTTGCAAATATACTTTGGTAATTATTTTTCTGCATCCAGCTTAATAATGCCCCCAGTGCATCTGCTGCTAAAACATTTGAAGACACAATTGGCTCTTCATACACATCCCATTGATGAATGATTAATTCTTCCATTGTGCTTCCAGGAAACAGGATTGTTTTTGCACCCATCCAATACAATGTTTCCAAAGTACGCAATGAGGTGGTGCCAACGGCCGTAATATTCCCAATGTTTTCAACTAGTTTTTTTATAACATCTTTTGATATATCTATCCATTCTGCATGCATTTCATGATCATTCATTATGCTTGCTTTTACAGGCTTAAAAGTACCTGCGCCTACATGCAGTGTTACAAAACTGCTTTCTATATTTTTTTCTTTCAGCGAAGCAAATACTCTTTCTGTAAAATGCAATCCAGCAGTTGGTGCTGCTACAGATCCATCAAATGCCGCATAAATAGTTTGATATCTTTCTTTATCGGTATCCTGCAATGCTCTTTTTATATAAGGAGGTAAAGGAATATTACCCATTTGAGCAATCACTTCAGCAAAACTTAATTGTGCAGGCTGCCACTCAAATTCAACAACATATGCATCTGCCAATTTTTCAATAAGGCTTACTTTTAATTTGATTGTTAACTGCTGATAGCTGATTGTTTTAACCAGCACCCCTTCTTTCCATTTACTGATTCCTCCAATCATGCATTTCCAGCGCACCCTTTCTTTTTTATTCATGATGGTGCTGTACTCGCTGATGGCTTCATAAGGTTCAAGGCAAAAAATTTCAATGATGCCCCCCGATGGTTTTTGAAATAATATTCTGGCAGGTATTACTTTGGTATTATTAAAAATAAGTAAACTTTTCTCTGGTAAATAAGCGGCTATATTTTGGTAGGTATCTTCGCTGATAGCATCGTTTTTATATACCAGCAACTTTGATGCATCCCTTTCTGGCAAGGGAAATAGGGCAATTTTTTCTTCGGGTAAAGAATAGGTATAATCGGTAATGGAAATATTTTTAGGATGCATGAGTACGTATTATTTGTTCAAAAAACTTTGTACTTCCTTCATCCATTTATCATTTTCCTTTTTGCACAAAGATTCATGAGCAGCAGTTTCAAAAACTACTAATTTTTTGGGTGCAGTAATGTTGGCATAAATTAAATCAATTTCAGCCCTGGTTACCCGTGGATCATTTTTACCCCATTGTAATAAAACCGGGCAGTCTATTTTTTTTGCAAACTCTGACGGCTTCATATTAAATACCCAAAAACCATTTTCTACGCTTCCCCAAAAACCAATAAGCATTGCCAATGGCTCAGGTGGCAGGTGCATCATTTTTATTCTTCCTTCTGCAGCCTCTAAAATAGACCCGTAAGGCATTTCTAAAATAATCTTATTAGGCTGTATGCCATAATCGTTAATAGCTTTTGTAATGGTGGCAGCACCCATTGAAATACCCCAAAGCACTATATTTTTTTCACCTTTTTTCTTTATAAAATCATAGGCCAGCAATACATCTTCCGCTTCAAAATAACCAATGGTAGTGGTATTGCCGCCGCTGCTGCCATGTGCCCTGAAGTCTATCAAAAAAGTATTATACCCCATCTTTCTAAACTCCTGTGTTTCTAAAAAAATAGCCGATTTGCTGCTTCCGTGGCCATGAAACATTACCACGGTTCCTTTAGCGATACTATCCGTTTTTAAATACCATCCCTGTAATTTTAAATTGTCTTTTGTGGTAAGATAAACGGTTTCAAAACTTGAATCTGCGACTATGGTGTTGACCTTTTTGGGTGCATTGATACCAAACAATATTTCTTTTGTAATATCCAATCCGCTCTTGTGCTGCTTTACAGTTATTTCATTGGCATCATAAAAATGGGTAAACTTATATGCATGAAATGCAGTGATAATATTGAGGAAAATAAATAGGAAAATAAGGAGCTTAAATATCCCCTTCAGAAATCTTCTCATAGTTTATATTTTGCCATTTTTAATTTCTTCCACCACATCCGGGTCAAGCAAAGTAGTGGTATCCCCAAGGTTGGTTGTTTCCCCTTCTGCAATCTTTCTTAAAATGCGCCGCATTATTTTGCCGCTTCTTGTTTTTGGCAATCCACTTACAAATTGTATTTTATCTGGTTTGGCAATGGCGCCAATGATTTTTGCAACTGTCAGGCTGATATCCTTTCTTCTTAAATCTTCATCGCCATGATGGCCGTTGTAAATTACATACGCATAAATGCCCTGCCCTTTTATATCATGCGGATAACCAACCACCGCACTTTCCACCACACCCGAGTGCATGTTAATAGCATTCTCTACTTCAGCAGTTCCAATACGGTGGCCGCTGATGTTTAACACATCATCCACTCTGCCGGTGATGCGGTAATTGCCATCGTCGTCTTTTAAAGCACCATCACCGGTAAAATATAAGCCTGGATAAGTAGCAAAATAATTGGCGCGGCAACGCTCATGATCTCCCCATGTGGTTCTTAATATTCCCGGCCAGGGTGCCTTAATACAAAGGTTTCCTTTAATGATTCCATGTTCATCTTTTTCTGTTACTTCATTTCCATTTTCATCTACCAATAATGGTTGTACGCCCGGCATGGGCAGTGTTGCCCAGCTTGGCTTGGCAGGCGTTATCCCTGCAAGGTTACTTATCAAACAACCACTGGTTTCTGTTTGCCACCAGGTATCAACAATGGGGCAATTTTTCTTTCCGATATTTTCATCATACCAATGCCATGCCTCTTCATTGATAGGTTCGCCAACAGTACCCAATACTTTTAAAGAAGATAGGTCTTTTCCCTTCAATGGTTCTTCGCCAAAGCTCATCAAACTTCTAATGGCAGTAGGTGCGGTATAAATACAATTCACTTTATGCTTGTCAACAATATTCCAAAAACGTCCTGCATCCGGCCAGGTAGGTATTCCTTCAAACATCAATGAAGTAGCGCCTGCACTCAATGGACCATAAACAATATAACTATGACCGGTTATCCAACCAATATCGGCAGTACAAAAATGTACATCACCCTGCTGGTATTGAAATGCATTTACAAAAGTGTAGTTGGTCCATAACATATAACCCGCAATGGTATGTACCACACCTTTGGGTTTACCAGTACTGCCTGAAGTGTATAAAATAAACAGCGGGTCTTCTGCATCCATTTCTGAAGCCGGAAAAGAAACTATGCCATCTTTCTCGACCTGTGTTTCTGCAAATTCCATTTCATCTTCCCACCAAACATCCCTTCCTTTTATCATGGAGACAGGAGTTCTTGTTCTGGTATAAACAATCACTTTTTTAATTGTTCTGTTGCCGATAAGTGCATCATCAATTACCGCTTTTAAAGGAATGTCTTTTGCACCCCGATAAGCGCCATCACAGGTAATAATAAATTCGGCCTGTGCATCATCAAGCCTGTCGGCAATGCTTTGTGCGCTAAAGCCACCAAACACCACACTATGAATGGCGCCAATTCTTGCACATCCTAACACTGCATATGCCAACTCGGGCACCATGCCCATATAAATACAAACACGGTCGCCTTTTTTTACGCCGTTATTAATCAGCATTTGTGCCACCTGGCAAACTCTTTTGTGCAAACGGGCGTAGGTAACCACTCTTACTCTTTCTTCGGGGTTATTGGGTTCCCAGATGATGGCAGGTTTATCTGCCATTGTTTTTAAATGCCGGTCGATACAGTTTTCGGTGATATTGAGTTTACCGCCTTTAAACCATTCAACTTTTGGTTCTGTAAAATTCCAATCCAAAACCTTATCCCATTTTTTGCGCCAATGAAAATTTTCAGCAATAGCTCCCCAAAATTTGTCTGGGTTGTCTACACTTTCATCATAAGCTTTCTTGTATTCTTCTAAAGATTTTATTTGGTAAGAGTATGACATAAATAGCAATCGTTTTAATAAGCGAAATCAAATTTAAACCTTAGTAAATCAATTACACGAATTTTTAAATACGAATTACACGAATTATTGATTACTTTTTTATTACCAGGCTTTGAATTTTAGTTAAGTTTTCAGCAATTAGAAATAGAACTCTTATTATTATTTTGTTAATGAGCTATCATCGCTTTGTAAATTGCTTCCTGTATTTTGGGGCGTACATTCATTTTTAAAAGAAGTGAATTATCTCCCTGCGGAGAAACCCTGTTGCTTAAAAATACATATACTAATTTCTTTTCTGGGTCTACCCATGTACAGGTACCGGTAAAGCCGGTATGGCCAAAGCTAAGGGGTGATGCAGAAAGACAGGGATAGGGTTCCGGACGTGTTGCATTATCTTTTTCTGGTTTATCAAAGCCATAACCACGGCGGCTGATGCTGCTATGATAAGCTGTAAAAAAGTCAACTGTTTCTTTTTTGAAATAACGTTTACCATTAAATTCACCTCCATTTAACAGCATTTGCATAATAACCGCAATACCATACGCATCGCTGAATAAACCAGCATGGCCACTCACTCCACCAAACATCGCCGCACCCGGGTCATGCACATCTCCCTGTACCAATTGCCGGCGGAATTGCTTTTCATTTTCTGTTGGCGCTATCCTGTTTAGCGGCAAATATTCCCTGGGCATAAAACCTGTGGATGTTAAACCCAGGGGTATATAAAATTCTTTTTTTGCAAATTCATTTAGCGGCATACCGCTAAGTGCTTCTACAACTTTTCCCAAATAAATAAAATCATTATCGCTATACACATATTTATCAGGCGCAGTAAGCGGGCTTTGTAAAATGCGGTAATACATAGTATCTCTCCAGTCGTTCCGCATAAATAAATTATCTGCCACTCTTATACTGAAAGAATCGTTTTTTTGAGTGGAATAATATTTTGCAAAGGGTATGCCTGCAGCATCAATAGTTTCTTTGTAAAAGGGAATATATGGTACAAGCCCTGCCTGGTGCAATAGAATATTTTCAATTAAAAGGTTTTCTTTATTGGTGCCTCTCACCATTGGAAGATAATCGCCCAGCTTTTTTTTAAGATCAATTTTTCCTGATTCATACAATTTCATTATTGAAATGGTAGTGGCGCAAATTTTAGTAACCGATGCCATGTCATAAACTGATGAAGTTGTTACTGGCATTATATTTTCGTATTTAAAATTACCAAAGGCTTTTTGGTAGGCAATCTTGCCGTCTCTTGCAACCAGCACAACACAACCTGGTGTAGCGCCAAGGCTGATAGCGTTATTTGCAATTGAGTCAATAGTGTTTAACCGCACAATATCTAACCCAAGCTCAGCCGGGTTTACAGTAGGTAAAGCAGCAACAGTGGTGTTGATACCGCTGCCAAAAGGATAAGCATCGCATACTGATACCGGTAGTTTTCCCTTGGCTGCAATTTTTCCTTTCAAAAAATCAATAGCTGCATTTTGAGTGTATTCATCATCTTCATAACAGGCCACTATATTTTTAGCGGTGCAAAAATTTTTGATGGCATAAGGATTACCAAAAACAAAACTGATACAGTTGGTTTGCTGTTGTAACTGTGTTGCCAGTTCAATAGCTGAAGCGCTGAAACCAAAATTATTGGCAGGCCTTCGGCTGTAATTATGAATGCCTATAACCACATTTTTATACCTGGTTTTTAATAATGCAACCAATGATGCAATCTTTGATGAATCCTGGTTATAATCAAAATAATAAACGGGCGCATTAAAGTCAAGGCGCATTCTTTTAGCGAAAGCATTATCGCTGTTGATGCCAATACCAACATAGGCAATATCAGTATTTGGTTTTTTTGTATCGGTTACCAACGGAAAAAAATCATCACTTGTTTTATTTAATAAAGTGATGGCATTTTCTGCTACCAATTTTTTCATAGCCGGAACTTCCCTGTTTAAATCAACCGTAATATTAGTAGTATTAATGGGCAAAAAATGGTTTATCCCATATTTGTATTTAGCGAGTAAAACCCTTTTGCAATGGAACTCAATGTCCTGCCAGCTTAACTCTTTATTGTCAATGGCGGCTTTTATTTTTTGTATGGTTGAATCAACATTGCCGGGCAAACAAAGCATATCGTTTCCTGCTATAAGCGATTGTACAGATGCTTCACCCCCAGGAAAAAATTTTTGCACACCCTGCATTTCCAGCGCATCTGTAAAGGTTAATCCCTGGAAACCTATTGCTGTGCGCATTAAACCGCTTACATTTTTTTTCGAAATGGAAGATGCCGTGTTTGGCGTACTGTCAATTGCCGGAATAAATAAATGACCCATCATTACACTGCCAATACCTGCTTTAAATATTTCTTTAAAAGGATATAGTTCCAGCGAATCTAACTGTGCCATTGATTTATTAATTACCGGAAGGTCCAGATGAGAATCCACCGCTACATCGCCATGCCCCGGAAAATGTTTGGCGCAGGCCATTACACCAACATCCTGCATGCCCTGCATATACTTTATTCCGTATAAAGCCACTTTGTATTTATCTTCTCCAAAACTGCGGTCGTTAATTACCGGGTTATTGGGATTGTTATTGATATCTACTACTGGCGCATAGTTAACATTAATGCCTAAACGTTTACATTGCTCACCCACTATTTTGCCATATTGATAAATAATGGAAGCATCCTGCAAAGCACCCAGCATCATTTGATGGGGCAGTGCAGTTACGCTATCAAACAACCGCATACCTATTCCCCATTCTGCATCAATACAGGTTATAAGCGGGGTTTGTGCCAGGCTCTGCAGGTTATTAATAATGGTGGCCAGTAGTACAGGATTACCCTGGAAAGGACAGATACCGCCCACATTGTATTTTTTTATTGCCTCTGCAACTTCCCTGTCGTAATAAATAGGGGTTTTGGTTTTAAAGTCGTAGGCAGAGAGGCGCAATACCATTAATTGGGCAATGCGCTGGTCTGGCGAAAGGCTGTTAAACACGCTATCTGCCCATGCATGTGCAGGTTTTTGCCGGTTTAACCTGGTTTGGGCGTTTGCTGCAAAAAAAGCCAATTGTAAAAAAGTAAATAAAAAACAGGTTCTTATCATAATTATAAAATATGCAATACAAATTAAGCACATTTCAATTTAGATAGGTTGAGAAAATATTTTTTAACTTTAACTATTTGGAAAATAGAGTGATATCAACTTTGTATTACTCTATTTTAACCAATCACCATTAATTCGTATACGTATTTATTCTATTTGAAGAAGGTTTTAAAGCCAATACAAATCTTTTAAATATTTGAAACCAACCCAATTATTATCTATGTAGTTTTGCCAAAAATAAAGGAGAAATTTTGCCCGACATCATTCAATTATTGCCCGATAATATTGCCAATCAAATTGCAGCAGGTGAAGTAATTCAGCGGCCGGCCAGTGCTGTAAAAGAATTACTCGAAAATGCAGTAGACGCAGGCGCTACAGAAATTAAACTAATTGTAAATGATGCAGGCAAAGCCCTGATACAAGTAATTGATAATGGAAAAGGCATGAGCGAAACAGATGCAAGGATGAGTTTTGAAAGGCATGCTACTTCAAAAATTAAAAATATTGACGACCTGTTTCATATTAAAACCATGGGGTTTAGGGGAGAAGCGCTGGCAAGTATTGCTGCTGTGGCGCAGGTAGAATTAAAATCAAAGAAAGCAGAAGATACTACTGGTACGTATATTGAAATTGATAACAGCCTGGTAAAAAAACAGGAGCCCATTGCCATGCAGCAAGGCACCAGCATTGCTATGAAAAATTTATTTTTTAATGTTCCTGCCCGAAGAAATTTTTTAAAAAGCAACCCATCTGAATTGCGCCATATTGTGGATGAGTTTACCAGGGTAGCCATGGCCTTTCCGGATATTTTCTTTTCGCTGATCAGTAATGGCCAGCAGGTTTTTCATTTAGAAAGAAGCACTTTAAAACTACGTATCGTACAAATATTGGGTAATAATTACAATGCCAAACTGGTAAGTGTACAGGAGCAAAGTGATTATATGAATATTTATGGTTTTGTGGGTAAGCCGGAAACGGCTAAAAAAACCAGGGGCGACCAATACTTTTTTGTAAACAACCGGTTTATAAAAAGTGCTTACCTGAACCATGCGGTAATGGGTGCTTTTGCGGAAATGATTGCAAAGGATAGTTTTCCTATGTATACTTTATTTATTGATTTGGATCCATCTCAGATTGATATCAATGTTCACCCCACCAAGCAGGAAATAAAGTTTGAGGATGAAAAAATTGTGTATGCATTTGTACAGAGTGCAGTTAAACATGCACTGGCACAATTCAGCATTTCGCCCACATTGGATTTTGAATTGGATGCGTCTATTCAGCATTCAGATGCGGTTAGCAAACCATTTACAGAAGAAAGAAAATCAGCTGCAGCCTCTTCTTCCTTATACAAAACTTTCACCCAAAAAAATCAGGCGCACTTTATAGAAAACAAAAGTGAACTGAAGCATTGGAAAGATTTATATGAACCGGCAAAAAACGAATCGGGATTTTTGAGTCCAACAACCCAACCTGTTATAGAAGAACACACAGCAACCAACCGTGAGCAGGAGTTCATAAGCCTGCGGGCCTTTGCTACACAGCCTGCAATGGCAATGGAAAACCTGGTGCAGCTGCATAGTATTTATATTGTTATACAAAATGATGTCGGCTTTATATTGATTCATCAGCAAAATGCACATGAACGGATTTTGTATGAACGCTTTGTAAAAGCAGTGGAAGGTAAACCTATCGCCATACAACAAAATTTATTTCCGATAACGATAGAACTAGCAGCCGTTGACATGGTGATTGTAAACGAACTATTGCCTGAACTGCACTTACTTGGATATCATTTAGAACCCTTTGGCAATAATACTTTTGTTATACAGGGTACACCGGCAGATATAGCCGTTGGCAATGAAAAAGCAGCCATAGAAAAAATGCTGGAACAATTTAAACATTTTAGTGCCGATTTAAAATACAATAAAAGAGAAAAATTACTTCGTTCTCTTGCCTGGCAGCAAGCAATTAAAGCTGGCACTTCCCTTACACAAAAAGAAATGAAAGTACTGGCAGAAGATTTATTTGCCTGTAATACGCCCAATATTACCCCTAATGGCAAACCAACCTATACCCAATTTAAAAAGATCGAACTGGATAAAATGTTTGGCAGGTAAAATTAGTTGTTTGCCCTATTTCTATAATTGCATTATTTCATAAAATTAAAGGTTACCATCCTAATGGTAACAAAAAGGCAAATAAGTCCCCGTCAAAAAAACAATATCAGCAATTTGTTCATACCTATTTCCTTTTGCCGAGTTATTTCTAAGAGAGAGGAAAAAAAATACTGCTACACATAAACAGTATGGCGGCAACGGAAGTACACTCATCAATAAAAGTCGTACCATTTAATTTCAATACTTTTAATGAGGTTAATACAAGGAAACAAATGCCGAGTAAGTTAGCAGAGGTATTTAAAATATGTGGAGCTTTATTGTTATTATCGGTCATATAATTTTGCTTGTAGTGCAAAACTACTCTATCGATGACAGGCAAGAGTAAATAAGCAGTTAATTATGATTATTTTAATACCGCTAAAAATAGAACTAATGAATGCTTGGCTAATTAATCTTTTGAAGTGCTAAGAGTAACTTTGGTATAAAAAATATTATGCCCCATCCCCGTCAATCAAATTTAGCCGAAGAGAGCTATAAGATTTTCATACCGGAAGAATATCTAGTTGATTTTGAAGTGAACTATATTGAGAACAAGCCGCATGAGTGGATAATAGAACTGGTTGAAAAAGTAGACCGGATACCCAAAGCTTTAGCTGGGAAGGAAGCGGTATTGGATGGATACAATAATGAGATAGATATTTTGACCCATGCATTTTCGCTGAAGAAAATTTACCTGCGGCTGATACGAAGAAAGTGGAAAGAAAAAGGAACAACGAAGCATTACAGTAATGAATATGACCTTCATATACCCGGCATGAAAACCACCAGGGAGTTCCGGGATTTTTTAAAAGAAATTGGTGGATGAAAAGCCGGTTAACTTCACTACGATTGGAGGTTTTCTTCAGCTTCCTCCACAGACAATTTACAGTTGGTACCGCCATTATTTAAGCGGCTACCCCCAAGCGGTGGAAAGTAAACAGTGGGGCAAAGATAATTTTACAGGAAGTGATAAACGGGAGAAACTGGTGGCTGTGCTGAAGCCTGAAAACTTTGGAGAAGAAATGTCAGTAGATGAAAAAATGATAGACGAACAATATTATACCGTGATGACCAACCGGGAAACAGGTAAGATAGCATTGCTGGCTGAAACTCTTACTGTAGCTGAATTAAACAGACTGATAGACAAAACAGGCCAAGCAAGACAAAAAGTGAAAACCATCACTGCTGACCTGAGCCCCACGTATGAAAAATTTTGTGAGCAAAGCTTTCCTGCTGCCCTGATCGTAGCCGATAAGTTTCATGTGGTACAACATATTGTGGAGGCTGTTCAGTCATTACGGCTGCGGTTAAAGCAGCAAGAAATTGCCCAACTGCCTGCTACTAAAAAAGAACGCCGGGAATATGAAAAACAAACTAAACTCATCAATGGCGAATCCAGAATAGAGCTGCTAACCAGGAGCAGGTATGTACTTTTTAAACGAACCGAAAACTGGACAGCCTCCCAGCAAAAAAGGGCAGGTCTTCTTTTTGAAACCTATCCGCTGCTCAAATCAGCTTATGAACTTACCCTGCAAATAAGGCAGTGGTTAGATAAAGAAAATATTGGCAAATACGAATGGCAAATAGAAAAACAACTCATCCACTGGTACGACTGTGCCGAACAGGCAAAGCTGCCAGAAATAGAAAACCTCATCCGTATTATTGGAAGCAACGAAGAAAAAATAATGAACTATTTTAAA
>JAYTTI010000090.1:0-1786 GCA_043745405.1 Ferruginibacter sp. | reverse complement strand
GTAATGTTTCTACTACATCAATCATACGGCAGGTATAATCAACAAGCCTGTCTTCAAGATCGTAATTTCTGTTTTGCATAAGGGGTACATTGATTTCTAAAATTAATACAAATGTTCTATATACTCTTCTCAACTTGAAAATTGAATATTGAATATTTTCTAAAACCAAGGAAACTGCTTTATATTGGGATATGAATGATTGGTTTAAAAAATATCGCAAAGAGCTGGCACTCATAACGGGTATTTTTATTGCTGTACTCTTCTTTTTTATAAATCCATTCGGAGTTGATGCCAAAGCAAAACTTGTATTATCAGTAGCCATTTTGATGATCGCATGGTGGGTATTGGATGCCCTCCCATTGGCTGTAGTTGCATTGGTACCTTTGGTACTATATCCTTTACTGAATATTAATTCCATTAAAGAAACCTCCAAAGCTTATTCCGACTCCATCATTTATCTTTTTTTGGGAGGCTTTTTTTTGGGCCTGGCTATCGAAAAATGGAACCTGCATAAACGTATTGCATTAACTATTATTAAATTAACCGGTACAAACGGAAATAATATTATACTCGGCTTTATTTTATCAACAGGATTTATAAGTATGTGGCTTAGCAATACGGCTACTGCCATGATGATGTATCCAATTGCAGTATCTGTAATTCTTGTGATGAGTTTAAACACCAACCCCGGTGCCAACATAAAAAATTTTTCATTAACGCTCATGTTGTCTATTGCCTATGCAAGCAATTTTGGCGGTATAGCCACCATCATCGGCACTCCACCTAACGTTGCTTATGTAAGGCACCTGAACGATCACTATAAACATGGGATTGATTTTGTAAACTGGATGATCCTTTGTATGCCGTTGGCAATTATTTTATTATTTGTTTTGTATTTGGTAATGGTAAAATGGCTGTACCCCAATCACATTGCACATAGTGTAGATGGCAAAAATTTTATAACGTCGGAATTAAAAGGAATGGGGCCTTTGTGCCGCCAGGAGAAAAGAGTTTTAATAGTTTTTTGCAGTACTGCTTTTTTATGGATCACTAAAGATATTATTAACGCCAATCAAAAATTATTTCAATTAGATGATTCAATGATTGCCCTGATCGGCGCCATAAGCTTATTTATTGTACCCAGTGGAAGAAGTAAAGAAGAGCCGGAGGAAAGACTGCTGGAATGGAGTGACACTAAAAAAATGGCATGGGGAATTTTATTATTATTCGGTGGTGGTATTGCATTGGCCAAATCCCTCGAAGAAGCAAAGTTGATGGAAAGCCTTGGGCAATACATTGCCTCTTTTGCTACAAATAATATATTGCTGCTGATCTTTATTGTAACACTGATCTCTGTCTTTTTAAGCGAAGTGATGAGCAATATTGCACAGGTTATTGTTATGGCCCCTGTAATTTCAGCAGTGGCAGATGCTTTGCATATCAATCCTTTATTATTGGGGATACCAATGACGCTTGGCGCCAGTTGTGCTAGTATGTTGCCGATGGGTACCCCGCCTAATGCCATAGTTTTTGCGAGTGGCCATATTAAATTAGGGCAAATGATAAAAACAGGTTTTGTACTTAATATAATTTGTGTAATACTGATCACATTATTTAGCTGGCTGTTGATACCATTGATAATGCCATCAATGTAACTCGGTACTGAATTTGGCGGTTCCCAAAAGGGCAAAAATTAATGGCTAACTTTATTAAAATTTTTATTTACTCCTATACAACAGATCATGAAACAATTTACACTGACAAAATTTTTTATTACAATTATTCT
>JAYTTI010000089.1:0-68409 GCA_043745405.1 Ferruginibacter sp. | reverse complement strand
TGGAAGTATCTATTTGGTGCAGATAATATGCCTAAATGGGCGCATTTGCCTTTAATATTAAAACCAGATGGCAATGGAAAACTGAGTAAAAGAGATGGTGACCGTTTGGGTTTTCCGGTATACGCCATGGATTGGAAAGACCCTGCTACCAAAGAAATAACAAAAGGTTTTTTAGAGATTGGTTTTTTACCCGAAGCATTTATTAATCTGCTTGCAGTGTTGGGATGGAATGATGGAACCAAACAGGAAGTTTTTTCAATCCAAGAACTTATCGAAAAATTTAGTATTGAAAGGGTGCATAAAGGTGGAGCAAAGTTTGATTTTGAAAAGGCAAAATGGTTTAACCATGAATGGATAAAGAAACTGGAAGTTGATAGCTATCTTTTAAGGGTGAAGGAGATTTTTGAATTAAATGGTATTGTAATTACCGACGAAAATTATTTAAAAAAAGTGATAGAACTGGTAAAAGAACGTTGCACCTTATTGCCTGATTTTTATACGCAGGGAAGTTTCTTTTTTAAATCCCCGGTGGCAATTGACAGCAACGCCATTAAACCAAAATGGGATGAAAAGAAGAATCTTTTTTTTATAGAACTAATTAAAACCTGGCAATTAAGTACGCTTTGGGAGGCGGACGACCTGGAGATAAGCTTTAAAGAATTGGCTGCCGCAAACCAGTTAAAAACAGGTGAACTAATGTTACCCCTGCGTATTATGCTTGTGGGTGGGAAATTTGGACCAGGTGTTTTTGAAATAGCTGCTGCTATTAAAAAAGAAGCAACCATTACAAGGATACAACATACATTATCTTTACTTCAATAATTTATTGGCAAAACTTATCATGACAAGACCCATAAGAGTACTGGTAGCCAAAGTTGGCCTGGATGGCCACGACCGTGGGGCTAAAATAATCGCTACTGCATTACGGGATGCAGGTATGGAAGTAATATACACTGGCTTGCGCCAAACGCCTGAAATGGTTGTGAACGCAGCATTACAGGAAGATGTAGATGCTATAGGCATAAGCATTCTTAGTGGTGCACATAATACTGTTTTTCCAAAAATAATTAAACTGATGAAAGAAAAAGAGATGGATGATGTATTGCTTACCGGTGGCGGAATTATTCCCGATGATGATATGAAAGCCTTAAATGAAATTGGAGTTGGTAAATTATTTGCGCCAGGGGCAACTACTACCGATATTGCCACTTATATAAAAGAGTGGGTAAAAGATCATAGGAATTTTTAAATGTTTAATTTGAAAATAAGCACCAGTAAATAATAAAAAATGAGTTATTCTACCTTACATACTTCCTTAGATAATGGCATCTTCATCGTAACCATTAACAGGCCTGATAAATTAAATGCATTAAATAAAGATGTATTTACCGATTTGGATAAAGCCACGGATGAAATACAAAATAATTCATCCATAAAATCTGTGATTATTACCGGTGCAGGATCAAAAGCTTTTGTTGCCGGCGCAGATATATCAGAATTTACCGATTTAAGCAAGGATGAATCTATGGCATTATCAAAACGAGGGCAGGATATTTTTTTAAAAATTGAAAACAGTAAAAAACCAATTGTTGCTGCTATTAATGGATTTGCGTTGGGTGGTGGGTGTGAGTTGGCAATGGCTTGTCATTTTCGTATTGCAAGTGACAATGCAAAGTTTGGCCAACCCGAAGTTAACTTAGGTATAATTCCTGGCTATGGTGGTACACAGCGGTTGACCCAGCTAATTGGAAAAGGCCGTGCTATTGAATTATTGATTAGTGGCAATATGATTGATGCAGCCACGGCACTGCAATACGGGCTGGTGAATTATGTTGTGCCTGCCGATGAATTAATCAATAAAGCAATGGCTGTTTTGACAGTTATAAATACAAAAGCGCCTCTCGCTGTAGCTGCCTGCATACAAGCGGCCAATACAGTATATGATAAAACAAACGATGGTTATGCCAATGAAATAAATGCCTTTGGTGAATGTTTTGATACTGAAGATAGAAAAGAAGGCTCCGCTGCATTTTTAGAAAAAAGAAAAGCAAATTTTACTGGAAAATAAATGTCGGCAACATTTACTCTTTTGCATTGTCAGATTATAAAGGCTTAGATGTATCCTCTATTAATTTGCTGTCAATTAAATAAGCCCCTACTTCTGAAATTTTAATTTCTCTTTTACTTTTTAAAAAAATAATTACAATATCATTGGCTTCTATTGCATCAAAACTGATAATTCTTTTATGTCCAATGGTACTATGCGAAAAGGTTTTTATTTTATCATTACTTTTAACCTGTATAGTAAATTCCTGAACAGATTGTCCGTCTTTTATAAATTCTTTTAGTACTATACAATTGATATTTGTTGGTTTTTTAAAATGAATTTGAAGCTTTTCTTTTTGAACATCCTTTATAGCAATAAAGGTATTGGCGTTATTGTCATTTACTGAAGCTATATTTTTTATGGTATTTCCTGAAATAACATTGGTGACTGCGTTTTTACATAGATTTTCCTTAAAACTCTCCTCCCTTAATTTTTTAAAACCAACCAGGGCCACCGAATCATTTTCATTTATTAATCCTCTTCTATCAGGCGGTACATTTAATAAAAGGGTAGCTCCCCTGCCAACAGATTTTAAATACAAATCAAATAATTGTTTAGGTGTTTTTACTTTATCATCTTCTTCTTTATGATAAAACCAACCGGGTCTGATGCTTACATCACACTCTGCAGGTATCCAATATTTGCCGTTTATATTTCCCATGTTAAGGGTATCAGTACCTGGGGCGCCGGCACCAGCGCTAAACCCAATCGTATCTAAAGCATTCCAATTGGTTTTACCAGCTATGCCTTTTTCGTTGCCAACCCATCTTATTTGCGGGCCAATATCACTAAAAATTACGGTATTGGGAGAAAGTTTTTTTACCATTTTTTTAAATCTATCCCAGTCATATACCTGCTTTTTACCGTTTGGCCCTTCTCCATTTGCACCATCCCACCATAGCTCCCAAATAGGGCCATAGTTAGCAAATAACTCAGTCATCATATTTACAAATACGTCATTATATTTTGGTGTTCCATAGTCTGGATGGTTTCTATCCCATGGAGAAATATATACACCGAATTTTAGTCCATACTCTTTACAGGCTGTTGATAATTCTTTCAACACATCACCTTTTCCATCTTTCCATTTGCTTTCTCTTACAGTGTGTGAAGAATATTTGCTTGGCCACAAACAAAATCCGTCATGATGTTTGACTGTTATGATGATGCCTGTTGCTCCTGCAGCTTTTGCCACCCTGCACCATTGCCGGCAATCTAAATTTTGCGGGTTAAATATTTCTTCTTTCTCTGTCCCCTCTCCCCATTCTTTATCAGTAAATGTATTAGGGCCAAAATGAGCAAACAGGTAAAACTCCATATCATGCCACTGTAACTGTTGCATGGTTGGTTTTGGCACCTGAGCTGTCAGCAATTGAAAACTAAAAATAAGTATAGAAATTATTGCAGGATATTTCTTCATATTTATATAAATAAATTCAGGAAATCATTGTAAATAAGTTCTAAGATAAATAAAATAGATTCGTAATAAAAATATAAATCAATCATTGGTGCCATGCAAAAAGCAAAATAATATAAAAGGCTTTATTTAGTGTTGCAATAATTAACTTTGCGGCGAATAATAAATAATAAAAATTTAGTGTATGGAATATAGAATAGAAAAAGATACAATGGGTGAAGTAAAAGTGCCTGTTGATGCCTATTATGGCGCACAAACCCAGCGTAGTATCGACAATTTTAAAATTGCAGAAGATATAAACAAAATGCCTAAAGAAATTATTAAAGCCTTTGCTTACTTAAAAAAAGCCGCCGCTTTAACCAACTTTGATGCAGGCATTTTATCAAAAGAAAAATGTGATCTCATTGGCAAAGTATGTGATGAAATTTTAGAAGGAAAATTAGATGCCTATTTTCCCCTTGTAGTTTGGCAAACTGGCAGTGGCACACAAAGTAATATGAATGTAAACGAGGTGGTAGCTTATCGGGGACATGTAATAAATGGTGGTAAACTAGAGGATAAAGAAAAGTTTTTGCACCCTAATGATGATGTTAACAAATCTCAATCAAGCAATGATACTTTTCCCACGGCCATGCACATTGCGGCGTATAAAATTTTAATTGAAAATACCATACCCGGTATAGAAAAATTACGGGATACCCTGGCTTTAAAAAGCAAGGAATTTATGGGCATCGTAAAAATAGGCCGCACCCATTTTATGGACGCTACCCCATTAACAGTCGGTCAGGAATTTAGTGGCTACGTATCTCAATTAACACATGGATTAAGAGCAATAAAAAATACCCTGGCGCATCTAAGCGAACTGGCGTTGGGGGGTACTGCAGTTGGTACCGGTATCAATACACCAGAAGGTTATTCTGAAAATGTTGCCAGGCATATTGCAACATTAACCGGACTGCCTTTTATAACAGCAGAAAATAAATTTGAAGCACTGGCTGCTCATGATGCTATAGTAGAAGCACACGGCGCATTAAAAACTATAGCAGTAAGTTTAATGAAGATTGTCAATGATATCCGCATGCTTTCATCTGGCCCACGTTCTGGTATTGGAGAAATTTTTATTCCGGATAATGAGCCGGGTTCTTCTATTATGCCCGGCAAAGTAAACCCTACGCAATGTGAAGCACTTACCATGATTGCTGCCCAGGTAATGGGCAATGATGTTACGATTGGCATTGGCGGCAGTATGGGACATTTTGAATTAAATGTTTTTAAACCCGTAATGATTTATAATTTTTTACACAGTGCAAGATTAATTGGTGATGGCTGTGTTTCTTTTAACGATAAATGTGCTATTGGTTTAGCACCCATAGAAGCTAACATTAAAAAGCATGTTGATAATTCATTAATGTTGGTAACATCCCTAAACACAAAAATTGGTTATTACAAAGCCGCAGAGATAGCTCAAAAAGCACATAAGGAAGGAACAACATTAAAAGAAATGGCAGTGAAATTAGGATATGTAACCCCGGAAGAATTTGATGAATGGGTTATACCGGCCAAAATGGTGGGCAAAATAAACTGACAATTTTCGATATTAAAAAAAAGAGGCTCCTTAATGGAACCTATTTTTTTAATATCGAGTTGAAATATCTTTTATTGAACCTGCACGTCATCATTTACAACCGCACCTGTTTCAATGGTATCATACGATTGTTTATCAGTATGCTGTTTAAAAAATCTTTTTTGAAAAACCAAAATGGTGATTACGCCTGTAGATATAGACGCATCTGCTAAGTTAAAAATAGGGCGAAAAAAAATAAAATCTTCTCCACCCCAAATAGGTATCCATTTAGGAAAATGGGCATCCTCTATAATAGGGAAATAAAGCATATCCACTACTTTGCCATGTAAAAAACCAGCATACCCTTGTTTAGGAAATAAGGCAGCCAAATGGTAGCGATTACTTTCTTCAAAGATCAGCCCATAAAACATACTGTCGATTAAATTACCCAGGGCACCGGCAAATATTAATGCAGCACAAATAATAAACCCTTTGTGGTATTTCTTTTTTATAATATTACCTAAATACCAAACGCCAAAAATTACAGCACCCAGGCGAAATAAAGTAAGTATCATTTTACCAGCCTGGCCACCAAATTTCCATCCGTAAGCCATGCCCTCGTTTTCTACAAAATATAGGTTGAACCATTTTCCCAATACATTGTGATGTTCTTCAAGTTGGAAATGTGTTTTAATATATACTTTTAAAGCCTGGTCGGCAAAAACAACTAAAAGGATGATAAGTGTTACCTGTCTTGATTTCATAATTGGACGCAAAGATAATAATTTGACCGTAAGGTTAATAGGGCATTTGAAATTGATTACTGAACCGTTATACTATTATTAAATTCCTTAACTACTGTGAATTTTTATACTGAACACATTAAATTTTATTCTTCAAAATAAACCCTTTTTACTCTTTGAGATATACCAGTCAAAATTTCGTAAGGAATTGTTTGTGCCCAGTTTGCCACCTCATGAACTGAGAGCGCTTCTCCAAAAACAATCACTTCATCCCCCTCTTGTATATCAGTTCCAGTAATATCCAACATGGTCATATCCATACACACAACTCCTATAACTGGCAACAGGTTTCCGTTTACCCACATTTTTCCTTTACCATTACTTAATGCCCTTGGGTAGCCATCTGCATAGCCAATACGTACAGTAGCAATTGTAGAATCTTTGCTAACTATTCCTTGCCTGCTGTACCCCACAGTTTCGCCAGGCCTTACATTTTTTATCTGCGAAATAGTAGTTTTTAAAGTGGTAACATTTTTTAATTGTTGCTGCATAGTTGTGCTGCTATCTACTCCATACAAACCAATACCAAGCCTCACCATATCCAATTGCAAATTCGTATGCCGGTGAATGGCAGCTGTATTCCCAATATGCCGCAGAAACGAATACCCTGTGGCTTTTTGCAATACTGTACAACTTTGTAAAAATATATCCGCTTGTATTTTTGTAAAGTCATCCAATTGCGAAGTATCGCTTGCTACCAGGTGAGAGAAAACAGATTGCACTTTAAACACCTCTGTTGTTTGAAGTATTTGTGCAAGCTGAGGTATATCCTGCGCTTCAAAACCCAAGCGGTGCATCCCTGTATCCAATTTTATATGCACCGGGTAATTGGTTATGCCTGATTGTTGTAAATATTGTTGAAAGCCAGCTAAAATATTAAAGGAAAATATTTCTGGTTCCAGATTATATTGTACCATCAAGTCGTAAGTAACTTCTTCTGCATTCATTACCATGACAGGTAATGTAATACCCGCTTTACGCAGTTCTACCCCTTCATCAGTATATGCTACCGCCAGGTAATCTACTTTATGAAACTGTAACAAATTAGCAATCTCAAAACTACCACTACCATAACTAAAGGCCTTTACCATTGCCATCACTTTTACACCCGGGTTTAGCAGTTGCTGGTATTGTTTTAAATTATGCGTGATGGCATTTAAATTAATTTCCAATACCGTCTGGTGAATTTTTTCTTCCAGCAAATGACTGAGTTGCTCAAACCCAAAAACCCTTGCCCCTTTCAGCAAAATCGTTTCATTGTAAAAATGAAGCGTATAAAATTGTTCCTTAAAATCGGCGGTAGAAGCAAAGAAAAAAGTTTGAGGAATATTTCTAAATACTTCCTGCTGCTGTGAAATTTCGGGGCCAATGCCAATAAAACGATTAATGTTCTTCTGCTGCAGTATGGATGCAACATCTGAATACAATTGCCGGCTGTTTTTACCTGATTGTAAAATATCGCTCAATATTAAAGTACGGTTAGGGTGCTGCTGCTGTTGAGATAAAAAATCCAGTGCAATTGTAAGAGAATTAATATCTGCACTATAACTGTCATTAATTACCGAGCATTTATTAATACCCTGTTTTAATTCCAGTCGCATTTCTACAGAACGCAACAATAACATTTTTTCGGCGATCAGTGTATCAGTAATATTTAAATGTAATAAAACACACCAGCATGTGATGGCATTTTCAATAGCTGCTTCATCAGTAAAAGGAATTGTAATAGTAATAGGCCGGTCAATATTTTCAACCCGGTTATCAATAGCTCTAATTACAGTTTGTGTAGCCTTTTTTTCAACTGCTTTAATCTGTAATATAGCCTTTGCCTTTTTACTCCATGAAAAAAGTTGAAGCAAATGATTGTTTCTTACATTACTGACAAAAGTACCTACAGCGGCATTTACATCAGGATCATCAGCACAGTAAATCAGTAATTCAGCGTGTAAAAATAATTTCAGCTTTTCATTTATCTTTTGGCGGATATTTAAAAACCCTTGGTTGTGTGCTTCGCCAATATTTGTAAATACACCAATAGTAGGTTCGATAATTCTTTCAAGTTGCTGCATTTCACCAGGCTGAGAAATACCGGCTTCAAAAATACCCAACTCATGCCCTGCATTCATTTGCCAAATACTAAGCGGAACACCAATTTGTGAATTATAACTTTTAGGGCTTCTTACAATGTTATAACTATTATTAAGTAACTGGTACAACCATTCCTTTACAATTGTTTTGCCATTGCTTCCGGTTATGCTAATTACCGGAATATTAAATTGACTGCGATGAAATGACGTTAATAAATGCAATGCCTGCAACACATCATTTACCTCTAAAAAGTTAGCATCTTTGTAACGGGCTAATGCACAAGCAGTAAAGGTTTTATCTACTACAAAATTTCGTACATTTTTTTTATACAATTCATCAATAAACAAATTACCATTTCGCCTTTGCCCACTCAGTGCAAAGAATAATGAAGTTTGCGAAAATAATAATTTACGGCTGTCTAATAAAATATGCTCAATGATGGCATCATTATTTTGTAGCAGCCATTTGGCTTTTATGGTGTGCGCTATTTGAGAAATAGTGTACAAATATTTTTATTTAGAATGAATAATTACTAATTGATACCCTATTGTTCATTTTTACTTTTGTACCGTACAGAATAAAAAATAGAGCCGCCAATACAAAAAATAATTACCAGCAAAGACACCCATACAGGCAGGTGTACCCATTTTACCACCAACATTTTTATACCAATAAACAATAATACGACAGCGATCCCCTGCTGTAAAAAATTAAACCTGCCGGCAGCTCCCCGCAATAAAAAAAATAAACTTCTTAAACCTAATACAGCAAAAATATTGGAAGAATAAATGAGCATCTTTTTTTGGGGATCAGGGATAATCGAAAAAACAGCCGGGATAGAATCAATGGCAAAAATAATGTCTATCAACCCCAGCATTACTACGACCATTGCCAATTTGGTAAAAAATAATTTATTGTCTTTTATAATTATAAAACGGCCATCTGGTTCCTCAGCTGTTGTCCGCATTATTTTTTTCAGAAATCTAAATGCCCAGTTTGTATCGGGCGAAAACTCTTCTTCTTCATTACTGTCAAACATTTTCAACCCTGTGTAAACTAAAAATACACCGAATATATACATAACCCAACTAAACCTTGCCACCAGCTCGCTACCCAAGGCAATAAATATTATTCTAAAAACAATCGCCATTAAAATGCCCAATAACAATACACGGGAATAATTATTTTCTTTTACCCCAAAAAAGGAAAAGATAATAATAAACACAAAAATATTATCAATAGAAAGCGACCACTCTAAAAGGTAGGCAGACATATAAGAAATGGCATCTGATTTACCATTACCACCTTCATTAAGAACTCTGATAAATATACAAAATGCTATAGATAATAATACCCAGAAGGCGGTTTGTAAAAGCGCTGTTTTTAAAGTGATTACCTGGTTTTTTTTACTTAATAAACCTAGGTCAAAAATTAACGCAACCACAACCAGCGCACAAAAAACAATAAATATAATTTCTGTTTTGCCCATTTTTATTACCTGGTATATTTTCTTTTACGCCACCATTGGTAACATAATCCAAACAAAAATACAAGTAATATTGGAGCCACTATATTTATCATTTGCCAAAAAGACCGCTGGGCTTCTGTTTTCTGTATATCCAGTAAACGAAGTGTGTAATCTTTTGCCCTTGCATCCAGAATATTATTTTTGTCAGCAAGATATTCAGTACAATTCAAAAAGAAATCTTTATTGGCATATTGTATTTTGCTTTCTTTGTTCATACCCATTGGTAAAGGGCCTATTTTTTCCGACACCTGGTTAAGAACAATATCTGCATCAGCAACAACAATTATTTTACCTGGGTTAACAGTTTCTCTTAAAAAATCGATGTTATAACTCTTTAAGGTATCGAGCTGGGCCTGGCTTGCACGGTTAGCGTACATGCTTATAAATTTCCCTTCCAGCAAAACGGCTACTGGTATATTTTTACGATTAAATTTATTAACTTCTTCTATCGTCCGTAAACTGTTAAGCTGTATTCTTGCAGGGGTAGGTAATGTATAGGCATTTGCAGATGATGCCAAAAGAATGGTTTTATTAATCCCTTGTGCCTCTACTGTATCAATCGAGTTGGCAAACTGCCCTAATATATCTGCCTGGTTTTTTACAATGGCATTGTCGGAACCGGGTTGCAGTAAAGGAGCGTAGGGCCAGGGCAGTTTTCGGATTTGACTTTTGCCACCAACTGAACCTACTTCAACAGCTATTTCATCGCAATGTTTATCAGCCAGCAGGTCAGTGTTTATTCTAACACCATATTTGAAAAGCAGGTCATTTAAATTTAAATCTCTTGAGTAAGCAATCAGTTCCCCATTTTGAAGGCTGTCCCTTTCTGCATATAACACATCCATAAAAAACAATAACCTGCCACCATTCATAACATACTGATCCAGTTTAAATTTGTCATCATCCGAAAATTTTGCAATAGGCTTTACAATTACAATGGCCGCATATTCCGGATTTAAAAAAGGTTGGGTCCTTATATTAACAGTATCTACAATAAAATTTTTACCGAGAGTTTCAAAAACACTATTTGCTGGTAAAAATCCATACGGTGGTTCTCCATTTCCGTAAGCGTACGCTACCACCGGAACATCTTTTTGTGTTATTTTTTGAATGGCATTTGCAAACTTATATTCAAGTAAGGCCTCTGCACTATTTAAAGATTGCTTATCTAAAATATCATCCGAATTAAAAACATTCTTTTGTACCTGGCCCTGTAAAAGATCAATCCCAATAGTTCTGCCACCGTATTTAATAACTGCAGCCGGAAATATTTGTCTTTGCGTTTTTCCTTCGCCTTCTTTTACCTGCACCTGCTGATTAGTGGGGCGCAAACCCATGCTAATTAAAGAATCAAATACATTGGCTTTTAAAGAATCGCTTAGTCCTTCACCAGGCAATTCAAATTGGTATTGTATTTTACTGCCTCCATAATTCTTAAAATTTTCCAACAACTCCCTCGTGCTGTTTGATAGCTTTTTAAATTCTGACTTTACATCGCCTGTCAGCAACACAGTAATTTCTACAGTGCTGTCTAAATTTTTTAATATTGATTCAGTAGAGTGGGAAAGTGTAAACCGTTTTTCGTTGGTAAAATCAATTCTTGTATGAAATATAGATCCTAACCAATTAATTGCTACTAAAGCAATTACTGCTATTGGTAACCATATTTTACTACTGAATATTTTGTTGATAGCTGATTTCATGGAGAGGTTACTTAGCGTCTATGCAGGTTTTGTACGGTTACTAAAAGAAATAAAAAAATAAGGCTTAAAAAATAAAGTATATCCCTGCTGTCTACCAAACCACGGCTTATACTTCTATAATGAAAATCAATACCAATTATTTCTATAAAATAATCTGCCTGTCCCTGAAAAACAGGTAGTTTACTTACTGCATTAAAACCAAAATATAACACCAGGCATACAAATACACTTATTAGAAAAGCTACAACTGTATTATTTGTAAAACTGCTGCAGCATAAGCTGATAGCTGCAAATACTGCCGCCAGCAAGAACAAACCAATATAACTACCTGTAATACCTCCTCTATCAATACTGCCTGTTGCACTTAAGCTTTTAATAGTAATGATGTAAATGCATGTAGGCACAATTACAAAGAGCAGCACCAATAAAATAGAAAAATATTTACCAATAACAATTTGCCATTTAGAGAGTGGTTTTGTCTGCAAAATTTCAAATGTACCTGTCTTAAATTCTTCGGCCAGCGAGCGCATGGCAATAGCGGGTACCAAAAAAATCAATATCCACGGCGATAACTCAAAAAATTTATCCAGGGTGGCATATCCAAAGTCAAAAAGGTTACTGTCCTTTAATACAAATAAAAAGATACCATTTACAAGCAAAAATAAAATGATGGCAATATAACCGGTTAAACTGCTAAAAAACTGGTGCAGCTCTTTTTTACAAATACTCCACATAGGCATAAAATTGCTGCAATTTACTGCATAGGCAATTACAAATATTATTTTAAGTGATTATCAGTGATTTTGTAGTTAAAAGTTACTTTTTTTTCAACAACTTTTTCAACTGGTTTATGCCAGCCTGCACCTTAACTGCAAAAAAAATTAAAAAAAATTCTTTCCCGTGCAGCATATTTTATTAAGCTTTTGTCATATTACCATATAAATGATTAATTGCCTCGTTTCTATTTATCCCTTACCATTAATATATAAGCTTTGAGAAAGCTCGTTTAGCTTATAAAACGGCTAAATATTTTACCCATAATTCATTATAATAAGTCGTTTACCAAAACCGACTGCTGAGTCCCGCCTTCTGGCGGGATTTTTTTATGGAATTATATTAAGGACGCATCATAGAAAAAACTTCAATATGAAAAAAATTATTATGATGATGACTGCCAGCATTATTGCGGGACAGTTAATTGCCCAGACTACTAAAAAATCAGCACCACCCCCACCTCCTCCGCCGCCACCGGTTGAAATGCAAAAGGCACCACTCCCACCACCTCCTCCATCTATAGAAATAAATCAATTAGATTCAACTCCGCCTGCGCCACCATTGCCACCACCGCCACCACCTAAACCACCAAAAGAGGGTAGTGAAAAGGTGATTTTTACCCCACCTGTAATTGTAAAAGATAAATAAATACAAATACAGCCTATGAAAATCTATTTAAAAAAAGGCCCGTCTCTTTTGAAACGGGCCTTTAAATATGATATCTTAAAATTTTATACTGCAAAACTTTCACCACAACCACAGCTTCTGCTGGCATTGGGATTATTAAAATAAAAGCCTTTGCCATTTAAACCATCGCTAAACTCTAATTCAGTATTCACCAGATATAAAAAACTTTTCAGGTCGGTTACTATTTTAATACCCTTATCTTCAAATGTTTGATCCATTGGTTTTTCCTCGTTATCAAAGTCCATTTTATAACTCAAACCGCTGCATCCTCCACCAACAACCCCAACTCTTAAAAAATAAGATGGGTCGTTTCCTAAACCTGCATCGGTCATAAGGTTAATGACCTTGTCCTTTGCTTTGTCGCTTATATATATTGCGTTATCTGTTGCTACCATAAATATCCTTATTAATGAACTACACTTTCTTCAAACTTAATTGCTTCTTTGCCGTTTTTAACCCGATAATCGTTAATAGCAGCCTTAATAGCATCTTCTGCCAAAACGGAGCAGTGGATTTTTACCGGAGGAAGATTTAGTTCTTCTACAAAATCCATGTTATCTACCGTCAGGGCTTCATCAATACTTTTTCCTTTAAGCCATTCTGTAGCCAAAGAGGAGGAAGCTATTGCAGATCCGCAACCAAAAGTTTTAAATTTCGCATCCGTTATCATACCTGTAGTATCATCTACTTCAATTTGCAAACGCATTACGTCACCGCATTCGGGAGCTCCTACCAGCCCGGTTCCTACGTTCTTGCTGCTCTTGTCTAGCGTACCAACATTTTTTGGATTTTGGTAGTGGTCGATTACTTTTTCTGAATATGCCATGATGAATAATTTTTGTATGTGATGATTAGCTAAAGTGCTAATTCTTTAAATATTGTTACTTTTTTCTAATGTTAAAAAACTAATAATGTTAACCGTTTAATTAGAAATTTATCGAATCAGCTAATTTTTAGTGTGCTGCCCACTCAATCGAGTTTAAATCAATTCCTTCTTTGTACATTTCCCACAATGGACTCATTTCTCTTAATCTTACAACTGTTTCACTTATTGCCTTAACAGTATAATCAATTTGATCTTCTGTAGTAAAACGTCCTAAACCAAATCGCAATGAACTGTGTGCCAAATCATCGCCGAGACCTAATGCTTTTAAAACATACGATGGCTCGAGTGATGCAGAGGTACAGGCCGAACCTGAACTTAAAGCAATATTTTTATTAAAGCCCATCAATAACCCTTCACCCTCCACATGCTTAAAAGATATATTGGTTACATGTGGCAGACGATGTTCTGTACTGCCATTAATATAAGCTTCTTCCAGTTTCATGAGCTCTGTCTCCAGTTTATCTCTTAATATGCTGACTCTCTTTGTGTCGGCTTCCATTTCCAACCGGCATAATTCGCAAGCCTTTCCAAAACCTACAATTCCTGGCACATTTAAAGTGCCGCTTCGCATACCTCTTTCGTGGCCCCCGCCATCCATTTGGGCAGTAACTTTTACCCTTGGGTTTTTGCGACGTACATATAAGGCACCAATACCTTTGGGCCCATACATTTTATGAGCCGTAAAAGCCATCAGGTCAATACCATCTTTATTCACATCAACCGGAACTTTACCAACTGCCTGAACTGCATCAGAAAAGAATAATACTCCATGTTTTTTAGCTATGGCGCTTATTTCCCTGATTGGCTGAATAGTGCCAATTTCATTATTGGCATACATAATAGCAATAAGAATTGTTGTCGGCTTTATAGCTGCTTCCAGTTCTTTCAAATCTATTAAACCATCCCGTTTAACCTGCAAATAAGTTACTTCCCCCCCGGTTTTTTCAATATGCTTACAGGTATCCAATACAGCCTTATGTTCTGTAGTTGCTGTAATAATATGATTTCCTTTACTGGCATACATTTCATAAACACCTTTAATAGCAAGATTATCGCCCTCTGTAGCACCACTTGTAAAAATAATTTCTTTAGGATCCGCACCAACTAATTTAGCCACCTGCTCACGGGCATAATCTACAGCTTCTTCTGCCTCCCAGCCAAAAGGATGATTTCGGCTGGCAGCATTTCCATAATGCTCTAAAAAATATGGCGTCATTGCTTCCAAAACCCTGGGATCCATGGGTGTTGTTGCATTGTTATCTAAGTAAATAGGCAGTTTCAACATATATCTTTTGTTTGTGAATATAACACGAAATTACTAAAAAAGGTTCTATTTTAGCTTAGTTATTCATCAACTCATCATCAATTTCCCTATTTCATAAACAACCGTTGAAGAAGTACTAATTTATGCTAAAAATAGACCATATTGGTATTGCAGTAAAAAAACTGTCAAGTTCCGTTCCATTATTTGAAAAAATGCTAAATAGTCAGTGCTATAAAACAGAACTTATAGAAAGCGAAAATGTAACTACCGCTTTTTTTAAAACTGGTGAAACCAAGATAGAATTATTGGAAAGCAATGCCGAAGATGGTGCAATTGCAAAATATATTGCTAATAAGGGCGAAGGTATTCATCATATTGCGTTTGAAGTAGCTGATATTTATGCTGAGATGAAGAGATTAAAAAATGAAGGTTTTATATTGTTAAATGAAATTCCAAAGCAAGGTGCTGATAATAAGATAATATGTTTTGTACACCCAAAAAATACCAATGGTGTTTTGATTGAACTGTGCCAAAGTTTACACAAAAGCTGACCTGAATTAATTTAAATAAGGGTTGTGTGTTTTTTCTTCCCCAATAAAAGTACTGTTGCCATGCCCATTGTACACAATAGTTGCATCGGGCAATACAAATAATTTTTGTCGAATGCTGTTCAATAAGGTTTGATGGTCGCCGCCGGGTAAATCTGTTCTGCCGATACTTCTTTGAAATAAAACATCACCGCTTATTACAAAATTTTGTTTGGCACAATAAAAGCAAATACTGCCAGGCGAATGCCCTGGTGCTTCTATTACCGACAGTTCATCATCGCCCAATGATATTTTATCCCCTTCTTTCAATACAATGTATTCTCCGGCATAATTATCAAAGGGCATATTGTACATTAAACCAGAAGTTGGCGCAAATGCCAGTACCGCCTTTTCCTTTTCATGTAATTGAAGTGTTAACCCATAGGTTTCGGCTACAAATTTGTTCCCAAAAACATGGTCTAAATGACAATGAGTGTTCATCAACAATTTCGGTATTAAGTTGTTTTCTTCAATACATGTCTTTAAGGTCTCTTTTTCCACGTCAAAAAAGCAACCCGGATCAATAATAATACACTCTTTAAACTCATTGAACAATAAATACGTATTTTCCTGTATTGGGCTAAAAGTAAATGACTGAATTTGAAACATTAAGAACAATTTTAGATATAAATGGATATTTTTATGATTGGTTTGAATAGAGTAATTTTATTATCAAATATCACATTAAGTATGGTAAAGTTCAGTAGAATATTTTTTATTGCGGCGTATATTATCCTGATTGGTTCATTTACAACATCTGCCCAGGTAAATGCAGTGGTGTTTGGAAAGAACAGGGTACAGTACAAAAAATTTAAATGGGAATACTATCAAACAAAAAATTTCAATACGTATTTTAATCAAGGTGGGCAGGAGTTGGCTAAGTTTGTTTTACAAGTTGCGGAGGAAGAGTTACCAGGTATTGAAACTTTTACTGAATATAGCTTGCAGCGCCGGGCTAATATTGTAGTGTATAACGAATTTGCAGACCTGAAACAATCAAATATTGGCCTTGGTGATGATGATTGGCAAAGCACAAGTGGTGGTACTAAATTGGTCAATAATAAATTGGTGGTATATTTTAACGGCGATCATGCTAACCTTCGTAAACAAATTAGGGAAGGAATTGCACGTGTTTTAACTGCCAATGTTTTATTTGGAGAAGACATTGGAGAAATTGCCAGTAACCAGGCATTGTTAGACCTTCCGTTATGGCTTACCAATGGCTATATATCTTTTGCAGGTGAAAGCTGGAGTACACAGCTAGATGACCAATTAAAAAGCGAAATATTAAGTGGTAATTATAACAATTTTTACAAATTTGCTTATGATAAACCAGAACTTGCAGGCCATGCCTTTTGGTATTATATACAGCAAAAATATAAAAAAGAAAATGTAACTTATCTTCTTTACCTGGCAAGAATCTATAAAAGTTTAAACCGTGCTTGCGAACAGGTATGTAAAAATAATTTTAAAGGGGTGCTGGCAGATTTTATGGTGTTTGAAGAAGAAAAATATTATAAGGATATTTCTAAAAGAAAACCATATCCTAAAGGAAATTATATAGAAAGTTTTGTAAATAGTAAAACCCAGGATTACTATCACTTTAATGTAAACCCCAATAAAAGAAATAATTCGTTTGCAGTGGTAGAATATAAAAAGGGTGTTATACAAATAAAATTGAGCGAAGATTTTGATTATACTACTTTATTAAAATATGGTTACCGTAGTAAACAAAATCAAACAAATCCCTACTATCCCATTATGGCCTGGGATCCTAAAGGAACAAGGCTTACTGTTGTTTATTCACAGGAAGGAAAACTTAAATTATTTGTGTACGATCTAGTAACACGGCTAAAATATCCAAAAATTGACCTTACCGATCAATTTCAGCAGATACAGGATATAAAATATATGCTGGATAGTAAAACACTTTTGGTAAGTGCTGTGAAAGATGGGCATACAGATATTTATACGCTTAATCTTGAAAACGAAAAAATAACCCCAATTACTAACGACGTGTATGATGACCTTGATGCTGCATTTGTTTCCTTTCCGGGCAAAACCGGAATTATTTTTTCCAGTAACCGTCCAGGCTCCAATGCAAAAAACGGAGACACTGTATTACCAGGCAATAACCGCTATAATATCTTTCTAATTACCAATTTTGGTGGAAAACCAGAGCTTAACCAACTAACGCAATTATCCAATTTAAAATATGGAAATGCCCGTTTCCCGACCCCATACAATAGTAACCACTTTACTTTTATTAGTGACGAAAATGGAGTAGGTAACCGCTATGCAGGTTTTTTTACAACCAAGGCAGATGGGCTGGATACTTTGGTAATAATTGGAGATGAAATTTTACGCAACCCTTCTTTGAAAGATGTGGACAGTGTTTTAAATGTGTACAAAAAAACGGATGTAGATTCTATAGCTGTAGTAGCTATATCGCACGATTCTGTGTACACATTTCCTTTGAGCAATTATGAAAGCAGTGTTGTTGAAAGCCGTATTGCAGGAGAGAATAACCAGGTTAGCGAAGTAACAAGACAGAGTGACGAAAAGATATTATACAAATTAAAGATTGATGAAAACACTTTGCACAGGCGTAATATAACAGCGCCACCTACTGCTTACATGAAAGAGGTTGTGATGGCAGATAAAATAGCATTTACGGATATTGATAAGTATTATAAACAACCCGGAAATACTGATACTGCCAAAAAAAATGAAGATATTTTCCAAAATGAAATCCCTAATGAAAAAGCAGATAGTACCCTATCTGCAAAAATAATTACCCAAGAGTACACTTCAGAAAATACAGTGCTGAAAAATGCCAAATTATATCCTTACAAGCCTGCAAAATTTTATTCAGATTTTGTAGAAGCAAGTCTTAATAATAATTTATTGGTTAACCCATACCAGGCTTATGCCTATGGCAATGGCCCAATTCAGCTTACATCTAATACAGCACTTAACGGACTGATAAGGCTAGGCACATCAGATTTGATGGAAGATGTTAAGATTAACGGCGCATTCAGAATTTCTTCTAATTTAAGAGACAACGAATGGTATCTTTCTTATCAGAATTATAAAAGAAGATTTGACTGGGGTGCTACTTATTATCGTAATGCTATTGGAACTACGGATGCTACGGGTACTATTCCGTTAAAATTAATTGAAAATTTATACCAGGGAAATGTGGCTTACCCTTTTGATAATATCAGGAGAATTTCATTTACTGGTGGTATAAGAATGGATAAACTGGTTGTACTTACTAATTTCTTTGAAGGCATTTATACACCGCCCTATAGCTCTTTAAAAGTAGCAAATCAAACTAAGATGTTTGCTGTTACGCACCTAGAATATGTGTATGATAATACCTTAAACCCCACACAAAACATTTGGGATGGGTTAAGGTATAAGATTTATTTTGATTTTAATACAGATATAAGCAAAGAAAAAAATAACAGTGGTAACCTGAATTTTAACTGGGGTGCCGATGCCCGTTATTATTACCCCATTTACCGGAATTTTATTTGGGCAGGTAGGGCAGCTGCAGCATTTAGCTGGGGTAGTCAAAAAACAATTTATTATTTTGGCGGTATTGATAACTGGATGATGTTTAATGGCAATCACAAATCAGACGGGTCTGACCGCTATTTTAATACACATAACCCTCCAGATCCTAATGTCAATTATGTTTATCAAACCCTAGCACTTAACGGAAGAGGTTTTTTACAAAATACAGCCAATGGCAATAATGCAGCTGTTTTAAGCAGCGAATTTAGGTTACCTGTATTTACAACTTTATCTAATAATCCTATTAATAATGCTTTTGTACGCAACTTTCAATTAACACAATTTATTGATTTAGGTACTGCATGGGAAGGAAGCGTAAGTAATATAGCCCGTCCTTATATTATTTACGGTTCTCCACCGGTACAGGTTGTAAATAAAGCTGGTGGAGTTGGCCCTTTTGCCGGTGGGTATGGCTTTGGTGCAAGAAGTACTTTATTAGGTTATTTTTTAAAATTAGATGCAGGCTGGCAGATGAAGGGTTTCTTTAAAGGTGCTCCCATTTGGTACTTTAGTATGGGTCTTGATTTTTAAGACGTTATTATTAGTTTAAAAAATATATTACCCTGTTGTTTGTTATAATTTAAAAAGCAAAATAATTTTAGGTAGAAAAATAATAATACCCGTAGCTGCACTTCCTGCAGCAGCTATTAAAACTGAAGCAGCCAATACATCTTTTATAATTTTTATTGCAGGATGATTGTCTCTTGTAATAATATCACACAAATTTTCAATTGCTGTATTGATCAACTCAAGTACCAATACCAACGCAGAACTAACAATTATAAAAAGCCACTCTGTGGAACTTATTTCAAAAACAAATGCTGCAATTGCAACTATCAACAATACTAATAAATGAATACGGAAGTTTAGCTGTGTTTTATAACAATATATTATACCTTGCCATGCATAAGTGAAAGATCTAATCAATTTCATAAAATTTTTTATTAAAATAAATATGCTCAATTTTCTGAGTTAACAGGAGATAAGTTAATTGATTCCTGTAGGCCTTTTTTCACCTCTTCATCTGCCATATTCCATAACACCCAGGAATATCTTTTGCAGAAAATCTACGGTTTATTTGCACCTGAACGTTAACCCAACAATGTATCTAAAACACTATTCAGTTTTTGACAGGCAATGATTATTTCTTCATTTGTAATAACCAACGGAGGTACTATCCTTAAACAATTGGCGGCAAATAAAAACCAGTCTGTAAATACTCCCCGCTCAATCAAAGCATCAATTACTTTTTTATTAAATTCAAAATTCTCAAATTCAACCGCAAGCATTAAGCCGCAACTTCGTACTGCTTTTATGGAGGGATGATTTAATTGAGAAAGAAATAATTTTTCTTTTTCTTTTACTGAACCTATTAACTTTTCTTCCAGCAAAACATTAAAAGCAGCCAGCCCGGCTGCACAGCTAACTGGGTGACCCCCAAAAGTATTGATATGCCCCAGTACAGGATCATGGGTAAGCGAATCCATTATTTTTTTATTGGCAACAAAAGCACCCAATGGCATGCCCCCACCCAATGCCTTTCCGAGTAACAATATATCGGGAACTACGTTAAATTGCTCAAATGAAAACAAGGTTCCGTTGCGCCCAAAACCGCATTGTATTTCGTCCAGTACCAGTAAGGTACCAGTGTGGTAGCAGCGTTTACGCAAGGTAGTTAGCCAATTATTTTGTGGTGTCAAAACGCCTGCTTCTGCCTGTACTGTTTCTGCAATTACGCAGGCCGTTCTTTCAGTAATATTTTCTAAATTGTCAAAAGAATTATAATTGAGTTGCATTGTATCAGGCAAAAGTGGCCGGAAGGCATTGCGCCAATATTCATCGCCCATAATACTTAATGCTCCCTGTGTGCTGCCATGATAGCTGTTTTTGAAAGAAATAATCTGGGCCCGCCCTGTAAACCGTTTTGATAATTTCATAGCGCCTTCAGTTGCTTCACTGCCGCTGGCAGTATAAAAAACCGAATTGAGTGTTGCCGGTAAATGATCAGTCAACATTTTTGCATAAGCTACTTGCGGGCTTTCAACCAACTCACCATACACCATAATATGCATGTAGTCATCTGCTTGTTTTTTTATGGCTTCTATAACTTTTGGATGACAGTGACCAATATTACATACACTGATGCCCGCAATAAGGTCGATGTATTTTTTTCCATTAATATCCCACATGCTGCTGCCTTTAGCTTTTACAATTTCCAAGGCCATTGGCGCCAAGGATGTTTGGCCCACATGGTTTAAAAATAGCTGGCGTTGCGTCATAACTTACAAATTTCGTTAAGAAAGTTTGATATTCGTGGTAAATATTAATAACAAAATAATCAGAAGCAAATATTGTCTATTTAAAAAAATTAACACGAATGCCAAAGTTGCTTTAGGCTCAAAAGTAAAAGTGAGTGACACAACGATGGTGCCATGAAATACAAATGTTTGTACCAAAAAAATAAAATATATGCCAGTAATTCTTCCGGTAAAGGGCGTGCTGCCGACCATGGGTGATAATTGTTTTATTGCCCCAAATGCCACCATTGTAGGTGATGTAATAATGGGTAATAATT
The DNA here is from genome assembly GCA_043745405.1 of Ferruginibacter sp. Taxonomy (GTDB): domain Bacteria; phylum Bacteroidota; class Bacteroidia; order Chitinophagales; family Chitinophagaceae; genus Ferruginibacter. The sequence continues at coordinate 46,844 of JAYTTI010000089.1, read as the reverse complement.
GCAGTGTTTGGTTTAATGCTGTAATACGAGGTGATGTAAACAGCATCCGCATGGGCAATAAGGTAAACGTACAGGATGGGGCAGTTATTCACTGCACGTATGAAAAAACCAAGGCTATTATTGGAAATAATGTTAGCATCGGACACAATGCAATTGTACATGGATGCGTTATAGATGATAATGTATTGGTAGGCATGGGCGCTATTGTAATGGATAATGCAAAAATTGGCTCTAATTGCATTATTGCAGCAGGTGCTGTAGTACTTGAAAATACCATTATTGAACCCGGCTGTATTTACGCAGGCGTACCTGCAAAAAAGGTAAAAGACATTCGTGAAGAATTGATAAACGGCGAAATTAACAGGATAGCCAATAATTATTTGATGTATAGCGGATGGTTTAAAGAGCCGCCCGGAGCTGAGGAGTGAGGTAATAAATTAATTACAACTTATGAAAAAAATTATATTGGCAATTATTTGTATTTCATATATATCTGCTGAAACCGGGTGTTTTGTTTTTAAGAAGAAAGAAAAATATGGCTGCCCGGGCAGTCCGCAGCCAGGCGAATTAAGCACTGATTTGAAAATTGCAAAAGGAGAAGATGTCAAGCAATCGAAATATAAAGGAGAGAGAAAGATTTATTAAGAATTACTAACAATACCATTAAAGAAGCAATTAAGCATACAAGAATAATTATACTAATACCATCCGAAACCCATAAAACCCTATAACCATGTGTTATCATTTAAAGACCAAATTCGGTAATACCGAAGCCGTTATCGACGACAATTGCGGTGTATCAAAATTTTATGCCATTGCTGAGACATTAGCCACAGACCTTCAAATTAATTTCTTAAACCAAGTTGATGAAACAGAATCATTAGACTGGGACTTTCATTACAAAAACCATTTACTAACGTTGCATTATAATGTTTTTAACGGGGTATCTATTTTTCCACAGCATGTAAAAAGCATACAACAGGAAAATAATGCTGTAATGGAAATTGCTCATTTTTTGGAGCGGAAGGCTTACTAATTTTTATTACACTAATTATTACTGATTACACGGATTCATTACTTACAGATTTGTTTCCGTATTAATGTATTTGCATTTTAAAATTCGTGTAATCAATCAATACGATTTTTCTTCTATTTTATCAAGGATATTGCAGTAACTGATATAACGGTCTGCGTGAATGCGTCCTTGTTGTACAGCTGCTTTTACGGCACAGCCAGGCTCATTTATGTGCATACAATTATTAAACTGGCAATCATTGCTAAGCCTCCTTATTTCAGGAAAGTAATGAGAGAGTTCCTGTTTGGGAATATCTACCAGCCCAAGTTCCCGAATACCTGGTGTATCAATTACACGGCCACCAAAAGGGAGGTTGAACATTTCTGCAAAAGTAGTAGTGTGCAAACCTTTGCCACTCCAGCCACTAACATCCTGCGTTTTTAATTGCAGCTCCGGAAAAATAGTATTTATAAAAGAAGATTTGCCAACACCGGAATGGCCGCTAAGCAAAGTGGTTTTATCTTGTAGTAAATTTTTTACTTCTTCTACTCCAATATTTTTTTCAATACTCATGCCCATTACTTTATAACCAATTGTTTCATAAATTGATTTTATTGCTTCAAATTTTTCCTGTTCTTTCTCTTTATATAAATCAGATTTATTAAAAACAATTATAGATGGAATTTGGTATGCTTCGGAAGTAATTAAAAAACGGTCCATAAAACCCTGTGAAGTCTTGGGGTCTTTTAAAGTTGCAAACAAAAGCGATTGGTCTATATTGGATGCAATGATATGGTGCTTGTGTTTATTGGCTGGCGAAGTACGTGTAATATAATTTTTACGATCATCAATTTCAGTAATCGTTACAGAACCTTCCACTTCATTTTCTTCCACAATAGTTACCACATCACCCACTGCAATCGGGTTTGTACTGGTCAAGCCATCTATTTTAAACTTGCCTAAAATACGGGCATTTAAAAAAACTCCTTCTTCGTTTTGCACAATATACCAGCTGCCTGTACTTTTATAAACTGTTGCCTTCATTATACTTTTTAAGTTATAAGTTGTAAGTTATGCGTGGTTGATTAAAAAAGCAACTTATTATTTTTGCACATAAATTTATGTCCGGCTAAGAAGCAATATGTTGCTGTGGTGGCAGCCAGTCCCGATTTTTATCGGGATTACAGTCTTGTACAATATTTTTTTGAGGAACGCCTTTTCAATTCGGTATGGCCTTCATTTCAAAGGAGGGTTAAAACTCCTCAACAAAATGAAATATTTTTGAAATAAAAAACTACAAGAACCCTACTTTGGAGGGCAGGGAGGCTACTATGGAAATTTTTTCAGTATTGTAAACCGCAATAAAAATTCAAGTAACAATAAACCAAGGCCAATCATTACAAAAGGAAAAAATTTTTCGGTATATCTTGTAAGCGTAGATATTTCTACTTTCGATTTTTCAAGGCCGTCTATTTCTTTATAAATATGAGCAAGACCCAAATTGTCTCTTGCCCTGAAATATTTACCACCTGTTTCGCCCGCTATTTCCCTTAGCAGTTTTTCATCAATCGTAACTTTTTGTTGCTGCATAATAACGCCCATTTCTGTCCGCACCGGAAATGGAGCATAACCCTCTGTTCCAACACCAATGGTATATACTTTTATATGAAAGGCTTTAGCAATTTCTTTGGCATTGGTTGGCCCAATCAATCCACCATTATTTTCACCATCCGTTAACAAAATTACCACCTTGCTTTTTGATTTGCTGCTGCGCAGCCTGTCTACACTTGTTGCAAGCCCGTCCCCGATAGCTGTTCCATCCTCCAGCAAACCATTACGGATATTGTCTACAGCCGATTTCAACACCGCTTTGTCTGTTGTTAAAGGGCATTGCGTAAAACTTTCTCCAGAAAATATTACGATGGCAATACGGTCAGTAAGCCTGCTGTCGATAAAATTTTGCGCTACTTTTTTAGCAGCTTCCATACGGTTAGGGGTAAAATCCTGTGCGGTCATACTGCCGCTAACGTCAATACACAGTACAATATCTACACCATCACCTTCTGCCTGTTGTTCATCCGTTTTTGTTTGTGGCCTTGCCAAAGCAGTAATAATGCAGGTAATACTTAAAAGGCGTAATATAAATGGCAAATGCCTTAAAGTATTTTTCCAAGAACTTAGGCCGGCAAAACTTTTAATAGAAGAAACTTTAATACCAGCCTGTGTGTTGGAATTTTTTATTACATACCAAATAATCATTACAGGAATTAATAAGCCCAGCAAAAAATATTGCGGTTCTGCAAAACTGATATTATTTAAATAATTAAAAAACAAGATTGTTTATGGTTTAGTATTTATTGGTAATGATTCAATTAAATGAATTGTTTCTTTTATTAGTTGTTTATTTGATTCGCTACCTGCTTCAGCCGGAATATATTTTGCAAACTTTACTGCATCACTCAAACGTATGGCTGTAGCAGTTTTTGTAAGTATTTCTTTATTGTTATAGTTATTACTGATAGCAATTAATATATCCCCTGTTGTTTTATTGATGTAACTGTTATTTTCTTTACGCGACAAATAATTCCTGAAAATTTCAATTAACCTGGTATGATATTGCGGTATTTCTTTTGCCGTAGTTAAATTATACACTTTCAATTTTTCCAGCTCCTGCATCGCTTCTTCATACGCAGACAGTTTTGATTGAAACATTTTTGGTTTTTCATTTTTCTTTCTGCGGCGATACCACCAAAATACTAATAGTACCAATAACAATACCACCAACGCACCGCCAGCCCAATACCAAAGTGGGTCAGTTACTTCAACCTCCCTGATAGCCTTTATATCTTTTAATGTTTTGGAAGTATCTGCTACCGAAAATGACACAGTTACCGGTAAAGAATCTGTAAAAGTATTTAGTGTTGTATCGTCTTTAACAGGGCTAAAATTTATTTTAAAAGATGGAAATATCCACTTGCCCGAATCGAAACTTGTAAAAGTAAAATTTTGCGAAAGACCTGATAGTTTATCATGTGTAAAAGCTGAGTCTATTTTACTTTTTTCAATTAATTCAAAATGTTGCAATGAATCAGGCAACTTTATCCATTTGATATAATAATCATCTCCTGAAAAACTGGCTTTTACATGTACAGTAAATTGCTGACCAATTAATATTTCATTTTTATCTACAGTTGTTTTTACTAAAGGTTGTGCAGCAGATAACAAAAAAGCAAAAAAGCTCATTACAATCGCCAGTATTTTTTTTTGCATTTTTCTATTGCCCATTATCAATTATAATTATCAATTACCCTAGCTTCTTTTCAGGAAAAATTTTTGTAAAACTTTTACATAGTCTTCATCTGTTCGGATGTGTAAAAGGTCGGCACCTGCTTTTCGAAAATAATTTTTACTCAGTTCACTTTGTCGCAAAAACTGTTGCTGGTAATTATATTGTACCATTTTATCGCTGCTGTCTACCCATTGCTTTTTACCCGATTCAAGGTCTTCTACCTGCAGCAAACCTGCATCGGGTAATTGCATATCCATCTTATCGTAAATACGCAATCCAATCACATCGTGTCTGCCTCCAATTACTTTCAGGTCATTTTCATATACTGCATCTACAAAATCGCTCATTAAAAAAGCTATACTTTTTTGGCCGCTGGTTTTATTAAAAAACCTTATGGCCTCTTCCATATTTGTTCCTTTACCTACAGGTTCCATAGTTAGCAGTTCCCTTACAATATACAAAGCATGTTTTCTTCCTTTTTTGGGAGCAATATATTTTTCTATTTTATCGCTAAAAAAAATAGCGCCTACTTTATCGTTGTTATTGATGGCACAGAAAGTAAGTACAGCACCAATTTCTGTTATCAAATCCTTTTTTCTGTTTTGCACTGTACCAAACATATTGCTGGCACTAATATCAACCAATAAATAAACCGTAAGTTCTCTTTCCTCTTCAAAAACTTTTGTAAATGGGTGGCTAAATCTTGCACTCACATTCCAGTCAATAAAACGTACATCATCCCCGGCATAATATTCCCTTACTTCCCTAAAACGCATTCCTTTTCCTTTAAACGCAGAATGGTATTCGCCAGTAAATAAGTGCGTGGTGATTTTTTTGCTTATTATTTCAAGCTCCTTTACTTTATGTACTATTTCTGATGTTGTTAGCAAAAGTTGACCGTTGTTAGTTGATTGTTGATTTGTTATTTTTAATTACTGAAAGTGCTCTGCAATTATTTTCTCTATTGCCATATCAAAATCTTGAGTTTAAAGACCTACCAATTGTTTATGGCACATTTACCACTCTTAAAATTTCATTGATAATTTGCTCTACATTAATATTTTCAGCTTCTGCTTCATAGGTCAATCCTATGCGGTGCCGCAATACATCTTTGCATATACTCCTTACATCTTCCGGTATTACAAAACCTCTTTTATTTAAGAAAGCATAAGCTTTTGCAGCCAATGCCAAATTGATACTTGCCCTTGGCGAACCACCAAAACCGATAAGTGGTTTTAGTTTAGCCAAATTATATTTATCAGGATACCTTGTGGCAAAAACAATATCTAAAATATACTGTTCAACTTTTTCATCCAGGTAAACCTGTCTTACCAATTCTTTTGCGGTTAAAATTTCGCTGGTAGAAGCTACGGGGTAAATTGACTGAAAACTAAGCCCCTGTGTATTTTGACGGATAATTAATTGTTCCTCGCTTTTAGAAGGATAATCAATTACTACTTTTAACATAAACCTGTCTACCTGTGCTTCCGGTAAAGGATAAGTACCTTCTTGTTCAATGGGGTTTTGTGTTGCCAGTACCAGGAATGGTTCATCTAATTTATAGGTAGTGTCGCCAATAGTTACCTGCCGCTCCTGCATAGCTTCCAATAAAGCGCTTTGTACTTTTGCCGGAGCCCGGTTTATTTCATCTGCCAAAATAAAGTTAGAAAATATAGGCCCCTTGCGTACATAAAATTCATTCTTCCCCTGGTTGTAAATCATCGTACCTACTACATCTGCCGGTAATAAATCTGGCGTAAATTGTATACGGCTAAAATTGGCTTTTATAGATTGTGCCAGCGATTTAATAGCAAGCGTTTTTGCAAGACCGGGCACACCTTCTAATAATACATGGCCGTTACTTAAAAGGCCAATCAGCAGGCGTTCTATCATACCATGCTGGCCAACAATTACTTTACCCAGTTCATCATTAATGCGGGTTACAAAGCCTGCTGCATCATTTATTTTATCGTTCAGCAAACGGATATCTTCGGCTGTTTGTAGCATAAAAAAAATTTGACCCGGGTATTTTAAAAAAACCGGATATTTTAAATTAATAAATTGTTAACTATAATAAGCCTGGACTATTTATCACCAATACTTGTTATTGAAAATATGGCCGCCACTAATATTGTATAAGCCCTTTGGCTTAGGGGCGAAAATACGAACATTGCTCTAACAAAAATTTAGCCGTAATGATGAATGAAAGAAAAATCTGTTAAAATGGCCCTAACTTTAGTAAAAAATTAAATTATGATAGACCAACAACTGGTAACCACTTCCAATAACCTGGAGGGGTACCGTATTACCAAACACCTTGGTGTAGTGAGGGGCATTACCGTAAGAAGCAGGAGTATATTGGGTAATATTGGTGGTGGGGTACAATCATTTTTTGGTGGCAAACTTTCTATTTATGTTGACCTATGCGAAAAAGCGAGAGAAGAAGCTTATGAATTAATGTTGCAGCATGGCAATGAAAGAGGTGCCAATGCTATCATCAATATGCGCTATGATGCGAATGAAGTAATGCAGGGAATTACGGAAGTACTTGCTTATGGAACTGCAGTGAGTGTAGAAAAAATAAGTTGATTGTTATTTTGAATTCGTTACCTGACTTATTCGAAAATAAACTAGTATTTTCCTAAAATTGGTATCAACCCCTTTCGCTAACTTGGGGTTAACTATTTTAGTTTTTTAATTAGAAACACAACAATAAAAATTTCAATTAATGAAATAAAAATTTCTTTTATAAGATGGTTAGTCAAAAGAAAATCTTTTAAAAATAAACTTCTTATAGTCGCAAAAAACAAGGCACTGATAAAAATAATGAAAATAGCTTTTTTATTCATTTTGATATTTTAATTTATTATAGTAAATTTGTTTCAATGGCCCGTGCGCTTTAGATTTCACTCCTAATTTTCGTGCATGTTCAACTGTTTATTAATGATTATTGATTGTGTCTAAAATATATTAACGCATAGTAAGGCGAACGAAATATAAAAAATAATTAAACATGCATTGGCTAACAACATTAAAGTTTTATTGTTAGTCGCTTTTTTAATGGGCACTAAAGCAATAAATGGCATTTTTGCGAAGTAGAAAAATAATTTGAAATTTTCATTTTTAGGTTTATCCACAATGATTTGAAAAATAATTTTCAGTATTAATGAAAATATCACAATCCATAATAATAAATCACCCATAAGTATAAAAATTTATGTTTATTTAAGTTCCTTTTGAAGTAGCTAGTCTAACCCTCACTTATATATTTTCCTACAATCTGTACAATTCATCCATCGCATCCCAGGGAAGCATCAGCCCATCTTTGGTATCTGCTTTTTCTTTGCCGCCATATACTACAAAACTTTTTTTGCTTTTTAGCTTTGCTAACCCCCTGTAATAATTTAACCCGTCAAAAAAGTGCATTGATTTTGTCTGGCTGCTTTTAATTTCTATTGGATATAACTTGCCCGCATTTTCAATAATACAGTCTACCTCCTTGCCATTTTTATCCCTCCAAAAAAATAAATTATCCTGTTGGGCATTGTTCAGTTTATTTTTTAGTAAGTCAATCACTACTAAATTTTCAAAAATATTGCCACGGGCAAAATGGGTATCTACCTGCTTTGGGTTTTGTATCCCCAATAAATAACAAAGCAAACCAGTATCATAAAAATATACTTTGGGCTGCTGTACCAGCCGCTTTGTAAAGTTTTGATGATGCGGTTTTAGCAGGAAGATAATATAACTGGCTTCCAGCACGCCCAGCCATGCCTTAATTGTATTAACAGCTACACCCACATCTGAGGCAAGGGTTGAAAAATTAACCAACTGCCCCACCCTGCCTGCCAGCAGCCTTATGAACTTGGTAAATAAAGAAACATCAGCTACTTTGATAAGTTGCAGTACATCCCTTTGTACATAAGTCTGCAGGTAAGATGGATAAAATAAGGTTGGCGGTATTTTTTTATCATAGATACGGGGATAAAACCCTGTAAAGGCAGTATTTTCAAACCCTTTTTTTAATAAACCTGCCGTTTGCATTTCAGGCAATGAAAAAGGCAATAAGGTAAGTATGCCCACCCTGCCTGCCAATGTTTGCGAAATATGCTGGCTCATCAAAAAATTCTGTGAACCACTCAGCACAAATTTTATTTTGCTGTTGCCGTCCACTATACCCTGTATGTAAGAAAATAATTCCGGGGCGTTTTGCACTTCATCTATTATAACACCTTTAGAATAGTTTTGTAAAAACCGGCGTGGGTCATTTAAAGCTATTTGTAAATCATCGGGATTTTCCAGTGTTATGTAAGGTAATTGGGGGAAGGTATTTTTAAGCAAAGTAGATTTGCCTGATTGCCGGGGGCCGTTTAAAGATACCACTGGGAAATACCTGTAAAGCTGTTTTAATTTTTTAGTAATTTGCCTTTGTACCATCTTTCAAAGATAATACATTTTGGACAAATTTGCAATCAGATTGCAAATTTGTCCAAATATCAGCTTAAATATTTCCCTACAATGGGTACTCTTCTACCAACTCCAAATGCTTTGGGTGAAATACGTATGATGGGGCAAAACTGGTTGCGCTTGTATTCATTCATATTTACCATCTTTAATATCCTGTCAACCAAAGCTGCATCAAAACCCTGTGCCTTTATTTCTTTTGGTCCCATTCTTCGCTCAATGTATTGATATAATATTTTATCAAGAATAGCATAATCCGGTAACGAATCTGCATCTTTTTGTCCGGGGCGCAACTCTGCAGAAGGGGCCTTGGTAATAATATTTTCAGGAATAATTTCTCCATTGCGGTTAATGTACTTTGCCAAAGAATACACTTGCAATTTATAGCAATCACCCAGTACACCCAGCCCGCCTGCCATATCTCCATACAGCGTTCCATACCCAGTAGCAAGCTCACTTTTGTTGGATGTATTCAACAATATGTATCCGAATTTATTAGCAATGGCCATCAATAAATTTCCTCTGGTCCGGCTCTGAATATTTTCTTCAGCAACGCTAAAAGGCAGGTCTTTAAAATGAGGTTTTAACTCTGTTAAAAAAGCCTCATAAATATTTTTTATAGGTAAAATATTATATGGGTTACACAGGGTTTTACTGAGCTTTTCAGCATCAGTTACTGAATGCCCCGTAGAGTATTGAGAAGGCATTAATACAGCTCTTACATTTGCTGTTCCCAATGCTTCACAAGCCAAGGCAATGGTAACGGCACTATCAATACCGCCGCTGCTGCCAATGATGGCTTTTGTAAAACCCATTTTAAAAAAATAATCTTTTATGCTCATTACAATAGCAGCATAAATTTTGTCAATATTTAAATTTTCTTCTAAAGTGAGTGGATTTAATTCTTTATCGGGTATCCTATCAACCGGCTCTATTATTGGCCCATCAATCATCCCATCTTCTTTTAAAATAAAAGATTGCAGTGCAGATTGAAAGGAAGGAAGTTGCCCGCAAAGATTGGCTGCTTTATCAAAAACCAATGATGCGCCGTCAAAAACAATTTCTGTTTGGCTGCCTGTTGCATTACAATAAAACATAGGCAACTTATATTTTATCACAGTTGCTTTTACAACTGCTTTCCTATCTTCATCGTGTGTATAATCAAATGGCGAGGCAGAAATATTGATCATTATATCAGGCTGCTGCTTCATTAACTCGTCCATAGGGCAAACCCTGTATAATGGATTATCGCCCAGGTTCCAGATATCTTCACAAATAGTAATGGCCAGTTTTTTTCCCTTAAATTCCACAACATTCCATTCATAAGCCGGTTCAAAATACCGGTTCTCATCAAACACATCGTAGGTAGGCAAACATGTTTTGTGTGCAATGGCTTTAATGGTTTTATCATATAAAAAATAAGCTGCATTAAAAAGGTCTTTTCCTTTAGCAATGGTATTTTTATCTGGCGCCCCGATTAAAACAGCAATAGTATCTGCATGCTGTTTTATTTCTTCAACTGCTGCATTGCATTTATTGATAAAATCATCAAATTCTAAAAAATCCCTGGGCGGGTAACCACATACACATAATTCGCTAAATACAATAATATCTCCCTGCTGCTTTTTAGCTTCTTCAATGGCACAAATTATTTTTTGTATGTTATTATCGAAATTGCCAATATGGTAGTTTTGCTGCGCTAAAAATATTTTCATATCTATACTCCCAAAGGGGCTTAACTTTATGTTTACAAATTAATTTCTTTCTTTGTAAAGTTAAAACTTCAAAAGCATTATTGGTTATGAGATTATCCATTGTTGTATTTACTATTTGTGCATTATTATTTTCCTGTTCAAACAAAAAAATTCCTGACACATCAAATATTAAAATAGAGCTTACCACAGAGCGTTTTGAAAAAGATTTTTTTGATACAACTACTAATAATCTTTTAGCCTATTTGAAACAATTAAATACCAATACCCCTTCTTTTATAAACAATTACATTACCCAAATATTAAATGTAGATCCTTTGTGGCCTGCTGATACTGCATCCGCTTATGTAAATAGTTTTATAAAGTCTTACCGGCCGGTATACGATTCGGCTGAAGCGATATTTAATGACTTTACACCTTATGAAAAGGGAATAAAAAAAGGGTTGCAATTTGTAAAATTGTATTATCCTGATTATAAATTGCCAAAAAAAGTAATTACCTATATTGGGCCGATAGACGGTTATGGAGATATTTTAGGAGATGATGCCCTGATTGTTGGCTTACAGCTGCATCTTGGTAAAAACAGCCAGTTGTATAAAAGTACCATGGTACAGGAAACTTATCCCGAATATATTTCTAAAAGATTTGAACCTGATTATATTGCTGTCAACTGTATGAAAAATATCGTTAATGACTTATACCCGGAAAAGCAGGATGATAAGCCATTGATAAATCAAATGATTGAAAAGGGCAAAAGATTATATCTATTAAGCAGTTTTTTACCAACAACAGAAGAGTATAAATTGATAGGGTATACACAGAATCAACTGAAAGATTGTTATGCCCATGAAGACGTTATTTGGGACCTGTTTATCAAGAATTCATTTTTACAGATAACTGATAAAAACATCATAAAAAATTATATTGATGAAGGACCCAAAACACAGGAACTAGGTGACGGTGCGCCAGGTAATATTGGCTCATTTGCGGGATGGCAAATCATTAAAAAATATATGCAGAAAAAACCTGAAACTACTTTGCAGCAGTTAATGAGTTTAGATACAGAGATTATTTTTCAGGAAGTAAAGTATAAACCTTAAATATTTATTTAACCGGATATCGAAGTTTTTTTAATTCATTTTAAATGGTACGGTCATTTCAAATGCAGGAATTATTACATCAAACTGCTTGTTATTATTACAATTTTCCATTAAATAAGTACCATACATTTTACCCATTTCGGTTTGTAAATTGCACCCACTGATATATTGATATTCTTTACCCGGATTTATTTGCGGCTGCACCCCTACAACACCTTCGCCTTCAACTTCTCTTAAACTTCCGGATGCATCATAAATATACCAATGCCTGCGTAATAATTTAACCGGGTATATATTTTTATTCTCAATAGTAATTCTATAAGCAAACATAAATTCACTGGCCGAAGGATTACTATATTCAGGCTGATAAAAGGTTTCTACACTTACAGTAATTCCTTCTGATATTTTTGAGACCATTTTTTTGAGTGCTTTGTACAAAAATAACTTAAAAATTAGCCTTTTGTTGTAAATTGTACGTAATGTTTGTTAATAAAATATTATGCCGGTAAAAAAACATAAATACACTAATGGAGAAATTACCATTTTATGGCAGCCAGAAATGTGCATCCATTCGGGAATTTGTTTTAGAGGATTGGGACAAGTTTTTGACCCCCGCAGAAAGCCATGGATTGAAATGAGTAATTCAGAAACGGCTAAGATTATTGAACAGGTTAGGAAATGTCCAAGTGGTGCATTAAGCATTGTAGAAACAGTAAAAGAAAGTAGCACAGTTAAATGATAATTATCCAATCTTCTTTGCATTGCTATACTCATTCTTTTGCAGCCATTGCAATACTTTATCCCTGTTATCTCCCTGAACAATTATTTCACCATCTTTTACAGAGCCCCCTGTTCCGCAAAAAGTTTTTAATTTTTTTCCTAGGTCTTCCATATCAGCTTCTTTACCGGTAAAGCCTTCTATTAGTGTTACGGCCTTGCCTGCCCGATGCTTTTTATCGAGCCTGATTTTTATTTTTTGTTGTGCCGGCAATATGGTTTCCTGTTCTTCAAAATTGTTTTCAAGGGGTTTAAAATTGGGGTCAGTTGAATATACAAGCCCTCCTAAAGAATTTATTTTTTTTTGTTCCATAGTGAATTTTAGTAAAAATTTGTTATTTCAAATCATTTATAAAGTAACTGCCTTTAAACTTAAATCGAGGCTTCTCGCCTGGTGAATAATCGCTCCGCTCGAAATAAAATCTACCCCGGTAGCAGCATAAGTTTCAATATTCTGCAGGTTAATACCGCCACTGGCTTCAGTTTCATATTGTTTGCCAATAATTTTTAGTGCTTCCCTGATTAAGTCAGGTGTAAAATTATCCAGCATAATGCGGTTTATCTTTCCAACAGCCATCACTCTTTTTACATCATCAATACTTCTGGTTTCTACTTCTATTTTTAAACCTGGTTTTATTGTTTGCACATAATGAAATGCTTTTTCAATTGCCTTTTCTATACCACCACAATAATCAATATGGTTATCTTTAAGCATTATCATATCATACAAACCAAAACGATGATTAACACCTCTGCCAATTCGTACAGCTTCTTTTTCCAGCAGGCGAAAATTAGGAGTAGTCTTTCTTGTATCTAGCAATCTGGTGTTGTATCCTTTTAATTTATTAACATACATTTTAGTAAGTGTGGCTATGCCACTCATGCGTTGCATGGTATTTAATACCAATCTTTCGGTTTGTAAAATGGTATGTACTTTTGCTTCCACATCAAAAGCTGTTTCGCCATACTTCATACTATCACCATCTTTTTTGAAGGCTGTAAAAATAATGTCAGGCTGCATAAAACGAAATATTTTTTCTGCTACAGAAACACCTGCCAACAGGCCATCTTCTTTTATTTTTAATGTTGCTTTCCCTTTTGCATCCATATCAATACTCGATAAGGTAGAGTGGTCGCCATCACCAATATCTTCTGCAAGGGCATTTTTAATTAACTGCTGTAACAAATAATCGTAGTTCATATAAACAAAAATAAAAAATAAAAAACCTGTAAAAGAAAAACTCTTACAGGTTTAAGGATATTTTGTTTTACCAAAAAGTATTTAGGCTTATCGATTTTCAAAACGCAGTTCCTGCAGAACCTGCTGATCGCCTTTTTGTTTCATATAGATAGTAGTCCTGTAGTTTCCGCCCTTTGTAACTAAATTACCAATACAATATTGCGATCCGGCATTTTCACCTTTATGAATTATATCAAAGCTTTTTACCATGTTTGTGGTAAAAAAATCTTTTAAAACCAACTCTGCCTGGCTTTTGCTATAGCTGTTGCTTTTATCAGGCATACTGATTTCTACATTGGCATCAAAAAATTTTGCTACCTGGGAAGCATTACCTGTTTTCATAGCTGCTATAACATCATCGATGCCTGCACTAAGGGTAAAAGAGAATAATGCTGTAACCATTAATAGAGATACAATCGTAAAAAAACTTTTCATATAAAGTGTTTGTGTTACCTATTTTGCTAAAAACGTGCCAACCTATGTTTTAGTATTTTTTGTAAGATATGTAATAAAGGCAAGAAGCTTTTTATAAAAGCTGCAAAAAAGTTAACTTTGGACTATGGAAAATAGAAAAGCTATACTAATAATAATGGATGGATGGGGGTTGGGCAAAGTTAAAAGCAGTGATGCTATTCAAAATGCCCAAACACCATTTGTTAGTTCCCTGTACCAAAAATATCCCAATTCTACCCTGGTTACCTGTGGCGAAGATGTCGGCTTGCCTGATGGGCAAATGGGTAACAGTGAAGTTGGCCATCTTAACTTAGGCGCCGGAAGAATTGTTTACCAGGAATTACAAAGAATAAATGTGGCCATCAGAACGGGCGAATTTCAACAGAACCAAGTTTTGCTAAATGCCATACGTTTTGCTAAAGAAAGCAAAAAAAAATTACACCTGCTTGGTTTGGTAAGCGATGGGGGCGTCCATTCGCATATAAATCATGTTAAGGCACTGGTTTCGCTTTGCGCCTCTGAAGGTTTAAAGGATGTATTGGTACATGCGTTTACCGATGGCAGGGATACTGATCCTAAAAGCGGGATACATTTTTTAACAGACCTGCAACAGCATTTACAAAAGAGCACGGGAAATATTGCTACTGTTACAGGGCGTTATTACGCAATGGACAGGGATAAAAGATGGGAACGGGTAAAGCTGGCTTACGATGGAATGGTGAATGGTATTGGGCTTGAGACAAAAGATATTTTAACCGCTATCAGCAATTCATACAACAGCGGTGTAACAGATGAATTTATTACTCCCATCATCAATACCAATATTATTAATACAAAAATTGAGGATGGGGATGTAGTGATAAGTTTTAATTTTAGAACAGACCGTTGCAGGGAAATTACAGAAGTGTTGACCCAAGTAGATATGCCTTTATTTGAAATGCATAAACTTGATTTGCATTATACTACTATGACGCAATATGATCATTCATTTAAAAAGGTTAATGTAGTTTTTCAAAATGATGATCTTAAGAATACGCTGGGAGAAATTTTAGAACAAAATAAAAAACTGCAAATACGCATCGCAGAAACTGAAAAATATCCACATGTTTCTTTCTTTTTCAGTGGTGGTAGGGAAGTACCTTTTGAAGGTGAAAAAAGAATCATGACCCCTTCGCCAAAAGTAGCTACCTACGATTTAAAACCTGAAATGAGTGCTTATGAACTTACCGCTGCAATTGTACCAGAAATAGAAAACAAAACAGCGGATTTTATTTGTTTAAATTTTGCAAACGCAGATATGGTAGGGCATACAGGCGTTTGGAACGCTGTAATAAAAGCAGTGGAAACTGTTGATGCATGTGTAGAAAAAGTAGTAACTGCTGCTTTGGCCAGCGATTATACCATTTTTTTGTTGGCAGATCATGGCAATGCCGATTATGAAATCAATGAAGATGGTACACCCAATACAGCACACTCCCTAAACCTTGTTCCATTTTTTGTTATCGATAATAAATGGAAGGGTGCTTTAAAAAGCGGAAAGCTCGGTGATATTGCACCCACCATTTTATCAATGATGCAATTACCAATTCCCAAAGAAATGACAGGTAATATTTTAATTTAAAAATAATATTGTACAGATGAAGAAAGTTTTCAAAAACCTATTGTTTTTATTACTGGCTGTTCTTGTAATTATCCAATTTATCCATCCTGAAAAAAATATAAGCAGCGCTAATGCTTTACTTACAAACGATATAAGTAAGGTCTACCTAGTGCCGGATAATATGAACCAGATTTTGCAAACAAGCTGTTATGATTGCCATAGCAATAACACCATTTATCCATGGTATTCAAAAATACAGCCGGTTGCCTGGTGGTTAAACAATCATATTGTAGAAGGTAAAAGAGAAATTAATTTTTCGGAATTTGCTACTTATAGAATTGGAAGGCAATACAAAAAACTGGATGAGATAATTAAACAAGTGAAAGAAGATGAAATGCCCCTGTCGTCTTATACATTAATACACCGAAATGCGGGTCTTAGTGCTGATCAAAAATTAGCAATCGCCAATTGGGCGAGTTCGATAAAAGACAGTATCAAAATTAAATATCCAGCCGATAGCTTAATTATTGAAAGGCCCCCTAATAGGGTCGATTGATGAATTTTGATGAGTTTTTTAAGAGAAAAATGGTTTTTTGTTAAACATTACAAGCCATAAGCAAGAATTTATATCCCAAGCAGCAATAAATACAACCAAATTGTCTATATTTATTGTGTAAAACCAAGCACAACTATGACAGAAGAAACCATGCTTAATGGATGCCTTGAAAATAATGCAGCGGCACAGGAAGCATTGTACAACCATTTAAGTCCCAAAATGCTTGGCGTATGCTATCGTTTTGCGAAAAATAGGGAAGATGCCGAAGACATGCTTCAGGAAGGATTTATTAAAGTATTTGCTCAAATTCATCAGTATAGAAATGAAGGAGCATTAGAAGGCTGGATTAGAAGAATAGTAGTTCATACCTGTATCAATACACTCAAAAAAAACAAAAAGTTTTCAGATAGTGTAGATATTTCGTACGCAGGAGGAGTTGGTATAAGGGAAGAAAATATACCTTCTATTATGCAGGCAAAACAGGTGGTTGATTGTATAAGGGTTTTGCCGGTTGGTTACCGCACAGTACTTAATCTTTATGCCATTGAAGGATATTCTCATAAAGAAATTGGTAATATGCTCGATATTGAGGAAAGTACCAGCCGTTCTCAGTATACAAGAGCAAAAACAATGTTGGAGGATATTTTAATTAAGAAAAATATTTTGCTAAAACCAAGGAACAAAAACACTTCAGTATTAAGTGGAGCCGTGGCAGCAAACTAATAAAATAACGATTGCTTTTAACCAAAACCAACAGAAATTTCGTGAAAGATGGACAGAAATTTTGATATTGATGATTTTGAACAACTGCTAAAGGAAAGGTCGGATGAATTCAAAATGTATCCTGCAAAAAGAGTATGGTACAGTATTTATAACAATATTCATCCAGGTAAAAAATGGCCTTCTGTTGCAATGTGCGTTATCCTAATAGCTATTCTTTTATTGGTAGGTTATCTTAATACAGACAATAAAAATAGCCATGTGGTAACTATTGGTGCTGCTCAACCTGGGCTGCAGGCTTCGGCAAATTTATCTTCGTTTTTTTACAATCCATTTTTAGAAAAGAACATTCTTTACAATAAAAATACAGAAGCTGCATTTACAAACTTACATTCTATCACACTTAGTAATACATCAGTCGATAAAACTAAATTATCTGTAACTTTCAATTCCAATAATACTGTTACAAAAAAGGATACATATACTGTTATTGCTGATAACAATACAGCATTGCATGGTAAATCTATTTTGACAGCAATTAAACCAATAGCAGAAAATAAATTTGCAACAATTACTGCAATAGATAATGCTGATTTGGCATTTGCTCCAACAACTAATAAATCTCAGCCGAATAGTGATGAAAAAAACAGTGTTACTATAAAAAATGATATTGCTGATAGTAAGAATGAGCGAAATGTTAAACAACAGGAAATCCAACTTAATCAGGCTATTGCTTTGATAGCGTTATCAAATTTAAATGATATAAAAAATAATGCTTTCGGTCTTTCTGGTACGCTTGAGTCCAGTGAAAAAAATATAGCGCAACAAGAAGTAAATATTTTATCTGATGAAGATAAAGCATGGGTTGAAAATTATGCTTTATACAATAGGCCTGCTCCAAAAAAATGGGTCGGAAAATTAAAATCTCAAATCTTTATTACCCCATCTGTTGTTTATAGACATTTAAAAAGTACCATTACAACAGACCAGGACGTTAATAGCCAGGTTACACAACATCCATCATTTGGTGTAGAAATTGGAGCAGGTATAATGTACCCTTTGTTTAAAAGTATAAAAATTAAAACAGGGTTACAGCTAAATTTTACCCAATATAATTCAGATGGTTTTGGAAATACGCACCCTTCAGCTACTTCTATTACTATGAATACTTCAACAGGCCAGCATTACCAGGCATTCAGGTCAACACCGTACTCTAACGGTGAAGGAATTACAGCTCTTCAGCTACACAACGAAACATTTCAAATTTCGATACCCATGGGATTGGATGTAAAACTTGCAGGTAGTGAAAATTTACAGTGGTATGTTGGTGCAACCATTCAGCCAACTTATGTTATCGGTGGCCAATCATTCCTGATTTCGTCTGACAAAAGAAATTATGTTAAGGAAAGTTCTATGTTAAACAGGTGGAATTTAAGTGCAGGATTTGAAACTTATATCAGCTACAAAACTAATAAGGGCTACTCCCTTCAGTTTGGGCCTCAGTACCGCATGCAACTCTTTACAACTAACAGCACCCAATATTCCATACAGGAAAAGCTTACCAATTATGGGATTAAATTTGGTATCACTAAACTAATAAAATAAATGCCTGCCTGGTAAAATAATACTAACTGCTAACAGGTTTTTAAAATTACTTCTTTAAAAAATATAAAAGCTACTGCTAACTTTATAGAGTTTTTTGTTTTCCCATAACTTTACTTTTAATTTTTGATAAATGAAAAAAATATTTTTTTCGGTAATTATTGTTATTGTTTTTAACGGTTGTACTTCGCATAATACTTCAACCAGTTCTGCTGCTTCAACTGACTCAGCCGCTACTACTGAAATAAAGAAGGATTCTTTTTTTCCAGTAACCTCATTTATAAAAGGGCAGATGATTTTACTGGATTCACTTCCTGTAATGCCATTGCACATCATTACTATTGATCATAAAACTGATTCTATCTGGCTTAAAAAAGCACAATTGCCGACTTTATTGGCAGATTTTCTTTCTCCGGAAATAAAAGAAACTAACCTAACCAATTTTTTTAATGAAACTTCCTTCAATGATCAAACTCTCAATGCCATTACAATGACCTATGACCCCATAACGGTATTACCTGACTCAATTTCGTTGAGGCACTGGAATATTTATATTAATCCCGAAACCGGAAATATAACTAAAGTGTACCTGGTAAAGCAATTGAAAAATAAGGATGGTATTACTACACAACAATTAACGTGGACAACAAATAAATGGGCAATAATTACCACCTTACTCAACAAGCCTGATGACAGTACAAAAATTTTAAAGGAAGAGAAGATTATTTGGAATTTTACTGAATAATTTACCCTTTAAAATCATATCTGCATAAAGGATTTAACATTAATAAATGACACAACAAGAATTTGCTGTAATAGCATCTACTATTCCTTTACAGCCGGGCATCTATAAATATTACGATGACGATAATAAATTATTATATGTAGGCAAAGCAAATAGTTTACGCAAAAGAGTAAGTTCTTATTTCTCTAAAACTTTTACGAACTACAAAACACATGAGCTGGTAAATAGAATCCGTAAGATTGAATTTACAATTGTTAATAGTGAACAGGATGCTTTTTTACTGGAAAATTCACTGATCAAAAAATTTCAGCCTCTCTTTAATATCAATTTGAAAGATGATAAATCATACCCTTATATCGTTATTAAAAATGAACCCTTTCCAAGGGTTTTCTTTACAAGGCGAAAAATAAATGACGGATCGCAATACCTTGGTCCTTACACTTCTGTTGGTAAAGTAAGAGAGCTGCTTGATTTTATAAAACAAAATATTCAACTGCGAAATTGTAAGCTAAGTCTTACAGATAATAATATCGAAAAGAAGAAATTTAAAGTTTGCCTTGAATATCATTTAGGCAATTGCAAAGGCCCCTGCGAAGGGTTGCAATCCACGCAGGATTATGAAGAAGGTTTGCAACAATTAAAAAATATTTTAAAAGGTAATCTTTCGCCGGTTATGCAGCACTTTAAGGCAAATATGCAAAAAGAAGTGCAGGAGCTTGAATTTGAAAAAGCTGCGATTATAAAGAAAAAACTGGATCATTTACAGCAATATAAAGCAAACTCCACTGTAGTAAATGAACGAACAGGAACAGTAGATGTATTTAGCATTTTACAGGAAGCAGATACAGCTTATGTAAATTACCTGGCTGTAAGCAATGGCAGCATTGTACAAACTAAAACCATTACATTAAACAAGAAGCTTGATGAAACTGCTGAAGAAATATTAAGTTTTGCTATTGCTCAATTAAGAGAAACTTTTAACAGTGAAGCAAACGAAATCATTATTCCATTTACAATTGATTATCCGCAACAGGAAATTATAATAACAGTACCACGGGCAGGAGATAAGAAAAAATTACTGGAGCTGTCTGAAAAGAATGTCAATTATTTTAAAGAAGAGTTAAAGAAAAAGAAACTTTTATTACTGGAAGATAAAACAGCTGCAGAGGTAAATAATGTTTTGGTTCAATTACAGAAGGATCTTCAATTAGTAGAATTGCCTGTTAATATCGAATGCTTTGATAATTCAAATTTTCAGGGAAGCTATCCTGTATCTGCAATGGTAAGTTTTAAAAATGGCCAGCCAAGTAAAAGTGATTACAGGAAGTTTAACGTAAAAACAGTAAAAGGCATCAATGATTTTGCAACCATGTCAGAAGTGGTTTATCGTCGCTACAAGCGTTTAAAAGAAGAAGGAAAACCATTTCCTCAACTTATTATTATTGATGGCGGTAAAGGGCAGCTAAGCGCTGCAATGGAAAGTATTAAAAAATTAAACCTTGTTGGGGAAACCACACTGGTGGGTTTAGCAAAAAATGAAGAAGAGCTTTTTTTTAGCGGCGATACTGAATCGCTTAAATTACCATGGGATAGTGAAAGCCTTAAATTGATAAGAACAATACGCGACGAGGTACATAGGTTTGGTATTGGTTTTCACCGCAACCAACGCAGCAAAGGAAGCTTTAAAAATGAATTGGAAAAGATTGATGGCATTGGAAAAGCCTCTATTGACTTACTGTTAAAAAAATATAAATCGGTAAAAAATATAAAAGAAAAATCTGAAGAAGAACTTACACAGGTTATTGGAGCATCCAAAGCCAAAATAATTGCAAAATATATTAATAACCTTACCTGCGCCATTACAGAATGATTATAAAAAAAGGGCCAGGATAAAAATCCAGCCCCGTTTTAAAATCCAATATCCTATGAAAAACCGGACTAAAGATATGGAAGTATTTGATTTTTATTATAGCCTGAACAGGGGATTTCTTAATTGGTAAGTTTCATTGAGTAAACGGCAAATTATTAATATTTACACGTTTAATGGAAAACTATTCTTATAAAATTTTGGCTGCTAAGTCATCACCTTCCTATTAACAACACCGCACAAAAAAGCCCCCTCAATACTGAAGGGGCCGTATAAATATTTTATGTTATATTAATAACTCCACAAATCCTGCTCGTAATTAAATATTTTTTCTTTAACCTTTTCTCCTTCCAGTAACTGAAATACCCCATTTTCTTTCAAACCAGGCATCCCATTAAAGAAAAGATCAAATGGATTGTCCAATGTGGTTTTAATAATACGTGAACTAAACATCCTTGTTTCAAATAATTCTTCCCAACTCATCCTGGCCCCTATATTTTTACCATTGTAAATTTCATACTTGGCAAAAATAGGGCGCATATCAGGATAATATACCCAAAACATAATAGAAGGCCCAACATATTCTCCAGTTGAACTATATAAATTTTTTACAGGAGCTATTCCTAAAATACGCCAGAATAATCTTGAACTTTCTTTATCAAAAATAACTTCTTCTTTAATTTGAAACTTATAAAAAGAATCCAGGTTTACCTCTCTCGTTTTATAATCAATACGATCAATAAGGCCTTTATCATCATAATGCGGAACAGAATCACCACCACCACCAAGTGCTTTAGCTACCTGCGAAATAGTAAGCGGAGTTGTAAACCTGTCATCAATCGGGTCAAAAACTGTAACCGCACTATCCTGAATGGCTTTTAATAAAATACTTATGAACCGCTGGTTACCATTATTTTCGTCTGCAGCGTAACGGAAGGGCAAATTTAATTTTTCCCTTGCATCTATTTCTCTCCATATTTTTTGACGGTATACCGCATCATCCACTCTTAAATCTTCATAAGCTAATGGTACTCTATCACGAACATCCCTTGTATCTACAGCTTCATCAGGACGTAAAGACTTCTTTATTTTAGGGATAGGTAAACTATCAATAGTAGCCGGAAGCGGAGCTGGAACAACAGCTACAGCTACGGAATCAACCTGACTGGCTGCTTTTATTTTAGCCTTGGTTTTACCCTTAGTTGTTTTTTTTGTAGTGGTATTGCTACGTTTGGTAGCAGTACGCTTTTTTTGTGCATCCGCCACTGTAAAAACAAGGGACAGTGCAAAAGTGAGGCACAAAAATTTAATACAATACTTTTTCATATTCATATATAAGATATTTTAGTATAACACAAACGAAACTGGTGGTATTGTTCTTGATCTTCCATCAGGGCCCACAACTTTTAATTCATCAAAAGTTACAGTAGATCCTGGCTTACATAAATCCATTTTACTTTTAATAGGGGCCAAACTTCCATTGGCTATAGTACCCGTTTGAATACTGCCGCTATTTGCAAAACCTGCACCAGCAAAATATACGGTAGCCCCGGTTACGTTAAACCTTGCGTCAAAATCAAAGTTTTGTAACTCTGCCCGTATAAAATCCTGTGCTTTAAAAGCACTAGCCAGTATTCTTCCTCCTTTACTTGCTCCAATCATTCCTATCGGATCAGGAATAGTTTTTACCCTGAAATCGAATTTGCTTGATTTTCCATCTGCATTAACTGTAATAGTTGCCGCTGTTCCACCAGTTACAGATACTACCCTGTTTCCATTTGATCCGGTCATTGTTCCGCCAGTGATAGCAACAGTTGTTTTATCCCAGCCAGAACCAGATGAAATGGTGATAGGATTTGGAACACCAATATAAAATACATTCATTTTATCAAGCATGATTGCTGCACCACCTGGTGTACCAACTGTATACTCTACATTTTCTGTTTTTGTTTGTGAAATTCCATCCTGGTCCAGATAAGTGACCGTTACAGGAATAGATTTTTTACCTGCGCCACCTGCAGTAATTTTATAAGTTGCTTTTCCATCAACTACAGCTGCACCAGCGCCACCAATTGAAATTTTTGGCTGAGCTGCAGAACTATATGCACCAATACCTGCAGTAACTTCAAGTTCCTGACCAGGCATAAGGTAATTAGAATTTTGACCAACCAATACCCCGGTTTTATCAAATTTTACTTTAACTGCACCAATTTGTTCATGACAAAAAGTAACAACCTGGTTTTCCGCATTCTTTACATTATTCTGAAACTTGCTTAACAAGGTTAGCCCTGCTACAGTTGGCGTCATGTGAAAATAGGCGTTGGTAAAATCTTTTTTACTTCCATCCTGTCCTACTGGTGGATCTACATCAATGGGAAGAGTTTTTTCAAATTTTGTATTTATCTCTGGATCAATATCCAGCATTGCCTTTCTATAAGCAGCTAATTTTGCTTCTAATTCTTTTCCTTTTCCCTGCGTATCAAACAAACGGGTGGCAGCATCAAGATTATCTTCTTTAAAAGATTCCTTACCATCAACCATGGTTAAATCAGAAGCTTTTTTTAACTCTGTTTTTAACCCATCAATATATGCATTCAAATTGTCAGATAACGTTTTTGCCTGTGCTGCTTTTGGCTCCCAAATTTTTGCTTTTTCAGCAGTCTTAGGATCATTTAATTTATCTGTTAATGATTGATATATGGTAGCATTGGCTGCAGACAGGTTAGAGCTTGAATTCTGCAAACTTTTATCAACCACTTTAAAGGCATTAAGGATTTCACTTGATACATTTAGTGCCAGCAATGCTGTAAGCACCAGGTACATCAGGTTAATCATCTTTTGCCGGGGCTCCTTAGGTAAAGCCATAGTATGTTAGATTTACGATTGTTTAAATGAAATTGTTTCTTTAGGATGAACTATTTACCTACTTTAAGGTTTTTGATGTTGTAACGAATTTTATTGGTAATTTATTTTACCTGCATGGCACTTAGCATATTGCCATATACAGAATTTAATTTACCAAGGTTGCCTGCCAATAAAGTAATTTGATCCTTAGCTTTAGTTGCATCTTCCACACTACCCATCATTGCGGCACTTGCTTCTGCCATTTTACCGTAGAAGCCATTCAATGCTTTAAGGTGGTTATTGCTTTCTTTTAATTCTAATTCGTAAATAGTATTTAAAGAACCTAAATTTTTGGTTAAAACCTGTACCTGCTCATGAAAACCTTTTGAGCTTTCAGATGCCTTGTTAAAAGAAGCCATGGTAGCTGT
This sequence comes from Ferruginibacter sp., assembly GCA_043745405.1. GTDB lineage: Bacteria > Bacteroidota > Bacteroidia > Chitinophagales > Chitinophagaceae > Ferruginibacter. The sequence continues at coordinate 22,432 of JAYTTI010000089.1, read as the reverse complement.
AGTGTTTGTAAATGTAACAGCCATGCTGCCTAATGCTTCAGTAGCCTGTTTTGTTTTTGCACTAAAATCGCCGGTTGATTTTACAACATCGCCAATTTCGCCCATGTTATTTACAGTATTACCTAATTTTTGAAAACCTTCACCCAGTTTTTTTAATGTAACAGGTGTAATATCAGCATCGTTCAACATTTTATCCATGCTTTTTAATGCCGGATTACCAGTTTCTACCGGAGTTGCTGCCATTGCAGCTTCAGGTGGCGGAGCAAAAACATATAATAAGGCGTACCCAAGGAATATTACCGATTCCGTATATAATCCAATCTTTAGCCAAACATCAGCACCTGGCGCATGTGTGATTTTGAAAAGTGCACCAAGCAGTACAGGCACAGCGGCCGCAGAAACAAAGATGTTAAGAATTCGATCGATGGGGCGTGATTGACCAGCTGCCATAATTTTAAAAATTTAAAAGTTTAATAAGGGGGTTATTTATTTTAATACTTATATATACAAGAGATACAGCTTATAATATTATCAGTATTGATAAATTACAAGTTATTCTCATGAAATAATTTTTCTGGAAAACTAATTATACCTATTTGCCTTTCTTATTCATTGCCGGCGGCAAATCAATTACACAGCGAAAACCAATATAAGATTTTGATGTATCCTGATACTCGTAACTACGTGTACTTGTTTGTAAAAAATAACCAACATCTTTCCAGCTACCACCGCGGATAACCTTACGTTTCATACGTGGAAGATCAGTATCTTTTGCATTCCAGCGAATATCGGGGTTCATATCATGTTGAAAAGAATAGCCACCTTCGTAGTAAAGTGAAGAAGTCCATTCTGCCACATTACCAGACATATTATATAAGCCAAAATCGTTTGGCCAATAAGCGTCAGCACGTACAGTATAGAAACCACCATCTTCTGGATAATTACCACGGCCAGGTTTAAAGTTTGCTAACAAACAACCTTTTCTATTTCTCAAATAAGGCCCTCCCCACGGATAAGATGATTGAGAACGACCACCACGTGCAGCATATTCCCATTCTGCTTCTGTTGGTAAACGGAAATCAGCTTCGGTAGACTTTCCTTTTGAATCTAAATATGAATTAAGGTAATGAGTTCTCCATTCAGCAAAAGCAGAAGCCTGTTTCCAGGTAACTCCTACAACAGGGTAGTTGCCAAATGCAGGATGGCTATAATATTTTTTTGCCATTGGCTCATTATATGAGTAAGCAAAATCTCTTACCCAGCATAAAGAATCTGGATAAGCAGGGACGTCCTTCTTTATAATAAATTTAGATCTCTGTACACTGGCATTTTCTCTTTTGGCCGCTTCTTTATAATCGAAAGTTTCTGAATGATAAACAATCTTTGAGGGATCAATTTCTTTTTTATTAAAAATCCTGTTATCGGGAGTAAAAATCAACACATCAATTTTTTCTAGTGTTGCTTTATCGTTCCACTTAATAGTTGTTGCTTTTGTCCAATCAATGTACTCATTACCATCTGTACCTTGCTTAATAAAACCCATTTGCTTTGCAGCAATTGAGTCTCTAACCCAATTGGTAAACTGACGATATTCGTTGTTGGTAATTTCTGTGGCATCCATCCAAAATCCGCTAATAGATACTTGTTTGTTTCTTGAAGTATAAGCGAAATTTATATCCTCGTCGCTTGGTCCCATGTGAAAGGTTCCTGGTGGTATATAAACCATGCCTGGAGGCTTTGGCAAAGTCCACCCCTTGGCAGGAGATACACCGTGCAACTGCCCGTCATTTGGCAAGGCACCATCTTTTTTATGTTTATTTTTACCAAGCATATTACAGCTTGATAAAGAAATCACAGCAATTGCAGCTACAAAAAATAATGATTTGTTCTTCATCGTTTTAACTTTGAGGGTATTGGCAAATGTACTGATTATTTTGATTTCTAGTAAAATCCACCAGTAGTAATGCTTATTTTTATGTTAAAAACAAGATATACAAAATTAAAACGCCTATAGTTTTTAAATATTGTATTCTTTATTATAAATTATTCTATTGATTTGTTCATATACAACTTTAAATCATTAATTGTTGTAAAAGGTTTTAAACATGTATAGTTTTTACATAGATAGATTACTGGTTCCATACCAGCAGGTTTTGCATTTAAAATTGGATATACATTATTTTCTGTAGCTGAAACCATTATTACTTTATATGGGATATAGGCACTTAACAACTCACTGGCTAAAATATGTACTCCCTTACCTACTATCGCCAGCTCATTTAAACCAATTACATTTTGCTGCAATAATGAAGCCCAAATACCAAAAGAAGCCGGATATTTTTTAACAGGTTCAAGAATGGCCTTTAACATTTTATCTGCTCTTTGCCCCCATTCCGGTTTATTATAAATAATCGAGAGTTTTGACAAATTGGTTGCCATGATGCTATTTCCCGAAGGGGTAGCGCCATCATAAATTTCTTTTTTGCGAATAATTACATCCTGCTGGTTACGGCTTGTAAAAAAGAAAAAGATATTTTCATCATCGCTGAAATTTTCTACTACATATAAAGAATACTGCCTGGCGTGCTCTAAATAGATATGGTTAAACGATAGTTCATACAATTGTAAACATGCTGCAACCAGGTAGGCATAATCATCTAAGAAAGCCGGGTATTTTGCTATACCACCCTTATATGTGTGCATCAATGCTGAAGAGTGAGTATCCTTCTTAAAATTAAGTTCAATAAACTTAAAGTTTTTCTCCGCCACTTCTCTTAAGGAATCATCTTGTAAAACAATTGCGGCTTTAGCAATAGCTTTTAAAGCAAGGGCATTCCAGCTTAAAATAATTTTATCATCGAGTGATGGTTTTGTGCGTTTGGCTCTTTCAGTATATAATTTTTGAAGGCAGCTTTGAATCATCCCGGTAAATTCATTTTCGTCAAGTTTTTTTAACGCCGTAAATTCTTCTGCGGGTTGTAAAATGCGCAGGATATTTGTTTGTTCCCAATTACCTGTTTCGCTTATATCAAAAAAATCGCAGAAAATGGAAGCGTCTTTACCTAAAATATTGTCTATTTCCTGCTTTTGCCATACGTAATATTTACCTTCTATTCCTTCGCTGTCTGCATCTAATGCAGCATAAAATCCACCGTCTGGATGAGTTAATTCATTCTTAATAAAAGAGATTGTTTTTTGTATTGCTTCTTTATATTTTATTGCATTGGTTATTTGCCATGCATCACACAAAATATCTATCAGCAAAGCATTATCGTACAACATTTTTTCAAAATGCGGAGCCAGCCATTCATTATCTGTACTATATCTTGCCATTCCTCCTGCTATATGATCATAAATACCTCCTTGCAACATTTTATCTATTGATAATAATGCCTGTTGTAACGCTTCTGCATTATTGTTGAAATGCTGGTATTGCAAAAGATATTGTATAATAAAAGTTTGAGGAAATTTCGGTGCATTTCCAAATCCGCCCCATTCCTTATCAGCAGATTTCATAATAGCATCAAACATGCTGTGGCATTGTTCAATTGTAAACAAACTTTGTTCATTAACAATTATGGATTGAATCCCTGCTTTTAAAAAATTGCCTGATTGATTAATATGAGTTACCAAATTTTCTGCCTGTGCCTCAATTTCATTTTTCTTTTCTTTCCAGGATTGAGCAATACTCAGTAAAACTTCTTTCCAAGAAGAGCGGTTAAATGCCCTGACTGGAGGATAGTAAGTGCCGCCATAAAAGGGTTTAGCATCGGGGGTTAAAAAAACGTTCAATGGCCATCCCCCACTCCCGCTGATTGCCTGGACCGCGTCCATATAAATATGATCCAGATCTGGCCGCTCCTCTCTGTCTACTTTAATATTTACAAAGTGTTCATTCATCAAAAGCGCTACTTCTTCATTTTCGAAACTTTCTTTTTCCATTACATGGCACCAGTGACAGGCTGAATATCCAATACTGACCAGTATTACTTTGTTTTCGTTTTTTGCTTTTTGCAAGGCTTCTTCTCCCCATGCAAACCAGTCAACCGGGTTATGCGCATGTTGCATAAGGTAAGGGCTGGTTTCATTAATTAAACGATTAGTAAAATGGTGTGGCATATTAATGAATTATTTAAAACGTGTTTGAGTAAAAACTAAATGATTTTATAACAGTATAAAATCATTATTCCTGATAAGGGACAATAAGTATAACAACATTAAATTATTTTAAAACAAAAAGCAACTTATAAAGTTGCTTTGTATAAAATATATAAAGGGAAATTATTTTTTCTTTAAAGAAGATAAGTAAAGTTCTAATGCACTTACCATACTTGGTGCTTTTGGTTGTGGCGCCTGTATGTCTGATGTTAAACCCGCCTCTTCAGCAGCCTTAAATGTGTTAGCACCAAAAACGCCAATTTTAGTACCGTTTTGTTTAAATTTCGGAAAATTTTCTATCAGGCTTTTAACACCACCGGGAGAGAAGAAACAAATAACATCAAAATTTTTGGCAATTATTTCTTTGACATCATTGCTTATAATTTTATACAAAACAGGGGTAGCATACTCACAATTATTATTCTTTAACCACGAGGTAATTTCGTTGTCAAAAGATTGAGAGCAGGGGTAAAGAAATTTTTCATTGTCTTTATGCTTATTGATAACATCAAATAAATTTTTATTGGTGCCATCTGCTCCGTAAAAAACTTTACGTTTTCGGTAAAGAATAAATTTCTGCAGGTAAAGTGCTACTGATTCTGTGATACAAAAATATTTTGTATCCTGCGAAATATTGATCTTCATTTCATCGCATGCCCTGAAAAAATGATCAATAGCATTACGGCTGGTAAAAATAACAGCTGTATAATTCGATATCTCTATTTTTTGTTTTCGAAATTCTTTGGCAGGTATGCCGTCTACAACAATGAAAGGGTGAAAATGCAATTCAATATTGTGCTTCTTTGCCAAATCAAAATAAGGCGACTTTTCACCTTCCGGCTTTGGCTGTGTAATCAATACTTTTTTAACCACTTTGAAATTCTGTTTGATTTTTGTGTCGCCGTTTGTAACCATATCAAATTGAGATTATTAATGGTTTTGCAAAGTTAGAGATTTTTGCTTAATAAAAGCATCAATCCCTTATAAATCAATAAAACAGGCACTATTTCTAATCCAATGATATACATAAAAAAGTGTGGCTTGCTGATTTTTAACTGATGCTGAATCAAACCATAAGACCGGAAAAAGCGTAACAAAAACATCAAGGCTGTTAATAAAACAGCAACTAATGCTGATACTTTTATTAAAACAGGAACGGAAAAAGCCATTACAACAATAAATGGAAGCAAAAGGATACCCAATATTTTATTAATCAAAAAAATAATAAATATATAAGTATTAGTTATTTCTTTATAGCCCGTGATCCAACCTGTAAACTTTAATGAAAGAAATTTAAGCAGGTAAATTGAAGCAACAAAGAGTGAACATATGCTAATTAGAGTTAATGGCTTCGTTTCCGGAACCCTATCAAAATAGTTTAGTAAAAAATAAATTAACAGGCCGCCGGAAATAACTGAAATTATATTAAAAAATAAGGACGGAAGCTTTGCCTGCAATAACTGGTCTGTCAACTGGCTTTGCCGCAAAGAAGTATTAAAGAAAACCCTGAAGAGATTATTAAAATAACGCACATAAAAAAACCGGAAGAACGCCAGCAATGCTATTACCACTAATATTGTATAAAATACACTGTCCTGCACACTTTGCTTCCTGGGCTTAGTTATCATTGCCCATGGTTTTCCGTCAGCATTAAGAAACTTGTTATTTTTTACTATATTTTGGATAGCTATTTTATACAATGAAAGGGAAGAAGTTTTAATGGTATCTTTATTAACCAGAACACTATCTGTTTTATGATTCAAAACACTATCTGTCATATTCACTAAAACACTATCCGGTTTATTTACCAAACTAGTATGCGTTTTATGCAGGGAATCACGGTGTGCTTTATTGACTAAAACACTACTATCTATCTGTTGCGCAAAAAGTAAAACAGGCAAGGCAATAAAAAGAAATAAGAATACAACCTGTTTCAACACGAAGAATTTATTATGCAAAAATAAAATGATTTTAATTAAAAGTAATTGATATATCCAAAATGTATTTTAGTTGCCTGGCCCAAATTAAAATTTATATCGCTTTGTTTGCCTATTGCAACACTCATATTTATTAAGCCTAGTTTTGTTTCAAAAAGCAATCCCAATCCTGTACTGATATAATTACTGGAAACATCCACCGATTGGTATTTGGTTTTTACCCAGCCCGCATCAACAAATCCAAATAAGTAAGAATTAAGGCTTATCAGGCTGCGATACTCCGCAGTTGCTACTCCATATTGCGTTGCATAAATACTTTCTTCATTAAAGCCCCTCAATAATTGAAATCCGCCAATCTGAAATAATTCATTCCTGAAAATGTCCGGGGTGCTAAAAATTCCAATATTAGCTATTGCTTTTACTGTACTTTTTTTTCCGATGGGGAAATAGTGTGCAGCAGATGCTTTTATTCTAAACTGGTAGGCTTTTACTTTAATAGAATCGTACAGCGTAGCATAATTAAACGATGAATCAGAAAGCCCCAAAATAACGCTGTTCTCTTTAATTTTTCTTAAGCCAACAGAAGAATACAATATTACCTCACTACCTGATATGGGGTTAAACTTGTAATTGGTATTGTTAAAGGTATAATTAATACCAAAATTTGTTGAACTAACATCAATATTAGGCGGAAGTGTTTTTGTAGCAATTACCTGGTTGGTATCTAAATCTGAATTCAGCAAAATGTTATTTTGCCTTTGTATAAAAATATTGCCCGATTTGTTTGCAGATAAAAGATACTGTATACCCAACATTGTATTAAGCTGTATAAATCCAGAATCTTTTTTAAAAATTCCAAACAAAAAATCTAGGCCAACCGAAGATTTAAAAATATAGGGCTGGTGATACCCGATATTTAAACGGGGGGATTTTAGTTGTAGTTGTTGCCAGTTAAGCAAAATTGTTTCTCCATTACCAAGGGCATTTTTTAGGTCTAAATTTACATCTCCTGTTATTTGTAATTTTCCTGTTTGTGCATTGTTGGGCAAAAACCCAACCAAAAAATTAGCCTGGCTGCTGGGCTTTGGCTGCAGGTATAAATTTAATATTGAACCTGTGCCTAACATCAGTAATTCTGATGGCTGTTGTTCCTGCAGGTAGGGTAATTCCAATAAACGCTTACTCACCTGGTTCAATTTTTCTTTGTTATAAATACTTCCATTTGGTATACTTAGATAATGTTGCAAAAAAGAATTGGAAATCTTTATTTTACCTTTTACACTTATGCTATCAATATGATATAGGGGGCCCTTTTTTACGATTAATGTTGCCGCCATAGCAGTATCTTTTAAAAAAATACTATCTAAAAAAACGGCAGCAAACGGATAGCCGTTATTTTCGTAATAATTTAATAAGCCCTTCTTTATATTGCCCAGCTGGTTAATATTAAAAGGTTTGCTACTGAAATTTTTGCTGTTAAAACCAGTTGCATCAAGGGCAGCTTTTTCAACACTATCGGTTCTTAATTGTACCCTGTTTTGTTGTGCCCCCAGGTATAATTGTATTTGCGCAAAATTGGTGTCATATCTTATATTATCTATTGAGGCTGATGCATATCCTTTTAGATTTAAAAGCTCAGGCAATTTATTTACATATTCCTGGCATTGAAACAGGCTGCTAAAGTTGGTGCGTAGTTTTAATGCCTGCGGTTGAAAGATGCTATCTTTGTCAACATAATCTATCCTGAGTTGATATTGTGCAACAGCATAGGTAGAAATACAAAGATGTACAATCAGTATAATTGAAAGCCGGGCATTAAAAATTAACTGTTGATTTTTTTTTTGCATTCCTTCTATAAACTGTTACCAATATTAAATATTAAATATTAAATTTCAAATACTAAATAATTAAGCGGCTTGGCTGGTATTTATATTCATATTCCTTTTTGTAAGCAGGCTTGTAATTACTGTAACTTTCATTTTTCTACTTCACTGAAACTAAAAGATGAACTTATTGTTGCGTTGACAAAAGAAATAAACCTTACACCGGTAACTAATTCTATTGCAACCGGTGATGACTTAAGCCAACAACTTTCTACCCCATCTATTTATGCCAAAACACCAAACGAGACTATTGATACACTGTATTTTGGCGGAGGCACGCCCAGCATTTTAGATATAGCTGATGTGCAATTACTGATGACGGCTTTGCGTAAAAAATTTGTTTTTAGTGCCGCTGTCGAAATAACTTTAGAAGCAAACCCTGATGATATTACTCCACAAAAATTAGCATGGTGGAAACAGGCAGGCATCAATCGCCTCAGCGTAGGTATACAGTCTTTTATTGAAGAAGAATTAATATGGATGAACAGGGCACACACTGCAATGGATTCTCTGCGCTGTATTGATGAAATAAAAAATGCAGGATTTACAAATTTTTCTGTAGACCTTATTTACGGTTCTCCTTTATTAAGCAATGATAACTGGAAAAAAAATGTTGATGTTGTTATTGAAAAAAATATACCCCATATATCTTGTTACGCACTTACAGTAGAACCCAAAACAGCCCTGGATAAAATGATTGCCCAGCATAAAAAAGAACCTGTAGATGCTGAAAAACAAGCGAAGCAATTTTTATTATTGATGCACTGGATGCAACTGGCCGGCTACGAACATTATGAAATAAGCAATTTTGCAAAACCCTGTAACAGAAGTAAACATAACAGTAGCTATTGGCAGGGCAAAAAATACTATGGCTTTGGACCATCTGCCCACTCATTTGATGGCAGAACAAGAAAATGGAATATTGCCAATAATGCTTTATATATCCAGTCTTTAAAAAATAAGCTTATCCCTTTTGAAGAAGAAATATTAACTCCAACACAACAATTGAATGAATACATCATGATTTCCCTTAGAACAATAGAAGGGTTAGATATTCAAATTATCAAAGAAAAATTTGGAGAGAAAATGAGCAGCGATATAAAAACAGCCAGCGAAAAATGGAAGGCTGGTGGAAAGCTGCTGGTGAGCAATGAAAAAATTATTTTGACAAAAGAAGGCAAATTATTTGCTGATGGCATTGCTGCTGACCTGTTTTTTTAAAAGCCCCTAAAATTATACATTACACAAGCATAGATTCTATTTTACCAAATCCTTCCTTTACAGGAAGCCCTTCCCATAAAATCTGGTATATTGTTTCTGCTATTGGCATATCAGCTTTAATGGTTTGGTTAAGCAGGTAAATACCCTTGCTGGCATTATATCCTTCGGCAACCATGCTCATTTCTATATGCGCAGATTTTACAGAATAACCTTTGCCAATCATGTTTCCAAAAGTACGGTTGCGGCTAAAAAGTGAATAGCAGGTAACCAACAAATCGCCCAGGTATACTGATGCGGCGTAGTTATTTACACGATTGATAGTATGACCAACCTCTATATTTTTTATACCCGCCATTTTTAAAAATCCGGCCATTTCATCAGCACTATTGGCTATTAACACGCTTAAAAAATTATCTCCATAATCTAATCCATGTGCCATACCAGCGCCAACAGCATAAATATTTTTTAAAACGGCTGCGTATTGTACCCCATAAACGTCTGTGTTCTCAATTGTATTAAGATAATCTGTTTTAAAATATTCGGCAATATGCTTTGTAGTCATTTCATCAATTCCTGAAAATGTGAGGTAGGATAATTTTTCTGCCGCTACTTCTTCAGCATGGCATGGGCCCAATATTGTAAAATAGTTATCTAATTCAACATCAAATTTATTTTTCAAATAATCATTTAACAACAAAGTCTGATCGGGCAAAATACCTTTTACTGCGCTAATAATTTTTTTGCCTGCAAAAACATTTCTATCCAATAATTTTAGTGTAGTTTCTACATACGCAGATGGAATGGCAATGATGATGCAATCTGAATGCTTTATTACTTCAGCAGCATCCGTAGTTAACTGTAATTGTTTGGTATCAAAATAGGCACCACTAAGGTAGTGGGGATTATGGCGGCGCAACATAATTTGTCGAATTACATTTTCGCTACGGTTAAACCAATAAATGGTTTGCCCGTTATCGGTTAAAATTTTTGCTATAGCAGTTCCCCAGCTTCCGCTGCCTAATATGCCAAAATTCATATTGTTAGTTCAAAGTTAATGGTAATGATTCAGTTCTTTACTTGCTGTAATACAGAACCTTTGTTTTACACCCCGGATGCTAATTACAATCCGAGTTTATCTACTGCTAATTGTGCTGCTATCTGGCTGGCATCTTTTTTATTATAGCCTTTTGCCTGTGCTACCAGTTCCCCGTCAACAGTGGCGCCAATGGTAAACAGGCGGCGGCCATTTTCAAATTTCTCATCTAGTGTTGCAAACTCAAGCGATTTGCCATTTTTATTTGCCCAGCCATACAATTTATTTTTTATATTAATTTCAATACCTTCAAGGTCATCAATAAACATGTGGGTAGATATAATGTATTTTTCAACCCAGGTTTGGGTTTTATCATAGCCCCTATCCAGGTAAACCGCACCCATCAAAGCTTCCAGTGTATTACCAAATATCTGCGATATTTTTAATGAGCTGTCAAACTTGTTGTAAATAGTAATTTTTTTAAGCCCCATTTTTATCCCAATGTCATTCAACTGTTGCCGGTTCACCATCTTGCTCCTCATTTCAGTTAAAAATCCTTCTCCTTTGTATGGGTATTTCATAAAAAGATAGTGCGCCACAATAGAGCTTAGTACCGCATCGCCCAAAAATTCAAGCCGTTCATTATTTTCATCTGCACCTTCCCGTACAGAACGGTGGCTTAATGCTGTTTTGTATAAATCTAAATTGCCGGGGGTAAAGCCAAGTACGTTGTTGAGTTGTTTTTTAAACTCTTTCTTTTTGATATTTCCAGTAAAGATATTTTTGAAGAAGTCCAATTTATTTGAAATAAGTTAAATCGAAATTAATATTATTTGCGGCAATGCAAAAATATAAAAACAATCTCACCAACCGTTTTAATAAATAACTGTTTTTATTTGGCTATAAAATTTTATCGTCGGATAGCCTCCTTTTATGCACAGGAAAAACAAAACCCAGTGATCAACGTCAAGTAATAATTATTAACCCGGATGCAATACTTTTAAAAAATAGCCCAATTGATATTTTATGCAATAAAAATAAACGGTAGAATTGAATACCAGCAAATATTGATAGCAGGAAAAATAAATATATAATTTTAAAAAAATATAACCTTTTAGAGTAAGCGATAACACTTGATAAGAGAGGAAATTAAGCTACATATTTTTTCACAATAACAGAAGCATTGTGGCCACCAAAACCAAAGGTGTTGCTTAGGGCAGCATTTACAGAACGGTGTTGGGCTTTATTAAACGTGAAATTTAATTTAGGATCCAGTTGGGGATCATCGGTGAAATGATTGATGGTTGGAGGAATAATATCTTTTGTAACAGCCATTATACAAGCCAATGCTTCCAAAGCGCCGGCAGCCCCAAGGCAATGCCCGGTCATACTTTTAGTTGAACTGATATTAAGATCGTAAGCATGATCGCCAAAAACATTTAAGATAGCTTTGGTTTCCGCAATATCACCTAGTGGAGTAGAGGTACCGTGTACATTTATATAATCAATATCGGCAGTATCCATTCCGGCATCTTTTAATGCACAACGCATTACATTTTGTGCACCAAGGCCCTCAGGATGCGGGGCGGTAATATGATAGGCATCGGCGCTGGCGCCACCACCAGCTATTTCGCAATAAATTTTTGCCCCTCTTGCCAACGCATGGTCCAGACTTTCAATGATTAAAACACCAGCACCCTCGCCCATTACAAAACCATCACGGTCCTTATCAAATGGCCTACAGGCAGATTTATAATCATCATTTCTTTCGCTGAGCGCCTTCATGGCATTAAAGCCACCTACACCTGCTGCACTTACCACTGCTTCGCTGCCACCTGTAATTATTATATCTGCTTTATTTAAACGAATGGTATCATACGCATCAATAATAGCATTGGTAGCAGATGCACAGGCACTTACTACTGCATAATTGGGCCCTCTAAAACCATGACGAATTGAGATATGCCCAGGAGCAATATCCAATATCATTTTGGGAATAAAAAAGGGATTGAAACGCGGGGTACCATCACCAGAGGCAAAATTAATTACTTCTTCCTGAAAGGTTATTAACCCTCCGATACCGCTGCCAAATATTACGCCCACCCTATCAACATCAACATTTTCTTTGCTGATGCCGGCATCCTTTACCGCTTCATCGCTGGCAATTAATGCAAACTGCGAAAAACGGTCAATTTTGCGGGCTTCTTTCCTATCCAGATAAAAAGTTGCATCAAAATCTTTAACCTCACAGGCAAATCTTGTTTTAAATTTAGTAGCGTCAAACTGTTTAATTAAATCACAACCATTTACTCCATCAGCCAACCCTTGCCAATATTCAGCAACAGATTTACCGAGCGGAGTGATGGCGCCCAGTCCGGTTACAACTACTCTCTTAAAGTTCATAAAATTTGCCTGCAATGATTTAAAAAGAGATAATAATTACTTGGCGTGTTCTTCCAGGTAAGTTACAGCCTGCCCTACGGTTGTAATGGTTTCGGCCTGTTCATCAGGGATTGAAATATTAAATTCTTTTTCAAATTCCATAATTAGTTCAACGGTGTCCAGGCTATCGGCACCTAAATCATTTGTGAAAGAAGCTTCAGGTGTAACCTCGGCTTCATCAACACCTAATTTATCAACAATTATTTTCTTTACTCTTGTTGCAATGTCTGACATGGTAGTATTTATTTAGTTAATCAGCAGCAAAAATATACTTTTTGTAATAAATACAAAGAAATATAAATAAAGGTAGAATAGCCCTTTGTTTAACCGCTGGAAGATTTAGAAAAAGACAAAATTGCCCCTGATAGTTGAAACAAACAAATAAATTTTTGTCAACTTGCGGGGTTTAAAGAATGGGGCAAAACAGGTTGTAACAAAACCTGCGTTTAGTTAACCATAAATAAAAAAAATTGTATATTGTATCATCCCGCTATCCTAAGTAAAAAATAAGATACCCCAAAAACAGTATTTATGGCATTAAAACAAATAGATCACGGAAGCAAAGAATATCGGCAAATGGTTGAATTACGAATGGAAATTTTGCGTAAACCATTGGGCCTGATATTTTCAAAGGAGGAGCTGGACAATGAAAAAAATGATATTTTGATTGCTTCTTTTGATGAAGACAAAATGCTTGGCTGTTGCATCCTAACTAAAATCGATGCTTCTACTATCAGGCTGCGCCAAATGGCAGTACAAAAAAATGTACAAGGAAGGGGTATCGGTGAATCTATGATGGGTTTTGCCGAAATTATTGCCCGGGACAAAGGTTATAAAAATCTTACCATGCATGCACGGGATACCGCGATTGGGTTTTATGAAAAATTTGGCTATACAATAAAAGGTGGGCAGTTTGAAGAAGTGAAAATCAAACACCATATAATGGAAAAGAAACTACGCTGATTTTTTGTGGATTTTTGCCGTTAATATTTTCCTTGCTTCATTCGCTTCATCTCCCGGAAAAGCATCTTTTGGTACTATAAAAAAAGAGCGTGCATCAAAATACAAATGAAAAAAATGAGGGCTTTCCATCGAACTGGTAAACTCTTCCCAGCCCCATCTACGACTTCCCCGGTCGTTTTCAATTATAAAGTTGTCGTTGCCTAATGTTGCCTTAAACCTATCCTTAAAAGTATCCGATTTTTTGTAAATCACCATTGGCAAAAGATACCAAAAAGCAATCATTAATGCAAACCATAAAAAAGAGCTCAATAAAAAAGCAATAGGGGATATTTTTTTGGAAAAGAACAATGCTGCTGAAATAATTGCAAATAAATTTACCACAATCATCATTATCTTAATTTCGCGCCTTGTTATAAAATGATAACGTAATGCCTGTATTACTTTTCCTTTATTATAAGTAAAAAACTGTGAGGTCATGTTGTAAAGATACCATAAAAACAATAACGGCATATTTTGGATGCATTGTAAATCCGATGGTTATCAGATTTACAATGCGCTATTTTGAACAGAAGAAAAATTAATCAGCGATAATATTTTATATTCGTTTTTAAACAATCAATAATTTACACTTGTCAGCAATTATCTATTACATAATACTCCCCTTTATTTACCTGTTATCATTATTGCCATTTCCTTTGCTATACCTTTTATCTGATGGCCTTTACCTGCTTTTATATTATGTAATCGGGTACCGTAAAAAAGTAGTATCAGAAAATTTAAGAAATGCCTTTCCTGAAAAAACACCGGCAGAAATAATCATCCTTCAAAAAAATTTTTACAGGTACTTCTGTGATCTTTTGCTGGAAACTTTTAAAACCCTTACCATTAGCCGCGATACTATGTTAAAGCGTTGCAGCCTCGACCCTTCTGCCGATAAAATATTTAACAACTTTGCGGCCGAAAACAAAAGCTTAATAATAGTAATGGGGCATAATGGCAACTGGGAATGGGCAGGTAATACTTTTAGCCTTTGTTGTAAACACCAGTTATACGTAATCTATCACCCTTTGGCAAATAAATATTTTGATGGGCTTATTTACAAAATGAGAAGAAAGTTTGGGTCGAAGCTGATACCAATGAAAGATACTTTTAGGCAAATAATAAAAAACAGGAATGAATTAAACGCTATTGGTTTTATTGCAGACCAATCACCCAACCCAGATAAGGCATATTGGATGAATTTCCTTAACCAGGATACCGCCGTTTTTACCGGCACAGAAAAAATAGCAAAAATGATTAAAGACCCCATTGTATTTGTATCTGTAAAAAGATTAAAAAGAGGGTATTATACTTTAATGGCAGAAATATTACAAACACCGCCATACACTACTATTGAAGGTGATATAACAGAATTACATACCCGAAAACTGGAGTCTGATATTATTTTACAGCCAGAAACATGGTTATGGACACATAAAAGATGGAAACATAAACGTGTTAACATTTAATTAGTCCTCTAATTAAGTAACTTTGCCATCTAATATTTAAAGAATGCTTATTGGTAAAAACCTGATATTAGCTACAAAGCCATTTGCAAAAGAAATAAGGTCCAAAAGTTGGTTTCATACTATTTCTACGCTCACTTTGCTAGTACTGGCACTTGCCGGAACTTTACTTGCACCGGTTATTGCTTTTAAATTATTGTGCAGCTTAATTGCAGGGTTATTGCTGATACGTATGTTCATTATTTATCACGATCATCAACACCATACCATCTTAACCCATTCGCATGTTGCAGAATTTATCATGACGGTTTTTGGTATGTACATGCTTTCGCCCACCAGTATCTGGAAAAGATCACACGATCATCACCACAACCACAATTCAAAACTATTTAGTGCCAGCATCGGATCGTATCCGATTGTAACCAGGAAAAAATTTTTAGAAATGTCTTCAATTCAAAAAAAATTTTACCTTGCTATCCGTCATCCCATAACCGTTGCATTGGGTTATTTTTCTATGTTTATTTTTGGCATGTGCCTACGTTCTTTTTTCAGCAACCCCCGCAAACACTACGATAGCCTGATAGCATTAGTGCTGCATTTTACAATCGCTGTTTTGTTATTTATATTCTTTGGCTGGCAGGCTTGGTTTTTTATGTTTTTTTTACCTTTTTTAATTGCCTTTGGCATGGGCGCTTATTTGTTTTATGCGCAACACAATTTTCCTGGTGTAGAATTTTATGAAAATAAAAACTGGGTATACGAAAAAGCAGCATTGGAATCATCCAGTTATATGAAGATGAATCCGGTTATGGCATGGTTTACCGGTAATATCGGGTATCACCATATTCATCATCTCAATTCAAAAATTCCCTTTTACCGTTTGCCGGAAACAATGAAACATTTTGCTGAACTGCAAAACTGCAAAACAACTACCCTTTCAGTAAAATCAATAATTGCCTGTTTTAAATTGAAAGTGTGGGACCAGGAAAGTAACCAGATGATTGGAGTAAAAGGCATTTCATAATTTACACTGTTTAAAGTCTTTCTTAAACTGGCATTGCCCGCACGCATTATTTCAAACGGAGCTTTTTCATTGCAATAGTATTAAATTACCATCAAACAAAAATATTACCCATGCAATTTACTGCCACACAAATAGCAGGCCTGCTCAACGGCCAGATAGAAGGGGACGCTAATATTACTGTAACCAAATTATCAAAAATTGAAGATGGTGTTCCGGGGTCCATATCTTTTCTTAGTAACCCGGCTTATACGCAATATTTGTACGGCACGCAGGCATCAATCGTTATCATTAATAACAGCTTTGTTTTATCTGCACTGGTTACTGCAACATTGATAAGGGTAGAAAGTGCAGAGAATGCTTTTGCCACATTATTGGAAATGTACAATGCAGTAAAACTTAATAAAAAAGGCATTTCCAAATTATCTTTTATTGCAGATAGCGCTACGGTCGGCAACGATATTTATGCAGGCGAATTTGCTTTCGTGGGCGAAAATGCCACTATCGGCAACAATGTAAAAATATATCCGCAAGTGTACATTGGCGACAATGCAGTAATTGGCGATAACACCACTCTTTTTGCCGGTGTAAAAATTTATTCTGAAACGAAAATTGGTAAAAACTGTATCATCCATTCGGGTACCGTAATTGGCAGCGATGGCTTTAGGTTTAACCCCGAAGCAGACAATAAAAAAGTGCCGCAAATTGGCAATGTTGTAATTGAAGACGATGTGGAAATTGGCGCCAACTGCGCCATTGACAGGGCCACGCTGGGTTCTACGATTTTACGCCAAGGCGTAAAATTTGATAACCTTATTCATATTGCCCACAATGTTGAAATTGGGGAGAATACTTATTTTGCTGCACACGGCGTAGTAGCAGGATCAACCAAGGTTGGAAAAAACTGTATGTTCAGCGGACAGGTAGGTATTGTAGGCCATTTAAGTATTGCAGATAATACCATCATCACTGCACAATCTGGTATCTCAAAAAGCATAACCAAAAAAGGTGAAGTGTTTATGGGTTCACCGGCATTTGATGCCAACAAATACAGAAAAGCGTATATCCATTTCCGTAACCTGGATGCCTTGGTGCAAAGGGTAGATAAAATAGAAAAACTACAGAAACAAACGGAGGTTAAGGAAGGGTAATATTGCTGCTGCATATTTGTTTAAATGCCCGATAGATAGGTTTGAAACTTAAAACTAAACTTGTGTAGGCTTTTTTTAATTCGAGACTTTTATAAAAGTTATATTTCATCCAAAGAAAATAAGGATATAAAGTTCACAAAGAATAAACACAAACGCCACTCAATTAAGTGGCGTTGTAATGTATATAATCCTGAAACGATTCTTATTAACTACAGCCCATGCTGTTACCACAGTTTAAACATTTGTAACAGGTACCGCTGCGGATGGTGATATGGCCGCAGGTGTTACAGGAAGGCGCATCGCTCTGCATACTCTTCATATAATTTTGCGTGCCGTCATTGCCGCTGGCATATTGTGCTTTAGGGGTGGTAGACTGTGTGTTGCCTGCCGGAGAAGAAGTAGCCGGGCCCATTACCCTTACTTCACTAAGCTCCTGCTTTCTTTCGCCAATGGTAGGTGAATGTATGTCCCAGCTTTCGTTGCCTAAATTTTCTACCTCGGGTTTATCCAGTACATGCACCAGGTCTGTACGGCCAAGGTATTCAAATGCCAGTGAGCGGAAAATGAAATCCATGATAGAAGTGGTGCTCTTTATGTTTGGATGATCTACCATACCAGATGGTTCAAAGCGGGTGAACACAAATTTTTCTACAAACTCTTCCAACGGCACACCATATTGCAAACCAATGGAAATAGCAATGGCAAAACAATTCAACATACTACGTACCGTAGCACCTTCTTTGGCCATATCAATAAATATTTCGCCTACGGTACCATCATTATATTCGCCGGTGCGAAGAAATAATGCTTGGCCGTTAATTTTTGCTTTTTGTGTAAAGCCCCTGCGCTTGGCCGGTAGTGTTTTACGTTCTACAATTTTTGCAAGCCTTCCTTTTAAAACCGTATCAGGACTGTTCTGCATGCGCTTGCTTACTTCATCCAGCAATTCATCTACCGTAAGTTTACTCATGTCAACAATCTGGCTTTGGCTATTGGTTGTTGGTTGAGCGTTATTGGCTTCCACCATTGAAGCGTCGTTATTTTCTTCGGTAGTTTTCTTTTTCTTATCTGATTTGTTACTGAGTGGCTGTGATAATTTAGAGCCGTCACGGTACAAGGCATTTGCTTTTAATCCAAGCTGCCAGCTCATCCTATAGCAATCCGCAATTTCTGCTTCTGTTGCTTCATTGGGCAGGTTAATTGTTTTGCTGATAGCGCCGCTCAAAAAAGGTTGTGCTGCAGCCATCATTCTTATATGGCCATGTGCGTGTATATAGCGTTGGCCTTTTTGCCCGCATTTATTGGCGCAGTCAAACACTGCCAAGTGTTCGTCTTTTAAATAAGGCGCACCTTCCACCGTCATAGTGCCGCAAACATAAATATTGGCTGCTTCAATTTGTTCATCGGTAAAACCCAGGGCTTCCAATAGACTCCATTCAAAATCAAAATACCTATCTGATGTAAAACCTAAACGTTGTAAAGTGGCTTCACCGAAAGTATATATGTTAAAAACAAACTCGATTTCAAATGCACTTCCTAAAGAGGTTTCTACTTTTGCCAGTTCTTCTTTTGTAAATCCCTTCTCCAATAAAGTTTGTGTATTGATATAGGGGGCGCCCTCCAGTGTAGCATGTCCTTTGGCATAGTTTACAATTTGTTCCAGTTCTTTTTCGCTGTATTGCAAATTGCGTAATGCGGCCGGTACACTTTGGTTAATAATCTTGAAGTATCCGCCGCCACTTAATTTTTTAAATTTCACCAAAGCAAAATCTGGCTCTACTCCGGTAGTATCACAATCCATTACCAAACCGATTGTTCCGGTTGGCGCAATTACGGTGGTTTGTGCATTGCGGTAACCATTTTTTTCACCTGACTGCACAGCATCATCCCATGCTTTAATGGCTGCAGTCAATAAATAATCCGGACAATACTTTGCGTTGATGCCCTGTGGTTTTATTTCAATGCCTTCATAAGCTTCCTGTGCATCATAAGCAGCAGCACGGTGGTTGCGCATTACCCGGAGCATATGTTTTTTATTTTCTTCGTATTTTGAAAAAGCGCCTAAAAAACCTGCCATCTCTGCAGAAGCAGTATAAGCAGCCCCGGTCATAATCGCTGTGATGGCGCCGGCAATGGCTCTTGCTTCTTCACTGTCATAGGGAATACCGCTTACCATCAGCATGCTGCCGAGGTTGGCATATCCCAATCCCAATGTTCTGTAATCGTATGATAACTGTGCTACTTCTTTAGAAGGAAACTGCGCCATCAACACAGATATTTCCAGTACTACTGTCCACAAACGACAGGTATACTCAAAACCCTTTACATCAAAACTATTATTGCCTTCTTCAAAAAAACGGCGCAGGTTTACAGAAGCTAAATTGCATGCGGTGTTATCTAAAAACATATACTCACTGCAAGGGTTACTCGCTCTTATGGGCCCACCTTCCGGGCAGGTATGCCATTCGTTGATGGTAGTGTCGTATTGCGTACCAGGGTCGGCGCACCGCCATGCTGCATAGTTAATTTGCTTCCAGATATCCCTCGCTTTTACCCGCTTCATTACTTTTCCATTGCTTCTTCCTTTTAGTTCCCACTCGCCATCTTCGTTTAATGCCTTAAAAAATGAATTGGGTATGCGGACAGAATTATTACTGTTTTGCCCGCTTACTGTTTTGTATGCTTCGCCCTCATAATCGCTCGGGTAGCCTGCAGCAATTAATGCAGCAACTTTATCTTCCTCACCTGATTTCCAGTTTATAAAATCTTCTATTTCCGGATGGTCCAAATCAAGACAAACCATCTTTGCAGCACGGCGTGTGGTGCCGCCGCTTTTAATGGCCGCCGCCGCCCTGTCACCTATTTTTAAAAAACTCATCAAGCCACTGGAAGTACCACCGCCACTTAGCTTTTCGCCATCGCCACGTATACTGCTGTAGTTGGTACCCACACCACTTCCATATTTAAATATTCTTGCTTCCCTTACCCAAAGATCCATGATACCACCTTCATTTACCAGGTCGTCATCTACACTTAAAATAAAACAGGCATGGGGCTGTGGCCGTTCGTATGCCGAGGTTGATTTCTTTAATTGGCCGTCTGCCTGGTCAACAAAAAAATGCCCCTGAGGTTTTCCTGTAATACCATATACTTCATGCAAACCTGTATTAAACCATTGCGGACTGTTTGGTACACAAGCCTGGTTTAAAATAGAATATACCAGTTCATCATAAAAAATTTGCGCATCATCCGATGTGGCAAAATAATTATACCGTTCGCCCCAAACCCTCCAGCAGTGTGCCATACGATGCGCTACCTGCTTTATGGTCGTTTCCCTGCCCGTGATTCCATCGGGCTGTGGTACACCCGCTTTGCGAAAATATTTTTGTGCCAATATATCTGTTGCAATCTGGCTCCACTGTTTTGGAACTTCAACATTATCCATTTGAAAAACAATTTCGCCGCTGGGGTTTTTTATGATAGAAGTACGGTAAACATACTCAAACATATCATACGGAGAAACGGCTTCGTTGGTAAACTGGCGGCTGAAAGCAAGGCCCTCATTTATTTTTTTCTTTGTAGCCATAAAGATGAAGCAGGTTGATGGGTTAGGTAATTTGTAAATACTGTTAACGAAAATATTTGTTGTTGGTGAACATTCAAACGGGTAAATATTAACAGGTGTGGACAAATTAGGTGGATAAATCCCCATAGTTAATAGCACCCTGCATTTGCTGATTTTTCAACACCATTTTATAAAATATTTGCCGATTTTGATTAATTTTTCCCGATGTTTTTCTACAGCAAAAATTATGAAGGCCTATAGCTGTTGAAAATAATTTTCTGACAAAAACTTTGATTGCTGATACAAAATAAAATGAGTAGCTATCTTTATTGCATGAGAACAGTAATACAAAGGGTAACCGAAGCAAGTGTAACAATTAATAATACCATAAAAGCTTCCATCAGCAATGGCCTGCTGGTATTGCTGGGTATTGAAGATGCGGATACAGCAGACGATATAAACTGGCTAAGCAATAAAATTATTAACCTGCGCATTTTTGATGATGCAGATAAAGTTCCCAACCTTTCTATAAAAGAAACTGGTGGGGATATATTATTGGTAAGTCAGTTTACATTGCATGCCAATACAAAAAAGGGCAACCGTCCTTCCTATATGCGTGCCAGCAAATCAGCTGTTGCCGTACCTATATATGAAAAGACGATTGCACAATTAGAAAATGATTTGGGTAAAAAAGTATTTACCGGAAAATTTGGGGCTGATATGAAAGTAGCATTGCTGAATGATGGGCCGGTAACTATCTTTATCGACTCTAAAAATAAAGAGTAGCAACTAAAGCCTAATACTTGATACATTTGAATTATGAATGACATTACAATTAAACAGGCACAACAACATGTTGATGAATGGATAAAAACTGTGGGTGTAAAATACTTTAGTGAGCTTACCAATCTTGGAATATTAATGGAAGAAGTAGGCGAACTATCAAGGTTAATGGTGCGGCAATATGGTGAGCAATCTTTTAAAGAAGCTGATAAGAGCAAAGAGTTGAGTGATGAAATGGCGGATGTATTGTGGGTATTGATTTGTTTGGCCAATCAAACCGGGGTAGATTTAACTACTGCGCTGCAAAAAAATTTTGAGAAAAAGAATTTAAGGGATGCAACAAGGCATTTAGAGAATGATAAACTGAAATAAATCCGGTTACATGACAGATACTCCAAAACATGTCCAGGAAATTCAATTAACGCTTTGGCTTTCTAAAAGCCCTGGTGAAAGATTAGTGCAATTTCTTACAGACAACGACGCCCTTTACAACGGGATATTGGACGCAAAGAAAAGTATTCAAAATCAATCTCAAACTGAACCAGCCATCATAAACCCATCTTTATAAACATGGCTGAGTGAATTAGTTTTTCACTTCTTATTTTACATTATTTTCTTATAGGTTCATTTAAGGCAAAAAACAATCCTTTCAAATCTTTAGTTGGTTTTTTTATATCCCATTATCTTTGCGGCATTATGGCAAACGAAACAAACAATTTTGCAGAGCTGATTGCTCATTGTAAAGAATACGGTTATATTTTTCAATCATC
>JAYTTI010000088.1:0-1814 GCA_043745405.1 Ferruginibacter sp. | reverse complement strand
GCAAATATTTGATGGAAGATTTTTATTATGCAGGCGGTTTGCCGGTTATTTTAAATGAATTAAAGGAACAATTACATAAAAATGTTATCACAGTTACTGGCAAAAATCACCAAGATAATATAACGGGCAATACGGAATGTTATAATCGTGAGGTAATTTCCTCGTATGAAAATCCATTAATACCTGAGGCGGGTTGTGTGGTTGTTAAAGGAAACCTTGCAATAAACGGTGCTGTCATGAAACCATCAGCTGCAACTCCTGCTTTATTGAAACACAAGGGAAGGGCTGTGGTATTTGAAAGTATAGAAGATTACCACGCAAGAATTGATCTTCCTGATTTGGATATTGATGAAAACTGTGTGATGGTATTAAAATATTGTGGCCCTGTTGGTTATCCCGGAATGCCTGAAGTAGGTAATATGGCATTACCTAAGAAATTGTTGCAAAAAGGAGTAAAAGATATGGTACGTATTTCTGATGGTAGAATGAGTGGTACTGCTTATGGTACAGTGGTATTACATGTTTCACCTGAATCAGCTATTGGGGGCAACCTGGCCTTGGTTCAAAATGGTGATATCATAGAACTAAATGTGGAAGAAAGAAAATTACACCTGCATGTGAGTGATTCGGAATTGGAGAAACGGAAAGCAAATTGGCTTGCACCGAAGTTAGCAGCAGACAGAGGCTATGTTCATTTATACGTTACACATGTAATGGGTGCTGATAAAGGAGCAGATTTGGATTTTTTAAAAGGAAATTCGGGTAGTAAAGTAACCAGAGATTCGCATTAGAATATTTTTCGTGCAAAGGCAGGGGCGCAGTTTTTAGCGGCTGATAGCAGAATTATAAGAAACTTCAATGTAGAACCGCTCAAAATTGCTTTCATACAAATTATAAACGACTAACAAAATTAACCTCCCAAACCGCGCCCTTGCCTTTGCGCGAAAACATATACTCGCAGTTAAACTCATTTTTAATTTTGAAATAGAAATAGTTCATAGATTCTTTAATAGGGATCGAATCATACAATTATCCGTATATTGTTATATAAAGTAATTTAATTTAGACTATGACATTAGTAATCATATTCCTTGCAATTGGCTTGCAAATTTTTTTAACTGTTAAAAAAGTAAGTCCTTTTTTATCTTTGTTAATTGTAGCCATTATTGCCGGATTATTATTAGGACTAAAACCTGAAGATCTGATCAAATCGGTCGAAAAAGGAGTAGGGAATACATTAGGTGGATTGGTATTAATTATTTGTTTAGGTGCCATACTTGGAAAGATATTAGAGATCAGCGGAGCTGCTGAAAAAATTGCCTCCACACTCATCAATGGCTTTGGATTAAAATATATTCAATGGGCAGTTTTGCTTACGGGTTTTTTAATAGGCATACCTCTGTTTTATAATGCAGGGTTCATTATTTTAGTTCCCTTGGTATTTACACTTGCCCGAAAAACCGGTTTATCGATATTATATATTGCTATTCCAATGGCTGCTGCTTTATCAGCTACCCATTGCTTTTTACCACCCCATCCCGGACCTGTTGTGTTGGTGAATGCATTTCATGCCAATTTGGGAACAGTTTTATTGTACGGTATTCTTATAGCCATCCCTGCAGTAATCATTGCAGGACCATTGTTCGGTAGTTTATTGCAAAAAGCCAGGTCGATAACCGCTTCTACTACTTGGAACGAACCGACCGCAACAGAAATAATTTTGCCTGCAACTTTTCCAAGTTTTTTCATTGCTTTAATGCCGGTTTTTCTCATTACATTAGCAGTTATTGCCGGACATTTATTACCGCAGGGAA
>JAYTTI010000087.1:0-25055 GCA_043745405.1 Ferruginibacter sp. | reverse complement strand
CAATGGCAATAATTTCATTTATTTTAGCGGCACTTCCTGCCTCAACACCAATGTACAATAAAGTACCTTCTTCATATCCCACTACTTCCATAGTAGCTTTATCGGTTTCCACATCTGCCAGTACATCATCGCTTTTTACCAGATCGCCCACTTTTTTATTCCATGATACTATTTTGCCTTCAGTCATAGTATCGCTTAACAAAGGCATTCTTATTTCTTTTGCCCCTGCGGGTAAACTTACTTTAGCGGTTTGTTGATTGGTTGCTGCTAGTGCAGGTGTTGTTTCTTTGGTTTCAGCTGCTGGAGCAGCTTTTACTACGCCCTTATCTCCGTCAAGCAAAGCCTTATAATCTTCACCTTCTTTACCAACAATAGCAATAATCTGGTTTATTTTGGCCGCCTCACCTGCAGGTACACCTATAAAAAGTAAAGTGCCGTCTACATAACTGGTTACTTCCATTGTAGCTTTGTCCGTTTCCACATCAGCCAGCACATCATCGCTTTTTACTTTATCGCCTACTTTTTTATTCCAGGTAATTATCTTTCCTTCCGTCATAGTATCGCTCAACAGCGGCATGCGTATCACTTCTGCCATAATAAATAATTTCTAATGTGTTTAAATTGAAGGTCGAAATTAATGCAAAAAAGGGAATTGTAACCATGTTGATTTATTAGTCCAGCTCTAATTTTAATCTTTCTTTCAATTCCTTTACCAAAGGATATTCTTCAATAATCTTTAGATATTGCTGTTTTTTTGACAATGGGGCATCAGTTGGAATGGCAGCATCTGCTTTTTCTATTACCAATATCCTGTAGATAAGCAGACGGTTATTAAAATGTTGCTGTAAATGTGTAATAAGTCCTGCACGTTGCTCTTCGATAAAAGCCCTATGAATTTCTCCCTGGGTAACAATTTCAATGGTATTATTATCAATTATTTTTAATTCGACCGCTTTAAAATTAGTAATGGCTGAGTGATTATTTTTAGACCTTAACTTTTCAACAAATAACCCCCAGCATATATATAATTCTTCTTCAATAAGCTGAATAGATTCGGTGTTTCCATTTATATTTTGTTGTGTTATTTGCTGCCGTATTTTACTTAGGGAACCAAGGGAAGTTTTTGGTGCCGTGGCTGCAGCTGAATCAGGCAATTTTGTATTTGTGGTTGGTGTACTACCAAGCTCTTTTTTTATACTGATTGAAGGTTCTTCAATAATGAGTTTTGCTCCGGCCGTTTGCAGTATGGTTTTTCCAGGTTTAGTGTACTTTTCATCTGCGTCAGTATGCGTTGTTTTTATTATTGGCAATGCCTTGAAGGCGATTGTTTTTGCACCATCAATTAGTTTTTTTTTAGAAATTATCCCGTCATTATTTACTAACTCCAATGCCTGTTGTAAATAACTTAGTTTGATGATGGTTAACTCAACAAGTAAACGTTTATTACGCGACTGTTTATAATTCAGTTCGGCCTCGTTTAAAATATTTAAGGAACTAATGATATAGGCAGCAGAAATTTTTTGCGCAACCTGCAAATATTTTTGTTTAAAATCTTCAGCCACTTCCAGCAGCATGGCCACTTTGGCGTCGCGGCTTACCAGCAGGTTCCGTAAAAATTCTGCAAAGCCGTTCAACACGGTATCTCCTTCAAAACCCTTTCGGTTTATTTCATCATACATTAGTAAGGCACTGCTAAGATCCTGCTGTTGTAAAAAATCCAGCATTTTAAAATAATAATCCTCATCTAAAATATTCAGGTGTTCTAAAGTATTGTTATAGGTAACCTTGCCATTGGTAAAGCTTACTATCTTATCCAGGATACTCAGCGAATCCCTCATACAGCCTTCACTTTTTTGGGCAATGATGTGCAGGGCCGCTTTATCAGCTTTTATGGATTCTTTATCACAAATTTCCTGCAGGTGTTCAACCGTATCATTGTTGGTAATGCGTTTAAAATCAAATATCTGGCAACGGCTTAAAATAGTGGGCAGTATTTTATGTTTTTCTGTTGTTGCTAAAATAAAAATAGCATAGGGTGGCGGTTCTTCCAGTGTTTTTAAAAAAGCATTAAAGGCAGATGAACTAAGCATGTGTACTTCATCTACAATATACACTTTATATTTACCTGCCTGTGGCGCAAAACGAACTTGTTCTACAAGGTTCCTGATATCATCTACCGAATTATTGCTGGCGGCATCAAGTTCGTGTATGTTTAAAGAAGTGCTTGCATCAAAGGAAATGCAACTGTTGCAAGTATTACAGGCTTCGCCATCTTTAGACTGGTTTTCGCAATTGATGGTTTTTGCCAATATCCTGGCACAGGTTGTTTTACCTACACCCCTTGGCCCGCAAAACAAAAAAGCATGGGCTAACTGATTATTTTTAACAGCATTTTTAAGGGTAGTGGTAATATGTGCCTGCCCTACCACTGTTGAAAAATTCTGTGGCCTGTATTTACGTGCCGATACTACAAACTTGTCCATAAACGCAAATTACGATTAATACAGTTTTTATAAAGAGAAATATTGGGTTGACAACAATATTTTTTTGCGGAAATTTTAAAAACTAACATCCGCCATAATACCATAATGGTCAGAGTAAGGAACAGTAATTCGGTCATACTGTTTTATTGAAAATTTTTGATCGGCGAAGATATAATCAATTCTTAGGGTAGGTGATATAAACCGGAATGTTCTTCCAATACCTGACCCCTTACTTAAAAATGCATCTTGCATATCTCCTCTTATTTTAAAGTAGGTATAGGAATTTGGCACATCATTAAAGTCACCGCAAAGTATAACAGGATAAGGGCTTTTTTTTACATAATCATTTACTATATCTGCCTGCGAACTTCTAAATTGGTAACCCCTTTTTAGCTTGCTTACAATTGTTTTGGATTCTTTAAGACCCTCTTTATTGATGTACTTTAGTTCATCCAGACTTTGGTAATTACCAATTTCAAATCGCACTGATTGCAGGTGAATGGTAAATACCCGTATCTTTTTATTATTAAACTCTATGTCTGCATATATTAGTTGTTGTACGGCCCATCTATCGCCAAAATCAAATATACCTGTACCGGTTATAGGATATTTGGAAAAAATAATAATACCCGTTTCGGCATTTTTAGTTTCTTCGTCTGTAGGTACGTAATAGTGATATGGATACCCCATTTTTTGTAATTCAGGAATATTGTAATCAAAATAAGCACTATCCCTTGATTCCAAAAACTCCTGGAAACAGAGTACATCTGCCTGGCTTTTTTTTACCTCTTCAAACATAAGCTGGCGATAGCTAGCCCCAGCGTGGCGCTCTTTATTAAGCTCATCCCAACTGGAAACATTCCATGATAAAATCCGCAAGTTGCCGGCCTGTTTTGTAAGGTTAAATGTTTGTTTTGTATGCCAGCCAAATGCTACTGCCATTTGTTGCCAGCTTAGCAATAAGGCTATCAGGGAAAGCAGGCTCCATCGGGACCTGGCAATAAGCCCCCCAATAAAAAAAATTACCACCACTAAAAATAATAAAGGGAAAACCAGGCCCAATAAAGCTATGAACCAATATTTTTCTGCATTTAAAAAAGATACCAGACAGGCTAAAATGTAAACAAAAACTACAATAATGTTACAAATTATAAACAGGTTTATAATTTTTTTTGAATAGGGCAATTTGAAAAATTATTTTAATATGAACGAAATTGAAGTAAGGATATTTTGTTATAAATAACTAAAAATACAAACTGAAGGTAGGAAGCAATTGTAAATTTTTTAGTTTTTCATTCGTTAAATTATCATTATTGGCTTATTAGCGCAATTGTTGTGTATTTGGTATTTAAAAATAGAGCAATAAAATAGCTGGTTCATATTTTAAAAAACGGGTAAAATTAAAATTATCAATGATATCTTAAAGTAAAATATAGGCCCGATTATACCAGTTCTGCTTTAAAATGGGTTTAGTAAAATATCCGCTATTGAATTTCAAAATTTAATCTGCAACCCTTACCTTTGCGCTCTAAAAAATGACCTCATTACAATAAAATTTGATTTATGGCCAATACAGGCAAAATAAAATCGATCATTGGTGCCGTTGTAGACGTACAGTTTGACAGCGGAAGCAAGCTCCCCGAAATTTTAAATGCATTAGAGCTAAAACGGGAAAATGGCGACATTTTGGTGCTGGAAGTACAACAACATTTAGGCGAAGATAGTGTACGTACTATTGCGAT
This sequence comes from Ferruginibacter sp., assembly GCA_043745405.1. Lineage (GTDB taxonomy): Bacteria > Bacteroidota > Bacteroidia > Chitinophagales > Chitinophagaceae > Ferruginibacter. The sequence continues at coordinate 20,830 of JAYTTI010000087.1, read as the reverse complement.
GGACGGAACCGAAGGTTTAGTAAGGGGCATGGCTGTAACAGATACTGGTAAGCCAATTGCCATGCCTGTAGGTGAAGGTATTAAAGGCCGTTTGTTTAACGTAACAGGCGATGCCATTGATGGTTTGCCACAGGTAAGCAAGGTAGGTGGCCGCCCGATACATGCCAAACCGCCATTGTTTGAAGACCTTAGTACAGCGAACGAAATTTTGTATACCGGTATTAAAGTAATTGATTTGATTGAACCTTATGCAAAAGGTGGTAAAATTGGTTTGTTTGGAGGTGCAGGTGTAGGTAAAACTGTTTTAATTCAAGAATTGATTAATAATATTGCGAAAGCATACAGTGGCGTTTCGGTATTTGCCGGCGTAGGAGAACGTACCAGGGAAGGAAACGATTTGATGAGGGAAATGATTGAAGCAGGCATTATGAACTATGGCGAAAAGTTTAAGCACAGCATGGAAGAAGGCGGATGGGATTTGAGCGCTGTAAATATGGAAGACCTTAAAGAATCTAAAGCAACTTTTGTATTTGGACAAATGAACGAACCACCCGGAGCAAGGGCACGTGTGGCATTAAGCGGGTTAACCATTGCTGAATATTTCCGTGATGGAGAAGGAACAGGACAGGGAAAAGACATCTTATTTTTTGTAGATAATATCTTCCGTTTTACACAGGCAGGTAGTGAGGTTTCGGCCTTGTTGGGTCGTATGCCAAGTGCGGTGGGATATCAGCCAACATTGGCAACAGAAATGGGGCTGATGCAGGAAAGGATCACGTCAACTAAAAATGGTTCTATTACTTCTGTACAGGCAGTATATGTACCTGCGGATGATTTAACCGATCCGGCGCCGGCTACTACATTTGCGCATTTGGATGCAACCACCGTATTAAGCCGTAAAATTGCGGATCTAGGGATTTATCCTGCGGTTGATCCTTTAGATTCTACCTCAAGGATCTTAACACCATTGATTGTAGGTGACGAACATTACAATACTGCCAACCGTGTAAAATTAATTTTACAACGGTATAAGGAATTGCAGGATATTATCGCCATTCTTGGTTTGGATGAGTTGAGCGATGATGATAAACAAACTGTATCAAGGGCACGTAAAGTACAACGTTTTTTAAGCCAGCCATTTTTTGTGGCAGAACAGTTTACCGGTTTAAAAGGTGTGTTGGTGCCTATTGAAGATACTATCCGTGGTTTTAATTCCATCATGGATGGTGATGTGGATGAATATCCTGAAGCCGCATTTAACCTGGTTGGTACATTGGAAGACGCTATTGAAAAAGGTAAAAAATTAATGGCGGCAGCACAAGCTTAATTGGCAATTATCACATTGATTTTATGATATTAGAAATATTGACACCAGAAAGTAAAATTTTTAGCGGCACTGTTTATGGTGTTCAGCTACCGGGTATTTCCGGTTTGTTTGAAGTACTGGACAAACATGCACCCATGGTAAGTGCATTAAAGGCGGGTAAATTAAAAATTTTAAAAGATAAGAATAGCCATGTTTTGTATACGATACAAAGTGGTTTTGCAGAGGTATTAAATAACAAAACAACTGTATTGGTAGAAGGTGCAGACGAAGTTTAGAAAATATAATTAATTACATATTTACAGGGGCCTTCAATTTATTGGAGGCCTTTTTATATGAATGTAATCTGGAAGAACGAAAAATTATTGATTGGATTAATTGAAAGGATAGAATGTATCAGACGAAAAAGTTTTAATAATTGCTGATGCATAGAATACATCATTGATGTAGATTTGGAATAGATTATGTTGAAGCCAGACATTTATTAAAAGACCTTATTAATTATTTACTGCTATGCGAAAAAAAATAATCATATCAATTTCCTTCATTGCTTGCATAGGAAGCCTCTCTGCTCAAAAAATTAATTTTAAAGATGGGTACCCTAACAATGTCAATCCAATCGGAATTGTAAAAAATATCCCCGACAGCACATTGCTAGAAATTGTACAACGTCAAACCTTCCGTTACTTCTGGCATTATGCTCATCCTGTAAGCGGGCTGGCAAGGGAAAGAGATGTAGCCGTAAATGCTGTTTATTACTGGGATTTTATCAATGAAGCATGGGATGAACCCAATCTGAGCAAAGATGTATTTGGCTCAGAAGATTGCGCCATCGGCGGCACTGGTATGGGTATATTGTCAACCGTTGTGGCAGTTAACCGAGGCTGGATAGGCAGGGATACAGCTGTAAAAAGACTAAATAAAATTGCAGACTTTTTATTAAAAGCAGATTGTTATCATGGCATCTATCCACATTTTATGAATGGTACCACTGGTAAAACAGTGCCTTTTGACCGGCTTGATGATGGGGCAGATATTGTGGAAACCTCTTACATGATGATGGGCTTTTTATGTGCCAAAGAATATTTTACTGGTGATAATATAACCGAAAAATATTTGCGCAAAAGAATAGACCAGTTATGGGGTGCTGCCAACTTTAACTGGCATACCAATAACAACAGCAAAAGATTGTTTTGGCACTGGAGCCCCCGCAATAATTTTGATATGAATTTTCCGGTATGGGGGTGGGACGAATGTTTGATTACGTATATTCTTGCTGCGGCTTCACCCTATCATTCTATTGCACGAACAGCATATGATTCAACATGGGTGGGAAGCGCAGGCTGGGCCAATGGAAAAACTTATTATGGGATCAAACTTCCTTTGGGCAATTCGGATATGGGTGGACCTTTGTTTTTTGAGCAGTATACTTTTATGAGTATTGACCCCAACCAGCTAACCGACAGCCTTAACATCAATTATTTTGAGCAGGCAAAAAATCATACGCTTATCAACAGGGCATACTGTATTGCAAATCCAAAAAAATATAAGGGCTATGGCGAAAATTGCTGGGGCCTTACTGCAGGCGACAGCTACAAAGGTTATGTGGCCCATTGCCCCGAGGTTGACCTTGGTGTTATACAACCCACGGCGGCACTATCTTCTATGCCCTTTACACCTGAGTACAGCATGCAGGCATCAAAGCATTTTTATTATGATATGGGCAGTAAATTATGGGGCCCTTTTGGTTTTGCAGATGGCTTTAGTGAGTCACACAACTGGTATGCAAAAAGCCATTTGGCCATCGACCAAGGCCCAATTGTAGTGATGATAGAAAACTACAAAAGCGGGTTAATATGGAATTTATTTATGAAAATACCCGATGTGCAAAACGGTTTAAAAAAACTGGGCTTTAAAAGTAAATGGATAAAAGAAATTTAGGTTGCTATGCAGTTGTATAAAATAAAAAATAGTTTATTGTGTTGCAGCTTTATTACAATAGCAAATTATTGCGTTGCACAAGTAACCAATATGGGCAAAATAATCTCTTATACCAAAACTATCGGCCGCATCTATGGTAAAACAACCACTGCTATTTTTGATGTTCATGCGTATTCAGATAACATCATCCGTGTTAGGGTTTCAAAAAATAAAGCGCTCAATAATTTTTCGTATGCGTTGGTTGATAATGAAATTCCTCTATTCAAAAATTGTACAATTAAAGAACAGGGAAACATCATTTTGCTTTCAACAAATGCTATCAATGTAGAAATAGAAAAGGAACCATCCTTCAGAATAACATTTAAAAGCAAAACCGGCGAAATTATTAATGAGGATGTAGTAGGCAGTTGTTTTGGTACAACATTTACCGGCGATAAAGTAACTGTGTATAAAAAACTGCAGGATGGCGAACGTTTTGTTGGTATGGGTGAAGCACTGGGAAACCTTGATAAAAGAGGTATGGGCATTACCCTTAATAATACAGACAATTACAAATATGGCGACCCCCGTTTGTCAATGTATATCAGTGTTCCATTTTACATGGGCATTCATCACCACCAGGTGTATGGAATGTTTTATAACAACAGCTACAAAAGCTTTTTCAATTTTGGCTTGTCTACACACAACTTCAGTTCTGTAAGTATGGATGGAGGAGATGCGGATTATTTTTTTATGTATGATGTAACACCCGGCAAAATTATAGAGCACTATACTTCACTAACAGGGCGTATGCAGTTACCGCCGTTATGGAGCATTGGCTATCATCAAAGCCGTTGCAGTTATTATCCGCAGGACAAAGTGGAATGGATTGCGGAAACTTTTCGTAAGAAAAAAATACCATTGGATTGTATTGTACTGGATGCAGATTATCAGCAAGGCTATCAGCCATTCAGAATCAATAAAGAAAGATTTCCAGATATACCCGGGCTTGCAGCCAGTCTTGCAAAAGTGAATATTGAATTAACAGCATCCGTTTATCCGGGGGTAAAAATTGACAGCACTTATGAATCATACAACGATGGATTAAAAAAAGATGTGTTTATAAAATATGCTGATGGCAGTTTGTTTGAAACAGCAATAGCGCCGCTGAATTGTTATTTGCCCGATTATACCAATCCCAAAACAAGGGCATGGTGGGTCGATAAAATGAAATGGATGGTTGCAAATGGTATACATGGTTACTGGAATGATATGAACGAACCTGCTGTAGCCGGAAGCTATTTACCTGATAATTTATTATTTGATTTTGATGGAAAGAAAGCCAATTCACTGGAAGCAAAAAATGTGTACGGTTTTCAGATGGCAAGAAGCAGTTATGAAGCAGCTTTGCAAAATGAAAAAAACAGGAGGCCATTTATACTTACCCGTTCAGGATTTGCAGGCGTACAGAGGTATTCAGCGGTATGGAGCGGCGACAATACATCAAAAGACGAAGGATTATTAAGTGGGGTTTTGTTGAACAGCCAGATGGGTTTATCCGGTATCTCTTTTTGTGGGTATGATGTTGGCGGATACATCGGCGACGCTTCCAAAGATTTGTATAAACGCTGGATAGAAGTAGGTATTTTCTCTCCTTTCTGCAGAAACCATCGGGAGTTTTTTGGTGCGGCGGGTGAACCCTGGGCTTATGGAGAAGAAGCAGAAGCTATCTCAAAAAATTTTATTGGTTTTCGGTATCGTTTGCTTCCCTATATCTATTCAAAATTTTATGAAGCTTCTCAAACAGGAATGCCTATTGCAAGAAGCCTCTGTATTAATTATCCGCATGATGATAAAGTTTATGACAATACTTATCAATACCAGTTTTTATTTGGCGATGCCATGATGGTGGTGCCGCTAACCAGTGAGGATAAAATAAAAAACATCTACCTGCCTGCCGGTGATTGGTATGATGTATACAGTGATGAACTTGTAAACGGAGGAAAATCATTTAACAAAGAAGTACCCATTTATAAAATTCCATTGTACGCAAAAGCATCGGCAATAATTCCTATGCAAAGTCTGGTTCAATCCACCAAAGAAAAACCTTCTGATACTTTGGCTATCCATATTTTTTATGGCAGTGAAAAAAACAGTTTCGTATATTATGAAGATGATGGCAGCAGCATGAATTATATGCAAAATAAATTCTGTAAAAGAAATATTGTTTTTGATCCCGCTAATAAACAAATTATTTTTTCAAAACAGGAAGGCGACTATGTTTCTGTGTACAAAAAACTGCGGCTAATTTTACATGGTTTTCCTGATGCGGTAAAGCAAATCGATGTTGGAGGCCGGCAGATTGATTTGCAAAATAAATCTGCGGGGCTAATAAATATTTTTGCCAATCTGGATGAGGTGTACGACAAAGATTATATGAAAACGCTACAGGAAAAAGAACCCCCCGCCATTCAAAAAACGGCCTGTTTTAATTTTTCGGGAAATGAAATAAGGGTAACAATTCAGTAATTCTTTTACTTTCTTTATTATGCAATTTATAACAGCGGCTGTAGGATTTTACCAGTAGTTGCAATTGTTGCGGCAATCATTAAGTCTCATCATTTATTTTCCATTTGCGGTTTTATCTGAACATAGCACCATGCAAAAAAAGGCAATAAAATAAAAACACCCCAACCCCAGTAGCCACCAAAAGTTAAAAAAATAATCAATGACCAAAGCAACATATAAAAGGGGTAACCTAAAACTATTAACCCAACAATTACAGAATCGTAATGGCCCGTTTTTGTAGTTTTTTTTGCGATAAAATTTTTAAGCGGTAAATAAACCGGCCAATGTATCAATACACCTAAAATAGCAGGTATGCTTAATAATACTTTTTTAAAATTGCTAACGGGCACATTAAATTTTTCCTTTCTTGTTTGCAGGTCGCCAGCATCAATTTCGTAAACAAGTTTTTGAAGCTGTTGCTGTATGGTTCCAGTTAGCTCATTCAATAAACGACCGTTGTCATTAATGCCGGTAGTAAGATCTTTGCGTTCAATAGGGCTGCCAAAATTTATCTGCAGGTTTTTACCAAATAAATAAAAACTACTGTAATTCATCCCCACTGGCAATACTTTTACCGGAATATTTTGTTCCCATGCTGTTATGGCCAGCCTGGCAGTCCCTTTTTTTAGGGGCCGTAAGTGCCATTCATTTTCGCATCTTCCTTCACTAAAAATCAGTACGATACCGTTTTGTTTCAATATATCGGTACACTCTTCAAATGTCTTGTAATTACTATCCAGGTTTTCTACGCCTTCGCTTACTCTATAAACAGGCAACATTTTTATTGATCGCAATAGTTTTGTTATAAATTTTCCTTTAAACACATCACCCCGGGTTAAAGAATAGACAGGTTTGTCAAATAATGTACATAAAATAATAGCATCTAAAAAAGAGTTAGGATGGTTTACAGCAAGCAATAATGGCTCTTTGGTTTTAAAAAATTCTGTAGTATTTATTTTAATATCCCTGCAATAGAGTTTTAAAGACAGGTTTACCAGCATTCTTCCAAATTGATAAAGCATAAGTTTAAGATAATAAAATAAAAAAATCCTGTAAACAAAAATGGCCGAAAAGATTTTTGTTTATGGAAAAAGTATTAAAAATATATTTTGATTAAATGGGTACAAATGTAATACTGTTTCAATTGTATTATATCAGCTTAACCGGTAGTAAAAATTGAAATTGGTAAACTGGCAGGCTTAGCAGAAATAAAGCCGGGCAGCTTTTAAAATATATACTGGCCAACTAATTTAGCTGAGGGTCAATCGGAAAATTAATCATCATTTCATAATCGCCACCCAAATGTTTCAGGCTGTCTTTCCAGATATTATCTGGTTGCTGGTGAAAGATAAGCTCCTGGGTGGAGGGCACTGTCAGCCATGTTTTTTCTTTTAGTTCGTTGCTTAACTGGCCATTACTCCAGCCACTATACCCAATAAAAAAGCGGACCTTATTAAAATCTATTTTATGAGTTTTTACCATGTCAGAAAGTTTTTCAAAATCGCCTCCCCAGTAAATACCCTGCATTACTTCCTGGCCACCTGGCACCTGCTCTGGATATTGATGAAGAAAATGAATAGTATCCATTTGTACCGGACCGCCATAATAAATCGGTATGGGGAAGCCTTCAAATCCCATCATCAACTCATCCAGTGTTTGCTCAAATTGTTTATTTAATACAAATCCAAAACTTCCTTCCTGCTGATGTTCGCACATAAAAATAACAGTGCGCATAAAATGCGGGTCTTTTAAAAACGGATCAGCAATTAACAATATACCAGGGGCAGGTGAAACCATGTATCTAAAATAATTTAATTATTTTATTTTACCGAAATATTATGCAGGATATTTTAGAAATGGCATAAGTTCTAAAAGCTTCGTTAAATTTACCTTTTACAGTTTTTATATGGCAATTACGTACTATACTAAATTACTTTTGCAAACATGAAGAGAATTTTCCCCGTTATAACCATACTGATATCACTCTCACTGTTCGGGTTGATTTTTTTCCAGGTACTTTGGATAAAGGGTTCGCTTGATACTGAAGAACAGAAATTTATGGATCATGTTTATTCTGCAATGGGCATGGCCGCAGAAGACCTGATAAAAGAAAAAGGCAACCTGATGCCAATGATTAAACAAAAACCATTTATTTTCCCCAGCGAGCGCTTACAAGCAGAATTATACCGGCCCACCATTACACAACTATATACAATAGATCAGATTAAATATATCATCCAAAAATCGTTTGAAAAACAAAACCTCAAAAAAGTACCTTTTGAATTTGCGGTTACTACCACTTCCTTTATGGGTAATGAAATGCAATCGGAAAATTACTATAATTTATACAGTGATTCTGCAAATAATAGAATTCTTGCCATTCCGCTGGAGGCGCCAAGTGGAAGTAACGCAGAAGGCATTTCTCCTGATGAAGTATTGGTAGTTGTTGTACCCCATGTTAGAAACCTTGTTTGGAAATCGATGACAAAAATTATTATTGCATCTGTAATTTTTACACTCATTATTATGTGTGCATTTTTTATTACCGTCAGGGCATTATTAAGGCAAAAAAAATTGAGCGAGATAAAGTCTGATTTTATCAATAATATGACACATGAATTTAAAACCCCACTAGCCACCATTTCATTAGCAGTTGATGCTTTAAAAAATGAGAAAGTAATTAACGACCCCGCAAAGACGAATTATTTTACAGGTATAATAAAAGAAGAAAATAAAAGGATGAACAAGCAGGTAGAAACCATACTGCAGGCTGCTTTGCTGGATAAACAGGAAGTGCAGTTAAACCTTAAAAAATTACGTGCACACGATTTAATAACAAGTGCCTTAAATAATATTCATTTACAGGTAGAAGAAAAGAAAGGGAGGCTTGAAGTTGATCTGGCCGCAGAAAATGACTCATTGATGGCAGATGATGTTCACTTCACTAACCTGGTGAGTAACTTGTTGGATAATGCGATAAAATATTCTAAAGATAACCTGGTTATAAAAATCAGCACACAAACAACAGGTAATTTATTTAAAATAAAAATAGAAGATAATGGGATTGGTATGAACAAAGAAACGCTGGGCAGGATATTCGAAAAATTTTATAGGGCGCATACCGGCAACGTCCATAATGTAAAAGGTTTTGGCCTTGGTTTAAGTTATGTAAAAACAATGGTTGAGGCTCATAAAGGCAGCATCAAAGCCGAAAGTATACCAGGAAAAGGAACAACATTTTTATTGAGTTTTCCTTTATCAAAAGAGTAGTGATATTTCCAGGAAAAGTGGGCTATTTCAATTTTATTCGGACAAAATAAGGATGCTCTGGATTTACAATCAATTCTCGTATGAAAGGGGCTATCAATACATCCATATCGTCCAGAGGTATGTCACCCAATAATAGTTCATTATCTCCTGGTAAAACCATCGCATCAACAGAGCATCTGCGGTTTTAAACTTTACTTCTATAGGGCCAACAATATCATATTCAACTATGCTGCCATTGGCCAGCTGTCCTTTTCTTTTTTCAATAACCGGTATTTGTAACTGAGATTGTATAGTTTCATCGATGCACATGCAAACACTGCCAATATCAACCAGCATCTCTACTTTTATTTTTGTGTTTCGTCTTCACCAATTATAAAACGCCGCACTAAAACAATATCTTCTCCATTTATTAATTCTATTTCCGCATATACTAACCCATAGAATTCTATTTAGGATATAAAGGTAAATACAATTCACTGTTTTACTTTATTCAGCAATATTGACAAATACTGTATCAAATTTGTAGATTAATTTAACCATGTTGGCATGTTATTTTAACAACTATTGATGCTGTTTTATAACATACGGTTCAATAAAAACCTGTCTAAATTCTCACCACTATTTTAGACTTTTGTTTTACTATTTTGTTTGCTCTGTTTGCAGTAATGCACAGTTTATACAGTTGAATCCACAATTTATTCACTCAAAATTGCCAATAATACTCTTTAAAACCATACTGATGCTATATTTCGTGCTGTGGATAAAAATCTTTTTCCTATAAATGATAAGAAAGTGGGAAAAAGTGTTATTTTGTGTGAATATTAATTACAAATTAACAACTCAACTATAAATGACTGGTTTTCTGGGCGAATATGAAGTTACTATAGACCCCAAGGGTAGGTTCCTTGTACCGGCTGCTTTAAAAAAGCAATTGGCAGAAGAAGGTGCACACCAGTTTGTAATTAACAGGGGATTGGATTTTTGTTTGAGTTTATACCCAATGGAAAGCTGGGATATACTCTATGCCAAAGTTAACAAACTAAATGATTTTGACATTAAGGCCAGTGCCTTTAAACGTCGCTTTTTAAACGGAGCCTCAAAAGTAGAGCTCGATTCGGCCGGCAGGTTATTGCTTCCCAAAACATTAATGGAATATTCAAAGTTAGAAAAGGATGCCGTGTTGGTTTTTGTAGGTGATAAAATTGAGATCTGGGATAAAATAAAATACAAAGAGTTCTTTGAATCTTTTTCGCAGGAAGAGTTCAAAATAATGGCCAATGACGTGATGGGGTCAAAATTGGATAGCTAAATTAAAACGCTGATTAATTGAAGGTATGGCAAAGGAAAATCAATCGGTATCAGGCAATCAATTAATGGATGAGGTATCCAATTATCATGTGCCGGTATTATTGAATGAATCTATTGAAGCGTTGGCCATTAAAGCAGATGGAATTTATGTGGATTGTACTTTTGGTGGCGGCGGACATAGCCGCGCCATTCTGCAACAGCTTAACGAAAAAGGAAAACTAATTGCATTTGACCAGGACGATGATGCCAGGAAAAATTTACCAAAAGATGAAAGGGTAATTTTTGTTTCACAAAATTTTCGCCACCTGCAAAGGTTTTTGCGGCTGCATAAAATAACAAAGGTAGATGGGATACTGGCTGACCTGGGAGTATCCAGTCACCAGTTTGATGAAGCAGGCAGGGGGTTTTCTATCAGGTTTGATGCAGCCCTGGATATGCGGATGGATCAACGGCAAACCAACACTGCAGCAGATGTAGTAAAAAATTTTACCGAACTGCAGCTGCACAAAATGCTCGAGCAATACGGCGAAGTTACCAATGCAAAAACATTGGCTAAAATGATTGTTCAGCAAAGGTTGTTAACAGGGTTTAAAACCATTAACGAATTTAAGCAAGGCGTACAGGCTGTAGTAAAAGGTAACCCGCAAAAATATTTTGCCCAGGTATTTCAGGCCTTACGGATTGAAGTAAATGATGAATTAGGCGCATTAAAAGAGTTATTGCAACAAATACCCACCCTATTAAAACCTGGCGGCCGTGCAGCCATAATAACTTTTCATTCATTAGAAGACAGGATAGTAAAGATTTTTTTTAAAGCAGGAACTTTTTCTGAAAAAGAAATAGATGATATATATGGTGGCAGGCCCGAAAACCCATTCAACATTATTACAAAAAAACCAATACTTCCGGGAACAACAGAATCAAAACAAAATAAAAGATCAAGAAGTGCAAAACTTAGAGTGGCAGAGAGAAAGATGGATGCCTGATATAGCGTAAAATAGGTGAAAATTAAATGTATAATTAATTGGAGGAAGAAAAAAAAGTACAGGAACAACCAATAGCTAAAAAAGCTGACTGGAAAACTTTTTTAAACTATAAATGGGTAGTTAAAAATATTCCTTTCTTTTTCTTTTTGGCTTTTTTGGCAGTTCTATATATATATAACGGACACTATGATGATAAGATGACAAGAAAGATTGGCGCAACGGAAAAACATATTAAGGAACTCGAATACGAATACAAAACAATCAAAAGCGAATTAATCTTCAGAAGTAAGGCAAGTGAGTTAATAAAGGCAGTAGAACCTCTTGGATTAAAAGAATTGACAGTAGCACCGATTTTACTGGATAGTGTTGATGTATCAACGACTAGCCGTTAATACACTTCGGCCGGTTTAATAAAAAAAGGAATTACTAATTATAAAAATAACAACCGCTCCATCATCTTTATTTTCTGTTTATTAAGGATGAAAAAATGGGGTACTGAACCACTACTTTGGAAATAAAGAAAGACATATTGTGGAGAGTGTACCTTAGTTTTATTGTGATGATATTACTAGGCGTGGTTGTATTGGGAAGGGCTTTTTATATACAGCAATTTGAAGGAAAATTCTGGAGCAGGATGGGTGACAGCCTTCATTTAAAATACATGCCATTGGATGCAGAACGGGGTACTATTTATAGCGAAGATGGAAATATGCTCAGTTCATCATTACCCATATTTGATGTGTATGTTGATTTTGGTGCTGATGGATTAAGAGAAAAAAATGGTAAGCGTTTTAAAGACAATGTAGATTCCTTAAGTATTTACATGGCCAGGTTATTTAAAGATAAAACAAGCGTTGAATATAAAAAAGAATTGCAGTTAGCATATAAAAATATGGATCGTTATTATACGCTGAAAAAGAAAATATCTTTTACTGAATACGCTCAACTGCGTGAGTTTCCTTTGGTAAGACAAGGGAGAAATAAAAGCGGTTTTATAATAAATCCGAGAGATAAAAGAATTAATCCGTATGTATTGCTTGCTAACAGAACGATTGGTTTATCAAGAGACAATGCAACAAAGAATGTGGGGATAGAGCAGAGTTACGATAGTGTATTAAGAGGTACAACAGGGCAACGCTTAATGCGGTACATAGCCGGCGCGTATATGCCGGTAGAAGGTGCAGAACTGGAACCGGAAAACGGAAAAGATGTCATCACCACATTGGATACTTATATGCAGGATGTAGCCGAAACCGCTTTAATGAAAATGTTGATAGGTAACAATTCTTTGCATGGTACTGCTATAGTGATGGAAACTGCGACAGGTAAAATCAAGGCTATTGCCAATCTTGGAAAACAAACTGATGGCTCTTATGCTGAAGATTTAAACTATGGTATTGGTAAAGCTACTGAGCCTGGTTCTATTTTTAAATTAGCTACCTTATTGAGTTTGCTGGATGATAAATATGTAACTAAAAATTCTATTGTGGATTGTGAAGGTGGTGTAAAACAATTCTACGGGCTAAAAATTCATGATACGCATCCTAATCATTTGCTAACAGTGAAAGATGCTTTTGCTGCAAGCAGTAATGTTGCCTTCGCAAAAATGGCCGATCAGTATTATCATACGCAGCCTTCAAAATTTATTGCACATTTACATTCTTTTCGCCTGGATACTTTAACAGGGGTTGATATTATAGCTTCATCGGGAAAGCCATTGATAAAAAAGCCAACCAATCGTAGTTGGGCCAATACAACCATTCCCTATATGGCACATGGATACGAAGAATTGGTGACGCCTTTACACATGCTGATGTTGTATAACGCCGTAGCAAATAATGGAAAAATGATGAAACCATATCTTGTAAATTCAATAAGAGAGTATGGATTAGATATAAAAACAAACCATCCAAAAGTATTAGTCGAAAAAATATGCAGCGATGAAACATTGGCACAGGCACAGGAATGTTTGCGTGCTGTTGTAGATAGTGTACATGGCACGGCGCATAAAATTTTATTTGATACAGCTTACGGCATTGCCGGTAAAACTGGTACTGCTGTAACTGCCCTTAACAATAAGGGATATAATAAAGGCAATAAAATTTACCAGGCATCCTTTATCGGCTATTTTCCTGCAAACCAGCCACAATACACAATGGCAGTAGTTATTCAAAATAGTTCTGAATCAAAACTGGTATATGGTGCAGATGTTTCGGGTACAGTTTTTAAAGAAATAAGCGACCGCATTTATGGCCGTTTTCTTTGCAATAAAAAATTCATCACACCTTCTGCAGATACTACTCAATACAATTACTTCGGTATAAAAAATGATTTGAATTCAATTTTCAGCATATTGAAATTACCTTATACAGATTCGGCAACAGGTGGCTACTGGAGAACAACAAGTATGAAAAATAATGTGGCTGTTTTAAACTTGCCTGTTACTACAACTACAGGTGTTTATACAATACCAACTGCAGTAGGTATGGGTTTAAAAGATGCAGTGTATTTAATGGAAAATAAAGGATTGAAAGTAACAGCAACCGGAAGAGGCAGGGTATTAAACCAGTCTTTACCGGCAGGTGCATTATTTAAAAAAGGGCAAACAATAACATTATTTCTAAACTGATGCTGAAAGATATATTATATAAAGTAAGTATCCGCTCCACAAACGGTAATACCAATATGGATGTAAAGGATTTGCAGATTGACTCACGTAAAGTGACCAATGGCAGTTGCTTTATTGCTATTAAAGGAAGTGTAACAGACGGGCACCAGTTTATTGAAACGGCTATTGGTAATGGTGCGCAGGCAATTATATGCGAAACTTTACCAGAAATTTTACATGAAGGCATTACTTATGTTCAGGTAGAAAACAGCACCATCGCAACCGGCTATATCAGTCATAATTTTTATGATGAGCCTTCTTTAAAAATTAAATTAATTGGTGTTACCGGCACCAATGGTAAAACAACTATTGCTACTTTATTGTGGAAACTATTTAGTGGTTTAGGATATAAATGTGGATTGATGAGCACCGTACAAAATCAAATTGGTGATCAAATAACTTCATCTACCCATACAACTCCGGATGCAATAAGCATAAACGCCTTATTGAAACAGATGGCAGATGCAGGTTGCACTTACGTATTTATGGAATGCAGCAGCCATGCCATCCACCAGAATAGGATAACAGGTTTACAATTTACCGGAGCCTTGTTCAGCAATATCACACACGATCACCTCGATTATCATAAAACCTTTGATGAGTACATCAGGGTTAAAAAATCATGGTTCGATAGCCTGCCCTCATCAGCTTTTGCCATCAGCAATGCAGATGATAAAAGAGGTACAGTGATGCTGCAAAACACTGCTGCAAAAAAATATTATTACAGCCTGAAAACCATAGCAGATTTTAAAGGAAAAATTCTTGAAAACAGCCTGCTGGGTCTACATATGACTGTGAATGACAATGAAGTTTTCTTTCGCCTTATTGGTGAGTTTAATGCCTATAATTTATTGGCAGTATATGGTGCGGCTATTTGTTTGGACCAGGAAAATACTTTGGTATTACAGGTGCTGAGCAGCCTTGATGGCGCAGAAGGAAGATTTGATTGTATGGTTAGTAAAAAAGACCGTGTAATTGGCATTGTTGATTACGCCCATACGCCTGATGCTTTATTAAATGTGCTGGCCACAATAAAAAAATTGAGGCAGGGCAATGAGCATATAATAACTGTTGTGGGTTGTGGTGGCGACCGGGATAAAACCAAACGTCCAATTATGGCGGCGGCAGCATGTGAACATAGCGACAGGGTAATTTTTACTTCAGATAATCCACGTAGTGAAGACCCATTGGAAATATTAAAAGATATGGAAGCGGGAGTAAATGTTGTAGCAAGAAAAAAATACATCACCATTGCCGATAGAAGAGAAGCGATAAAAACAGCCGTAAGCCTTGCAGTAAAAGAAGATATTGTTTTAGTGGCAGGTAAAGGGCATGAAAAATACCAGGAGATAAAAGGTACCAGGTACGAATTTGATGATAAAAAAATATTGAATGAGCTGTTTGAACTATTAGAGAAGTAGTTCAATGGCGTTCATTTAATTAAGGAAAGTAACTAAATAAAAAGATAGCAAAGATGCTGTATCACTTATTTCGGTGGTTAACAAAAGAAGGGATAAAATTTCCGGGTAGCGGGTTGTTCGACTTCATCACATTTCGGGTTTTGCTGGCTGTTATATTAAGCCTGGTTATAACTACTGTTTACGGCAAAAAACTGATACAGTATTTACAAAAAAAGCAACTGGGAGAAAGCGTTCGAGATTTAGGATTGGCAGGTGAGCAGCAAAAAAAAGGTACACCCACAATGGGTGGCATTATCATTATCATGGGCATATTAATACCAACTTTATTATTGGCTAATCTTGATAAAGTATATGTAAGGTTGATGATTTTATGTACGCTTTGGTTAGGAGCAATTGGTTTTATAGATGACTATTTAAAGATAAGGTCAAAGAGTCTTGCACTTGCCCAGGGCGCTGATTATAAAAAGAAGAATAGCGATGGGCTTGCCGGAAGATTCAAAATTTTTGGACAGGTAGTATTAGGTATCATTGTAGGCGCCACTTTATATTTTAATCAAAGTGTAGTAGTGCAAAGGGAAGTATATAATCCCGATATAAAATTTGTAAAAGATTCATTGCTTACATCGGGCCAAAGATTAATGAGTGATTCTTTTAACATAGTAACAATCGATAATAAAGAACATCTTTTTGTAAAAGTAAAATCGCCCATTACTACTATTCCATTTGTAAAAACGCACGAGTTTAACTATGCAAAATTATTACCCTTCAGCTGGCAGCCTTATACCTACATACTGTACATCATTATAGTAATATTTATGGTAACAGCCGTTAGTAATGGCGCCAATATAACCGATGGATTGGATGGGCTGGCAACGGGTGTAAGTGCGGTGATTGGTATTTGCCTGGGCATATTTGCCTACGTAAGCGGCAATATAAAACTGGCTGAATACCTCAACATAATGTACATACCAAACCTAGGCGAATTATCCATTTTTATAGCTGCATTCGTAGGGGCATGTATTGGCTTTTTATGGTATAACAGTTATCCGGCACAGGTTTTTATGGGAGATACAGGAAGCCTTGCATTAGGTGGTATTATTGCAGCATTGGCCATTATAGTTCGCAAAGAATTATTGATACCCTTCTTTTGTTTTGTGTTTTTGATAGAAAATTTAAGTGTCGTAATACAAGTGAGCTGGTTTAAATATACCAGACGAAAATATGGTGAGGGTAGGCGTGTGTTTTTAATGAGCCCCCTGCACCATCATTATCAAAAGCTGGGTTATCATGAAAGTAAGATTGCTGTTAGGTTTTGGATTATAACAATTTTAAGTGTAGTAGTGGCAATAGGAACATTAAAAATGCGGTAAAATTTAAACCCTGGTTGAAATAAAATTCAATTAATGGTTTTCGATTATATATCCTGAATTATGAAAATTAGTGAAACCATTGGCCCACTAAGTTCTATACTGTTGAAAAACCATTTTTAAAATCAAACTGTAAGCTGAAGTAGCAGAAAGATAGTCAATTTGATGCTGTTGAAGAACCATGCTTTATTGCTAGTGCTATAAAGTGAATTGAAACGAACCCATTAAATTCTATGCTATTGAAGAACCATTTTTAAATCTTGTAAGTACTGCTTTGCTATTTGGGTAAAGCGATTACCGGATTTAATATTACTGAGGAAGGGTTATTTATAACAAGGGTAATGAAAAATTAATTGCCATGTTTAAATGCTGCTCAGTAAAAAATTATTTATTGAAAACCTATTAAGAAAATAGTAGGTAGTTATTGTGATTGCTAAATGAGTACAACTGAAGACATAAACTTTTTAAATAATCCTGTTGCCACAACAAAGCCATCAAAACTGGTAATACTTGGCGCAGGCGAAAGTGGTATTGGTGCAGCCTTATTGGCAAAGCAGCAAGGATATGATGTATTTGTAAGTGACGGCGGACCGATTAAGGAAGTATATAAATCAGTGTTGCAAATAAACAAAATTGATTTTGAAGAAGCAGGGCATACAGAGAGTAAAATTTTATTGGCGGATGAGGTGATTAAAAGCCCCGGCATCGGCGAAAAAAACAAACTGGTAAAAAAAATAAGGGTAAAAGGTATTTCGGTTATTAGTGAGATAGAATTTGCATACAGGTATAAAGGCAGCAGTAAAATAATTGCAATCACTGGTAGTAATGGAAAAACTACAACCACTGCCTTAATCTATCACATGTGTAATTTAGGCGGACTTGATTGTGCAATGGTAGGCAATATCGGTTACTCGTTTGCAAGGCAGGTGGCAGAAGATCCAAAGCCTTTATATGTAGCAGAAATAAGTTCTTTTCAGTTAGATGATATTAAAACGTTCAGGGCGGATGTAGCAGTATTGACAAATATTACCGAAGATCATTTGGACAGGTACGATTATAAAGTGCAAAACTACATCAACAGTAAGTTTAAGATTATAGAAAATCAGCAGGAAGGCGATGTATTTATTTATTGCCTTGATGATAAAACAACAATGAAAAATATTAACAGGTACACCATTAAATCAACTTTATACCCCATCACCATGAGTAAAGAACTGCCGCAGGGAGCTTATATCGCTAATGCAAAAATGCACCTGAAATGGAAAAGTGAAGAAATGCAGATGAGCATCGATGACTTTAAGATAAAGGGTAAACACAATCAATATAACAGTATGGCTGCAAGTCTTGCCGCAACGGCAGTAGATATTAGAAAAGAAAAAATAAGGGAAGCGATTCAAACTTTTGAAAGCCTGGAACACAGAATGGAGCCGGTGGTTACTATTAAAGGTGTAGAGTTTATTAATGACAGCAAAGCTACCAATGTAAACAGTACCTGGTTTGCGTTGGAGAGTATGGAAAAGCCAACCATATTAATTTTAGGCGGCGTGGATAAAGGCAACGACTACAGTACGCTTATAGAAATGGTAACAGAAAAAGTAAAAGCTATTGTTTGTATGGGTACAGATAACAGGAAGATTCATGAAGTGTTTGGTAGTATTGTTTCGCTGATAGTCAATACCTCCTCGGCTGAAGAAGCCGTGCAGGCGGCTTTTCATTTTGCCAACAAAGGCGATGTAGTATTGCTGAGCCCGGCATGTGCCAGCTTTGACCTTTTTAAAAATTATGAAGACAGGGGCAAACAGTTTAAACAGGCGGTAAAGAATTTGTAATAATCCCCATAGTCCCGTCAGGGGTTAAAATCCTGACGGTGGCTAAGAATAAATGTTTAACCAGGAATTAATTAAAGTAATAAAATATAAAAATAATATTCCTTTCAAAAGGAATTAAGCAATGGCAGACAGTATCAACATAAAAGAATTTTTTACACCCAATATCAGTACTATGGGCGATAACCTGGTTAGTAAAACCAAGGGCGATCGTGTCATATGGGCCATTGTAGTTATACTTACTTTAGTGAGTTTATTGGTTGTTTATAGCAGTACAGGATCACTCGCCTATAAGTACAGTAAGAGTACAGAAAGTTTTTTATTTAAGCAGTTTGCTTTTATCATTTTGGGTGTAATCATCATCTACTTTGCACACAGGGTAAACTATACCATCTATTCAAGGATAGCACTCATCTTGTTTATGATTGCGATTCCTTTGTTGATATACACTTACTTTTTTGGCACCAGGTTAAATGAAGGGAGCCGTTGGATAAAATTGCCGGTCATTAATATGACCTTTCAAACATCCGACCTGGCCAAGCTGGCGCTCTTCATGTACATGAGCCGCCAGTTAAGCCGCAAACAAAATGTTATTAAAGATTTTAAAAAGGGATTTTTACCCATCATTATACCAGTAGCCATTATTTGTTTATTGATTGCTCCTGCTAATTTATCAACTGCGATACTAGTGGGTGTTACCAGTTTATTGCTAATGTTTATTGGCCGTGTAAGTACCAAACATATTTTACTAACAATTGGTATTGCAATGATACCGGTCATTTTTTTATTAACCATCGCCATAAAATATTATGATAAAACAGAGCACAAAACAAAAGATCTGCCAGCCATTTTTGCTACAGGCCGTGTACCAACATGGATAGGAAGGATTCAGACATTTATGTTTAGCAGTAAAGAAGATGACAATGAAAAACTGTACCAGATTAATCAGGCAAAAATTGCTATTGCTAGCGGTGGCTGGGTAGGCGTAGGGCCGGGCAACAGCAGTGCCCGTAATTTTTTACCACACTCGTACAGCGATTTTATTTTCGCCATTATTTTAGAAGAGTATGGATTGATGGGTGGTGCTTTTATTGTTTTTATATACCTGCTTTTTTTGTACCGGTGTATCAGGTTGTATAGAAAATGCCCTTTTGCGTTTGGTGCATTTTTAGCCCTTGCATTAAGTTTTACACTGGTAATACAGGCAATAGCTAACATGGGTGTAAATGTAAATGTGTTTCCAAATACGGGTGTAACATTACCATTGATAAGTATGGGAGGAAGTAGTTTTCTTTTTACCTGTCTGTCTATTGGTATTATTTTAAGCGTGGCAAGAAATGTAGAGCAGTTGGAAGGGCAAACAGTATTGACGGCAGAAGTAAAAACTACATCTTCCCAAAAAGAAGAAGAGTAGTGCTGTATTTTTAGATAATGTGTTACCAGCTTTAATTTATTAATCAAGCATAGTTGCGTCACTTGCCGGTATTAACGGCATCCCGATGTTACACTTGAATCGGGACTTGTACAAAAAACCGCGAGGGGCAACAGGGAATTAAAAAGTAAAAAATAAAAAGTAACAAACCAAGCCAATAAGTAAATGAGCGATGATCAAAACAAAGACTCTTCAAAGAACCCCCCTCCGGGGGGCAGGGGGGTTCTTCATATTATCATCGCTGGCGGTGGAACAGGTGGTCATATTTTTCCGGCAATAGCTATTGCCAACGCTATAAAAAAATTAAGGCCCGCCACAGAATTTTTATTTGTAGGTGCCAAAGGAAAAATGGAAATGGAAAAAGTACCGTCGGCAGGGTATAAAATTGAAGGGCTGGAAATTGCCGGTTTTAACAGAAGTTCTTTGATAAAAAATATTTCATTGCCTTATAAACTGGTAAAAAGTTTACTGCAGGTAAGGCAAATATTTAAACTATTTAAGCCTGTAGCAGCAATAGGTGTGGGTGGTTATTCCAGTTATCCGGTGCTAAGGTATGCACAGTCAAAGGGAATAAAAACATTCATACACGAAAGCAATTCCTTTGCGGGAAAAAGCAATATACTACTGGCGAAAAAAGCTACCTGCATTTTTGTAGCCAGTGATGGAATGACAAAGTTTTTTCAGGCAGATAAAGTGTTGATTACTGGAAACCCAGTTCGGGAAAGTATTTCAAACGCTGC
>JAYTTI010000086.1:0-69350 GCA_043745405.1 Ferruginibacter sp. | reverse complement strand
CCCAATACAATTGAAATTACTGATTTGCTATCCATATGACTCTGGTTATTGGTTTAAAAAATTTAAATGCAATCTACTGTTAAATATATTAAAGTTTCACTAAAAGCTATAGTAAACTATTGTATAAATCAATATACCTGCCGGCACTGTTTTCCCAGCTGTTGTCAATTTTCATAATAGTATTCCTGATTTTTTGCATGCGCTTTGGTTTTTTGTATAATTCCAATGCACGATGAACAGAGTAAGTGATATCCCAAACAGTAGCATCATTAAAAAGTATCCCATATCCTCCAGGTTCGCCAACATCAATTACGGTGTCACGCAGGCCACCTGTGTTTCGTACAATGGGTATGGTGCCATAGCGCATGGCGTACATCTGGTTTAATCCACAGGGCTCTACCCTGCTGGGCATCAATAAAAAATCGGCGCCTGCATACATTTGATGGCTTAATTTTTCGTTATATCCAATCTTTGAATTATAATAACCCACCAACTGGCTTTTCATATTTTCCAGTTCCCACTCTACAGCAGGTTCACCACTGCCCAGTATCAAAAAATTCATTGTTCCCTGCATGTGGTATACTGAATCGTAAATTGCCTGAGGCAATAAATCGGCAGCCTTTTCATGAACCAGCCGTCCTATAAAAACAAAAAGAGGTTTTTCTATATCTAAATTATACAGATCACAAAGTACTTTTTTGGAAGCCCGTTTTCCTTCATATACATTTTCTACGCTAAAATTAGGTTCAATATAAGTGTCTACCGCCGGATCCCAAACTACATCATCAATTCCATTTAAAATACCAATGCATTTGCCTCTTTCATATTCAAATAGGTTTTCGAGCCCATTAGCATTGTGGCGCATTTCTTCCAGGTAACTCTGGCTAACAGTTGTAACTTTTGAAGCGCATTTAACAGCGCTGGCCAAAGGATTGATATTTTTCTCCCAATCTAATTTGCCCCACTCCCAGGTATCCCAGTCGGGGATATAATTCGACTTGTCCCAGCCCATCCAGCCCTGGTATTGCGCATTGTGAATGGTAAGTACAGTTGGTAGACCCGATAAATGCTTGTAAGGGTAGCAATGTTTCATCATAAAAGGTATAAGCCCGGTATGATGATCATGTACATGTACAATATCCGGCTTATGATTCCATTTACTTAACCAGTCTACCACGGCAATTTGAAAAGCGGTAAACCTTTCCACATCATCAATATACCCGTAAACAGCTTCCCTGTCTAATAATCCGTTGATGTCAACCAAAAAAAGATCAAAACCAAGCTTGTTTGTTTTTTCTTTAATGATGGTATAATTAAACCAGTAATGCCCCATTGCAAAAGATCCTTTGTGTGTAATATCAAAATCATTTTCGTACAAAAATTTTGTACGGTACATAGGCATAACCACTTTGGCAATATGGCCCAGTTGATTTTGGTACTTTGGCAAAGCCCCCACCACATCTCCTAATCCACCGGCTTTTGCTACGGGATAACATTCGGCAGTAACATGTAATATTTCCATTCTATTAAGGTTTACTAAAATTCAATTTATGAATGTTTTTTCTTTGTACAATCATTGTATCAAAATAAAAGGTTTTCACTGCTATCGGCAAGTGGGCTACAGCATTTATTTTTAACTTTTTAATAGCCTGACCAGTGTTGTAAACGCAACCAAATATTATTCGTAAAATAGTACAGGCCTGCAACTTGTTAAACTGATTATGGCTTGTAAAGCCTTTATTGCAATTATTTTTAATTCCCCCACAAAGTGTTTATTTTTATTCAAGTAAACAAAAAAAATTATAACTTTCAACATTCTTAACAAAACTTAACGATTCAATTATGAGCCAACCAACTAAATGGTCACAATTTGGAACACTTATAACGGTGTTTTTTTTCTGGGGATTTGTAGCAGCCAGTAATGATATTTTAATTCCTGTTTTTAAAAAAGCCTTTAGTTTGTCTCAGGCTCAAAGTCAATTAGTCTCTTTTGCTTTTTATGTGGCTTATACTGTTGGCTCAATTATTTACTTTGTTATTTCAAAATTAATTGGTGGGGACTTGTTAAACAAAATCGGTTATAAAAATGGAATTGCTGTGGGATTAATTATTTCGGCTATTGGTACTTTGTTGTTCTATCCCGCTGCCAATTCATCTTCTTTTACTTTAATGATTACCGCATTATTTATTGTTGGCCTTGGGTTTTCATTACAACAAATTGCAGCCAACCCCCTTGCCATTATTATGGGCGATCCTAAAACCGGCTCACAGCGATTAATCATGGCAGGAGGTGTAAATAATTTTGGTACTACTATTGGGCCACTGCTTGTAAGTTTTGCCATTTTTGGAAGTGTATCATCAGGCTCATCCGTGGCAAGTATCGAAAGTGTAAAAACTCCTTACCTTATTGTTGGACTTGCTTTTTTATTAGTTGCTCTTTTTATTAAATTTTCTAAAGTTCCTAATAAAATTGATCTTGAACATGTAGCTGAAGAAGAAGCTATTGTTGGACACGAAAAAATATTACATAAGTCATCGGCATTTCAATATCCTCAACTGGTACTGGGTATGATTGCCATTTTTGTGTATGTCGGTGTGGAAGTATCAACTGCAAGTAATTTGCCGGCTTATATGGAATCTCATTTGGGTGTGCCTACCGAAAAGGTAGCTCCTTATATATCCTTATATTGGGCAAGTTTAATGATTGGCCGATGGACTGGTGCTGTAGGTGCTTTTGATGTGAGTATGGGCATGAAAAAGATACTCAATTTTTTATTACCATATCTCGCTTTTGGTGTTTTTTTACTGGTAAACACAATTGCTCAGCATGATGTCACTCAATTTTTTGTGTATGCCTTTGTGATAGCAATTATGATAATCTGTGATATTCTAAGCAAGGGAAACCCTGCAAGAATGTTGCTTATTTTTTCAGCGATGGGCATTACGGCATTGTGCATAGGTATGCTAACTTCAGGTATGGTAAGTGCATACGCATTTATAAGTGTAGGTTTATTTTGCAGTACGCTATGGCCTTGTATTTTCACATTGGCTGTTGCCGGTCTGGGTAAAAATACCGGCCAGGGCAGTAGCTTACTTATTATGATGATTATGGGTGGGGGTGTAATTAGTATTTTACAGGGGGTACTTGCTGATAAAATAGGAATTCAGTTTAGTTACATTATTGGCATCGCCTGTTTTGCTTATCTTGCTTTTTATGCTATAAGAGCAAAATCGGTTTTAAAATCGCAGGGTATAGATTATGATGCTTTAAATGCAGAGGGAGGACATTAGAAATTAATAATAAGAAAGGTATAAAATAGTATGAAAAAAAAATATGCAGTAGGAATTGATATAGGGGGCACCACAGCCAAGTTTGGTATTGTTGACCGCAAAGGCAATATAATTGAACAGGACCGTGTACCCAGCAATGAACATGAAGTAGTAGAAGATTTTATTGATGATATGTATGCCAAGCTATTTCCTATGATAGAAAAAGCTGGTGGCGTAAGTAATTTTGTGGGCATCGGAATGGGTGCTCCAAATGGCAATATTTACACTGGCACTATTGAATATGCACCAAATTTAAAATGGAAAGGCATCATTCCAATTGCAGACCTGGTTGAAAAAAAATTTGGTTTGGTTACAAAACTTACCAATGATGCCAATGCAGCAGCAGTAGGCGAAATGATGTATGGATGCACCAAAAAAATCAAACATTTTATTACCATTACATTGGGTACAGGTGTGGGTAGTGGCATAGTAATAGATGGTAAAATTGTAGTAGGGCACGATGGCTTTGCGGGCGAACTGGGGCATACCATCATACGCCCGGGTGGAAGGCCCCATAAAACCACTGCATTAAAGGGCAGCCTCGAGGCATATGCCTCTGCTACGGGTGTACGTGAAACGGCTATTGAAATGCTGACAGAACATCCTGAAATGGAAAGCTTGTTGCGCAATTACACCATTAATGAATTAACCAGCGAAACTGTTTACGATTGTGCCATGCAGGGCGATACTATTGCTAATAGAATTTTTGATTTTACCGGACAAATACTGGGTGAATCGTTGGCGAATTTTGTAATGTTTTCATCGCCGGAAGCTATCATATTATTTGGTGGCCTTACTAAGGCAGGCAGCCTGTTGATAAATCCTACACGTAAACATATGGAAGCAAACCTGCTGCCAATTTTTCAGAATAAAGTTAAGATTTTGTTTAGTGAATTAAAAGAAGCGGATGCTGCAATTTTAGGAGCAAGCGCATTGGTATGGGATGTAAAAAAGTAGAATATTAAAGTAGAATATTGATGATACGTGTTTTTAGCATGGGTATTCATTATACATTAATTACGTATTTAAAACCAACAATTAAATTCAACAAAAACATTCAATTATAAGCCAGCTGCCAACAGTGATTTCTCTGCTTCCCATTTAGCTCTGCCCCATCCTGCAATTACATGTTTATCGCTGTGGTAAGAGGAACGTACCAATGGACCGCTTTCTACATAATCAAAACCCATTTCGTAACCGATTTCTCTTAACTCTTTAAATTCATCAGGATGAACAAAACGCTGTACCTGCAAATGCTTTTTGCTTGGTTGTAAATACTGCCCGATAGTGATAACATCTACCTCGCTGTCCCTAAGATCCTGCATGGTTTGTATCACTTCTTCCTTTAGTTCGCCAAGCCCCAGCATGATACCGCTTTTAGTGCGCATACCACCTCTTTTTAAAATACGCAAGGTTTCCATACTGCGCCAGTATTTGGCTTGTATGCGTACCTGCCTGGTTAACCGTTCAACAGTTTCAATATTATGAGATACTACTTCAGGGGCAGCATCAATAATGCGTTGTATATTTTCTGCTTCTGCCTTAAAATCTGGAATCAATGTTTCTAATGTAGTGGTTGGGTTTAATGCCTTGATAGCTTTGATGGTATTGTGCCAGATAATTGAACCGCCATCCTTTATTTCATCCCTGTCTACAGATGTTACAACTGCATGTTTTACTTTCATCAGGTTAATGGCCTCGGCAACCCTTTGTGGTTCATCCCAATCAACGGCTTCGGGCCTGCCTGTTGCTACTGCACAAAAACCACAACTTCTTGTACAGATATTACCCAGTATCATAAACGTTGCTGTACCCTCGCCCCAGCACTCCCCCATATTCGGGCAATTGCCGCTTTCGCAGATGGTATGCAGCTTATGTGTATCAACTAAATTTCTAACATGCTTGTACTCTTCTCCGATGGGCAACTTAACTCTTAGCCAATCTGGCTTTTTTATTTTTAGTTCAATTACTCCATCAATCACCGGTAATGCTGTCATTCACTAAAATTATAAATTAAAAATATTGCATTAACATTCAAATATCCCTGTTGTTTAAGTGTTTACGATTGCAGTAAAATATTGGGTGGCTATTTTCTTTTTCCAAACATTATAGTAACATAGGCATTATAAAATAGTTTCTCGTATTTTGTATAAGCCAGTTGAGGAATTGCTTTAGTATAATATTCGGCTGTTACACCAACTTCAATTGCAGTAATAACTTCATTATAACGGCCATAATCAAACCTTAGTGCCCCTTTGGCATAAACACCCGGAGTAAGTTTTAAATCATTCCAGCCTTGCCCAAAGTTTGGCCCCGTAGCCTGCAGGAAATAAAGATCTTTATTGTTGGTAAACAAGGCACTATCTGCACTTTCGTACTTAATAGCCCTTCTATAAAGTACCGGTCCTGCAGTATCGTAAACATTAAGGTAATAGGTTCTTAAAAATGCCATTGAAATCCCTCCACCTACATTACCTGTAATACTAACTCCATTTTTATTGCTTTTATTTCCCAATAAAAACTGTTGTTGGGCACCCAATTTTACCGGGTAAAAATAATTTATTTTCCCAAATATTAATGCCGGCCCTGCATATTGAGGATTAGTTTGTTTTTCTTCTTTGCTATTCCTTCTTTCGGATATATCAAATTGAAACAAGAGTGATTTCTTAACGGACTGTGCCCGGCCTATTTCTAAAAATACCCCGTACCCATCATTAATTAATTTAAACCCAAAAGCTGTGGACTTGGCATAAGTAATAACGCCTTCTTCGTCCTGCTTTATTAATGCATTAATTTTTTGCTGTTTGTCTTGCTTTTTTTCTGCCTTGGTTTGCTGTGCAAATAAATTTGGGGCAAGAACTGTTGCCAGAAAAATAAAAAATATTTTGCGCATAGTAATTTTTTACTTCAGTAAATTTATACAAAAATAGTAAAATGACAGCAACCATTCTTTATGAAGGCAATTTTAGATGCAATGCCCGGCATATTCAAAGTAATATCGTGATAGAATCCGACGCCCCTACAGATAACCGTGGAAAGGGGGAACGGTTTTCGCCAACCGATCTTATATGTACAGCCCTTGCAACCTGCATGATAACCACAATGGCTATGAAAGCTTCTGATATGGGGATTGATTTAAAAGATACCAAAGTTGATGTAAAAAAACATATGGCAAGCGACCCAAGAAGGATTTCGCAAATTGATGTGGCAATAAGTTTTCCCAAAAGTTTAACATTAAATGAAAAAGACAAACTTATTTTACAAAGAACAGGTGATAATTGCCCGGTAATTAAAAGCCTTCACTCTGATGTAATAATAAATGCTATGTATACCTGGTGACAACTGTTTTTAATACCCGGTTACCTATTGCACACTCTACACAGCGCTTTTTATTGCAGTATTCATTTTTTAATTGTATAAGTGCCTGTGAATCGAAGGCATTTTCATTTTCAATATGCAGCGCAGCAAAGGAATTGGTGATGCTGTTTTTTTCTGCAGCTATTTGCTCCATCCACTGCAAGGCTCTGTTTTTAAATGCTTCTTCCCTATTATAAAGGCCGTAAGCAAAAACCATGGGGATAATGGTATTGATCAACAAATTATTAATCATTTGAGTACCCGTATTTTTTTCTTTATACCCGGTTTCTTCATCAAAAATATAATGGTAATGCCAGTAATCGTTGGCAGTAACATTTAATAATTTTTTTACTTCATTTATGGAATGGCTTTCTTTAACGGCAGAAAATAAATGTGTGCTTTTATTAATCAGCATTGCCAGTTGTGCCAACCTTACTGTTGGAAAATTAGCCGGTCGCATCCGCAAGAAAAACAGCGGCGCCTGTATCGGCTGCAATTTATATTTGGCCTTATAAAACCGGTATTCTTTCTTTAGCATTACCGGGTAATCATCTGTAAAATTATTTTCCAACAATCCTGCCTGCCCAAACAATACTGCTTCTAACTGGTGAATTTGGTTTTTATGTTTTGCCAAAATACTTACAGGCAGCGACCTGGCTATTTTTTCAAAAGCATCACTGTTAACTTTTATACCAAAATTATTTGCAATCAACCACCAAAAAGTTTCTTCCCAATGCTGATTGTTTGCTGCAAGATGATTAAAAATAACAGCCGCTTTATTTTGTAAACGTTCTGCCAATAAACGGTCCTTCCAGCTTTTCCAGGTAAGCAAATCTACCTGGTAGATGCTTTTTTCGCAGGGAATAAATCCTGTTGCATTCATCAACTCACCATATTTTTTTAATAAAAATTTAGATACCCTGTTTTGAAGTTCCAGCACAGGAAAAGATAACCCTGCATCTGTATCATTTTGCCAAACAACATGTAATATGATATTATTGTAATTTTTATCAGCGCTATGTTTATGTGTATGCCAATCGGAGGATGCAAGGTGCAACTCTATATTACCTGCCCATACAGTTTGCCCCACAATAATTTTAGCTTCTAAAAAATCCGGGCCCTGGTTGGTATTTAATAATCCGGGATAAATTATTTGTAATTCTTCTCCATCAGCAGTTACTAATTGAGTATTGCTAAAATATTCAAACTGCCAGATGTATTGAAGTAATCTTTCCGTCATGATACCTGATTTTGATTGTAATGGTAAACAACTAACATAAATATTTACCAAACTACAAAATCAAATTCAACCTTGCAATAGCGCCTGAACAACCCTGCTTACAGGCAATCCCATTACATTGTAAAAATCGCCATTTATAGATTTTATACCAACTACGCCAATCCATTCCTGTATGGCATAGGCGCCGGCTTTATCATATGGCTGGTATTTATCAACATAAAATTCTATTTGCCCGGTGGTTAAAGCATGAAACTCAACATCTGTTGCATCAGCAAAAGCAATTTCTTTACCATTATTCAAAATGACTACGCCGGTAATTACCGTATGCTTTTGTGCAGATAATTGAGTTAAAATGGCAATGGCATCTACCCTGTCTTTTGGTTTGCCGATTATTTTTTTGTTTAGTACCACAATAGTATCTGCTGCCAGTACCGGTATGGATGGCTGATGAGTCTGCATTATGGCCAATGCTTTATTACGGGCTATATGTATGGCAATTTCATCTACCGGTAAATTATCAGGATACGATTCATCTGTTGACTGGACAATTATTTCAAAGGGCACTTCTGCCCATTCCAGTAATTGCTTACGACGGGGAGATTGTGAGGCCAAAATAATTTGGGGAATGGATTTCATTATACAAACTTGATTTTTAAATGTAAGTAAGTTAATGGTCGATAGTCAATGGTCAATGGTCAAATTCACTATTCACTATAATATTTTTAAACATACAATTTAAAAAACAGCATCGATACAATGCCGCTTAACATTACCAATTTAATCATACTGCTTAGCTTATGATATTGCTGAGTGTTTTGAGCGGTATATAACTTACGCAATATCCATATAAGGGGTGCTACAACCATTATTGAACAATAAAGTGTTGCTAACCACCAACCCAGTTGTAAGGCATAAAACAAAATAATAGACAAGGCACCGGTTAAAACCACCAGCCAAACTCCAGCAAACACTTTTGAAGATTGTATTCCCCACACAACCGGCATTGTTTTACAATTGTATTTTGCATCGCCCTGTATGTCTTCAATATCTTTCACCACTTCTCTTACCAACGAAATAATAAATGCAAAGCCTGCATACAATACAGCAAATTTAAAAATGCGGTTCATTGCGGTAAAAATTTCTGGTGGAAATTGTATG
Source organism: Ferruginibacter sp. (assembly GCA_043745405.1). GTDB lineage: Bacteria > Bacteroidota > Bacteroidia > Chitinophagales > Chitinophagaceae > Ferruginibacter. Next base: position 60,265 of record JAYTTI010000086.1, on the reverse strand, counting down.
GTAAAATGATAAGTATTATTGGTTGCAAAATAAAGAACCATGACCGTCCAGGCGGTTAATAACGAAATGATAATATTCCCCGATAACAATTGTTTTTTAAAAGTGGTTGAGTAAACCCAAAGCAATAATGTACATAACATGTTTGCAATAATAATAATAAAACTGGTTTTAAAAGAAACATACAGGCTGATTAAAAGCCCTACAGAAGTAATAATCCAGTGAAGTAAAATAGCCCATCGGCGTTTAATTATTTTTTCTACCACCATTTTATCAGGCTTATTTACCTGGTCGATATTTATATCAAAATAATCATTTATAATATACCCAGCGGCAGCTATAAAAACAGAGGCAGTTAATAATAAATAAAAAACGGGTTGTGTAAGTTTATACGGAAGCCAGTTATAACCGACAGGAAGTGATGGAACAATAATACAATAATAAAAAAGAGATTGTGTTAAAGCAATAAAAATAAGGTTTGGCCAACGTATTAAACGAAAAAAGGCAAATAATAATTTCATGCTTTATTGGTGTTTTTGGGTTAAGCATCACAAGCGAAAGCGAAAATGAAATACTTACTATTTTATTTTGAAGCTATGCCTGTTTCAAGATCCCAATGGCCATTTAACTTCAGTACTTTTTCTATTACATCTCTTCCACATCCTCTGCCACCATTTACTGGAGAAATATATTTGGATATTTGCTTAATCTCATTAACTGCATCGGCAGGGCAGCAGGGCAATCCAACCAATTGCATTGCACTAAAATCGGGTATGTCATCGCCCATATACAATACCTCTTCCCATTTTAAATGATGCTCCTGAACGTATTCCTGTAATTTCTCTTTTTTATTATCCACCCCTAAAAAAATATCCTTTATACCAAGCCCCGTTAGTCGGTCTTTTACCGGTATTGATTTTCCACCCGAAACAATCATAACACGATATCCCATTTTTACTGCAAGCTGTAACCCAAAACCATCTTTAATATTCATGCTGCGTACCCAATCACCCTGTACTATCAACAACATATCGGTTGCCAATACGCCATCCACATCAAAAACAAAAGTTTTTATGGGTTTAAATAATTCTAAAATATTCATATCACAAAATAAATAGCCTGCAATTTTAAAATGGGTAAACCTATCCGTCAATCAATTTATCAACTTTATTATTTTTGACTATCTCTCCATTCATATACCCAGCTGCTCTGTATCATTTCCAAATGGCCTTCATTACTTTGCTCGGGAGTACCCACAAAATTAGGAATTTCCAATACCCATTTATGCAGGTCAGTAAAGCGGATACGGTATATTTTACTTTCGGTAAAGTCATCGCCAAAACGCTCATGCAGCTTCATGGCAATGTCTTCATAATCGTTCCAGTGTATGGGAGGTTCAAAGGTCATAAATAAAAAAGTGCTGATTAAGTGATATGTAGATGTTGTTAAAATCTGGTTTTTTTAAATAATTGATAAAAGCCTCATTGCTGAATAATTAAATAATGCAAATCAGATAATAAAAAAATTATTCTCCTAAAAATTGTGTCTGGTCAGGCAACGTGAGTACAATATTACCATCTCCTTCCTGCAATACACACTGGCAACCCAATCGTGAATTAATGCGTGGGCTTACTGCCCTGTCAATAAAATCTTCTTCCCTGTCATTCAGCTCTTCTAAAAATTCGTCGCCTGCATCAATATAAACATGACAGGTGCTGCAGGCACATACGCCCCCGCAGTTATGATGAAGGTTAATATCATTTTTTAAAGCAACTTCCAACAGCGACTGGCCATCTTCAATATCAGAAAAAGTAATTGGCTTAAGCCCTTTTTGTTGAAACTTATAAGTGATCGTATACATATTTTGTAAAGTTCGGGATGCAAACGTACAGTAGAATTACCAATTAAGGAAAACTTATACTATTTACCTAAGCTTTACTATTCCATATATCTGCAATAGAAAGAATACACTGACTCCTATTGTTACTATTGAAAAAATTTGTATATAAAAAAGCATTTCGCTATTTTTCACTTTCATTATTAAAATAATTAACTCCATTATGTTATACAATAGAATTTATGCAAAATTATTTTTTGCCTCCCTTTTACTAATTACAGTAAATGCCTGTAATAACAGCAATGATAAAAAAACAACAACCGATATAAAAAAAGATACTGTTGAAAAAAAAGCAGCAATACCCGAAAAAAGAATAACGCCACCCAAGGCGCCTGTTATAAATATAACAGATACCGTTTCAATAAAACAACTGGTGCTTTGTATGAAAGACAGTGCTGCCAACAGCGAACGTATTGGAATAAAATTAGCAGCAATATATGGTGTAAAACTTGGTGCAGTGATTAAAAAAAACAAGTTAAAAGTTACAGGCGCTCCAATAGCATGGTATAAAAGCGAAAAGGCCCCCTTCTTTTTTGAAGCCGGTTTGCCAGTAAATAAAAAACCTGCAAAATTACCCAAAGGTGTATCCCTTAAACAAATAGGAACTGATAGCGTTGTAGTGGCACATTTTTATGGGCCGTACGAATTAACGCCACAGGGTTATACTGCTTTACAAGACTGGATTAAGGATCATAAGAAAAAAATTATACTACCGCCTTATGAAGTATATGTTGGCGATCCGATGGATAAGGATGGCAAATTAATAGATCCGTATAAGGTACAAACTGATATTATTTTTACCTGGAAATAAGTTTCACGGATTCATAATACTATCAGTCATTTTCAAATAAATATTATGTATTGCAGGATATTGAATCAGCAAACCCAAATGCTTTTGCAGTGTTTGAATATCTTTCCTTGCAGCAGGGCCTGTTCTCATTTCACCTGGTAAATGATAACGAAGGCGAAGGGCCGTTTCTTCAATCAGGGGTAATAATAATTTAAAATCTGCGCCTTCCTTATTGCAATAATCTGCGGCTAGCGCATAAAGGTGGTTAGTAAAATTGCTTACCAATACTGCTGCTACATGCAACTTTAGCCGCTGCTCATCGGTGGCAATATTCACGCTACCGGATATGGTATCTGCAAACTCCTGCAATGTTTTTAATGCTTCCGCTGTATTGGCATCTATCAATAAAGGAATATCCTGTTGCAGTTCCATATTTTGTTTGCGCAAACTTTGCAAAGGATACAAAACACCATAATTATACGTTACATTTTTAAGTACCTCTTTTGAAACAGAGCCTGCAGTATGCACTACTAATTTTTTTCCGAGATGATAGGTTTCATCCAACTGGCTCATAGCAGTATCTGTAACTGCTATCAGGTACAGATCAGCTGATTTATCAAGTACACCACTATTATCTGCAAAAGCACAACCCAATTCTTTTGCCAAAACCGCTGCATTGTCAGCTTTACGGCTAACTACCTGCAACACCTCATGCCCTGCTTTTTTAATAAGCCTCCCCAATACTGTGGCAACATTACCGGCACCTACAATTACAACTTTCATATTATTATCTTTGTTACATATGCAATTAAAACAAAAGTTAGCAATAAGTTATATAAGAGCAAAATTTAAACTGTTATCCCTTGTTTCAAAAAGAAAAACTGCAGAAAAAGCTTTTGAACTATTTTGTACGCCGCTTTTGAAATCACCCAACAGACAAAGAACTGTATTTACATGGGCCGAAATACTGCATTTTAAAATGGATGGGGTAACTATACAAGGCTACCGGTGGAACAAAGACAACCCACATAAAGTATTAATTCTGCATGGCTTTGGGTCTGCTGCACATAATTTTCACGCTTATATAGTTGCCCTGCTCGACAAAGGGTACCAGGTACTTGCCTTTGATGCCCCGGCACATGGCAACAGCGAAGGCCGCACTGTAAATGCCATGCAATATTGTGAAATGATAAAAAAAATAATAAGGTTATATGGCCCTGTCAATGGTTTTCTGGCACATTCATTTGGTGGTATTGCCCTTAGCCTTGCAATGGAAAATACACCGCATGATGAAAACACCAAAATAGTTTTTATTGCTCCTGCTACTGAAACCACTACTGCTATTGACAGCGCATTTAAACTTTTACAAATAAATGATAAAGGCGTAAGGGAGGCGTTTGACAGAATTATTTTTAATAAAGGTGGCCATCTTCCAAAATGGTATTCTATAAAAAGAGCAATGGAAAATATTCAGGCAACCATACTTTGGGTACATGATGAAGACGATGATATAACGCCCCTTTCAGATGCCTTGCGGGTAAAAGAAAAAGAGTTTAAAAACATTGAGTTTGTTATTACAAAAGGATTGGGACACCGAAATATATACAGGGATGCAGTTATAAAGAAAAGGGTAACACAATTTTTTTAATCATATTATTATTATTCATTTGTAAAAAACTGCAACAACTTTTAAGGTGCCTATTAACAGAAAATTGTTAACTTTTTTGAATACAACAACACAATAATTTTTAATGAGCCGTGTAAAGTTTCGCAAGAAAAATTTTGATTTTTTAATTTTAAACTAATATTGCAGTTGAAATTGTTGTGCAAATCACTCTTCCGTTGGCATAAAAATGCAATCTAAAAGTGTTTTAAAAGAACGGAATCTGACAAATTGTAATCACAAACAATTTAGTCTGGCCCTTTACTACAACGATTTTCTATAACGATAAATGCCTGTAAAATAAAATGATTAACTGCCTATGTACCTTTTTTTAATTGGTATTGAGGTTTATAAACCCCCATCTGCTTGATGCTCTTTTAGGAGGGGAAAAGCAAAAAATTAATTATGGCGAAAAATCTGTTAATAGTAGAGTCCCCTGCAAAAGCAAAAACCATTGAAGCAATTTTAGGAAAAGATTTTCAGGTAAAAAGCTGTTTTGGCCATATCCGCGACCTTGAAAAAAATGATATGGGCATTGATATCAACAATAATTTTAAGCCTAAATATATAGTGCCTGCCGATAAAGAAAAGGTAGTGAAAGAATTAAAAAGCCTTGCTAAAAGCAGCGATGAAGTTTGGCTTGCATCGGATGAAGACCGTGAGGGGGAAAGTATCAGCTGGCATTTGGCTGAAGTTTTAAACCTTGATCCAAAAACTACCAAGCGCATTGTTTTTCACGAAATCACCAAGCCTGCCATTGAAAAAGCAGTAAAAAATCCCCGTACCATTAATATGGACCTGGTAAATGCTCAGCAGGCAAGAAGGGTTGTTGACAGGCTGGTAGGTTTTGAATTAAGCCCGGTGTTGTGGAGAAAGATTGGCATGAGCGGCGGCCTTAGTGCAGGGCGTGTGCAAAGCGTTGCGGTAAAATTAATAGCAGAAAAAGAAAGAGAGATTAACCAGTTTTCGGCCGTTGGAAGTTTTAAAATAGAAGCCTCTTTATCTGCAACAGATTTAAATAACAAAACAGTTTCGTTTAAAGCAGAAGGTGGAAAATATACTGAAGAGGAAGGTGCAGAAAAGTTTTTAAAAACCTGCATAGGCGCAAAATATACCGTTAATGACATTCAGGTACGCCCAGGCAAACGTACGCCTGCAGCGCCTTTTACAACCAGTACGCTGCAACAGGAAGCAAGCAGGAAATTAGGATATGGTGTTGCAAAAACCATGTTGCTGGCGCAAAAATTATACGAAAGCGGAAAGATAACCTACATGCGTACTGATAGTGTAAGCCTGGGAGAAACAGCCATGGACGCTATAAAAAAGGAAATAACTAAAAGTTATGGAAATAAATATATACAGGTACGCCAATACAAAAATAAAAATGAAAGTGCGCAGGAAGCACATGAAGCCATCAGGCCAACCTACATGGAAAATTCTACGGTAAACGATGCTGAGCTAAGCCGCCTGTACGAATTGATATGGAAACGTACCATTGCTTCACAAATGAGTGATGCAGAACTGGAAAAAACTACTGCCAAAATAAAAATCAGCACCAACAATGAAGAACTTACAGCAACAGGTGAAGTATTAAAATTCGACGGGTTTTTAAAAGTGTACATGGAAGGTACAGATGAGGATATAGAGGAAGAAAATGAAAAAGAAGGCGAAAGCCGTTTACCTGATTTAACCATCGGCCAGTCGCTCGATTTTAACCAAATGACCGCAACAGAAAGATTTACCAAACACTCCGCAAGATACACAGAAGCTTCGCTGGTAAAGAAGCTGGAAGAATTAGGGATTGGAAGGCCGAGTACTTATGCACCCACTATTTCTACCATTATAAAAAGAACCTATGTAGAAAAGAAAGATAAGGAAGGTGTAAAAAGAAGCTTTAGAATTTTAAAGCTTAAAAATGATGCTATCCAGAAAATGATGGAGCAGGAAAATACAGGTGCCGAAAAATCAAAATTGTTTCCTACCGATCTTGGCCTGGTAGTTACGGATTTTTTAAGCCAGCATTTTACCAAAGTAATGGACTACTCTTTTACTGCAAATATTGAAAAAGAATTTGATGAAATAGCAGATGGAAAAATGCAATGGAGCAAAATGGTGGAAGACTTCTATAATCCATTTCATACCGGTGTGGAACACACGCTGGAAACTGCAGAACGTGCTGTTGGCGAAAGAATGCTGGGCGTAAGCGAAGATGGCAAACCAATTACTGCAAGAATGGGTCGCTATGGGCCAATGGTACAAATTGGCAGTCAGACCGATGAAGAAAAACCACGTTTTGCAAAATTAAAAGCTGGGCAAAGCATTGAAACAATTACACTGGAAGAAGCACAGGAATTATTTAAGCTTCCATTAAGTTTAGGAGAGTATGACAACCTGGAATTAAGTGTAAATATTGGCCGCTTTGGGCCATATGTAAAATGGGGCGAACAATTTGTATCTATACCAAAAGGAGAAGACCTTTGGTCGGTAACACAACAAAGAGCCATTGAAATTATTATGGCCCGTCAAAAAGAAGATGCACCCATTGCATTTTATGATGAAAAGCCTGTTACCAAAGGAAAGGGCCGCTTTGGCCCCTTTATTAAATGGAACGATTTGTTTATCAATATTCCAAGGGCTTACAATTTTGATACACTTACCCAACAGGATTGCAATGAACTGATAGAGAAAAAAATGGAAAAGGAAGCCAACCGTTTCATCAGGCAATGGCCCGACGAAAAGATAGCTATTGAAAATGGCCGCTGGGGCGCATTTATCCGCTTTGGCAAAAAAATGCTAAAGCTTGGGTTTAATAAAGCCAATGCAAAATATACACCTAAAGAGCTTGCTGTTATTGAGCTGGATGAAGTAAAGAAAATGATTGTAGCGCAGGACCCTAAAGCGTTCGATAAGAAAGTAACAGTAAAAAAGAAGGCTGGTGCAAAGAAGCTGGCGGTAAAAAAAGTGGCGGTAAAGAAGAAAAAATAATTCTTTTATGTATGATGTCTGATTTGTCGATGTCTGATTTCTTTTAAGTTGTTAGTTTTTTATTATTATAGTTGAAGTTTTCAATTTGAAAAATCTGACATCAAAAACAGATTGGTGATTCTTTTTATAGGCACAACGGCAAAATTTTACATTTATAACGTTGATTTATGTTGGTGATAATACTAAATACTACCTCCGTAACGTTTAAAAATTAACTGATGCAAACATTGTACTTCTCAAAATCAGACATCAGACATCAACAAATCAGACATTCCCGTTATGCTGACTTTACACTACGCCCTTACTAAAGAAGATTATAATAACTACTACATTTTTGTAACCTGGGATGCTCCCGAAAAACAGAAGAAAAGAAGCCTGTATTATTTAAAACAGATGGGCACCATTGTTTTATTTACAGCAGTATTTTTCTACACAGGTCTGTTTGACAGGAGCAGTATTTTTGCCTTTATTGTTATTAGCTTTATTTTGCTTACTTCTGTTCTGGCTATTACAGGTATACGTTCTTCACTCAGGCAACAGGCCAAAAATATAAGCGATGATCCTGAAAACGCTTCAATTTTTATACCTGCTACGGTTTCCATTTCCGAAACAGGTATTTTGTTGCAGGATGAAAATAGTGAACGAAAATACCAATGGCCTGCATTTACAAAGAAGCAGGAAAACAACAATTACTACTTTTTATTTTATAGTTCTTTAGAAGCAATCATCATTCCCAAAAGAGTTTTTAAGCAGTCGGAACAAATATTATTTGATAACCTGCTTGCCCGCTTTTTGTCTTTTGATGCCGACCTTGGCCACCTGGTAAAAAATAGATAGCCCGTATTTTGGTGCCTTTTAAAAAGTTAATCACACACCTGTGGAAAATTTTAACTTCTTTATATTAATGCATTTAACGAATTTCAATTACAAATAAAAAACCTTGATAGAAAACAAAGAGATATCAGCACTGTTTCATTTGATAGACGACCCGGATACTGATGTTTACGGTACGGTTAGTGATAAAATAATTTCCTTTGGTAAAGCCATTATTCCCAACCTGGAAGACCTTTGGGAAAATACACTGAATGAAGAAGTGCAGGAAAGAATTGAATTGCTGATTCATAAACTGCACTTCCGCGACCTTAGTAATGATTTTATAAACTGGAAGAACGGAAGCTGCGAATTACTGCAGGGATCTTTATTGACTGCACAATATCATTATCCTGATATGCAGGCCCTGCAGGCATTACAGGAAATTGAGAAGATGCGCCGCAACATCTGGCTTGAGCTTAATAATTACCTTACCCCGCTTGAAAAAATAAATGTACTTACCAGTATCCTCTATAATTATTACAAACTAAAGGGTGTTGAAATTGCTTACAGCCAACCGGAAGATTTTTTAATTAATAAAACACTCGAAGCAAAAAAGGGCAATGCCATCAGCAACGGTATTATTTATTTGGTGTTGTGTGAGTTACTAGATATCCCGGTAAAAGCCATCAACATTCCCCGCCAGTTTATATTGGGTTATTTTGATTTGCAGTATGAGTTTATGAACCCTATCAGCCATTCATCGCAAAAAATAATTTTTTATATTGATCCGCTGAACGGGCAAATTTATTCTCATAAAGATATTGAGGGGTATTTTAAACGTATTAATGTACCTCCTACTACTTCTTATTTTAAGCAGATGGATAATAAACGCATCATACAATTTTTGCTGGAAGAACTGAGTAAGTGTTTTGATGATGACCGTAACCGCTATAAGATGGATGAGCTGGTGGCCATTGTAAAATTATTAGACGACTGATTTGAGATATTCTAATCAATCCCTCGTGATATTCACGAACAACAACCCTCTATTTGCAGATAGTTAAATTTTACTTTTATTATAATATTAAGAACAATATAAGTACCTTGTTGTTATACTTTTAAATAAATTGTAAAATGAAAGCAAATATTGGCCTATCAGATAAAAACTCAAAAGAAGTAGCAGGCATTTTAAATAAGATCCTGGCAGATGAATACCTGCTCTATACCAAAACCAGGAATTATCATTGGAATATTGAGGGATCTAATTTTATGGAAATGCATCTCTTTTTTGAAAATCAATATACTGCTATTGATGAATCAATTGATGAAATTGCAGAAAGAGTAAGGCAAATTGGCCACTATGCGCAGGGAAGGTTAAATGATTTTATTAAGCAAAGCCAGTTGGTAGAACAGCAGTATACCAGCGACCAGCAAAAACAATTGAAAAATTTACTGGATGACCATGAAGCAATCATTCGTTTTTTAAGATTGCATATTGATATTTTTACTGATAAATATAAAGATGCAGGCAATGCAGATTTTATTACCGGCCTTATGGAAAAGCATGAAAAGATGGCCTGGTTTTTACGCTCTTATCTTAAATAGCTTTAACCGGAAAAAGAAAACTGGTAAAAAAAATCGGTCTGCTTTATCCAGCCATTTTTTTCATAAACAGATTGTGCTTTATAGTTATCGAAAGCAGTTTCAAGCAACAGCCATTTTGCACCGGTTTTATTGCCATATTCTTTTGCCTTATTGAGCAATGCGTTTGCAATGCCCTGCTGACGGACATTTTCAGCAACGAACAAATCGTTCAACAGCAGTGCAGGCTTTAATGACACTGATGAAAAAATAGGATATAGTTGCGTAAACCCAACGGCTTCTTCATCCAAAAAAGCAATAAAAATAGTTGATTCTTCTTTTGAAATTCTTTCATATAAAAAATCAGTTGCTGCCTCCATATCAGCGGCTGCTTATAAAAAACCCGGTAAGCATTAAACAAAGGAGCCACATATTGTATATCGCCGATGCCAGCTTCTTTTATTTGTACTATCATAAAAATTATTTAGTTTTCAATATTACAAAATTATTATACAACTAAAATAGTGAAATGATTGACTGGGATGATTTTGAAAAAATAGATATGCGTTTAGGTACCATAACAGCAGCGGTTGATTTTCCAAAGGCAAAAAAACCGGCTTACCAGATAACCATCGATTTTGGTGAATTGGGTATTAAAAAATCATCGGCACAAATAACCGTTGTTTATACAAAGGAAGCATTAATTGGCAAACAGGTTATTGCTGTGGTTAATTTTAAACCCAAACAAATTGCAAATTTTGTAAGTGAATGTTTAGTGCTGGGCGTTTACACCCAAGATAATAAAATAGTATTATTACAACCCTCGCAACCCGTTACAAATGGCTGCCGTATTGGTTAAACAGCGTAAAAGCGTTCTAAGAAAACACTTAGTTTTTTAAAATTATCTTTATTCAATGTAAAAAAGTGATTCCTGCCTTCCTTGCGGCAAGCCACCAGTTCACTGTCTGATAATAATTTTATATGGTGGGAGCAGGTAGGTTGAGAAAGTCCGGTAAGCTGTTGTACATCTCCGCAACATATTTCCCCTTTATCGTATATTTCCTGTAGAATAGATAGCCTGCATGGATCTGCGATGGCATTCATTGCTTTTTCTATAAACCTTGTCTCACTTTTAACTGTACTCATAACCAGGCATTTCCTTTATCAAAGAAATCATTTTTTTTTTAGTTTGACAATATTAATTCATTTAAATTTATCAATATATTTTTTATGTCTACAGCAGTTGCATTATATAACTCTCCTATTGGTACTATTTTAATTGAATCAACGAATGTATGTATAACTGCTTTACTTTTTAGAGATGAAAAAGGCGGGCATGATAAGGAGGAGATAACAACCAATGACCCAGGTAAAGATGACAGGTTAATTATTAAATGCCGGCAACAATTGAAAGAATATTTTGAAGGCACCAGAAGGGAATTTGATTTTCCCATTCAACAAAGCGGTACCGCTTTTCAACAAAAAATATGGACAGCACTTTTGAGTATCCCCTACGGAAAAACAATCAGTTACCTCAATCTTTCAAAAAGGACCGGTGATGCAAAAGCAATAAGGGCAGTTGGTACAACCAATGGTAAAAATCAATTAAGTATAGTGATACCTTGTCATAGAGTTATAGGCAGCAACGGCCATTTAACCGGCTATGCTGGCGGGCTGTGGCGAAAAAAATGGTTACTTCAACACGAAGCGAAATTTGCACATGGCGTACAGACACTTTTTTAAATATGCACGTAATAAGCCTGAAATAACGATTACCCGAATTAGAAATTATAAATCCGCATTTATCAATTTCTATTGATTTAATTTATTCCATATCTACCGCAGTAAAAGATAAAGGCAATAAGTGACGTGCTTTTTCAATGATGTACACTTCACCTTTAAGGCCAGCTAAAATAATTCTTGTTGGCTGATGTGTACGGTCTTCATATTCTGCAAGGCTTTGGCGGCAGATACCGCAGGGCGATATGGGGCTTTTACTATCGCCTTTTAAATTATCATAACTGATGGCCATAGTAATAATAGCCGCGGTATCATATTGCGAGGCAATGGCAGAAAGCAATACTCTTTCGGCACAAATACCCACGGGGTACGATGCATTTTCCTGGTTGGTGGCTGTTACTATAGTACCATTGGCCAGTATAGCGGCAGCGCCTACACGAAAATTTGAATACGGTGCATAAGCCTGTTGAGTGATGGCTCTTGCCTGTTCTAATAATTTGCTGTCACTGCTATTTAATTCTTCAGAAGAAGTATATATTTCTACAGCAAAAGGAATGTCTTTTTTTGTCATTGAAATTGTTTTAAATATAGCGTAAGCAAATTTCCAGCAGTCTAACTTCTATAATTAATACAATAAAACATCCTCCTTACATTACTATAAGGAGGATGTTCTATATTTTTAAATTACGATTAAATATCAATAACAATTAATTTATCCAGCGGAATAATCTTTTCCATCTTGGGCCACCCTCCCAACTAAACCAGATAAGGGAAGCTTTGCCCACTACATGATCTTCGGGTACAAAGCCCCAATAACGGCTATCCAGTGAGTTGTGGCGGTTATCGCCCATTAACCAATAATAATTCATTTTAAAAGTGTAGCTGGCAGCTTCTTTGCCATTTACAAAAAATTTACCGCCCCTGTTTTCCAGTTCATTGCCTTCATAAGTTCTTATGCAGCGTTCGTAACGGATATAATTATCAGTCGTTAATTCAACACTTGCACCCTTTTTAGGAATCCACAAAGGACCGTAATTATCGGCTGTCCATTTATTAGTAGTATCGTAATAGGGAAACAGCTTGTTTTCTATTGGCGACATGTAATCCGAAACAGTATAGCCTGCTGGCATACTCAGGTGTAGTTTTTCTTCGTTGGTAATATTTACCAAATACATATTGTTACTCACCTGCACAACATCTCCTTGTTCAGGGCGAACATGTATGCCCATTGGTTCAAGTGTTTCTTTATCCAGTTCTGGTGAATTGGGAGGTGTGGTAATTGCATAACGCCTTTGTGACTGCGGAAAAAAATCCTGTGGCTTTCCATTAATCAGCAGCAAGCCATTTACAATCTGTATAGTATCTCCGGCAATACCTACACAACGTTTAATAAAATTTTCTCTTTTATCTACGGGCCTTGTAATAATCATATCGCCGTATTTGTTCCATACTTCTTCCCGGGCCTTTTGCTCAGTTATATGCTGCTGGTTCATTTCATCCCTAATTTCCTGGTAATAAGTTGTTTGTGAACCAAACTGTTGCTGGCCATCTACAATGGGATCGTTTATTAAAGTATCGTTGGTAGGAAAATTAAATACTACCGCATCGTTTCTTTTAACGGGGGTGGCAAACCACCTGGTATACGGTATATGCACCCATTCTACATAGCTTTTTGCATTAACAAATGGCATAGTATGGTGTACAAAAGGCATTGCAATTGGTGTGTTGGGAATACGTGGTCCATAGGTCCATTTACTTACAAACAAAAAATCATTTACCAGTAAAGTTTTTTCTTCGGAGGGTGTAGGGATGGTGTATGCTTCAAAAACAAAAGTGCGTATAAGCGTTGCCGCTACTACGGCAAAAGCGGCTGCATCTATCCATTCACGGGTGGCTGATTTTTTATAATTATTTACAACAAGGGCACCTGCATATTTTTCATTTTTGGAATAGCCGAGGTATGGGAAATAAATAAAGGGTATTAATACTGTTGCAGCATGATGCCAAAACCCGAAGCGGCCAAAATGTTCAACAAATTTAATAGTGATCCAGATGGTGATGAACTGGCCGGCTATAGGAATAAATTGTAAAAAGAACCAGATTTTTGGGAGCTGCATTTTTTGTACCATACACCAGGTATTGTAAAATGGCACCAGTGCCTTCCAGGGTTCGATACCCGCTTTTTTAAACATACCGTACAAACCAATATGCCACCCAATAGAGGCAACAATAAAAATAATCCAGCCAATACTCATAAGTAAAATTTTATAAGTGCCAAAAATACCATAATTAAACTGTTGATGAGGTTTTATGCAAAAAATGTTTTGAAATGTTTAACATTAAAACAGCTATGGAAACAATCAAAATCATTTTATATATGCTTTGCAGAATTGTCAGAGAAGAAATACAACATTTGAAATATAGCTAAAATGTAATGCGTGGCAGGTCAACTTCCATTATAATACTGAATTGATAAAACGGCTTACTTCCTCTGCCTTATTCATAATCATAAAATGCCCCCCTCCTTCTACAATATGGGTTGGCGAAATATTTTTAATAGGAAACAAGTTATCCTTATCGCCATGAATATGAAAAAGCTCGGGTGGCTGCCAGTTATTGCGCCAGTTGATGGCTTCATTAACCGCCCAGTTAGTATAAACGATATGCTCCTTTCTGCGGTAGTTGCGTATCATGGCTTTTTCATCAGGAGTGCTTACACCCAATATCCTGTTCTGTATTGGCTCCAGTATTTTATAAGCCCGCATAGAGAAAAATTTGTTGAGCCTGAGTTTACCCGAACGCTTCATCCACCTTGGTAATTCAACTGTTGATTTTATACTGGATATGATGATAATTTTTTGTACAGGCAAAAATTTTGCAATTTCAATACACAGCATACCTCCAAACGAAAGACCCATCAATACAGGGTTTTCGTCTTTAATACCGGCACTCATTCTTTTTGCATACTGCTCAATCGTTTCTTTTTGCAATGGTTGTAGCCAGGGCAGGTAAACCAATTCATGACCATGAATTTTTAAGTTGGAAAAAGCTCTTTCATCTGCTCCTAATCCGCTGATACAATAAATTTTTTTCATAGTTATTTCAAGTGTCAATAGTCAATAGTCAATGGTTAATAATTCACGATCGATCTTTCACATTCATTTATCGGTTGGTGACAAAAACCGGGGCGGTCTGCCCTTGCTGGTGTACTCACCAGCCAGTTTTATACCATAGTAAAAGCCTTTGAATAATTTTCAGACAGCCTTTGCCAAATTATTTTTTTGACAAAACATAATTTGTTACATCATCTGCGGTAATATTTTTTCCTGATAAAATGATAAGGCGTTCTACCACATTTCTTAATTCCCTGATATTACCCGTCCAATTATTATTGATCAGTAAATCCATCGCATTTTTATCTACTGTTTTTTTGGGCTGTCCATATTCATCAGCAATTTTTTCAATGTAAAAATCTACCAGTAAAGGAACGTCTTCACGGCGTTCATTTAAGGAGGGTACGTGAACAATAATAACACCCAACCGATGGTATAGGTCAAGCCGGAAAGTCTTTTCATCCACTTCTTTTAGCAGGTCTTTGTTGGTAGCAGCAATCACCCTTACATCTACATTGATGTCTTTATCGGCGCCTACCCTGGTAATTTTTCCTTCCTGCAATGCACGCAATACTTTTGCCTGTGCATTTAAACTCATATCGCCAATTTCATCCAAAAATATAGTGCCACCGTTTGCCTGTTCAAACTTACCTATCCGTTGTTTTATAGCAGATGTAAAAGAACCTTTTTCGTGGCCAAACAATTCGCTTTCAATTAATTCACCTGGTATTGCCGCACAATTTACTTCTACCATCGGGCCGGTATTACGGTTGCTTTTTTCGTGTATCCATCTTGCCACCAATTCTTTGCCTACACCATTATCGCCTGTAATAAGTACCCTTGCTTCTGTGGGAGCCACTTTTTCAATGGTGTCTTTGATTTTTTTAATACCGATGCTGTTGCCCACCATTTCCTGCACTTTGGCCACTTTGCGTTTTAACACTTTTGTTTCCGTAACCAGTGTTTGCTTATCTAAGGCATTGCGCAATGTTATCAATAAGCGGTTAAGATCAGGCGGCTTACTGATATAATCAAAAGCTCCTTTTTTTACTGCCTCCACAGCGGTATCTATATTACCATGCCCGCTTATTACAATGATGGGAACATCAGCATTTATTTCTCTTGCTTTTTCTAAAAATTCAATGCCGTCCAGCTTAGGCATTTTAATATCGCACAGTACTACATCATAAGCAGCGTTGCTAAATTTTTTTAATCCTTCTTCCCCATCTGCTGCTTCATCAATTTTATATCCTTCGTAGCTAAGAATTTCTGATAAAGTTTTGCGTATTGCTTTTTCGTCGTCGATGATTAAAATACTGGCCATAGGTTGTAACAAATTATTAGATGAATGAGCTGCTGAACCGCATACCCAAAACTACTCATCAAAAATAACGATTTATTTCACGCAAAGAAAACGAGGGATACAAAGGCCATATTTCACACAAAGAATCGAAGGATACTAAGGCCACAAAAAAAATCACAAAGCTTTGTGTTCTTTGTTTTATTTATACGCTTGTGGAAAATAAAAAGCCGGAATTGCATCAACTATTGATGCAATTCCGGCTTATATACCATTTACTTTAACGGCCTCTTCTACCTCCTCCACCACCACCGCCACGGCTCATTCCACCGCCGCGGTTCATACTTCCTCCTTGAGACTGGTTAAAATTATTTACACGGTTATTGCCATTTTGCCGCATCTGCATATCACGGTTAACACTTGCAGGGGGCTGCCTGTTTCGCATTTGGTTATTTGGTGCAGGCCTTGTTTGTACGCCATTGTTTGGTGGAGGCCTTGTTTGTGCACCATTGTTTGGAAGCTGATTACCTGCCCCCGGTCTGTCGCCGGTAGGTTTCCAGGTTCCGGTGTTATTATCCCGTTGATTTATATTTCCTTTTTGATCCCTGTTATAAACATTACCATCCCCGTCTGCAAACACATTATTATCTTTATTAGCAGGTTTTGCTACAGGCCTGTTCTTATCACCAAATCCAGTTGAAGGTCGCGTAGTTGCATTGTTGTTGCCTCCTCCAGGCCGGGTATTATTGCCAGTGGCTGGCCTGTTTATTTTGCTGGTATTATTATCTCTGATATTATCTTTTGTTGAAACGCCCTGGCCTTTTTTATTTTTATACAGGTTATTGCGGCCATTATTTATATTGTTATTGATATTAATGTTGTTGTTACCATAGTGATTACCGCCACCATGATGCACAGGGCGGTTGCCATAATAACCACCACCACCATAAGGCGGACGGTAATAAGGCGGACGGTACATTGGCGGGCCAAACCATCCACCACCATAGCCATAGCCATAACGAGGTGGGCCAAAATAAAATCCAACATGCATAAATCCAACATTGTAACCATAGCTCATGCCCCAGCCATACCATGGATTATAACTAAAACCAAAACCCCATGTGCAGGGAGCCGGATAAAAAATACTGCCGTACCAGGGACGATAATAGAACCCTGTACCAAATACTATCACAGGGTCGCCCTGTATATAACTACCCAGGTAACCTGCTGTATAACCCTGAATGGTATAGTCAGTTGCCACTTCATATATGTATACAAATTTAGCATTATAAGCAGCAGAGGTTTTGGGAATATTCCCTACATCTTTTGGCCTTTCGGTGGCAACGCTCCAGGGACCTGTTGAGGAGTTCCCTATAAACCAAACCCCATTATCAAGTGCAAAATATTTGCCGCTGCCTTCTTTCAATATAGTAAGGTTGGTGTTTTCTGCCCTTTGCAAACTTGTACCTTCAATATCAATAAATTTAGGAGCCCCATCATACTCTACTTTTACGGTTGCCGTTTTACGGTCAACCTTTGCTGTTTGCGGTATTTCTGCATCAATGATAGCATCTTCTGCTTCATCGGTTCCGGCAATACTTGCCAGTACATTATCCTTCTCTGAACCTTTTGGAATTTTTGCAAAGTCCTCGGGCATTTTATCTGGCTCATTATAAGTCCATGGGCCATTTAAGGATGTTGATCTATACCAGCGGCCGGCGATTAAGATATAGATAGACTGGGTTTTGTTATCTTTTAAAATATTATCGGTTGAATTGGAAACATAGGACAAAGAAGTACTGTCAATATTTTTATACACTGCTGTCCCTTTTGATTGTATTACTTCGGCAGGTACGGTGCTTACAACAATATCTGTTGCCTGGGGTTTTTCAGCAGGAGCCTTGCCATCATTATTTTCCTTTTCCTGTTTTTTAATCTGGTCATTAATGGAACTTATTTTTTTTGACATAGATTTTTCTGGCAACCAGCCGCTGATAACAGCAGTTGATTTATACCAGATACCTCCATTATACATATTCCACTGCGTGCCTTCTTTAAAAATAAGTGAGGGGGTATTCAGCACACGATCTGCATCAAGGTCCTTATCTTTTTTTATTATCGGGTCGCCATCTATAAGCACCAGTGTAGTAGGTTTAGTTGTATAAATAATTTTTGGCGGATCATTATTATATATTTCTGCATTGGAATGATCTTTTCTGATAGTAGCAATAACTGCATCCAATGCAATTTCCATATTCCATTTGGGTACTTCCTTTTCTATTAAGTCGCTTAATTTTTGAATCTTAAGCGGTTCATCTACACCGGTAATTTTGGCGTTATTAATTTTTACAGAATCAATCGTAGCGATACGGCTATCCTTATCAGTTGATAAATATGCGGTATAAAAAATAGCCCCAAACAGCGGTTCGGCTGTAGCAGTTGTATTTACAGAAATTGCTGAACGGCCTATCAACTGGATACCTTCCAGGCTCTCTATCTGGGGTTGGTAAATGGTAACTTTGCCACCATTTTTAAATGGGAGATCTTTTGGCCACGCTGTTTGTGCATTTACATACAAACAACCCGCCAATGAAAAAACTGACACTATACCAATTTTATACATTTTCATAACTACATTTTAATATTTTAAACAAAGTAAATTTAAACAATTTATTTTTTTGTAAAACGCATCGTGGCAATATCACCCATTATAAAATTGAGCGTGTTACCATCGCTAACTGACCAGCTGTTTACTTTTTGCAGGATTTGCAAAAAAACAGTTTCGCCGTCGCCAGGGCACATCATCCTTGTCATAGCCATCGGATCGGCAAAACTTATTTTATTGCCTTCAATTTTTAAAGGGCCGGTAAAACTATTACAACTGCTATTACCCCTTAAAGTTTTATTGGCTACATCGAATGTAATGGTGGGCTTCTTGTTGGGATATAAACCATCAAAAGCAATACGTGACCCTGTTATATAATTTAGCTCCCAGGTGCCGTTTAATTTTGAAGTTTCATTCATACTGGTTGTTGTTGTTTTTGAACAGTCGCATGCTGCAAATAAACAGCAGCTGATAAACAAAGCGGCAATATTTCTTTTCATAAAAAATTTTTACTGGTTATGGTACACATAAAATGCAGATTAAAAATATTTTAATAACTTCTTCAAATATAAACAGTGTTGCTAACTTGAGAATCTTAGCATAAATGATTATTTTCATAAAAAGAAATGGCAGTTATTATTTTATAATTTTTTTTCGGCCCCAATACCTTTATCAAATTCCAAGATTTTTAAACAGCTGGCTGTAAGAAGGATTATTCGAATCAAGCAGCTTCAATTTTATGGCTGTTTGTTTTGCTTTTGCCATATTGTTCCATTGAAGATATACGATGGTAAGTACATAATATAGTTGTGGGTCATTGGCATTTATTGCCAGCCCTTTTTGCAAAACAATTTCTGCCTCCTTAAATTTTTTGGCTTCATTTAAAAACAATCCATAATTATAATACAACCTTGGATTGTCGGATTTTAATTGTACTGCTGTAGCAAAATATTTTTCTGCCGCAACCTTGTTGTTGAGTTCATTATTGAGTAATGCCAAATTATAATAAATACGGTCATTTTTAGGGTCAATCTTTATTGCAGCTACTAATTCCTTTAATGCCAGGTCATTCTTTCCCTGAGCATTATATGCCGATGATAAATTAAGCCTTGCATAGTTCATCAAACAGTCTTTTTTTAGTCCACGTAAATAGAATTTCTCTGCATTAAAATAATCTTTTTGCTGAAGGTAGTGATCGGCAATCATAAGGTTACCTACTGAAAAATCGGCCTGGTACAAAAGATAATTTTGCAGTTCTTTATGTGCTGATGTATAAAGTTGCGTGTATTCTGCAGGAATCTGTTGCTCAGGGATAGTGCTGTAAAGATCAGCTGCAGCAATACGCACAGCTCTTACCTTATCACCAAGCAGAGGCCCTGCAGCAGCTATCCAGCTTTGCGGTTGAAAATTTGCCAAACTTCTTAAAGCCCTATAGCGGGTTTGCGCTTCGGTATTGCTTAAACAATTTATCAATGCCTGTAAACTATTTGGTGTTTGTATATTGCCGAGATAATTTGCCGCAGTTGCTTTTATGATGTTTGGTACAGCCGTATCTTTTAACAATTTTATCAAGTGCGCTTCACTGTTTTCATCTGATTTACTTCCCGGAATAAGGTCATCAGCAAAATGATATTTGCGGGCAGGGCCATACCATTTTGAAACAGCATCTGCTGCCCATTGAGTCGTTCTGTTATTATGGCAATTAGTACAGGCATTAGGCGTGCCATATTTTACAGAAAGATCTGGCCGGGGTACCCTAAAACTATGATCATGTCTTATATCCTTACCCATAAATAGTTTGGAAGGCATGTGGCAATTGACACATTCCGATGCTACTGTTCCGGCAACATGAAAAGTATGTGTTGGTTCGTCATATTTTTTTCCATGGCATTGCAAACAGGTTTGGTTGCCACCCATTATTAATTTTGTTGAATGCGGATTATGGCAGTTACTGCATTTTATACCACGGCGAAACATTTTACTTTGCAAAAAAGAAGTATAAATATAATCTTCATCATTTACCTGGCCATCGGCATAAAAATGTTCTGTAGTGGGTATTTCAGGAATATAGTTATCCATTATCTCGCCGCTTTGTACCAGTGAGGCACTAATATCCGCCTTACGGGCATGGCAGGGTGCGCATGCATTGATTTGTGCTATCTGGCCTGTATCACTGCCTAACACAAGAAAGCTTCCCGGAATTTTATTTCCTTTTTTATAATCATCACTATGCACAAAATCAACATGTAGCTTACCGGCACCATGACAACTTTCGCAGCTTACATTAATAACGCTATAGGTAGTATTATAACTATCCGAATCTGTGTTATAATTCTTTTGAAGATTGGTTGAATGGCAGGAGGCGCACATGGTGTTCCAGTTTTGTGCATTGCCCGTCCAGTGCAGCCAGTCATGCGCAGCAACTTTTTGCCCGGCATATTGGTTGAACCATTTTTTTTGTTTGGTATCCCAGCTAAGTCTTGGCACCTGCATGCGCCCTCCAGGAAATTCAACCAGGTATTGCTGTAGTGGCTTATATCCAAAAATAAACTTCACAGGGTAGTCATGATTTTTACCATCATCGCCCTCGGTATTAATAAAAAACTTTCCTTCCTTTTTAAAAAAATGACTGGTCACGCCATCAGCAGTAAAACTAATATTGTTAAAATCTCCTTTTACTGTAGAATCATTCGGCGGCTGCATCGCCATAAAATGATCAGATTGTAACCATTGATGATACTCATTGCTATGGCAGCTTTTGCAGGCCTGGTCACCCACAAATTCATTAGCTGTAGTTTGTACCAAATTACTTTTTGCTTCTTTGGGTTGGCATCTTTCTAAAATAAGGGTTCCAAAAAAAACGAAGAGTAAAATGGCAAATGTTATTACTATCGGGTATCTTCTATTCATAATCAATTGTGTTTTCAAAGATAAATAAACCAACGGCATATTTGCCAATAAAAAAATTGTTTAAAATGTTTGTGCCAAGGCAGTTTCTGCGCATAGGCGTTATGTTTAGCAAATACTTATTCCCTTTATTTACAGTAGTAGTTGAAGATAATGGCCGAAACCAATACTGTTTCTTTTGAAGAGTAATAACGGCTACCCTTGATTGGGCCTCGATTGATCCCTGCCCCGCAAGCAGGTTCCCACCAACCACTTATTGCAAAGTAAGGTTTCACAAAAAAACGCAAAGGATACAAAGTTCACAAAGAGTATCGATGATAGTGTTTTGTTTGTGTTGTTTGTTGCCGTTGCACACTTTGTGTGAAATCAATTTTATTAATTATACATTTGCCTTGCAACATATTTTAAACCCTCAATAATATGGAATCTCCTGATTCAATGGCATCAAATTATAATTTTGAAAAAATAGTCGATATTATTATACGTTTAGGGGCATTATTTTTATTGCTTAGCTGGTGTGTCGAAATACTCAGGCCATTTCTTTTAATATTAATTTGGGCCATTGTTATTACAATTGCCATTTATCCTGCATATAGATTATTTGTAAAACTTTTTGGTGAAAGAAAAACCCTAGCGGCAGTTGTGTTGATAGTATTGTTCCTAAGCTTTTTAATTGTTCCGTTTATTTTAATATCAGAATCTTTATATGAAGGTATTAAGCATCTGCAGGAATTATATTCTTCCGGACGGCCGCTTATTCCTCCACCTACAGAAGGCACCACTAAATGGCCTTCTTTTGCAAAACCAATAATTGATTTCTGGAGCCTTGCTTCGTCTAATTTACAGGCGGCAGTAATGAAATACCCAGAACAGGTAAAAGCCGGTGGTGCCTGGCTACTATCTTTATTAGCCGGGTTTGGAAAAGGTATTTTTCAATTTTTAGCATCGCTTATTATTTCCGGAGTATTGTTATTGTATTATGACAATATTGCCCTGTTTTCAAAAAAAATATTTATAAAACTGGCAGGCAAAACCGGGGAAGATTTTGCGCCAATTGCTGTAGCCACTATAAAAAATGTTTTTAAAGGGGTTTTAGGTGTTGCGGTTATTCAGTCTGCATTTGCCGGTATTGGATTTTTTATTGCAGGTGTTCCGTTTGCCGGCTTATGGACAATACTATGTTTGATTTTGGCAATTGTGCAAATAGGTATCTGGCCCATTTGTATTCCGGTTACGATTTATATGTTTTCTGTTTTACATACTACTCCTGCAGTCATCCTTGCTATATGGCTGGGTATTGCTCTGCTGCTTGATAATATATTAAGGCCTATTTTATTAGGGCGGGGATCACAGACCCCGGTATTGATAATTTTTATTGGTACCGTTGGCGGTTTTATTTATAGTGGGTTCCTGGGACTGTTTCTGGGCGCTGTAGTGCTAACTATTGGATACAACCTGTTTATAACATGGGTGAATAAAGAAATAGAAATTTGATTGTATACTGCTTAGCAAAAATTACTGAAAATTATTTTTTGGGAAACACCAGGGTGAATGCGGCACGCACACCAAAGTTGGGCCTTGACCCACTTGGCACGCTAACAGCAATACGTGGCGCAACGCTAAGGGAAACTATTTGCTTTCCTAATTTTGTAACACCAGATACGTTGGGCATAAAATAGATTGAAGTTGTATTGGTGTTCCATGCCTGTGTCCATTCAAAGCCAGCCCCGGCACCTGCCCCACTTTTCCAGTTATAATTTAAAAAAGGTTGCACATACATCTGGTTTACTTCGTATGCAGCAACAGTGCCCGAACCTGACCAGAGTTGATTGACCAATGCACCATACGTCCAGCCATTAGCCTGTTTTAAGATTACTGCTGTAGGCCCAATGGCAAACCGGTTAGTACCCAATAAATCATTGGTTGTTGTAGGCAAAAGAACCACCGGACCGATTCCCCAAGTTAAACCATTTTTTGTATTTGATGGGGTAAAAAATGCACTCGCCAAAAAATTACTCAATCCACTTTGATAGGTGTTTTCACCAGTAACATTAAACTGTGTAACAATGGGCATTACAATCCTTGTTATTAAATTGAGTTTTGGTGACAGGGTCAAAGGAATTACAGGCTGAATGTTTAACGTATTTTTAGACCCATTGTATTTTCCAATACCAATATCAGTATTGTTTTGAAAAGGTACACTGATAAGGGATGCAACTGGATTTGCCAATTTCTTTGCCATTGCTGCCGCTGCATCTGCGGCATCGGCTGTTGCTGCAGGTTTTTCCTGCGCATTTATTGTAGCACTGAATAAAACCATGCAGCCAAAAATTACAGTAGCGGATAGAAATTTTCTCATTATAAATTGTTTGTGCTTTGAATTATTTGAGTGGCAAAGTTACTAGTTAAAGCCCAAAATCAAAATGATTTTAAGTGCAGGTTTCTCTATACATATTTGTACAGTTGGCACACTGCTGGCTTTTTATTCTATTCAATAAAAAACTGCTGAATGAAAATAATTTTCCTTCAGCAAAACACTATCAATTAAAGCTACACTGATGTTCAAAAAGAAACAGCTATTACCAATTGAAGGCATTGGTTTTTGATACCATTATTAATATTAACCAGCCCCCAGTTAAAATGGTTGAACGGATATTTTATAAAAGCCTTTTACTAACCAACCAATAGAGTAAACTTAAAGATGCAGAAAATTCTCTTGATACAATTCAAACAGGAGATGCCCGTGAAAAATATTCCCTTGATTTTGTTAAAACAAATCAATTTAAAAGGGCTACGAGATTCCTATTTGAAATCTCGTAGCCTTTTGCTTTCTCCAAATATTTTTATCAGAAACGGGTTTTA
Source organism: Ferruginibacter sp. (assembly GCA_043745405.1). Classification (GTDB taxonomy): domain Bacteria; phylum Bacteroidota; class Bacteroidia; order Chitinophagales; family Chitinophagaceae; genus Ferruginibacter. The sequence goes on along the minus strand of JAYTTI010000086.1, from coordinate 36,012 downwards.
AGCGTTACCCCATACGTTATGGGGCTTCCTAAATGTATGGCGCCAAAATCATAGGCATATTCAATATATTTTACATCGCCAATATTGCGCATCCAAAAATATAATTCTATATTTTTTCTGCTTGCACCAATGCTTGTGTTTAACAGGCTGTAGGGTGATTGCTTAATTGCATTGGAAAGATCAAAATACCGTTCACCCAAATAAAACCACTCTGCCCGCACAAACATTTTTACCTGTTGCTTTGCGCTTACTAAAAAACTGTATTGAGTCGTAAGCATAGACGTAACATTAGGAGTAAATATTTGTTTTTTACCTCCCAGGTCAATTGCTTCGCCATTTGAAGATAATTTTAGTGATGCATATTTTGCATTGATATACCCAAAACTATAATCAATCTGCAACCCCTTTACTGGTTTATAAAAAAGCTCCAATTCTGCACCTTTGCTGTTGAGCTCGCCTGTATTTTTTGTAACGGTAATTGCATCAGGCAAAATAAGTGTTGGCACCTGTGCATTGTTTACATGCGTATAAAAAGCAGTTATATTTAAAATTAACCTGTAATCCAAAAAATTATTTTTAATACCTATCTCAAAATTATTGCTGTACTCGGGTTCATAAGGATATAAAGGGGGCTGTGAAGGATCTGCAGATAATTGAGTAAGACCGCCTGTACGGAAGCCACGGCTATAATTTGCAAACAGGTTACAGTTGGATGCAAGAGCATATTTTAAACCAAGTTTGGGAGAGAATGCGTCAAAATTTACAGAAGAAGAAGTATCTGGCCTGGTGACAAATATGTCTCCCGTCTCTGTCTTGTATTCGCCTTCTACATTTAAATATTTGTTTTCATAATCGTACCTCAAACCTGCTACCAATGATAATTTTTTTGTGAGCATATAATCTACCTGCCCATATAACGCAAAGCCTGTGTTCTTGCCTTTGGTAGTATTTATAACGGCAGTATTGGGAGTGGCTCCATATATTGCCGCATCTGCTCCAAACTGTGTAGCCTGTTTGTTAGGATTATACTGGTGGAAAAAATAGGCACCAGCCGTCCAGTTAAATAAAGACGATTTTTTTGCACTGGAATTAAACTTAAATTCCTGAGTAAATACTTTTACATTATTCCAATCGCTGCCATAATTATTAGCTACCGTTACTATATCTAAAGGGGAAAAATCTCCGTCAATTGGTGGCTCGTAATACCGGTGATTATTTTGCCGGGCTGTTTGAGAAGTAAAGTCAACATTGGTTCCTAAATGATAAATAGATAATGAAGTATTTGTTGTATTATCTGTCATTTGCCCAATAGCATTTTGATTTAATTTATAGGGATGTTTGAATGCTTCTTCCATACCGTTTACTAAAGGAAAAGCACCGTCATTTTTATTGTTCTGAATTTTAAAGTTCAATGTCATCGACCAGTTGTTGCCGGGCAAATACTTTACATATCCATTTGCACTAAGCTGATTCTGCTTATCAAAACTTGTATTGTTATACTCATTAAAATAATAACCATCACGTTTATTAAATACACCCGAAGCGCCAAAAAATAATTTATTTTTTACAATCGGTGTGCGTATGGCTGCACTATACCGTTGCTGATTGTAATTGCCAAAAGTCAGTTCTACAAAACCATTTGTATTGTTGGCAGGCTGTTTGGTAATGATGTTAATAACGCCGCCCATTGCGTTTCTTCCATACAATGTTCCCTGCGGGCCACGCAGTATTTCTATCCTTTCAATATCGTTTAACTGGGGAATATAAGTATCCAGACTAAACTGATTAACACCATCAACATAAGTGGCAATGGCAGGGTCGTAGGAAGTAGTTGTAATACCCCGTATAGAAATTACATTTCTTTCATCGCCTGAATTACCTGCATATAAATTAGGAACAATTGCTGTTAAATCTTTTGTGTTCCATAACCTGTACTCTTCAGTTTGCTTTGAAGAAACTGATGTTATACTTAATGGGATATTTTGCAGTAATTCTTCTTTCTTTTCTGCTGTTACAGTTACTGCCCCCAATTGAACAAGATTGTTTTTCATTTTAAAACTAAGTGCCTTGTTTTCCTTTCCACCCGCTTCAATTTCTTTTGCAATGGTTGCATAACCTACAGAAGATAGTTCAATGGTATATTTACCGGCTGACACATCCTGAATACTAAAATTACCTGCTTTGTCACTCAATGCATTTATACCGGTGTTTAATAAATGAATGCTGACATTCGACAAAGGATTCATTTCATTATCCGTTACATTTCCTGTTACCGGAGCCTGCCCGTTTACTTTAAAAATTACCAGCAACACAACAAACACGCAACACCATTTCTTTATCATACTTACTTTATTATTTACATTAAAAACGCCTAAGGGCCTGGTTATATTTTATAACCCTGTTTAAAAATTTACTTTTTTATTTCGCATTAAACTGTGCCGACATAATTCCTGCTTCCGATTTCTCTGTTCCTTTATAAACAAAATAAATTGAATGAAACTTACCATCCGTTACTGCATCTATCGGCACATGTACTATACCAAATTGCTGCCCTTTTTGTGGTGTTGGCATGGTTCCTTTACCCAATAATTTTCCGTTGGGTGCATCCAGTCTTGCTTCAAAACTATACCCCGCTAACGGTGACGCCTGCCATCCACAGGTTAAGTTTACGGAATGTATTCCTGTAAGGTCAATTTGTTCCAAAGCAAACCAGCCTTTACCAGCTGGTAAAATCATAACGGTACTGCCGCCATATTTCATTGTTGTAAAGCCTTCTACTTTTTCTTTACCCGTAAAAGAAACCGTGTTGCTTTGCAACGAAACAGTATTGTTACCAGTTAAGGCCTTTATATTATTGCCTCCTTTATCGGTATAACTTGCCGACAAAACCAAAACACTTGTTGGTTTTTGATTAGCCAAAGGAATGATGGTTCCGGTTGCAGGCAATGATTTTTTTATGGCCGCTTTGTTAGATAATGTCATTATCCATGCAATAATTTGTTGCGCATCTCCGTGTGATAAGTTAGGATGAGCAGCCATGTTAACTTCACCCCAAACTCCACCACCACCTTTTATTATTTTGTCGGTGAGGTAACTTGTTATGTTAGGATCTTTTGCATATTTCTTCGACACATCTGTAAAGGATGGTCCGATTGATTTTTCAGCTTCTTTATGACAGCTTTTACAATCAAGAGACAACATCAGGCTTTTGCCACTAATGCTTGCCTGTCCCTGCTGATGGCCCATGGTTGTAGATGCTTTATCAAATCCTTCAACATAATCAACCGACACATACAAATTTGCGGGGTCGATGGCTGCGGTATCTGTTTTATCTGTTACCCTTACAGCATACTGCAAAGGAACGCCTGGCAGGTAAAAAGATTTATTACCACCAGTTAATTCAACAGCAATTACAGGTGCTTCGTTGCCGGCATAAATATTAACAGCATCGCTTTTAGAAGACGCTCCCTGGTTATCTTTTGCTTCAACCGAAATTTTAAAATCACCTGCTGTTGTATAAGTATATTCCAAATCTGGTGTCTGCGTTTCTTTGGTGGTGCCATTACCCAGGTTCCATATATAAGTTATCTTATCTTTTTCCAGATCTCTGGCATTTACTGTTGCTTTAACCGTAAAAGGTAACACACCAGAAGTTTTGTCAACATTAACAGCAGTTATTACAGGAGGCCTATTGCCGCCATTAAAATCAATACGTGCCAAACCTGCATCTACATTTTTTGTAAACCAACCATTGCCATATTCCAATAAATACAGTTTTCCATCAGGGCCAACTTCCATGTCAATTAAAGAATTCACTTTTATAGAAGGGAAGAATGGTTCCATTTTATCAAAGTCACCATTTGGCAACATGGTTACTGCTTTTATCCAGCCACGTATCCAGTCATAAATTAATAATTTACCATTGTAATAATCGGGCAAACGTGTTTCTTTCGGAAACATATCTGTGTAATACACAGGCCCGGCCATTGCATTTCTTCCGCCTGTACCTACCTGTGGAAAATCTGCAGATGCTCCATAAGGGTACCATATAAATGCTGGCACAGCTGGCGGCAATTCCCTTAAGCCAGTATTATTTTTTGAATCATTAATTGGTTTTGCAGGATCAAAAGCCGGGCCGCTAATACCGGTAGCATAATCATACTGATGATAAGGATAATTATTACCTACAAATAATGGCCAACCAAAATAACCTGCTTTACGGGCCTGGTTCAATTCATCATATCCCCGTGGCCCACGCACTGCAAAACTATCGTTTTGTGCATCCGGACCAACTTCACCCCAATACAAATAACTGTTTTTCTGATCTACAGAAATACGGTACGGATTGCGGTTTCCCATTACATAAATTTCGGGCCTTGTTTTATCGGTGCCTTTCGGAAAAAGATTTCCTTCGGGTATTTCATACGTTCCATCATCCTTAACCCTTATACGCATAATCTTACCACGCAAATCATTTGTATTACCTGCAGATCTTCTCGCATCATACTGCTGGTGATTGGGTAAATCGTTTAAAGGAGCATAACCATGGTTTACATATTTAGCACCCGGCTCATCAAAAGGAGTTGAATTATCGCCTGCAGAAAAATATAATAATTTATCAGGGCCAAATGTAATAGAGCCCCCTGTATGGCAGCAAATTTCTCTTTGAGATTTTACTTCCAATACTACTTTTTCAGTAGCCTTATCCAATGTGTCGTTTTTAAATGTAAATCTTGATAAACGGTTAACCGAAGTATCTGCCGGGCTATAATAAATATATACCCAATTATTTTTTGCAAAATCCGGGTCCTTACAAAGACCAAGCATACCCTCTTCTGCATTTACACCTGGTGCGGAAGTTTTATAATACACATTTAAAAACCCAACCTGCTTTACTTTTTTGGTATCACTTTTATACAACATTATTTCTCCCCGGCGTTGAATCACCATAATATCAAAATTTGGCAGAATAGTCATTTCTGTTGGCTCAAAAAACTCACCTTGACTAAGCTGTGTTTTTGTAAACCGGTTATCCTCTGGTGGAAGTTGTGTTTTGGCTTTTGAATAATCCAATTCTTTATTATCACCAAGGGCATATTTAATACCACCTAAAATAAGTTTAAGATAATTATCTTCTGAAAAAGATTCTTTAGTATGGCCCAGCTCTGTATAAAAAGCCCTGCCGCCATCATAGTCATGATACCATGTCATCGGATGATTGTCGCCATTTTTTCCTCCGTGGTAACTTTTTTCATCAATGGTCATTAACACATGTACATCCTTGTTCATTTTTTTGAAACTATAAAATTCATCCGTTCTTTGCCATTGTGCAGGAAGATGTTTGACAGCATTATTGTTTTTATCAATTACATTTAAGATGCCCGGCTGTACATTTGGGAAAGTATCATTAATACCAGGATGATCTAAAAAATAAGCACCCACCAAACGTCCGTACCAGCCCCAGTCGTATTCGCAATCAGCCGCTGCATGAATACCCATATAACCTCCTCCAGCCTGTATGTATCTTTCAAATGAGGCTTCCTGGTAGCTGTTTAATACATCACCGGTGGTACTCAAAAAAACAACAGCAGCATAATTCTTCAAACCGTTATCATCAAACATAGCTGCATCTGTTGTGGTATCCACATCAAAATTGTTCTCGCTGCCTAATTTTTCAATAGCAGCATTGCCTTGGGCAATTGACTCATGATGGTAACCGCCTGTCTTGCTGAAAACCAAAATTCTTGGTTTGCCTTCACGCTTTGAGCATGAAAAAGTTAACAGTACAATCATAAAAAAAATCATGCTTTTCAAAATGGCAAAAGAATACTTCATTGATACTTTTTTATTGAGTAATTAATATATTTTTATTTACCTGGTTTATTTTCTTATTATTTGATGGTGCTTTCTTCGATGAATATTAAAGTATCGTAACTATGAAGCTACAGTAATTAACAAAGAAAATACCCCCTGTTTTACAAGCGGTATTTGAGCTAAACTTTACATCAAGAGTTTATATCTGTTTTGTTTTTTAGTGATTAGCTTTTGCTTCTTGTAAAAATTGGTGTCAAACATACTACAAATAGGCTTGCCAAATTTATCATTAACAAAAATAGTAAGTACCATTGCTATTAATTAATTTAGCCCTTCAATTTTTTAAATCATTATATGTCATCAAGAAGAAAGTTTTTACAAAGTGCTGTAGTTAGTTCTGCTGCTGTTTTAACAGGCGAAAAATTATTTGCCGGTTCCCTGCATACAAGCAATCCTGTTTTAAATGATCCAATAGTAATATCTACGTGGGATTTTGGTAAAGCAGCTAATGCCGCAGCATGGGAAATTTTAAATAAAGGAGGAAGAGCACTTGATGCAGTAGAAGCAGGTGTGATGGTTCCGGAAGCGGATGAAACTAACCAAAGTGTTGGATACGGCGGTTTACCAGACAGGGATGGTAAGGTAACACTGGATGCCTGTATAATGGATGAAAATTATAATTGCGGATCGGTAATGTGCCTTGAACATATTATGCACCCAATATCTGTTGCAAGGCTGGTAATGGAAAAAACACCACACATCATTTTAGCAGGCGATGGGGCATTGCAATTTGCATTGGCCAATGGCTTTACAAAACAAAATTTATTGACGCCAAAAAGTGAACAGGACTGGAAGGAATGGTTAAAAACTGCTAAATATGAACCCGTAAAAAATATAGAAAACCAGTTGTACGATAAAAAAAATGGCGCTATGCCAGGCGGGCCCAAAAATCATGACACTATTGGAATGCTTGCCATGGATAAGGCGGGCAATTTTAGCGGCGCATGTACCACCAGTGGTATGGCTTATAAAATACATGGCCGTGTGGGCGACTCTCCCGTTATTGGTGCAGGTTTGTATGTAGATAATGAAGTAGGCAGCGCTACAGCTACAGGTGTGGGCGAAGAAGTGATCCGCATTGTTGGGGCTCACCTGATTGTTGAATTAATGAGACAGGGATTAAGCCCCGAGGCTGCCTGCAAAGAAGGGGTGGAAAGAATTATCAAACGCAATCCTAAAAAAGCAAAAGAAGTGCAGGTAGGCTTTTTAGCTTTAAACAAAAAAGGTGAGTTTGGTGCTTATTGTTTGCAGAAAGGATTTACTTATGCTGTTAGAAACAATCGGGAAGAAAAAATATACGCTGCTCCAAGTATTTATTAATTAAAAATTAAGACGAATAAGAATATGGCCAATAAAGCTATCCTTGAAGTTTGTGCATTTAATATACAGAGTGCTATTATAGCTGAAAAAGCGGGTGCTTCAAGAGTGGAATTATGCGATAACCCTGTGGAAGGCGGAACGACGCCAAGTTATGGTACAATAAAGCAAACAAGAGAAAATATTTCAATTTTATTATACCCGATAATAAGGCCAAGATCGGGTAATTATTTATATGATAAAAATGAAATGGACATAATACGGCAGGATATACTGATGTGCAAAGAACTTGGCTGTAACGGCATATCGGTTGGAGCACAAAAAATTGATGGCGAAATAGACGTTGATAAATTAAAACAGATAGTAGAATGGGCTTACCCGATGGGTGTTACCTGTAACCGTGCTTTTGATGCAACCCCCGATCCATTTAAAGCATTGGAAGATATAATTGCCGCTGGTTGCGAACGGGTATTAACATCGGGTCAAAAAACTGCTGCGCCCGATGCTGGTGAAATATTGCACCAGTTAGTTCAGCAGGCAGGGGAAAGGATTATCATTATGCCTGGCGCCGGCATAAAATCAACTAATATTGAAAAATTGATGGCGCAATCCGGGGCCAAAGAATATCATGGTTCTGCAAGAAAAGCTATTGCTAACCCCATGCTGTTTGCAAACCCCCTGGTAACCGATTTTGGCAATGTATATATTGCTGATGAGGAAGAAGTGCGAAAAATAATTTCTTACTTGTAATATAAAAACAATTAGTTTGGCATATATTTTTCTATATAAGGGTTAATTGTTGTTATTGGAACGGAGCTTGCCAATAACATACTAATAGAAGGATTTTTTTATTTTTAATATTTTATTTTTTATTGAAATAAGCTGAAAAAAACAAAGCTTTATATTTTGAGATCGCTTTTTTGCGAAAAATGTTAATTTGGCATGGTTATAGAGATACTGGGTTTACCCCTAATAAAAATATGATTGTCTATTAATTGATAGCTGTATTTAAAAGTTGCAATTAAATTTTTAATATAAATATAAAAACCTAAAACAATGAGTACATCAAATTTCCCGACAGCAACAGTGGATAACCAACCTCCACGAAAAGACAATAAAAACATCATTATCGCCATTCTGGCAATAGCATTGGTGGGTTTAGGCATCTATTCAACGGTTGGCAAAAAAGCTGCTGATACCGTAATTCAGCAAAAGGAAGCTACTATTTCCAAAGATTCAGTTGATATCAGTGAAATTCAAAAAAGTTTTGATGGATCACTTGCCCGCCTTGACTCAATGGGAACAGTAAATACCACTTTATCAACTAAATTAACTGAAAGTAATACTCAGATTACAAAGGATAAAGCTGAAATACGCAGCATATTAAACAAAAAAAATGCGACTGCTGCAGAATTATCAAAAGCTAAAACCCTGATAGCTGATTTAAATGGTAAAATAGCCGGCATGGAAGCGGAAGTAACCCGTTTAACTTCAGAAAATAAATCTTTAACCCAGGATAAGGTTGCACTAACAGCAGAGAAAGAAACCTTAACTCAAAATCTTACAACCACCACGGCTGCAAAGGAAGGATTGGAAAAGAAAGTGGATGTTGCTTCTACATTAAATGCATCTAATATTCAAATTACCCCAATTAAGATTAAGGGTAATGGACAAGAAAAGGAAACGACTACAGCAAAACGTGTTGATAAAATTGTTATATCATTTGATGTTGCTAACCGTATTATCCAGGCAGGTTCTGCAGATTTGTATGTATGTGTTATTGGCCCTGATGGAAAAACTATTGCTGCTGAAAAATTAGGTTCGGGCACTTTAAATACACGTGATGATGGTTCAAAGGAATACACTACCAAAGTATCTGTTGAATTAGAAACGGGCAAAAAGAAAAATGTTAATTTTGCTTTTAATCCAGGAGATAAATTCCAGGTAGGAAATTATACCATTCAAATTTATCATAATGGCTATTTAATTGGCGAAGGAACACGTACCTTAAAAAAAGGTGGTTTGTTTAGCTAGTTTTTAAATAAAAATTTTACACTATCCTTTAAATGACTCGAGCAACCTGATTAATTTCAGGTTGCTATTTTTTTGCTGTTTCATCTCAAGTAATTGCTTTTCTATTTTTCTAAAGAAATTCCCTGTCTTTTTGGATAAGTCAATATTGATTTTTAAACCGCATAAAAATTCATTTACCTTTTTTTGCAATATTTCTGTACATTGAAAAAAATTAAATACAGAATATGACCACACAAAGATTTACTGCACTCGATGTTTTTCGAGGAATGACGATTTGCTTTATGATTATTGTAAACACACCCGGAAATGGAAACACCACCTGGTCGCCTTTATTACATGCCCATTGGCATGGCTTTACACCCACCGATCTTGTATTTCCTTCCTTCTTATTTGCAGTGGGCAATGCCTTAAGTTTTGTAATGCCGAAGTGGGCCAGTCTGCCGACAGGTTTTGTTGTATGGAAAATATTAAAACGGACTTTTATTATTTTTTTACTGGGGTATTTGATGTACTGGTTTCCGTTTGTAAAGCAGGTTAACGGTAATATTATATTTGCTCCTTTTAGTGAAACACGTGTATTCGGTGTGCTGCAACGTATTGGATTATGCTATGGCATAGCAGCATTATTATTATATTTTTTTAAACCAAAACTAACTGTACTAATCACTATTTCATTTTTACTATTATACTGGATCATATTGTTATTGTATGGACAGGGCGATCCTTTTAGCATGGAAGGAAATGCTGGTATATTATTAGATAAATGGTTATTGGGCGAAGCTCATTTATACCATGGAGAAGGTGTAGCTTTTGACCCCGAAGGCCTGCTAAGTACTTTACCGGCAGTTGGCAATGTTGTTGCAGGTTTTGTTGTGGGAAGCTTTATACAAAAGCATGGAAAAACTTACGAAACCTTAACCAAACTGTTACTGGCAGGCGCTGGGTTAATGGCCATTGCATGGAGCTTAGATCACTTTATACCGGTAAATAAAAAAATATGGACCAGTTCATTTGTACTGCTTACCGTGGGGCTTGATTGCATTATTATTGCTGCTATTATTTACATCATCGATTTTTTACACAAAACAAAATGGACCTACTTTTTTGAGGTTTTTGGCCGCAACCCATTATTCATTTACCTGCTTTCCGAACTGGGGGTTATACTGCTGTATGTATTTTCGGTACATCCAAAGCAGTCAGTGTACAAATGGCTGTATGATACTATTTATGTGCATGCCGGTGATTACCTGGGATCTTTTCTTTTTGCAGTAAGCATCATGCTGGTTTGCTGGCTAGCAGGGTATTTTATGGATAAAAGGAAAATATATGTAAGGGTATGATTTTGGCTGGATTGGCGGTTTTGGACATACTTTTTAGTCACATACAAACTTAATTTGTTACAATCGCCACTTTAGTCGAATCCACCAGCTCAATAAACATTAATAGACGTTCATTACACAGGCAACAATTATAAACTTAGGCAGTGATAATCGGCAATACAAGCAAGAAATATCACTTAAATAAGCAATTGTTGTTATAAATATTTTTATAATTAGGTTCTTTAAACTCATTTGTTCGGTAATGTTTTTTGTGATGTCAGATAATTGCTCCTGCAACATTTCCATAGTATTATGGAAATAAATAAATAAATTTAATTCTATTTCAGTATCCCCATAGCCCATTCAACAGCATACTTCGCTTTATAATATTTAACAGTCAACTCAATCTGTTTTTGCAGTATTTCTATCAATTTTACTTCCCTGCTATTAACAAGAAAAAGCGAACTTTCTCCTTGCAAAAATTTTAAGTCTTCGTTGTTGAGTAAGCTTTGATAATTACTGTACATACTTTGCACAGTTTGTAATTGTTGTCGCAATGCATTGTACTCATTCAGGTAAGTACGTATTTTATTTTCCGTTTGTTGGCGTTTGTAGAGCAAGTCAAGGTTGGTTTCTTTTATTTTTAATTGTGTCTTTTTATAGTCTCCACGGGCTTCTCTTAAAAATAAAGGGATTTTAAACTCAACACCCCATTTATAATTATTTTCAATAAAAGCCGGGTTTACATTTTTCAATACACGGTAATCCTGGTTTAACAGATTTGCTTTTACCCCAAAATACGGCAGCAGGTTTTGTAGTTTCAATTTACGTTCTACCTCCAGGCTGTTTAATTTATAGTCGTAAATTTTTAAGGAGGGGTTTTGTAATGCTGATTGGTTAATTAAATCGGTGATATTTTTATCAATAATATCATTAGCCGGTTGACGATATTCTGGCAGTTGATTTTCCTCCAATAGATAAATGCTATCGTTTTCTTTCCATAAATAATTGGATAATTCTACTCCTGCATTTTTCCATTTTAAAAAAGCCTCTGTTTGCAGTAATTGATAATTCTGAAACTGTGTATAAGCTTCTGTAGTATCCATTAAAGCCCTGTCGCCATTGGCAAAAGCAATACGGACCAACCGCAATCTCCTATTAGCAATCTCTACAAATTTTGAATACGCAGTGTACTGCTGGTAGGCTCCAGCCCACTGAAAATAAGCCACATAAGATTCAAAGAGAAGATTATTGAGGATGATTAAACGCTCCTGGTCGCTTTGTTTGGTAAATATTTTTGCCTGTTGCAAAATTGCCCGCCTTTTATCCATCAGTAAACCTTTTGCCAAAGGCAATTCAATACCCAGGTAACTTGTTTTAACTTTGGTGATTTCGGAGGATAAATAATCACCACCATTATTCTCTAAACCAGCCTTTATATTACCCACAGGTAAAGGAATATTGAGTTCAGGATTATTGTAGTAATAATAATTTGTACTATCAAAGGTTTTATTACTCGCCTCCCACTGAAATGTGGGGTCAAAATTTCCCTTTGCAGCCAATAATTCAGCACTGGCTTTATCAATCTGTATATCTGCCTGCCTTGCTATAGGATGATATTTTTTTACCTGTTGTATAAAATTATCAAGCGTTAAAATATCCTGTTGTATTGACTGGGCAAAACAGTTTGCAGATGTCGATAAAAATGCCAGCAGCAATAAAATTTGTCTTTTCATTGAGGGCGAATTATTCAGATTTTTTTTCTGTTTCATCTTTACTGGGTGTATAGTACTCCGGCGGAAAACCATTTATATTGCGCCACAGCTCATAATAAATGCTTACATCTTTTAGCAATGCAATACCGTTGGCTCCGCCACCCATCCTTAACTGTTGCGGCCACTTTTTTCCAATACTGTCTTCTGCTACCAATACCCTGAATTTACCATTACTGCTTACTGATGTTTCAATGGAAGAAATGGTACCACCAAATGTGCCGTAGCTGCTCTTTGGCCAGCCGCTAAAAACAATGGCAGGGAAGCCATCAAAAACAAACCTCACCTGCTGCCCAATATTAATCAATGGCAAATCCACGGGCTCTACAAATAATTCGACAGCATATTGAATTGCGGATGGTACAATTTCTACTATCATTTCACCTTCTTTCAGCATTTCATTAAGGCCTGCTTTTTTTGCTTTTATAACCTGGCCGTTTTGTGGTGCTATGATATAGTACAATTGATTCCTTGCATCGTAGTTAGCATACAGGTTTTGCAGTTTTGCTACATCAGCCTGTGTGGATGCTGCATTGGACAGTGCTGAAAATTTATCCCCTTCTGCTTTGGATATTTTATCTGTATAGTCCTGTATGGTGCTGTTCTTTTCAATCCGTAAATTAGTAAGTTCCTGTTTGCTTTGTAAATATTTATTCTCCGCACTAATTTTTTTTGCACCTACTGTTTGAAAATTTACTTTTCTTTTTTCAAAATCTACAAGCGAAATAACACCGCTATCCAGCATTTGTTTTGCTGCATCTATCTGCCGGGTGTAAACCAGCAATTCATTTTTTACTGCTATTAAATCTGCACTGTCGCTCGCAACTTTTAGTTGTTGTTGCAGTAATTTATTATCAAGCGATTGAAGTTTTAAAATTCGTCCTTCGCTCAATGCCCCGGCCTGCGTTTCGGTAGTGGCTGCTTTATTTTTATAGCCATCAATAGTTTGTTGTTTTGCAGCTATCTGTTGTTGTGTTCTTTGCAATAACTCAGGGTCAAAATAATCCACTTTTACTTCACCCAATTGTAAAATGGTATCGCCTTTTTTTACATAATCGCCTTCCTTGATATACCATTTAATAATACGGCCCGGTATGATGGTATTGAGTTCCTGCGGCCTTTGCTCCTGGCGCAATGTGGTTACTTTTCCCTTTGCCCTTATATTTTGTGTCCATGGTAAAAAAAGAATTACTGTGGCCATAATAATCATTCCCCAGAGCCATTGTTTTATATTTCTTTTTTTATGCACACCATACACTTTTTTAAAGGAATTCAACTGGCTGCTTTTTGATTGTTGTTCTATGTCTGCTGCTATAAAATTATCCATATAAAATATTCAGTTATATTTCTCTTTCGAGTGATAAAATTGTGTCACATCCTGCAAGCAATGTTGTACTATCGGTGGCAATAATTACAGTGGTGTTCTGTTTACTTTTTAAACAGGCAACTATTGCCTGTGTTTCTATTGCATCCAGATATTTAAAAGGTTCTTCCAATAACAGCAACCTGTGTTTGCCAATTAATGAGCGTAGCAATAATATCTTTTGCCGGATATGTTTGGGTAGTTTTTTTCCCATGGCATCCAGTTCCATTCCTACTCCACGTTTGTCAGACTGTATAAAATCTGCAAGGCCGATTTTGCCTGCATATTCTGTAACCTCCTCAACGGACACTGACTGATTTCCAATGGTAATATTTTCCCATAATGTACCCTGAAAAATATCCTGGCTGCTTAACAAAATACCTGTTTGCGGGCGAAGGCTTTCCAAACTATAACTGCCTATTGGCTGTCCATCAATTAATATAGTTCCTTCAAAATTTTTATACGAACCAGTAAGCAATTTCAGAACGGTGGATTTTCCTGATCCGGATTGTCCAGAAACCTGAAGCCATTGCCCTGGAGCTATGCTACAATTTATATTATCTAATATTTCAGCTCCATCAGGATAAGCGTACCTGATATTTCTGAATTCAATAGCGACTCCCTTATTACTATCTGCTAATTCCATCAGGCCACTTGTTTCCTTTACAGCCTCTGTTATTTTTCCTAATTTTTCAACAGATACCATCGCATCATAAATTTTATCAAGGCTTACAATCAACTTCTCAACAGAGCCAATAATGGTGATGATAACAATGTCTGCGGCAATAAACTGACCAACATTTATTTGCTGGTCAACCAGCAGCACTGTACCAACAATAAGCATAGAAGCGGTAATAATAATTTTGAAAGTTATCAGGCTCCAGAACTGCACTAACAGAATTTTAAAATAACTTGTTCTCGCCTCCAGGTGTTTGCCTATAAGGTTATCTGTACGGTTGATATGGTAAGCCCTGTTTGAATATTTAAAAGTATTTACCAACCGTGCAGTTTCCTGCAGCCAGGCAACTGTTTTATATTTTTCATCGCTTGATTGCATGGCAGCAGCTAACCCTTGAGTAGAAGTAGAACGTATGATAAGGATAACAATAGTTAAAAGGGCTATACCAAAACCTATAAAAACCGGGTGATAAAACGACAGCAATAATAAACCTAATAAAATTTGAATGATAGCCGTGGGCAGGTCTAATAATAATTTTTCTAAACCTTTCTGCAAAGAGACGGTATCAAAAAAACGGTTCACCAATTCCGGTAATTGATAGTTATCTAATTTTTCGATATCCAGCTTGGGTAAACGATCACTAAATTCCAGCCCATGCCGCAAAAATATTTTCTGTTTTAATTTTTCAATTACACTTAGTTGTTTTACCTGTAATAATCCATTTAAAAATGTACCGGTAACAACCAGCACAATCAATATTATAATTGAAGTAGAAACAAAACCTGCCATTACAAAACCAATGATGGTCTGTATGCTCAATGGCAGCGACAACTGAACCATACCTGCTAATATGGCAAACATATAAATAGCAGAAATATCCTTTCTGTCAAGGTGCAGGATTTGATAAATTTTTTGCAGCGAATTCCCCGGTGATATTTTCTTGTCTTCGGCCATACTGGTGATTCAAAAATTATAGTGTTATTTTTCAAATGAAATGTTGATAGAGGATTCTATTCTTAGGTTTTTATTTTTATCTACGGCTTGCTGAATTAGTAAAATGATTTTTTCTCTTGATTCTTTTAGTTCCTCTATTCTTTTTTTCGACCCTTCTACCGGTTTACCAAAGCGCTCTTCTGAACTGAAATTTTTCAGCGAATGAAAATTTATCTTATGATTTATCAGGTCTACTAATACTTCTTTAGCTTCTTCAGGGCTGAATTTTCCTTCAATGAATTTGATGGGTTGTTTTGCTTTCATGATTTTTATTTTACTTATTTGTTTTATTTGATGACAGCCAAAAAAGAGTAAGTTGTGTAATTATTGCCCTTATACTGATGAGATAAGCAATAATAATATCCACCCAATAGAAGCTCTCTAAAAATAGAATTTTGGTTTGTCATTTCGCGGCTGGTGGAGACAGCAACCTCGGCTAACCCTCTGTGGCTGTGCCCCACCGCCCACTTCTTAAGTTATAAGATATTCCTAAAATTGTTTTTAGACAGCTTCGTAAAATGACGGGAAAAACCCCTTCAAGAAAAAATATATACTGTTCAAAGCTTACGCAAGCTGAATAGCAGACTCCATTGAGATTGATTTTCCATTGGCAAGAATATGTTCTCTTGCATGCTGCAGGTCTTGCTGCAAATCTTTAATTCTTTTTTCTCTCATCTTAATTGCTTCCTCTCCATCAATAACGGCTATTTTATTTTCATGAAATTTTATTTTCACGTTAATCATTTGTGTAATGATGTCAATAGCATCCTGTGCGCTGAATTGACCTTGTATTAATTGTATGTTCATAGTTTCTTTTTATGTTTTTTATTGGCCCTGACCCAATGAAAAGGCAGGCTTGCCATCAAATGAATAAAGATTTTCTGTTTTGATTGTATCAATGTTTTTTTCTATTGCCTTGCTCAATAATTCTACAATATGGTTTTTGTTGAAAGTTTTTTCATTTACCGGTTTAAAACGGCAACGCCAGTGGTCAGTGCAAAAAGTTTCTTCAAAACCCTCTGGCCAAACTTTTATACCACGGTTGGTAATCATGGTAAGTTCAGCATCAGTACTGTTTAATTGCCCGATAATATGAGCCAGTACATCAGGTTCTGTTCCTTTCCAGTGTACAAAAACATCTACACCAGCCAGCTCCTTATTTTTAGATTCTTTTCTTTGATATTTAGGAAGTATCAAAGCCGAATTTTTATCAAAGCGAACTGATTTTAAAATAGCGGGCTGTTGGCCAAGGTTATTAATCACCGCTTCAGCAAATTCTTTGGTACCCAGTTTTTGTTTACTCGTTCCTTCCTTGTAAATATCATAAGTATGTATGCCATCCTCAATGGTTTTAAGCCAGGCATTCTGTACTTTTTCTGCAATGGCTCCCTGTCCAATATGGTTCAGCATCATTACAGCACCTTGTAAAAGACCGGAAGGATTTGCCCTGTTTTGATTTGCCACTCTTGGTGCAGAGCCATGTATGGCTTCAAACATGGCGCATTGTTCACCAATATTAGCAGAGCCAGCCAAACCAACCGAGCCGGTTATTTGTGCAGCCACATCAGATAATACATCGCCGTACAAATTTGGCATCACAATTACATCAAAAATCTCCGGCGTATCCGCCATTTTTGCTGCACCAATATCAATTATCCAGTGTTCGTTTTCTATTTCCGGATATTCCTTTGCTATCTCATCAAACACCTGGTGAAACAATCCGTCTGTTTGTTTCATAATATTGTCCTTTGTAAAACAGGTTACTTTTTTACGTCCATATTGTTTGGCATATTCAAACGCATAGCGTACAATTTTTTCGCAACCAGGGCGGCTTATCAATTTTAAACACTGCACCACTTCATCCGTTTGCTGGTGTTCAATGCCGGCATACAGGTCTTCCTCATTTTCCCTGATAATTACAATATCCATTTGTGGATGTTTTGTTTTTACAAACGGGTGAAGGCTCATGCAGGGGCGTACATTGGAATACAAGCCCAAAAACTTACGGGTAGTAACATTCAGGCTTTTGTAGCCACCGCCCTGTGGCGTAGTAATGGGTGCTTTTAGAAAGATTTTATTCCTTCGTATTACATCCCATGATTCTTTGGCAATACCTGCAAGGTTGCCTGCCAGGTAAACTTTTTCGCCCACTTCAATTTCTTCCACTTCAATAGCAGCACCTGCTGCCAGAATAATCTTTAATGTGGCATCCATAATTTCAGGGCCTATGCCATCTCCTTTTGCAACTGTAATTTTTGTCATTGTTAAATAATTTATACAACAAAATTGCAGCGCTTTATTCATATACTTTCATTTATCTTTATTATATAAACCATAAATATTTTTTATGAACTTTACTTTACAGCAGTTAAAGGTTTTTATGATAGTAGTACAAAACCAAAGCATTACCAAGGCATCTGAAGAATTGCACATGACGCAACCTGCGGTATCTATCCAGTTAAAAAATTTACAGGCCCAGTTTGATATTGCCTTAACAGAAATAGTAGGCAGAAAATTATATGTTACCGATTTCGGCAGGGAGCTGTACCAGATTGCAGACAGGATTTTAAAAGAAGTAGCCTCTATCAATTACCAGACACAAAGTTTTAAAGGGATACTTTCTGGAAGGCTTAAACTATCAGTGGCTTCTACCGGCAAATATGTAATGCCTTATTATTTAAAAGATTTTTTAAAAGCCAATGCCAGTATAGATTTATTGATGGATGTAACCAACAAAACAAAAGTTATCAAAAGCCTGGAGAATAATGAAGTTGATTTTTCATTAGTGTCTGTTCTGCCAGAGACAGTGGATATTGAACAGGAAATTTTAGTACCTAATAAATTATTTTTAACCTGCGCTGCTGATGCCGGAATTGAAGTGATAAAACAATCAAGCAAAGCCATCTTTGATAGCATCCCCCTTATTTACCGGGAAGAAGGTTCCGGAACCAGGGTTACCATGCAGCGGTATTTTCAAAAAGCCAATATTGTTCCGCATGTAAAACTGGAATTAACTTCCAGCGAAGCGGTAAAACAGGCCGTGATGGCCGACCTTGGCTTTTCCATACAATCTATTTTAAGTATTAAAAATGAGTTAAAACAAAAAGAGATAAAAATTGTTCCTGTAAAAGGTTTGCCACTTACTGAAAACTGGAGGTTAATATGGTTAAAGCAAAAAAAAATGTCTGAGGTAGCAAAGGCTTTCCTGATTTTTATACAAAAAAATAAACAGGCTATTTATCAAAAGAACTTTGCCTGGATAGAGCAATATGATAAATAAAAAAGGGGCTATAAAACTCCTCATTAGCAAAGCTAAAATATTCTCCGTTGGCAACAATTAGATATTGCAACACGGGTATACACAACAGCTTTCAAGCCTCAAAAATTTAACGAAAAAAGATGAATATTTTTTTGTAAACAAGTTTCGATATATGTTCCGAATGCAAATACCTTTAAAAGGAAAAACAATCAGTGATAATAAGCCTTATGCTGCCATTGATGATGAAGTGTTTATTGGCTTTGGCAATAATGTAAACGAGAATATTTTCGATCAAAATCGATTTGGGTTTTATTAGGCCATCGTTTTTCTTCTATGGCTTGTATAGAAGGTGGGTATCTAAGCCAGATAGTTCAATTACTACGGGAAGTTAACGGCAGCAATGTTTTTCAATACAATAACGGAGTTATCCCTGCTTTATTTTTAAATGCTAATTTATATAAAAATGCTAACTAAATAAACCTGGTTAAAGAAAATTAATATTTCCACAAATCCATTTCATATTATTGAGTTTCAGAAAATAATAAATTTTTTTGAACGAACAGTATAAAAACTAATGCACCCCTATTGAAAATTTTATCCTTACACGAACTGGTCAATAGGCCTTTTAGAAATCTTACAAGTAATTTGCAGTAATTTTAAAACTACAATAAGCATCTGAACATCTGCTTAAAACAAGCAAACATTTCAATAACTTAGTGCTTCATTGCCTTAGTGGCAAAACTATATCATTATGGATTTAACTTTCAACAAAAACGAAGATGCCATGAAACTGGCGTACAGCCATGTAAGGCAACGCTTAGAAACCATTTACGAAGGTGGCGGAAAAAAAGCCATTCAAAAACAGAAAGAAAGAAATAAACTTACGCCAAGAGAAAGAATTAATTACCTATGTGACAAAGGCAAACCTTTTGTAGAAATTGGCGCTTTTGCCGGTTACGAAATGTACGAGGCCCAGGGAGGGTGCCCCGCAGGTGGAACAGTAAGTGGTGTAGGATATATTAGCGGAAGACAGTGCATTGTTGTGGCCAACGATCAAACCGTAAAAGCAGGAGCATGGTTTCCGATAACAGGGAAAAAGAATTTGCGCATGCAGGAAATTGCCATGGAAAACAGGTTGCCGGTTATTTACCTGGTAGATAGTGCCGGTGTATATCTACCCATGCAGGAAGATATTTTTCCTGACAAAGAACACTTTGGGCGCATCTTTAGAAACAATGCTAAAATGAGTGCAATGGGCATTACACAAATAGCAGCAGTGATGGGGGCTTGTGTAGCTGGCGGTGCTTACCTGCCAATTATGAGCGATGAAACATTAATGGTAGAAGGCAATGGCTCCATCTATTTAGGGGGGCCATATTTGGTAAAGGCGGCTATTGGCGAAGAGGTAGATAATGAAACATTAGGGGGTGCTGTAACCCATACAGAAATAAGTGGTATTGCAGATTATAAATTTAAGACAGAGCAGGAATGCCTTGACCATATAAAAAAAATAATCAGCAAATTGGCAAAGGAAGATAATGCGGGTTTCGACAGGTTAAAAGCTATTGCACCAAAAAATGAAATCACAGGTATTTATGGTATTATGAGTGAAGGCAATACAAAACCATACGATATGGTAAAGCTGATTGAATGCATAACTGATGCAGATAGCTTTGACCAGTTTAAAGAAGACTACGGCAAAACAATTGTTTGTGGTTATGCACGCATTGAAGGATGGGCCGTAGGTATTGTTGCCAACCAGCGCCTGATAGTAAAAAATAAAAAAGGCGAAATGCAGTTGGGTGGTGTTATTTATAATGATAGTGCAGATAAAGCCGCACGTTTTATTATGAACTGCAATCAAAAAAAAATACCCCTGGTTTTTTTGCAGGATGTAACAGGCTTTATGGTGGGCAGCCGTAGCGAACACTCAGGCATTATAAAAGATGGCGCTAAACTGGTAAATGCTGTGGCCAATTCTGTTGTACCAAAAATTACCATTATTGTTGGCAATAGTTTTGGTGCCGGTAATTATGCCATGTGCGGTAAAGCATACGACCCCCGTTTTATATATGCATGGCCCACGGCAAAAATTGCTGTAATGGGTGGCGAACAGGCAGCAAAAACTTTATTGCAAATACAGGTAGCCTCACTAAAAGCAAAAGGCAAAATAATTTTACCAAAAGATGAAGAGGCCCTGCTGAATGAAATAACACAACGCTACCAGCAACAGACAACACCTTATTATGCAGCTGCACGGTTATGGGTAGACGCAATTATTGACCCTGTTGAAACAAGGATGATGATTGCAGAAGGCATTACAGCAGCTAATCATAATAAACATATAGAAGAATTTAAAACCGGTGTTTTACAGGTATAAGTTTACCTCTTTCAATAATTCACCATGCAGGTGCAGAAATTTATGAGCAAATACTTTTTCGGCCACGGCTGTGTATTCACCGGACGAAATAGGTTGCGACAATTTGAATTGCAACAATTTTATCTTTTTCACTTTATTCTAAATATCAATGCAAAATAAAATACAATTGTACACAGATGGCTCTTCAAGAGGAAACCCAGGCCCGGGAGGCTATGGGGCCGTTTTGCTTTTTGGCGGCCACTGCAAAGAATTATCGCAGGGTTACAGGCTAACAACCAACAACCGTATGGAGCTGTTAGCTGTAATAGCCGGATTAGAAGCCATCAAAAAAAATGAATTACCCGTAACCGTTTTTTCCGACAGCCAATATGTAGTAAATGCTGTTGAAAAAGGATGGTTAAAAAACTGGATAAAAACTGATTTTAAGGGTGGTAAAAAAAACAAAGATCTTTGGAAACATTACCATGAGCTGGCGAAAAATTTTAATGTCAATTTTGTATGGGTAAAAGGGCATGCTACCAATGCTTTAAATAACCGTTGCGATGAATTAGCTACAGCTGCCGCAGATGGAAAAAACCTGCTGGTAGATAAAGGGTATGAGGAATAGTCAATGGTCAATAGTCGATGGCCGATAGTGAATGGTTTTTTTATTTTTACCATAGCACTGGATTTAAAATATTCTTACACAAAAAAGCCCCTACATTAAATAGTGGCTTTTTTTATAAACAGCTAAAAATTAAAGTTGTGCAACTTGCGGTTTGTGCATAAAATATTTAGCGAAACTATAATAACCGCCAAACAAAATACCGCTAAAAATAAGTGTTGCATAAAGACTTCCCTGGTAAAAAGGAATGGCTTCAGAATAACAATGCAATAGGCCAGTCATTGTTTTCGGATAAGGTTGGTTGGTAATATCTAAGCCGCCGCCAATCCAAACAGTAAAATTAGACAGCAGGAAATAAATTGTAGCTCCAGCTAAAGAGCCTGCAATAATATGTACCATATTTGTTTTCTTTATTGCAAAACCTACAACCGTTAAAAGCGCAAACAATATATAATTTGTTACTTGTCCGCTGTAAAAGCCTGGCACAGCCGATAACTTGAATTGAAACAATGCCTGGTAAATAACATCCGAAATCAGCATTGATAGCAGCGGCAGCAGAAAAGCGAATTTTTTATCTTTAACCACACTGCCTGCAAACAGTGCCATAGCTATCTGTGGGGCAAAGCCCAAGGGCCTTCCAGGAATTATCCTATATAAGGAAACCATTAAAACAAGCAGTATAAAACTTACTGCAATCGATTTGTCATTTTTCATTTTAGTAATTTAACAGCCGTAAAAATAAGCAATAAAATCGTGAAGGCAATATTTTAGAAAAAACGGCAACATGCCCCGGTTAATTTATATTTGACAATGGCAAAGCATAACCTTACCGGTATTACAGGTGAAAAAATGGGGGCCAGCTATTTGCAAAATGCTGGTTATGTTATACTGGAGAAAAACTGGCGGTATAGTCACTGCGAGGTAGATATTATTGCTGTAAAAAATGACACACTGCATTTTATAGAAATAAAAACAAGGCGGTCCAAAAAATTTGGCCTCCCCGAAGAAAAAGTTGGCAGAAAAAAAATGGAAAACCTTATCAAAGCCGCTGAACAATACTTATATCTTCAGCCTCAATGGAAACGCATCCAATTTGACATTTTATCCATCTCCATGATTGCTGAAATGCCTGTGGAATATTTTTTTATTGAGGATGTTTATCTGTAGAAAGCACGCCATTTTTAGCCAATATTTGCATTTTTTCTACCCATTTAAAAGTAGCTGGACAATACTGTATATTTTGTTTATGTACATGCAAATATTCTGTAACTTTCTTTTTTGTAAGATGAGGAAAACCTGAACAGTCTGCAGGACGCACAGAATAAATCGAACATTTATTATCTACAGGATTAATAAACTGGCAGGGCTGCTTTTTATTTTGCCAGTCTCCATCCTTTTTTTCAAATACAAGCCATTTTTGTTTAAACGCCAGTGGAGTCATTTCCAAATGAGCAGAAATTCGTTTGACATCTTTTGATGTAAAAGTAGGCGTCATTTTTTTACAACAATTACCACAGGTAAGACAATCAATTTCTTGCCACACTTCTTTATCCGCATAATCAGCCATTTTATGTAATGCCTTAGGGGGATTATTTTCTAGCCTGGTTAAGAAAGACCTCATTGATTTTTTATATGCCAACACTTTTTTCCTGAATGAGCGAAGATTAACTATCATTATTTGATTTAATATTGCTGAGTTAAACGAAATTAGCGTAAACAATTCAATAAATGCTATTCAGAAAATCAATAAAAATTAGTCAGCTCCAATGATTTGGCAAGCGTATAAAAAAGGATTTAAGGCCTACCTGCAGTTAGAAAAATCGCTAAGCGATAATTCGGTAGAAGCTTACCTGCACGATATTGAAAAATTGACTACTTATTTATCTGAGACGAATGAATTAAAAACACCCCAACAGGTTGCACGAAAAGACCTTGAAAAATTTATTCAATGGATAAGCGAATTAGGCATGACGCCAGGCTCGCAGGCAAGGATAATATCGGGACTAAAAAGTTTTTTTAAATATTGTTTATTAGAACAAATTATTACCTCCGACCCATCCTGCCTGCTGGAATCGCCCAAATTAAAAAGAATACTGCCTGACATACTTCACTTTAATGAAATTGAAAAAATAATTGGCCAGCTTGATTTAAGTAAACCAGAAGGCGGCAGAAACAAGGCAATGCTGGAAACCCTTTACAGCAGCGGATTGCGGGTGAGCGAACTGGTGAACCTTCGCATAAGTTGCCTATTTTTAGATGTGGGTTTTATAAGGGTAATTGGTAAAGGCGATAAAGAAAGGCTGGTTCCGATAGGCAGTGATGCTATCAAGTACATCAATATCTACCGTAATAATATTCGTGTACACATTGTTGTTAAACCGGGAAATGATGATATATTATTTTTAAACCGAAGGGGGAGCAAACTTAGCAGGGTAATGATATTTTTCATTATAAAGGAACTGGCCCGTAAGGCTGGCATCAATAAAACAATTTCGCCACATACTTTTCGTCATTCATTTGCCACGCATCTTGTTGAGGGTGGTGCCGATCTTCGTGCTGTACAGGAAATGCTGGGTCATGAAAGCATTACCACTACAGAAATTTATACGCATCTTGACAGGGAATTTTTAAGAAATACCTTGCAACAATTTCACCCGGCGTTTAAATGATACTCGTAAAGCTTTCGGCCTTTTAACTTAAGCTTTCTGCCTTCTATCTTAAAATTAATTCTTTAAAATAGTAAACTCTACCCTCCTGTTCAATTGCCTGTTATCGTCGGTATCATTGTCTACAACAGGTTTGGTTTCGCCATAGCCATGAGAAATAATTCTGTAAGAAGGAATACCTGCGGCAAGAATATAATTCACCACAGACCTGGCCCTGTTATCGCTTAATTTAATATTATACTCATCGCTGCCCCTGCTGTCTGTATGGGCACTCATTTCAATTTCTACAGCCGGGTTTTCATTCAGCATCTTAACAACCCTGTCCAGTTCAACAAATGATTCGGATCTTAAATCCCATTTATCAAAATCAAAATAAACATTGTTCAATCTTACTACCGATCCAATTTCAATGGGTACCAGGTATAAATCTTTATGTATTTCTTTGTAACCTGCTTTTACCAGTGAGTCTAAATTGAGATTTTCTGATATGGCAAAAAAGTGATCTGACTGTGCCCTTATCAAATAATTTTTGTCGTAAGGCAACACTATTTTAAAGCTTCCGTCACTTGGATTAGACAGCCCGTTACCGGCCACTGTACCATCAGGCAGGGTTTCGTAAATCAGCGTAGAAAAAATAGGCTCGTTTGTTTTTTTATTGTATACATTTCCACTAACCAGTATTACGGGGTCGGGCTTTTCCCTCTCCAGTAATTTTATACGAACAATATCACTTTCGCCATACGACTGGCGCTCTGTACTCATATAAGCATATTCGCCACCTGCATCCATGGTAAAAAAAGTATCCATATCTTCTGTATTGATGGGGCTGCCCAGGTTTACAGGATCGCTCCAGTTTTGCCAGGTATCATCCAGCCTTCTGCACATCCAAATATCCATATTACCAAGACCACCAGGCCGGTTACTGCTATAATATAAAGTAACTCCATCGGGCGCCAGGTATGGAGTTGTATGATTGAAATTTTTTAGGTTTATTTTTTTTCCTAAACTCCTGGGTTCTGTCCATGTAGTATCATCCTTTAAAAAGCTTACAAAAAGGCTATTATTTTTTCCACTCTCTTCCGGGCACATATAAAATAAAAGTACCTGTCCGTTGTTAGCCATACTTGCTCCGTTTTGCCTGCCCTTATCGTACCGCTCGTAATTTTTTATTTTTAACCTCTCCGGCTTGCTCCATAACCCATCCTTTTTAAGATAACACATACTTACACCATTGCCTGCATAGTATCCATTTACAAAAGCATTTCTTATCAAAATCCTGTTGTTATCCGGTGATATCCAAAACACCGCATTATAATAATAGGTATTTAAAGGATAGCCGAGATGTATTGCCGGCCCCCATTTACCCGAACTGTCTTTTTCTGAAAACCAGATATCCTGCGAATTAGGAATCTCATTGTACTTGGTATTTTCAGGATGATTTTGGCAAATAAAAAATAACTGTTCGCCATCAGCAGAAATAGTTGGCCTTAATTCCGGTAATGAAGTATTGATATTGGTACCTAAATTTTCAATTTTTAGAATGGTTTCGGCAGTGATGATATTGTTTTTTTGAACCAGCAAATTACCTAAGGAATCGCTATATAAAGGTTGGGCCTGTAGAGATTGTATGCAAATAGCTGCGAGTATGTAAACAAATACATTTTTCAAGGTGTAGGATTTTTTCAATACAACAACGTAAATAATACGTTTTTTATATATTCTTACTGATATTTATTTTATACCGGGCATTAAAATACAAACCCATATTGGTTTAGCTATAAGCAGAAGCAACCGGCGCGTATTGGTTTATTAGTAATGGTCAATAGATGTAGGCGTACTTATCGTTACAATTTAATATTTTTTGTATATATACTCCGGAATAATGGAAAAAGAGAAAAATAAAAATGCAGTAGAAGCATTAAAGAATTACACAGGATATGTGCTTTACCTCAAAAAGATTTTGAGCAATTGGCCAATGTGTTTCATTATAAAAAATACAATAAAGGCGAAGTGGTGTTACAGGAAGGCAAGGTTTGCAGGCATCTTTGGTTTCTTGTAAAAAGATGCTTCAGGGTGTTTTCTAGAAAATGGTGTTGTAACAGGCTCCATTTTTTTAGCAACCATCAGTAAATGCTGCCATCATATCTACTCAGGTTTAAATGCGGCATCGGCATACATAGTTTTATTAAATAAATAATATTTCCCATCTTTATTATTGCGCCAATACCGATGCCCCTGCAAATCGTAATAGTACCTGCCATCAACAGTTTTATGCGCACTGGCATCGTTTACTGCAATTACGTTTGGCACCGCCTCTTTTGGCTTTTGTTTTACCGGTGTTTTTTTGGTCACTGTGGTATTACCGGTTGTTGCAGTAGTACTATTAGTTACACCCGCCTGATCTGTTGCAGCAGGGTGAACTTTTTTGCTGCAACTAAATAATCCAAACGCTATAAATACCCCAATGCATATACAGGTTGTTTTCATACCAATCGATTTTACATATCTATTCAATAATTTTACCAAAATATGTTAAAACGATGCCGCCAATTTAAAAAAGAATTGTTTTAGCGGTTTAGTATACCCAAATGCCAGAATTACCAATAATGGCAGTTCATCCTATTCATTTGTAGACAATAATCCCCTTTTGGGGAATAATATTTACCGGTTAAAGTTTGCAGATGCAGATGATAAAATAAAATACAGCAATACTATTTCTATAAAAAATTCAAATTGAGTGGGCGTAGGTAATACAACATCAGGATTATATCCATAATTAGTAAATGCCTTGCCTGCTAAGAAAAGCGCCTCACTACAGGGAAGGAATGATAGCGAAAAAAAATAATTTATCACAAGCATTTTTAATTCAATAACCAAAAACATCGTAGCGAAATACCTGCTGCTAATTATTTATTTTAAAGATTTAATAAATATTCCAGCAAATCTCTTAATTTCATCTCTGCCAAAACACATATACTTTATGCGGAATTTATTGCCTGCCCTATTATTTATTGCCCCATTTTTTTCTTTTGCCCAATCAAATGTTTCTGTACTTACACAGCATAATAATCTTAACCGAACCGGGTGGAACGAAAAAGAAACCGTACTCAACCACCAGCAGGTTGCTTCTGGTAAGTTTGGCTGCATTGGCACATTTGGTGTAGATGATGAAGTATATGCCCAGCCATTGATAGCAAACAATATTACCATTGGCAATTACACCGGCAATGTAATGTACACTGCAACCGTCAACAATTCTGTATATGCATTTAATGCTGGTGATGTATCAGCAGCAGCAGCTTTATGGCAGGTAAACCTCAATCCATCCGGGCAAAGAACCCCCGATATTTTCGATTTAAAAGATAATACTTATGGTGCTCCCTGCGGTGGTAACTACCGCGATTTTTCTGGCCATGTTGGCATTGTAGGTACGCCGGTAATTGATACTATTTCCAAAACAATTTATGTTGTTAATAAAACAATTGACGCAGCCGGAAAATTTTATTCGTATTTAAATGCACTGGATTTACAAACAGGGCAGCACAGGCCCGGAAGCCCAAAGCTTATTAATGCTGAAGCAGATGGCACTGGCGATGGAAGTGTAAATGGCAAAATAAAATATGATGCCAAATACCAGAACCAGCGGCCAGCCTTGCTTTTGCTAAACCATATTGTGTATGTTGCCAGTGCTTCGCATTGCGATTGGGGCCCTTACCATGGCTGGGTACTGGGCTTTGATGCTGCTACCCTTAGCCTTACCTATACCTACAATACTACACCAAAAGGATGGGCAGGCGGCATATGGATGGCAGGCCAGGGGCCATCGGTTGGTGCTGATGGAAATATTTATATAGTAACTGGAAATGGCACTACCAGTGCCGATAATACAGACTTAACCGGCGGACGAAGCGAAAGCCTTATTAAACTTTCGCCACAGCTTCAATTGCTTGATTGGTTTACCCCTTCTAATTATAAGCTTCTCGATGAGCAGGACCTTGATTATGGGTGCGACGGCGCATTGATGATTCCAAATTCAAGCCTTACCATCTCAGGCTCTAAAGAAGGCATTTCTTATTTGGTTGATTATAACAATATGGGCAGGTTTAATGCCGGCAACAGCCAGGTAAAAGATACCCTTGAATTTAATCCTAACAGGCAGGGCTATGTGCATGTGCATGGGTCGCCGGTATATTCAAAACTAAGCACCGGCGAATTTGTATATGCCTGGGCAGAAACTTTTAAACTGCGGCAATTTACATTTGACAGGAACAATGGGATTTTTTTTGATGATTTTAAACAGGGTAACAGGAACCTCGACAATGGAATGCCTGGTGCCATGCTTTCCATTTCATCCAACGTGGCGGATACTTCATCTGCAATTGTATGGGCATGTTTTCCTTCCTCTGGAAATGCAAATAACCAGGTAAGGCCGGGTACCATTGCTGCTTATAGCGCCAATGATGTTTCAACAGGTGAATTATGGAACAGCAGCCAAAATAAAAATGACGCGGTTGGAAAATTTGCAAAATTTAATAGCCCCACTATTGCAAACGGAAAAGTATTTGTACCTACTTTTTCAAAAGCAATAAAAGTATATGGCCTTTATTGTGATGGTACTTTAACCAATATACAATATGCCAATGGCAATGGATTAAAGGGAGAGTATTTCTCTAATAGTGCCGCTGCTGAAGGGTTTCCTGCTGCATCTTCATTGGTACAGCTTGATAATACTATTAATTTTAACTGGGGTAATGGCAGCCCTGCAACCGCTATCAGCCATGATAATTTTAAATTGAGGTGGACGGGTACATTGAAGCCACTTACTGATGATGTGTATACCATTTATATTACAGCAAGCGACGGTGTAAGGCTTTGGATAAATAATATCCTGTTAGTAGACAGCTGGACAGACAAAACAATTACTACACATAGTGCCAATATTGCTTTACAAAAAGCAACCAGCTATGATATCCGGTTAGAATATTATTCCAACACCAATCCTTCTTCCTGCATTTTGCAATGGAGTGCCACAGGTATCTGCAAACAAATTATACCATCCTCTCAACTATTTGCAATGGCTGCAACCTGCAGCAGCGATGGCACCGGCCTTATAGCAGAATACTTCAGTAATACACAACCGACAGCCGCTTTTCCTGCTACAGCCACTATAACAAAAATAGAACCCCATATTGACTTTAACTGGGGTGCAGCAAACCCCGCCGGCATCAGTAACGATTTATTTAAAGCAAGGTTTACCGGCTATGTACAAAGCCTTGATTCCGGCCAGTATACATTTTATGTAACTGCCGATGATGGCATCAGGCTTTGGGTAAATAACCAGTTGCTGATTGACAAATGGATTGATCAGGGCGCTACAGAATACAGCGCCACCATTACTTTGCCAAAATGCACCAAGAACAGCATACGGATAGAGTATTATGAAAACGGCGGCGATGCTGTTTGTAAATTAGAATGGAGTGGCCCTTTATTAAGCAGGCAGACGGTACCCACGACCCAGTTATTTACTGCTACAGAGGTTACCCCCATCACTATGGAGTTTGTAATTTATCCTAACCCTACCAGTACACAAAGCGTAACCGTTGCAATGAATAAACCTCTGCAACAAGGAGCTAAAGTATTAGTGTATAATATGCTTGGGCAATTGGTAAAAAGCAATACCATTTCAGTTGCCGCAGGCGACACAAAATTTACATTGCCGCTTAATATTGCAAGTGGTGTTTACCTGTTGCAATTGATAAGCGATGATAAAATTTACACAGCTAAATTTATTATACTATAAGTCTGCATTGCAGATAAGCAATTTTTGCATATTGCTCCATTGCCCTTAACCAAATGTTTCGGCGTCGACTGGATTTATTTTCTCAGAACAATAATTTATTTTAAAACTGTTTGAATAAAACATTCCAGCTAATGAAAACAAAAGCACCGAAGTTTTTAAAACCTTCGGTGCTTTTGTTTTACTATCCTTTTAAAAAAGGATACTCTACTTTGTATAGGGAGGTAACTAAACTTTTAATTATGCTATTTTTTTGCAAAACTAAAAGCTGCAAAAAGTTTACAAGAAAAAAATTTCTATGCGGTGAGGATTATTATTGAGCTTCATTATTATATCATTAAGATGCTCTATAAACTAATTATTAGCACTTTTAAGAAATTCAGTTATTTTATCTACATCGGTCTTCGTAATATTGGCCCTTACCTGCATATGAGTACCTATAATATCCCAGTTATCATTGTTGAATTCGCCAGGCCCTGGCGCATTGTGGCAACGGTTGCAATTTTCGCCCCACAATTGTGCACCTGATTTAGCGGCCACTTTGGCTGATTCAAAACAACCAGACATTACAGCACCGGATATGATGAATGTACTAATGATGCTTATGGTTATAAATATCTTTTTCATACAATTTTTTTTAAGTGTTAAAAACCAAATACAAATGATACATAGAAAGTTTTAGGCTCTTCTTTTTTTGACTGATACGCAATTTTTACAAGGCTGTTCCAATGCAGCCAATAATCAACTGCAAATTCATTCGAAGTTAAATCACTACCTCCCCAGGGCGCATCTACTGGCCTTTTATAACTTGAATAACGGTAAGCAAATTCGAGGTTTCTGAAAAATTTATTATCCACCAATGCAGGCCTTATACTGGCGGACATATACCATGCAGTTGGAGAATTTGCAAAACTGTATGGAGTTTCTCCGTCGGGTTTAAGATAAATGGCATTAGTTCCTACTTTCTGGTGCCTTAATTCGCCGGTTATACGAAGGATGCTTTTTATTGTTTTTAGGCTTTCAAAATAATTAAGGTCTACGGCCTGCATATCCAAACTTACATTTTGATTGGGGGAACCGAGATCTCCGGTACCAGATTTATGTTGATAAGAATAACCCAATTCAAGATTTGATTTAGCAAACGGAAGTATCGCCAATCTTCCCCCTACAGCAAGTGTTTTGTTATTGGAAATATAAGCTTCATAGTCGAACTGGCCAGCATTTAAAGTATCCTCATACAAATGGGGGCCGTTAACAATATACAAGTCGTATAAAACTTTCAAATTTCCAAAAGGAAGTACACCCAAAGCACCAACCCCTGTTTCAACAGAGGCCCCGATACCTCCATCACCAAACCCTGTTGGTTTTGAGGCAAAACGATTCATAAACCCTTCCGCAAGACGGCCCCTGTATGCACCAAACTTAGGTAAAAAACGGCCTGCATGTAAAATAAGGTACGAGTTTACAGCATAACACATGTTGGCATATTCCAGGCCTAAATTAACACTGCCTTCACCGGTTTCAATTTCCACTTCCGCTTCTACAAAAAGCTTTGGGGAAATACGCCAAAGAAAAATAGGTTTAAAATTTACTTCTCCAAAATTTTTTGAATCGGTGTTGGATACATAACTCATTTCTGCATTTCCATACACTATAAATTTATTTGATCCCGGAGATGCTTTTGTTACAACGCTATCCTGGGCCTGTGAAAACAAATAGAAAAGTAACAGTAACACAATTGACAGTAGCTTTCTCATAATTAATAATTTTAAGTTTTAGTTTTTTTTGCAAGCGTGCGTATATAGTTTACTAATTGCCAGCGTTGCATATCTGTAAAAGATTTTTTATAAGACGGCATGGGATTATGGCCCTCAGTCATTTCCCAAAACAAGGCTCCATCAGTTTGGCTTTGAATTTTAACTGATGAATGATCTGCAGGCTTAACTGCTAAAGCAGCAGCAGCTACTCCATCGCCCTTACCTTTGTCACCATGACAAGGAGTACAATAAGTTGAATACATAGTTTTACCATCTTTTAAAGAAGTGGCATCGGGTGTTACCGGATTTTTAAGAGCGTCTGCAGATTTTGGCGCTTCCCATTTTTCCCCTGATGTTTGTGCCCAAACAAATGTACCGGTAAATAAAAGCACTGTAAAAATAACGAGGCGTTTTAATTGTGTTAATGTAACATGGGGTAATTGATAAATTTTAACTGTGAGCATAGTTTAATTTTTAGTAAAGCTAATAAGGCATACTTCTGGTTATTATGACGAAAGCCTTGTAATTACATGATTCTAATCATAATAAATAACAGAATCTATCAATAAACAAATTGATGCCTTTGTTAATTCAGGTTAATTTTTTTTAAACAAAACCAAACCTTAATTATTCAACTGCAGCAGTAACCAGGATATTTTTCTTGTACATTTTTAATTGAAAGATACCCGGCTGCAATTGTTGCTACTTGTTGTAATTGCACTAAATGGAGATGGCAATAAGGTAAAGTACTGGCTTTATGTACAATGAACCCGGGTTACATTATTAAAAGAGGAGCAGAAAAATCTATTGCTTTATTTATAGAAGCAAGGTGGCTTAGCAATAATTATTTTAATACAAAGTGATAAGAGGCATTTTGCAAAGCCAGAAAAATTTAATGGTGCAGCATGGTCAGCCCAAAAGTTTTAATTTTTTTTACACTACCTTATAATTAAGCACTATCTATAAAAGAAGAAAATTATTTCAACACCGGCAAAATAAGTTTTGATGCATTTTGTGCATTGTGATAAATTTTTATATCGCTTTTTATAAAGTCCTTTTCACTGCAATGATAAATATCAATAAACTGTTGGGGATTTCTGTCAACCAGCGGAAACCAGCTGCTTTGCAGCTGCACCATCAGGCGGTGGCCCTTTTTAAAAGTATGCGCAATGGAGGGCAATTCAAATTTTACTTCTTCAACTTTGCCGGGTGTAAATGCAGATGGTTTTTCGTAACTTTTTCGATAACGGCCACGGCATATTTCGGCTCTTACCAGCATCTGGTAACCACCCATTGGGTAATTTTTTGATGCATCATCTTCTGCATAAATATTCACATCGTTAAAACCTTCGTTGTCTGGAAATACATCAATTATTTTTACTACAAAATCTGCATCGGTGGTACTGATACTGGTCATAAGGTCGGCAATAATATTGCCGGTAACGGTTACATCAGCAGTTAGGTTAGGTGTTTCAAAAACCAGCACATCAGGCCTGCGGGATGCAAAGCGCTGGTCATCGTCCATATAGTTTCTTGTTCTGTTAAAATGAACGTCTTCAGTATAAGGCACCGGCTTTGCAGGGTCGCTGGTATATTGATCAAAACTATTTGCTGCAGCAGGTTTTGTCCAGTCGAGCTTGCCATTTTCCTGCAGGTACATTGTTTTATCCTCTTTGGTAACAGGTGGCCATTGGCTGAATGTTTTCCATTCGTTGGCACCGGAAATAAAAATATTTGCTTCAGCAATTTTTGATATATCGCCTTTGCCTTTTAAAAAATAATTAAAGAAAGGAATTTCAATATTTTGCTGGTACCACTCAGCCGTGTTACTTCCAAATTGTACATTACCCAGGTGGGTTCCATCGTTGCTTGCCCATTGCCCATGATACCATGGGCCTTCTACAATTTTATTAAAAGCCTTGCCGGGGTTATTTTGTTCGGCAGCTTTATAGGCGTTCCATGCACCCCAGCAATCTTCTGCATCAAACAGGCCACCTACCCAAAGCATAGCAGGCTGTAAATTTTTAGTGGCATTGCGGGCATCCCTTGCCTTCCACCAGTCATCATAATTTGGGTGCGCCATTAATTCTTTCCAAAATGCAATACTATCGCCCAGGTATTTTGTAAGGTTTTGCACGCTGCCTGTTTGCAGGTAAAATTTATAATTATCGTGTGAGGTATAATCAAAATCCATGGGCTCAACAGTAGTTGGTTTGGGGCGTGGTTTGCCAAATACAGAATAAAAAGCAAAGGCATCTGATTGAAAAAAAGCACCGTTGTGGTGAAAATCATCGCCCAAAAACCAGTTGGTAACAGGCGCCTGCGGGCTCACGGCTTTTAGTGCAGGATGATTGCTGGCTGCAGCCATGGTGCTGTAAAAACCGGGGTACGAGATACCTTCAATGCCCACATTGCCATTATTACCCGGTATGTTTTTTATCAACCAGTCAATGGCATCATATGTGTCGCTGGCCTCATCAATTTCTTTACCTTTTTTGCTGGCATTAAATGGCCTTACATCCATAAACGCTCCTTCGCTCATCCAGCGGCCACGCACATCCTGTATTATTATAATGTAGCCTTCCCTGAAATATTTTTTTTGATACGAATACCAAAATGGCCTGAAAATATTTTCGCCGTAGGGCGCACAGGAATAAGGCGTACGTGTCATCAGTATCGGGTGCTTCTCACTGTTATCTTTTGGTATATAAATGGAGGTGAAAAGTTTTATACCGTCCCGCATGGGAATCGTTATTTCTTTTTTTGTATAGTTACTTACTATCCACGCAGAGTCTTCATTTTGCGCAATGGCATTATATGTAATAATTACCAGCAGCAATAAGCATATTTTTTTCATGACGATTTATTTATTGATTATAAAAATAAGCTCAAAATTTTACAGCGTGGAAAATTTTTTTGCATCATAGCCGTAGGTTGTATGACCAGCCATAGCGCTGTGGGCAGGCCGTGCAGGAATTAAAAAAGGTTTTGTCCGGGCTGCAAAGCTATTTTGGCCATCGTCGAGCCTGTCCCGATAGGAGCTATTCGGGATCGCACTCATCCAACACATGGCTCTGGTGAGCCTTTTACTATATTCTTAAAACTGCTGTCCCTCTTAAACACAACAAATATTTGGTTATATTTAAGAATGGAAAAAATAAGCCTACAGATTTTTATACACCATAACCAGGAATGTATAGGGATTTTTTTTGCCAAAAATGATTTGCTGAATATCGCCGTAAAAAAAATACCGCAAGTAAAATGGAGCCAAACACATAAATGCTGGTGGCTACCACTAAGTAAAGAAAACTACAATGTTATTATAAAATCTTTAGGCAGCAAAACAGGTATAGAAACGGGCGCACTTAAAAAGTACCTTGAAAAGAAAAATAAAATAACAGCAGGCAAACCTCCTGCAAAGGAAAACCCCAGTAAACCAACAACTATTTTGCCCACAGCAGCTGTATGGCAAATAAGCCCAGATAACTTAATCGAACTGGATCAATTTGTACAACAGCTAAAATTAAAAGCTTACAGCCTATCCACCATACGCACTTACCGCAACGAGCTGTTGCAATTACTACATCTGCTAAAAAACAACCCGGTAAATAAACTTACAACCGATGATGTAAAAAGATACATGGTGTATGCTATGGAAACACAAGGCATCAGCGAAAATACTGCCCATAGCAGATTAAACGCTTTAAAGTTTTATTTTGAAAAGGTACTTGGCAGAGAAAAATTTTTTTGGGAAATACCAAGGCCAAAAAAGCCCTTACAACTACCCAAACTGCTTAATGAAGAAGAAATACGAAAACTTTTTAATGCTTTGACAAATAAGAAACATAAAGCAATGCTATTTACTGCCTACAGTGCCGGACTAAGAGTAAGTGAAATTGTAAATTTAAAAATTGCTGACATTGACAGCAAACGCATGCAAATATTTATACCACGAGGCAAAGGTAAAAAAGACCGGTACGTAAATTTAAGCCAAGTACTGCTTGACATTTTAAGAAATTATTTTAAAATATATAAACCTGCCCCAGTTGTTTATTTATTCGAATCGGAACATACCCTGGCAGCTTACCCAATAAGAACGGTACAACAAATTTTTACGAATGCCAAAAATAAAGCAGGCATAAAAAAAGAAGTGGGTATACATAGCCTTCGCCATAGTTTTGCCACACACCTGCTTGAT
>JAYTTI010000085.1:0-1851 GCA_043745405.1 Ferruginibacter sp. | reverse complement strand
GAAAGAATTGTACTCAAAGGCAGGGTACAAGGAGATCATTTTGAGTGTAAGGATATTTTGTTAAAATGCCCATCTAAATATAAGGATGAACAAAAAGCTAGTAAAAACTTGCAGACTTCATAAAAAGTCAAATATTCTTTTAACTCTGGGGTTGTTCAAACTTACCTGTATTAATCATCGAATTTTCGCTACATGAATTATATTGGAGAACATTTATTTCCCGGTCAAGTAGGACATTTTTTTGCTATTCTTTCATTCGTTGCCTCATTGGTTGCTACATTAGCTTACGCTCAGGCATTTCGTCTCAATAATTTAGTTGAAAAACAAAGTTGGAAAAAATTAGCCAGACTAGCATTTTTAATAGAAACGATTTGTGTGCTGGCTCTTTTTGTCACTTTATATTTTATCATTTCTAATCACCAGTTCGAATACAAATATGCCTATACACATAGCGACAAAGGATTGCAAATAGAATACCTCTTAGCTTGTTTTTGGGAAGGACAGGAAGGAAGTTTTATGCTATGGAGTTTCTGGCATTGTGTATTGGGTTGGATATTAATTTGGCGCTCAAAGAACTGGGAGTCTGGGGTGATGATGGTCATTAGTTTTGCTCAGTTTTGTTTGGCATCTATGGTGATAGGACTCTACTTCTTTAATACAAAACTGGGTAGTAGCCCTTTTGGATTATTAAGAAATGATGGTTTTTTTGATGGGGCTCCCATCTTTAAGGATTTGACAACCGGTGGGCTCAGACTGGATTATCTTTCTTTGTTAAAAGATGGTACAGGTTTAAATACTTTGTTACAGAATTATTGGATGGTTATTCATCCGCCGGTTTTGTTTTTGGGTTTTGCTTCTACCATTGTTCCATTTGCATTTGCGATTGCCGGTTTATTAAGTAACAAACATGAATGGACTAAACTTGCACTACCCTGGGCTTCTTTTTCAGTAGCAGTATTAGGAACAGGCGTAATGATGGGTGCTGCATGGGCATATGAAAGCTTGTCTTTTGGCGGCTATTGGGCATGGGATCCCGTAGAAAATGCGTCACTTGTGCCCTGGTTAGTTTTAGTTGCCGGTTTACATACCAACTTGATCTATCGTAACTCCGGCTATTCTCTAAGGCCAACCTATTTTTTTTATATCCTCAGTTTTTCACTTGTATTGTATTCAACTTTTTTAACGCGAAGTGGAATTTTGGGCGATACCTCGGTACATGCTTTTACAGACTTAGGCATGAATACGCAATTGCTTTTATTCCTGTTGGTTTTTTTAGTACCGGCATTATTTCTCTTTATAAAAAAATACAAAACCATCCCTTCCATAGTAAAAGAAGAGAATACCTATAGCAGGGAGTTCTGGATGTTTATTGGCTCATTGGTACTTTTTTTATCGGGTATGGTGATCATTGCTAAAACTTCTACCCCAGTTATTAATAAACTATTCGGAACAAATATTGCACCTCCCGAAGATCCTGAATTTGCCTATAACCAAATTCAAGTTTTTGTTGCCATTGTAATAGGGTTAGTTACTGCTATTACCCAATATCTGAAATACAAAGACACTTCCAAAGCATTCTTTGGAAAAAAAATATGGATACCCACTTTACTGGCTGTTTTAATTAGTTTATCTATTAGTCTATTTGGTCATATTAGTTATGATAAAAAAGGTCCCGGATTTTTGTTTGCCATACATTTCGCAATTTTCGCCGCCGTTTATTCGGTAGTAGCCAATGCATCTTTTGTATGGCTAGGATTAAAAGGTAAAGTAAAAGCGGCAGGTGCTTCGGTTGCACATGTGGGTTTTGCATTAGTCTTAGTGGGTATTCTTATTTCCTCCAGTAAAAAAACA
>JAYTTI010000084.1:0-1882 GCA_043745405.1 Ferruginibacter sp. | reverse complement strand
ATAATATCGAAAAAACAATTGTAAAATCCACCTGTGCGTTTAACTATATCTTTACTAACTCATTTTGGACTATATTGTAATTCATTTTGGTATAATATAGATCAGTTGTTACAAAACCCACACCAATCCTTCCTCCAAAACCAAGTGGGGATTTGTTAAACTATGTATCAAAATTTGCAGAAAATAAAATCCCTGGTCCCCAAAACTCTGCATAAAAACTCATTTGGCCAGGACGGGAAGATTCGTTTTTTTCTTGTGCTATAACCAGGCTGCTAATAAATAAACCGGCAATTAATAATAATGGTTTTATAAATGTAAAAATTTTATAAGGTAAGTGAAATATCTGAAACAATAGAGCAAATAAAAGATATTTATGCTGCATTGTATACTGTTAAATTAACCGATCAACTGTACAACTAAATTCTTTACGTCACTTAAAGTAATCCTTTCCTGCCGCATATCATCCCTGTAACGGATGGTAACTGTATTGTCTTCTTTTGTCTGGTGATCTATCGTTACACAAAATGGTGTACCAATTGCATCCATCCTGCGGTAACGTTTACCAATAGCATCTTTTTCCTCATAAAAGCACATAAAGCTTCCTTTGCAATCATTCAGTAATTCTTTGGCAATTTCTGGAAGCCCATCTTTTTTTAATAAGGGAAGTATTGCCAGTTTGGTTGGTGCAATTTTAGCAGGTATCCGTAACACAACACGGCTGTCTTCTGTACCATCTTCCTTTGTCCATTTTTCATTGGTAAATGCAAGGCTCATAACAGTAAGGAACAAACGATCCAGCCCCACGGAAGTTTCTACTACGTATGGAATGTAGTTGCCATAAAGCTTTCCATCTTCTTTCAAATCATTATCAAAGTATTGAATTTTCTTTTTGCTGAATGTCTGGTGCTGCGTCAAATCAAAATCGGTTCTTGAATGTATGCCTTCCAGCTCCTTCCAGCCAAACGGAAATTCAAATTCAATATCCAATGCAGCATCTGCATAATGCGCAAGTTTTATATGATCATGAAAGCGTAATTTTTCAGCAGGTACGCCAAGGCTTTCGTGCCATTTTTTTCTTTCTTCTTTCCAGAAATTATACCATTCCATTTGTGTGCCTGGCCTAACAAAAAACTGCATTTCCATCTGTTCAAATTCCCTCATGCGAAAAATAAACTGCCTTGCAACAATTTCATTTCTAAACGCCTTGCCTGTTTGTGCAATACCAAAAGGTATTTTCATACGGCCGGTTTTTTGCACATTTAAAAAATTTACAAAAATACCCTGGGCGGTTTCGGGCCTTAAATAAATAGTATCGCTTTCTTCTGCCACACTGCCAATCTGTGTGCTAAACATCAGGTTGAATTCCCTTACATCTGTCCAGTTACAAGTTTTGCTGATGGCACATTTTATATTGTTGTAGATAATCAATTGTTTAAGACCAGCATAATCACTGGCAGCTAATAAAGCATCCATACTTTTCAGCAAGGCAAATTCCGCTTCTTTTTTTCCTTCTAATGCCAGGGCTTCTGCATGGGCTTCAATTAAATGATCAACGCGGTACCTTTTATTGCTGTCTTTATTATCAATCATTGGGTCACTGAAATTATCAACATGGCCACTGGCTTTCCAGGTTGTGGGGTGCATAAAAATAGCCGCATCAATACCCACAATATTATCGTTTAACTGCGTCATGCTTTTCCACCAGTAATCACGAATATTCTTTTTTAACTGGGCACCATTTTGGCCATAGTCGTATACCGCAGCCAGTCCATCATATATTTCTGATGATTGAAAAATATAACCGTATTCTTTACAATGAGCAATCAGCTCTGCAAAATTGTTTGTTTCGTTTGCCATAATGCCGCAAAGATAATGGGATATA
>JAYTTI010000083.1:0-25706 GCA_043745405.1 Ferruginibacter sp. | reverse complement strand
CTGATTTTTTTTAGTAACCATAATTGTAGTAGTTTTAAATGAACTATAAATTTAAGGACTGTGATCGAAAGGCTACCGAAGGTTTAGTTCAACATTGGGATCCTTATCCCTTCATTTTAATTAGTGTGATATTTTCTGCACAGGCGGCCTATGCGGCACCTGTTATAATGATGTCGCAAAACCGGCAAAGTGAGCGGGACCGGGTGCAGGCAACGGCCGATTATGAAACAAACATTATGGCCAAAAAGGAAATAGAAAACCTGCAGCTTCACCTAAGCACCATCGAAATGGAAAAATTAGATAAGATTATCCGGCTGCTGGAAGAAATGAAAGGCCTGAAGGGTTGATACAGTCTGCGGGGCTGCCGGTTTTATTTCTACAAATATTTGAGTCTTTATTACTTTTTATTAAAAAAATTATTTAAATTTTAACTGTTATTTTTTTTGTAAACCGTTAAAATAAATTGTATGAAAATGAATAAAGAAGAAATTCCGGTAACGATGCAATCCCCAGGCACCATAATGAGGGCACTTACAGGATATGGAGGAATGACTGTTGCTTTTAATGAAGTACCTGCCGGTACAGATTTTTCTCCATTATTAGAGGGATTAAAGAATAATAGTTGCCAATGCCCGCATTGGGGATACATTGTTGAAGGTGAGCTGCTCTTAAAATATGATAACGGCTCGCAGGAAAAGTTAACAACAGGAGATGTTTTCTATATGCCGCCAGGCCATAATGCTAAAGTGGAAAAAGACCTTAAAATAATTGATTTTAGCCCTGAGAAAGAATTGAATGAAGTGATGGATCATATTGCTAAAAAAATGGCCCAATTCAGTAAGTGAATTTCATCATCATTAAGTATACCGCAGGTTGCTGCAGTTGAACATACGCCAGTGCGTATTTGTGCATGGCTAAACTTTCGTTTATTCATGAGAGGTAGTAATTATTGGCAGGCCCTATGGCAACAGTAAATAATTAAAAATAAAATAATGAATACAAAACATTTAATTGATTCCGAACTATTCCCTCTTTTAAACGCAATGCCTGAACTGCACTTTCCCATGGAAGCAAAAAAGAAAATAGCATCTGCCCATAGTGGTAATACTTTGCAGTCAATGCCCCTGCTGCTATAATTTTTCTCAGCAGGTACGGAAATAGAACAACATATAATTAACCACATTTATTTTACCAGTAATCATTAACCATATATCTTTAGCGTGAATGATGGTATAATGAATTTGGATACCTTTATTCAGCAATCATCCTTTTAAACTTATACAAATAAAAAATGAAAAAAGTAATTCTTGTAACAGGCGCTTCATCCGGCATAGGTTTAGCCTGCGCAAATGCATTGCAGTTAAAAGGGCATGCCGTGTATGGTTCTGCTCGTAATATAAGCCGTTTACAATCTGCATCATTTAAACCAATGCAACTGGATGTTACGGATGATACTTCTGTAAAAGCCGCTATTGCTACAATTATACAAGCCGAAGGTAGACTGGATGTGCTGGTTAATAATGCCGGTAACGGTATAGCCGGTCCGGCTTATACCATGACAGTTGAAAATGCCAAAAAGCAATTTGAAGTAAACTTTTTTGGTGTTGTCCGTTTGTGTAGTGCGGTACTGCCGGGTATGATTGAAAACAAACAAGGCTTAATTGTAAATATGAGTTCATTGGCCGGGCTTTTTGGCCTGCCTTACCAAAGCATGTACAGCGCTTCCAAATATGCTATTGAAGGCTATTCGCAAAGTTTACGGATGGAGTTGCGCAACACCGGTGTTAAAGTAGTAGTGATAAACCCGGGAGATTTTAAAACGGGTTTTACCGAAAGCAGGGAAAAAACAGCTTTCACCATCA
Organism: Ferruginibacter sp.; assembly: GCA_043745405.1. GTDB lineage: Bacteria > Bacteroidota > Bacteroidia > Chitinophagales > Chitinophagaceae > Ferruginibacter. Next base: position 23,844 of record JAYTTI010000083.1, on the reverse strand, counting down.
ACGATGCAAAGTTAGCATCAGAATATAATGCTGCTGTTGCCAGTATGGAAAAGGATGAAAGTGTTGGGCAAAACCCCGATATGATTGCAAATAAATTGTGCAGCATTGTAGATACAGCCAATCCATCTCACCGTTACCTTGTCGGGGCCATTGCACAAACAATTGCACCAACGCTTAAACGGATTTTACCTGGCCAGCTGTTTGAAAAATTAATGAATGACCACTACGGAATTAAATAATACTGGATAATGGAATAATTGATAATTGATAATGTGTTTAATTTGTAACTTTTTACATTCACTGGATGAAATTATAGAAATATACTTTTGATAAAAGTAGGGAAATTCAATTTTGAATTTTTTTTATTATAAATTATCCATTAAAAAATTATCGATTGTAAATGATTGCGACAAAAAATGACAAGAAAACAATTTGGGCATGGGCCATGTTTGACTGGGCCAATCAATCGTATAATATGGTTATTATTTCAACCATATTTCCGGCCTACTATGTAGCCATTACGACCAATAAAGAGCAGGGAGATATGGTTAGTTTTTTTGGGCATCGGTATGTTAACACTGTTCTCTCTATTTATATTCTGGGCCTTTCGTATCTTATTATAGTAGTGTTGCTGCCCATACTAACTTCTATTGCAGATTATAAAGGGCATAAAAAATTATACATGCAGGCATTTACATGGATGGGTAGCCTTGCATGCGTTGCGCTATTTTTTTTTACAATGCAAACTTTTGAATTCAGTATGATCTGTTTTGGCCTTGCCTCTATTGGTTATTGCGGAGGGTTTGTATTTTATAATTCATACCTGCCACAAATTGCAACGCCCGACCGGCAGGATGCCGTAAGTGCCAAGGGATTTATTTATGGTTTTGCGGGCAGTATTGTGGTGCAGATTATCTGTTTTATTTTTGTATTATCGCCTGCAACATTTGGCATTACAGATGAAGCGCTGCCCGCCCGCATTTCGTTTTTGATAGTAGGTGCCTGGTGGATCGGTTTTTCGCTTATTCCGTTTTACCTGTTACCAAAAGGTACGCCCAATGCAGGGGCGCACAATTACAATGTATTTACCGGGGGCTTTAAAGAACTGGCAAAAGTGTGGTATAACCTAAAACATTTGCCTTTATTAAAACGTTTTTTGCCGGCATTCTTTTTTTATTCAGTAGGGGTGCAAACCATTTTGCTGGTAGCAGCAAATTTTGGCGCCAAAGAATTAAAAATGCCTGAGGAAAGTCTTATTAGCATCATCCTGATTATATCACTGGTAGCTATAATTGGTGCATCCTTTGCAGCAAAGCTTTCTGCCAGGTTCGGCAACACTAAGGTACTTGCAGCCATCGTATTTATTTGGGCACTGATATGTGCAGGTGTTTATTTTGTTACCAATGCTATCCAGTTTTATGCTGCTGCCGTACTGGTAGGGATTGTTATGGGTGGCGTTCAGTCATTATCCAGGTCTACCTATTCAAAATATATTCCGCAAAATATTCCTGATACCGCTTCGTACTTTAGCTTTTATGATGTTACCGAAAAATTATCAATCGTAGTAGGATTATTTACATTTGGTTTTGTTGAATCAGTAACACACGAAATGCGTGACTCTGCTTTAGTACTGGATGGCTTTTTTATTATTGGTTTACTATTACTGATATCTTTATACGTTGTTGAAAAACGACATCAATCAGAAAAGGATTTAATTGCTTAAATAATTTTACAATGAAGAAAAGATCAACTGCAAGACGCAATTTTATTAAGCTTTCAGCAATGGGTATAGGAAGCCTGGCTATGGCTCCCGTTGCTGTATCAGTACCTCAAAAACACATGGCTGCCTCAGCAAATAAGAGTGATGCAAAATTGCATATTGTTTGTGTTGGTGCCCATCCCGGCGACCCTGAATTTGGTTGTGGGGGGACGATGGCAAAATATAGTGACGCAGGTCATAGGGTAACTTTTTTGTACCTCACGAGGGGAGAAGCAAGTGACCCTCAAAAAACATATACGGAGATGGCAGCTTTGCGAACAAAGGAAGCTGCCATTTCCTGTAAAATTTTAAATGCTGTTGCAATGTATGCCGGACAAATAGATGGAAATACGGTGTTGGATAAAACAAGGAATGAGGATATGACAAAAATGATTGTGGCGTTGCAGCCGGATATTGTATTTACCCAATGGCCCATTGATTCACATCCCGATCACCAGGTTACCGGTTTGCTGCCACTTACCGCATGGGTAAGATCTGAAAGAAAATTTGATCTTTATTTTTATGAAGTAAACACCGGCAGCGAAACGATGGTATTTACACCAACAGATTATGTAGATATTACCTCCGTAAGGGAACGTAAAAAAGAAGCCATGTTTGCTCACAAAACACAAAACCCTGTAGAAACCTACAACGACTATTTTAAACCACTGGAAGAATTTCGTGGGTTAGAGGCTGGTGTAAAAGTAGCGGAAGCATTTATTCATTTCAAATCAAAAGGCCAAAGAGCAAATATTATAGGATTGTGATTTTATTATTTTTCTGCTAAAATTGTTTTGAATAAACTTTTTAAAAGCGATTTTTAACAAAGTTGATTGGTTAATCATTTGCTGTTAATGATAAATATTTAGTCGGCATCATCCTCTGGTTTAAAACTTTTACGGTAAAGGAAATCATAGTGGCCGTGATGATCGTAAATGCCATATATACAAAAAGACAGGGCGCAGCAGACAGTCTGAATAAGGCACCCGATTATTTTGGTAGAGAAATATTTAACCGAAAACATGAATATGCAATAGGGCTTAGGAATTTTTGGTATATAAAACCCTGGTTTGTTTTAATGAGCGAAATACATCATGCCAGCCGTACAGATGGGTCGCAGGCTGCTGCAACCGTGACAAAGTTTTCTATTATCCCAACCTTTGTTCCCACTGCAAAAGCAGACCCCTGGGCACGCCCTCATTTCAGGCTTATTTATTCTATTGCAAAGTATAACCAGTTTGCTTCAAATAATCTTTATTCACCTTATCTTTCTGAAATTGGAAAAAAAATGGGGGCATTATATTGGTGTAAGGGTTGAGTAGTGGTTATTTTAGTTTCATTTAAACATTATCTTTATAAAAATTAAAACTAATTGTATGAAGAAGACTTTCCATCATCTTTTATTTATTTTTCTTTTTTTAACAGGCAGCGTCGCAACAGTTTTTGCACAGCTTGCCGGAGAGAAGCCCAGGATAATTATGTTTGGCGCACATCCTGATGATTGTGATGTAGGTAGCGGGGGCACTGCAGCCATTTTTGCAAAAATGGGCTATGCGGTAAAATTTGTGTCAGTCACAAATGGTGATGCCGGGCATCAAACAATGAAAGGTGTTGAACTTGCCAAAAGACGATATGTAGAAACACAGGAAGTAGCAAAACGCCTGGGTATAACATACGATGTACTGGATAACCATGACGGGCTGCTGATGCCAACATTGGAAGTGAGGCTGCAGATCATAAAAAAAATCCGTGAATGGAATGCAGATGTGGTGATTGCACCGCGGCCAAATGATTACCATCCAGATCATCGTTATACAGGAGTGTTGGTTCAGGATGCCGCTTATATGGTTTCTGTTCCCAATATAGCATCAGATGTTCCGGCAAGTAAAAAGAACCCTGTTTTTTTGTATTACCAGGATCATTTTCAAAGACCCAATCCTTTTCGTCCTGATATTGCTGTAGACATTACAAGGGTATATGACCAAAAAACGTATGCCTTGGATGCGCATGTATCGCAAGTGTATGAATGGTTACCATGGATAGGAGGGTACTTGGTAGAAGTGCCAAAAGATAATATTAATAATGAACGAATTAAATGGCTCGCAAAAAAATGGGCAGTACCTATCACGCCTGCAGTACAGGCATCGTTGGTAAAATGGTACGGATCAGAAAAAGCCGAAAAAATAAAATATGCAGAGGCGTTTGAAATATGCGAGTACGGCACACAACCGGATGAGGCAGCGATAAAAAAATTATTTCCAATGTTGGGAAATTAAAAAAGTAAAAATTAAGGTGTAGAAAATCAGGTAATCTCATTGAGCGGGTAATTGGCTTATTCAACTTTCAGTAATTATAGCCAACCACATTTTGATTAATATATTTTAAGTGAAATTAAAGAAATGATAAAGCCAGATTGCACTGCTCAAAAAATAGCATCTTCAATAAATATTGATGGTAATATTTATAAATAGCAGTGACAAAATGCCCAATGGAGCAAGCGGTTTGTTGATATAGTTACAGGCGATGCAGCAATGTATAATACTCAAACCGCATTGTTATGGAACGATTCATTTTTATACATTGCTTTTGAAGCCGAAGAGCCTTTTGTAGAGGCAAGGCTTACTGAGAGAGATAGTATTATTTTTTTGGAAAACGACCTGGAGGTTTTTATTGAAGGCAGGGATTGTTATTACGAGCTGGAGGTAAATGCTGCGAACACTGTATACGAAGTGTTTATTATCTGGAAGGATGCCTATGAAAAGGGAGGGCGATTTGATACTGCACAATTTGATGTTCACCAGCCGCAGGCGTATACTTTTGAAGGTGATTATGATTGTAGCGGTGCCAGCTTCTGGAACGGGACGCACCCCAGGGGTATTCGCTGGGCATTTACCAATTTTGATATGCCTGGTTTACAGACAGCTGTGTAGGTGGAAGGAACACTGAATGATAACACAGATATTGATAAAGGTTGGAGTTTGGAAATTGCAATACCCCGGATCAGCCTTCAATTGCTGGATAGCGAGCGAACTATTCCAACGGTTCAGGGAAATGTATGGAATATGTTTTTGGGAAGGTTCCAAAAATTGATGACAAGTGGCAAAGAAGTAATTCCACATCCGGCAATGGCGCTAAACTGCCATGGAATGTACGATACACACTTAACTGAAAAATGGAGTAAAATTGAGTTTGTTTTGTAGTGCATTTCTGAAAACAGGTAATGCACACGGGGCTTCAATTTGGTGATAAATAAATATTACAAGGGGGTGATGGTTTTTAAACTATCACCCCCTTTTTTAATATCAGTAAAATATATTAATATTTTTGCGCTACTTTATAATAAAAGAAACTGGGAGGGCCTTCCACTCCTGCAGCGGCCATCTTATCTTTCAGATCTTTTGACTTCATAAAGTCTTTCGCTTTTTTCATATCGCTCACAGCAAAAACCATTGTTACCATGTGGTTGTTGCCTATCTCGTATCCCACAGATCTGTCTGTAAGGCCGGCGTCCATCCTTGCCTGTTTGTGGCTGTCAAATTCTTTTTTCCATGCGTCCCAGTCTTTCACTTTATGAGTAACTCTTACACGGGTTTGTGCATTTACGCTAGTGTCTATCATCTGCACATCTATAAAACTAAATGTTGGCATGCCCAGCACACCTCCCTTTTTCATGGTTGCTTTTAAATCGGCTAACTCAGTAAATGCTTTTGCTTTGGCAGCATCATCCATGTGCAAAGCAATCATTACCGTATTGGAATCATCCAAACCTCTTGATACTACATAATTGTGCAATCCATAGGAAAGGCGAACAGAGTCATGGGAATCATACAAGGCTTTCCATTTGGCATAATTAGCCACTTTGTGTTTAATGACCAGCACATTAGCCGGTTTGGCGGCAGGGGCGGGAGCTGGAGTTTCTACTGCAGGTGTAACTGCCTTTGTAGTATCAGCAGCAGCAGTAGTTGGTTCCTCAGCTTTTTTTTCTGACCCCGAGTTACAGGAAGAAATAAAAAACAGCAAGAATGCTGTAAGACAAATAAGTATTAAAAATTTTAGTTGCTTCATTTTAGAATAGATTTAAGAAGTTAAAAAAAAGATTTTGATTTATGAACCTATAAATCTAAATTTTATTATTCAGCAATGCAAGTAAAGTGCAGGTTTGTTTTTAGAAGACCATTTGTAAAAATTTAGTTGCCATCCGGTCAATCACATAAAATAATAATTAATTGGTTAGCGTTATAAATACATGCCGGTTTTGGCTAATAATGGTTAACTACCGCCCATTTAAAGAGGCAATTATTTTAGTCCATAAATATATTTTGCACTATCCCTAAATGTGTCAAAATCCATTTCAACATAAAAATATTTTACCCCTCCAATTTTTGCCGCTTTAAAATATTCGGGCCAGTCAATAATACCTTTGCCTATTGGCAGTTCCTTTTTATCAGTGGTCCAATCAGACAAGTGAGATGAAATAAATCTTCCCGGATATTTTTCAAAATAAGTGGAAGCTTTGTAACCAAGTTTTATAACTTCCGTCTGAAACTGCATCTTAACCAATGCCGGGTCAAGTACTTTCATCAAAGCATCATAAATAAGCTCGCCATCAAGTTTTTCAAATTCCATTTCATGATTATGAAAACCAGCCTGCATACCTGCTTTTTTTATCTTTTCAGCAATTCCATTCATCTTAACAGCCGCATCCTGGTAATCTTTTAAGGTGGCAGTTTTTGGTAACCAGAATGATGAGCATACTATTACTGAAATACCCAATTGCTGCGCAAATTCAATGCTTTCATCGAGGTTGTCAGTGAGGCTGTTAAATCCAAAATGGCAGCTTGGGCAGCTTAGCCCCGCATCGTTTATGATATGTTTTATTTCGGAAGGTTTTAAATTTATCAAAGCGCTAAAACCTGCATTGGCATAGCCTTTCGGATAACACATCTCCACAATTTTGTATCCCATGCCCGACATTATTTTTAATGTGCCTGAAAAATCTTTCGAAAGCATATCTCTTATTGGAAAGGTTTGAAAGCCTAGCGGCACATCAATAGATGAGTGTGTATTTTTTGCCTGTAGCATGCCGGGTATTTGCGACACTGCCAATGCACCTCCCAAACCCATGGCTGTTTTTTTTATAAAGGATCTTCTGTTTTGTTGTAGCATAAATAAGTGTTTAATAGATATACGATGATAATTAAATTGAGTCAGGATCCCATCCTGGCCTATATTCACGACTCAAATATTTATTTGCATCAGGCACATTGGTAATTTTTACATTGGCAGCATCATATTTCAACAGTTTACCGGCTCTTAGTGCAACGGAATATAAATTCACGGCTTCGGTTATAAATTCAGCTTCCCTAAAATTACCGGCGTACTGCTTCCCGGTTTTGCAGGCATCAACAAATAATGGGAGCGCTTCAGAAGTTTGCTGTACCTGGCTGCGTTTATCTGCAGGTGTAGCTTTTACCGCTGATTTTTTGCCAGAAATCAGTTCTGGGTCTTGTATATTAAAGCCAGCCAAAATTTTCCCCTCTGTGCCAACAAACATCATTCCTTCAGCAGGCAATTCCTTATTTGCATCAATTAATTCGCCAGGTATCGGGGGCCGCATACCTCCATCATACCAGCACAGGTCAACCGCAGGTCTTGCCCCGTTGGCCGGATATTTAAACCGCACAGAACTTGCCATTGGAAAAGAAAAATCATTTTTTATCTGGAAGGGAACAGGATTATTCATGCCGCAAACATGGCTCAGGTTAGGTTCAATAATGGTGGGCGATTGTAATTGCAATGCATTAAAAACCGTCCACAAACTGTACTGGCCCATATCTCCCATAGAGCCTCCGCCGAAATCGTACCAGCCCCTGAACACCATATTTGTATAATTCGGACTATAAGGGCGATTGGCCTCAGGGCCCAGCCATAAATCCCAATTTAATCCATCGGGTACCGGGGGAGTATCTTGTGGTAATGAAGGATACTGTGGCCAAACAGGGCGGTTTGTCCAGTTATGTACTTCGGTTAATTTTCCAATTGCACCGGCGTTTATCCACGCCATTACAGTTTCCATTGAACCATTAGAATCCCATGGGATGAAGTGGGTGATAACCTTACTCTGGCGTGCCATATCAACCACTTTCTTTCCTTCAATCAAACGGTTCGAAAGGGGCTTATGCATTATCACATGTTTTCCTCTTTTCATCGCGGCCATAGATACAATGCCATGAAGATGGTCGGGGGTCATTATTTTTACCGCATCGATGCCTTTTTCTTTATCAAAAAGTTCCCGAAAATCTGCATAGCTTTTACAGCCGCTATATTTTAGTTCGGGATGTATATTATTGTAAAAACTATCAACAATTGATTTACCATTATCCCTTCCACCAGGAACCATGTTATCACCACCCGATTTCCAATTCGGGTCCTTTATTGTTTTCCTTATTTCATCTCTTAAATAATCTTTTCCCCAGTCTTTATAACCCACGGCATCTTTGTTAGGGTCACAAACCGCCACCACCCTAAATTGCTCGTTGGCTAGCAGGGGCAGCAGTTCCCTTATACCCTGCGTACCAATACCAATATACCCAAGCGTAATTTTATCACTGGGGGCAACAAAGTTTTTACCACCCAGTACATGCCGGGGAACAATGGTAAAAGCCAATGCGGCTGTTGAGGCAATCTCAACAAATTTTCGCCTGTTGATTACAGTTGTTTCTGATGGAATATCATTTGTTTCGTTTTTTTCATCATTTGATGAAACAGCTTTTTTGGCAATATCTTTTTTCATATCGTAATAATTAATCGTTTGAGAAGGAAAATAAATGTACTTAATTTTTTTGCATAATGACACGGCTGCCTAAAATAAAGCACATGAAACTGACGGAAATGAAATTAAGACAGCAATAATTTGCCATGTCAATTATTAATTTTATCAGTATCTTTCTTTTGAATTTAGAATAGGCGAATTAATGAAAATAATTGCAATACAAAAGATTTAATTACAAATCTATATGTAGTTTTAATTGTTAACTCCAGTTAAAAAATAAACTAAAAAGCATCCTTTTATGAGTAGAAAGTCAATCAGAATAGTGAACATAAATATGGTATTTTATTTTTTTGCTGCATTTACCTGCAATGCCCAACAAGTAAAGTCTTCCTTAACCCTCGAAGACATGTATAGTAACGGAACTTACCAGCAGCAAGGCTTTGGCCCTGTACGCTGGATGAAAGACAGTAAGGGTTATTCTACTTTGGAAGCTAATAAAGAAACAGGTGGCAAAGATATTATTCGTTACGATGCAGTATCAGCTGAAAGATCCGTTGTAGTAAATGCAAAACAGTTAATTCCGGGAGGCACTGCAACACCACTTTCCATTTCAAATTATGAATGGTCGGATGATAATCATAAACTAATAGTATTTACCAATACAAAACGTGTTTGGCGTTACAACACAAAAGGAGATTACTGGGTGCTTGATATTGTTACCGGCAAGTTGCAAAAGGTTGGCAAATCATTAGACGTTTCTTCCCTGATGTTTGCCAAATTTTCGCCTGATGCTTCAAAAGTTGCCTATGTAAGTAATTGTAATATTTATGTAGAAGATTTGAAAACCGGAATTGTAAAACAAATTACTACAGATGGGGGAGGTGATATTATTAATGGAACATTCGATTGGGTGTACGAAGAAGAATTAGATGACCGTGATGGATTTCGCTGGAGCCCCGATGGAGAAAATATTGCTTATTGGCAATCTGATACAAAAGGCGTTGGCACTTTTTATTTGATTAATAATATTGATTCCAATTATTCAAAGCCTATTCCTTTCCCTTATCCTAAAGTAGGTACGGTTCTTTCTGCGGTTAAAGTGGGTGTAGTTTCGGCGAGTGGCGGTAACACCAAATGGTTCAATATCCCTGGTGACTCAAGAAATAATTATATCGCAAGGATGGATTTTATTCCTGCTTCGCAGGAAGTGATGATACAACAATTGAATCGTGCTCAAAATACCAATACCGTTTGGATTGGCGACATTAATAAGATGACAGCCAATAGTATACTTGTAGAAAAGGATGCGGCATTTTTAGATATTCATGATAATATAAGATGGCTGGACAATGAAAAATATTTTACATGGACGAGTGAACGTGAGGGGTGGCTTCATTTGTTTAAAGTGTCAAGAGATGGCAAGAAGGTGCAAACTATTACCAATGGTGATTTTGATGTAGTCAAAATAAATTGTATCGATCCTTTGGGTGGATATGTTTATTACATTGCCTCTCCCGATAATTTTACTCAACGGTACTTATATAGAAGCCGTATAGACGGAACGGGAAAAGCAGAACGCATTACTCCTTCTGAATATTCCGGACAGAATAGTTACCAGATCTCGGCCAATGCAAAATGGGCCATACAGGTTTATCAGAATGCGGTTACGCCACAAGTGTACATGCTTGTAAGTATACCCGGAAATAAAAAAATAAAAGTGCTGGAAGATAATCATGTATTAAAAGCAAAATATGATGCATTGGGGTTAAACACAAAGGAATTCATAAAAGTAAATATAGGTGATGAAATGCTGGATGCGTTTATGATAAAACCGCCAGGATTTGACCCGGCAAAAAAATACCCGGTACTATTTTTTGTTTATGGAGAACCAGCGGGATCTACAGTGCAAGATTCGTGGGATGGAGATTTATGGAATCAATACATGGCATTACAGGGAAATATTGTTATGAGTATTGATAACAGGGGAACAAATACACCAAGGGGAAGGGCATGGCATAAATCTATTTATAAACAGATTGGAATTTGGCTTCCGAAGATCAAAGCAAAGCGGCATTAAAAATTTTTAACACCTATCCCTTTATTGATTCATCAAGGGTTGGCATCTGGGGCTGGAGTGGTGGCGGGCAGATGACTTTAAATTGCATGTTCCGTTATCCGCAGATTTATAAAACCGGGCTTGCCGTTTCCTTTGTATCCGACCAGCGTTTATATGATGCTACTTACCAGGAACGCTATATGTCTCTTTTGAATGATAATGAAAAAGGTTATCATGATGGCTCGCCAATAAATTATACAAAAAACCTACAGGGCCATTTGATGATCATACATGGCACAGGCGATGATAATGTGCATTATCAAAACTTTGAAAAATTAGTGAATGAATTAATAAAAAATAACAAACAATTTGATATGATGTCGTATCCAATGCGTTCGCATGGAATTTATGAAAGAGAAAATACAACGCTGCATTTACGTAAAACAATGGAACGTTTTTGGAAAAATAATTTGTAGATTTATAAGGCAATCTTAAATTTTAACCTATGAGTAATTATCCAGGCATATTTAATGATGTAATAGGCCCGGTAATGAGAGGCCCTTCCAGTTCGCATTGCGCTGCCTCTTTACGCATTAGCAGGTAATGCCGGGATTTAACTTTGTTCCGGGCTGCTTTCTCAATATCTTCAACACTTTCCGGGCAATTTCTCTTACTCGTAGCCTGCTTTGTGTAAAACGAAAAATTTCTTTACGCTTACTTTTTCAATTTCATTTTTACCATGCCATATATCTTTTCAAAATTAAAATAACCATCCCATGCAAGGTTTAGGTCTTTTAAAGGCTTTTGTTCTTTCATTTGCTCTATCGAAAGATTATTTTCAATTCCATTTTTAATACGGCTTACTACAGCAACAAGCATATCTCTGTAAGAAATCAGGTCTTTTTTATTGGATATTGGGCCATGCCCGGGAATAATTTTCGTCGAATCATTTGTATAATTAATCAGCATATCTATTGCTTCAATCATTCCATAAATATTGCCTCCATTATTATCGTCAATATATGGAAAGCCATACCGTACAAAAACATCCCCTGTATGGATAACATTTGCATCTATAAATTCAATGAATGAATCTCCATCAGTATGTGCATTTTTTACATGATAAACTTTTATTTTTTCATTCGGTTCATTCAATGTCAGTGAATCGCTAAATGTAATAAATGGCAATGCCTCAAATGGATAAGCGTTCTGCACAAGGTTACTTAAAGAAAGTACCTGTTTCTCTTCAAGTCTTTTGCGGATATTGTCATGCGAAATAATGACGGCCCCTTCTTTTCCAAACACTTTATTGCCATCAGAATGGTCATAATGAAAGTGTGTATTCAAAACATATTTTACAGGCTTATTGCTTATTGTGGCTAATAATTTTTTAACTTTTGGCAATAGCTCAACCCATTGGTCATCTACCAAAACCAGTCCATCCGGGTTTTCATAAATGGCAATATTTCCTGCTTCGCCATCACTTAAAATAGCATATACATTATTGGAAAGTTTAACAAGCGTATCCTTAACATTTGTTATTGTTTTCCTTTTTTCATCTATTCCGTTTTTTTCCTGGGCAAATAATCGTTCCCCATTTACGAAAATAAATAGTACGAGTAATGAAAAAATACTGAGACAGCCTGGGCAGTGGGTGGATTTATTTTTACGCATAATGCAGGTTATTTGATTTACAATTCTTAATTTGGTATTCTAACATACGCTAACTTTTTTCTTGATGTTGAAACGGGTGCTGTTTAAGGTGACATGCAAATCATAAATATACGCAAGGTTAGTTTTTTAAAATTAAATCTTAGTTATACGAGCTTGTTATATACTTATTATATAAATGTATACATAAATAACAATAGTAAGTACGAAAGTTTGGAAACTTACGCTTTTTCAACCTGCCTGTCGGCAGGCAGGTTGTTTGTTTGCAACGTACAAAAACGAACATATTTTACAGGCCATCTCCATAAAACAATGGAACGTTTTTGGAAAAAAAATTTGTAAATTTATGGACTTTAAATGTTATACCATGAGTAATTATCCAAGTATATTTAATGATGTAATTGGCCCGGTAATGAGGGGCCCTTCCAGTTCACATTGCGCTGCCTCTTTACGCATTGGCAGGTTGTGCCGCGATTTAATGGATGAGCAAATCAGCCATATTTTAATTGAGTTTGATCCAAATGGCTCGTTAGCTACTACGCATAAAAGCCAGGGATCCGACATGGGATTATTTGGGGGCTTTTTAGGATGGGAAGCCTATGACGAAAGATTACAATCATCGGCAGAAGAGATTGATAAAGCAGGAATAAAAATTGAAATTGAAATAACACCACTTAGTGCCAGTGATCACCCCAATACTTACCAGCTTACTTTAAGTTCTACAAATGAATGCAGAAGAATGGTGGCGATTTCAACAGGCGGCGGTATGATTGAAGTTATTTCAATTGATGGAGCCACTGTTTCAATGGCAGGTGATTATTTTGAAACATTGATTTATTGTGACGTATCCGAAAAGGTGACTGCTTATGTACAGGAAGTTTTTGATGTTGATTTTATAGAGTGGCACCGGGGCGAATATTCTTTTGTTGAAATAAAAGCTCAGCATTTTTTACCCGATAATTTTTGTAATGAATTATTGGCATTTGATGAGGTAAATTGTATAAAAAAACTTGCACCTGTATTACCCATTATGGCCAGAAAAAATTTATCAGTGCCATTTATTACCTGCAAGGAAATGCTGAAATACAATGAGCAAAAAAATCTTTCCCTTTGGGAACTGGCCATTGAATACGAAAGCGAAAGAGGCAAAATTACAAAGGAATCAGTGTTTGAAAAAATGCGTACTATTTTCCATATCATGGAAAATGCCATTCAATCAGGCTTAAAAGGAACGCATTATACAGATAGGATTTTAGGAAGCCAGTCTGTACAATTTAAAAAACAATTACAACAAAACAGGCTAACCGGGGGAGATGCAAACAATACCATCATCATGTATGTGTCTGCTACTATGGAAGTAAAAAGTTCCATGGGTGTAATTGTTGCGGCCCCCACTGCAGGATCTTGCGGAGCTTTGCCTGGCGCAATTATTGGTATGGCAGAATCGCTTGGAATTGCGGAAGATGAAAAAGTAAAAGGATTATTAGCTGCCGGCTTGATAGGCGTATTTATTGCAGCCCATGCCACATTTGCTGCTGAAGTAGGAGGGTGTATGGCCGAAACGGGAAGTGGCGCAGGCATGGCTGCAGCAGGAATTGTTGTAATGGCCAATGGCACTTTACAACAATCGCTTGGTGCTGCATCATTGGCATTGCAAAATTCATTAGGATTAATCTGTGACCCCATCGGAAACAGGGTAGAAGCGCCTTGCCTGGGACGAAATGTAATGGCTGCAACCAATGCGGTTTCCTGCGCCAACATGGCTTTATCCGATTACAATCATTTAATTCCTTTGGATGAAGTAATTGAAACCATGAAAAAAGTAGGGGATGAAATCCATCATACTTTAAGATGTACTAATTTAGGCGGCTTATCTATAACCGCAGCAGCCAAAGAAATTGAAGCGGCATTAAATGAAGGAGTACCTAAACTTTTTAAAATTTGCTAAGAAGGGATTTAAAAATAGAATTTTCATTTCCCATTTCGAGGTTGGTGTGGACACCAACCTCGGCAGACCGCCGTGGCCGGTGTCTCCACCGACCACTTTTTAAATCATAAGGCATTCTTGAAAATCATTTCTAAACAACGTCTAAGGAATATTTTTACATTCCTTAATTAGCAAACCAATTAAAATAATTTTTCATGAAGTTTTATTTAACTAAACCTCTTTTTCTTTCATTTATTTTATTAACCTTTTTTTCTCCTTTAGCCGTTGTTTCACAAAGCAGCCCTGTTACATCAACACAGATTGACAATAAAATATTTTCGCCATCAACACTGTTATGGTATTCAAAACCGGCATCCAAATGGGAGGAAGCCCTGCCGGTTGGAAATGGCCGCTTAGGAGCGATGGTATATGGAAAAACGGATGAGGAAATAATTCAATTAAATGAAGATACTTATTGGTCGGGTGGCCCATATTCAACCGTTGTTAAAGGAGGTGCTGCAATGCTGCCCAAAATTCAACAACTTGTTTTTGAGGAGGAAATGCTGAAAGCTCATAATCTTTTTGGCCGCTATTTAATGGGGTACCCTGTGGAGCAACAAAAATACCAGTCGTTGGCAAATTTGGTTCTTACATTTCCCAAAAAAGATACCATCATTAATTATAAACGGTGGCTTAATCTTGAGACAGGTATTACCGGTATTGCCTTTACGCAAAATGGAATAACCTATCAAAGGGAAATTATTTCATCACATCCCGACGAAGTTATTGCCGTCAGGTTAACCGCCAATAAATCCGGCAGCATTTCATTTTCAGCAAACCTGCGGGGAGTTAGAAACCAAACCCATTCAAATTATGCAACAGATTATTTCAGGATGAACGGGTATGGAGATGATGCTGTACAATTAACAGGCAAGTCGGCCGATTATATGGGTGTAGAAGGAAAGCTGCGCTATGATGCCATTTTAAAAGCAATACCCGAAGGTGGTAAAATGACTGTTGATGGATATAATTTACAAATTGAAAATGCCGATGCTGTTACGCTTTATTTTGTTGCAGCCACCAATTTTGTAAATTATAATGATGTAACTGCCAATGCCCATGACCGTGTTGAAAAATATTTATCGGCTTTAAGGAACAAATCGTTTGAAATGATTAAAGCCGCACATATAAAAGATTATAAAAATCTTTTTGACCGTGTTTCTTTAAACCTTTCAAATACCAGTAATGCTTATTTACCAACCGATGAGCGGATAATAAAAAATGACACGGTACCCGATCCACAATTAGCGGCATTGTGTTACCAGTTTGGAAGGTATTTATTAATCTCTTCATCAAGGCCAGGAACGCAGCCAGCTAATTTGCAGGGCATCTGGAACAATGATATGAATCCGCCATGGGATTCAAAATATACTACCAATATCAATACGCAGATGAATTACTGGGCCGTTGAATCCTCCAATCTTTCTGAATGTAGCCAGCCGCTTTTAAAAATGATGCAGGAGGTTAGCGTACAGGGGGCAGCGGTAGCCAAAGAAAATTATGGTGCAAGAGGCTGGGTACTGCACCAGAACACAGATATATGGCGGGTTGCAGCGCCCATGGATGGGCCAACCTGGGGAACTTTTACAGTTGGTGGTGCGTGGCTTACCAATGAATTGTGGGAGCATTATTTATTTACAAAAGATAAAAAATTTGTTGCTGATTTTTATCCACTGCTGAAAGGATCGGTACAATTTTTTATGGATTACCTGGTTGAACATCCCAATAAAAAATGGCTGGTAACAAACCCCTCGACATCTCCAGAAAATTTTCCGGCAAGCAAAAATAATAAACCCTATTTTGATGAAGTAACCGGAAGTATGATACCCGGTACAACCATCTGTGCAGGGTCATCAATAGATATGCAGATACTCACAGATCTTTTTGGAAATTTTGAACAGGCTGCTGCCATACTAGGTGCAGACAAAGAATTTGCATTGCAGGTAGCCTCTGCCCGTAAACGTTTAGTGCCTCCACAAATAGGTAAGGATGGTTCATTGCAGGAATGGACAGATGATTGGGCACAATTGGAAAAAAATCACCGGCATTTTTCACATATGTATGGATTATATCCTGGCAATGTTTTATCAGTAAAAAAAACACCACAATTTGTGGATGCCTGTAAAGCAGTATTAAATCAACGGGGCGATGATGGCGCAGGTTGGTCCAGGGCGTGGAAGATGTCGCTTTGGGCAAGATTGTATGATGGGGAAAGAGCTTATAAATTATTTAAGGGATATTTAAAAGACCAATGTTTTATGCAATTATTTGCTAAATGTTTTACTCCGATGCAGGTAGATGGTTCACTGGGAGTAACTGCCGGTATCAATGAAATGCTGATTCAATCGCATGAAGGAGTAATTGAGTTTTTGCCGGCCCTCCCTGCAGCGTGGAGTGAAGGGAAATTTAATGGTGTTTGCGCACGAGGGGCATTTGAAATAAATTTTGCCTGGACGAACAACAAAATTACCCAAGCTGAAATATTATCAAAAGAGGGTGGGCCATGCCATTTAAATGTAAAAAATGGGGTTAGGATAAAATGCAATGGCAATAATATTAAGTATCAAAAACTGGCAGATGGCAATATAGAATTTGCTACAAAAAAGGGCGAACATTATACTATAGAGGTAATATCATCGAATTTGCAGATAAAATAAAAATGTGTAAACCAGGTTAAACTCGATTTATCCATTTTTGTTATCTGGTGGGATTTAAACCAATGGCCCTCAACTTAAAAGGCGGATGCTATATCCAGCTGTGCCACCAAATCAATAATTTTTCCAAATATTTTTGACCACATTGTTTAAAGAATTCACTTGAGTAATTTTTTAATTATTGTACCAATTACTTTGTTTCAGCAGGGTTTCGAAGAAAATGCATTTTAATAGAAAGGTATCAGGAAAAACCAGGCTGGAACAGAGTAATAGCCTGGGGGCTAATTGTCCTTCATTCAATAGCGGCTGTTTTTTCTCGCCAACTACCATTATTTTTTGTCCCCTGTAAATTTATTGGTATCAACATCTTTCAAAAAAGCAATAAGATTTGTAAAATAATTTTGTTGGTCGTCATACATACTTAGGTGGCTTCCGTTAGGGCAAATATAAGTGCGACTGTTTGGAATTAGTTTTCCTTCTTTCCTGATATCATCTGGATTCATTTCGTCATACCTGGCGCCAATTAAAAGAGTAGGCACTGTTATATTGTGCAGCCTGTCCCACATATCCCAATCTTTAAAATTTCCTGTTACGTGAAATTCATCTACTCCCTGCATTTGAATATATATAGTTTGGTTGGCTTTTTTAAATGCCCTCATCAATGGTTCTGGCCAGCTTTCAAGCGGTATTCTGCATACAACCTGTGTATATAATTTACTCATCATCAAATTCTGGAATTCAGGGCTATTGTATGCTTTAAGTTTATCAAGAGAATCATAAGTTGCTATGTCTTGTGGTGAAAGAATTTGCTCTTTTAACTTTGCTGTATAGGTCACATAACTTTTACTGCTTGCAGTCATATTAGAGAGTACGGCAGCTTTTACATGGCTTTGGTATTTCTGTAAATATTCCATTGCAAGCATACTGCCCCATGATTGTCCATACAGATAAAAATTATCCAAGCCAAGCCCTTTTCTAACTTGTTCTACTTCTTCTACAAAGCGTGGAATATTCCAAAGGGTAGTGTCAGTTGGTATATCAGAGTTACCACAGCCCAACTGGTCATAATAATAAAACTCTATTCCTTCTTTTGGTAAAAAATCTTCAAAACATTCAAAATAATCGTGGGTAAAACCAGGGCCACCGTGTAAAAGCAATACTTTTATTTTGCCATCGCCTATTTTTTTTGTCCATACATTATACTTGCCGTCAACTTGTATCATTTTACAACCGCCTGTTTTCACTACATAGTTTGTATCTTTTGAATTTGGCGTTGAAGTATTGTCGCCAGTTGTAGTCGATTGATTGCATGAGCAAAAGCAAATTGCAATTAAAAGTGTACGAATAAGATTTCTCATTTTTATTGTTTTGGTTTTGTGTTTTATAGACGTCATGCAAAAATAGCTGTTAATATCAGTTTGTTAAAAAAGCCAGTGTGGTAAAACAAATATACACTGAATGTGAATAGTTAAAACAGGCGTTTTGTTTTTGTTATTTATTGTAAATGCAATATTCTTTCCGGGTAATACCTCTTACTCATAGCCCGTGTGATGGCGGGACATTGCGATTGCCAGAGTAGAATTATTATTATTCAGACCTCTTTTTCCTATTGGTCCTCGGCCCCCCGCTCATGGCTGGTTGAGAGAAAACGTTGCGATTGCCGGAGTGTGATTATTATTCTTCGATAACGTATTTGATATTCTTGAAAATAAATTAATTCTACATTATCTATTTAGCAATTATCATATCTTTCAATGTCCAGAGGATAAAAAGCACATCCTTTTTTGAAGCTTCATCTACTTTATGTTTATCCAATACCATCAATATATCATCAACTACGTACATATATTCAGCAGGGTTTATATTCATTCCTTTATGTGTAGCAGGCATGTCTCTGCCGGAGTACACTACAGGTCCGCCGCTTCCAGCGCTAAAGAAATCAATAGTGTGTTTCCTGATAACTGCAAATTTTTCAGGCTGTTCCTTAAAAGGTAAAAATCGGGCACTGATTGCCGGATTTTGCATATGTGCCTCTACAACATCATCAACAATTGTAGTAATACCATTGGTGCCACCAAGCCGCTCAAAAAGAATTTTAGTCATAATTACAATTTTAAAATTGAAGTATAATATAGAAATTTATTTTTGAAAAACCAAGTAATTTGGGCATATCGTACAAATCGTAAATATAAGGAGGTCTTGTTTTTGAAAATTAAATCTTCGTCATACTAGCCGTTATATAAATGTATAGTTTACCCGTCCTGAAAAAATTGTCCATATAAAATGTTCATTGTTCCAATCCAGCGAGCCTTGCAGCCAATGTTAGTAGCCGTTATCTCACTCGACAATTTTGACAAGTGTATTTTTACGTTTTAGTTGCCTTGTAACAAAATAAATAACAATAATAGCTGCAATAAATATAAGGGTCGAAAAAATCTCCCATTTGCTCAACCCGGTTAGTAACCAAATAATAGCGATAATCCCGATTGATGGAGTAACGAGTCCGCCCGGGGCTTTGAAACTTTTTTCATCTCCTTCTGGTTTTGTCTTTCGCAATTTGATGGTAGCCAAAATAACTGCGAGATAAACAATTAGTATAATAGCACTTGCCATAATGGCTAATTGTTGAAACCCTCCCGAAATAGAAAAAATAAATATAAGTAAGCCGTAAGTTATAACAGCAAGATATGGTGTGGCAAACTTTGGATGAACCTTTCCGAGAAATTTCGGAAATAATCCATCATTTGCTCCGGCAAATAAGCACCGGGGTGTGCATAAAATATCAAGTGTTACATTTCCAAAACAAGAAAGAGCCGCACAGAGTAATAAAATAGTTCCGCCTGCAGGTCCAACAATCTTAGCTGCAACTGCCGCTAAAGGTGCATCTTTATATAAGGCTATTTGTGTTCCCAACATGCCTTGTACAACTATTTGTAAAAGTATGTATATAATCAATATCACTATTCCGGCAATACAAATACTAAGTGGAACGGAACGTTTAGGATTTTTAATTTCTCCGCTTACTCCCAGGGATGTTTCAAATCCGGCAAAAGCAAAAAATAAAATGAGCGTTGTATCACTAAATGTTTTAAACGAAGGTAACTGCTCCCAGTGCTGATTAGCTGCCTTTACATAATTGAAACCGAAGATGATAATGCCAACTAAAGGAAGCAATTTTATAACTGTAATTATTTTTACAACAGCTACACTTTGCTTTGCCCCAAAAACATTTATTAATATCATAAAAACAGTCAGAAGAAGAAATAAGACAGCACGGGTCTGTGGATTTTTAAACACAGGAAATAACACAGCCAATGAATCTGCAATAATGTTCATTAGTGCAGCACTTCCTAAAACACCCCATCCAAAAAAATATAACCAGTTAATAATATAGCCGGAAAAACTGCCCAATGCAGCTTCCACATAAGCATACGAACCACCACTGGTGGTAATACGGCTTCCAATTTCTGCATAACAAAGCAGGATAGATGCAAGCAGGATGCCGCAAAATATATAACCGAATACGGCAAAGGCTCCTAATGCAGTGCTTACAATCGCAGGAAGTGCAAAAATACCTGCGCCAATTACACCACTAATGATTGAAAGTGTAAGCCCGGGAACTCCTATAACACGTTTTAGCCCTTCATTAGAATTTGCAGTTGGCATGGTTCATCAAGTTTTGGAATAAAATTAACTGTTGAATGAGTGAGCTCCTCAATGGCTGCAAACTCGTAAACATGCGAAAGTTTAGTTTAGCAAAATTAAATTTCCGTCATACTAGCTTGTTTATAAATGTATACATAAATAACAATAGTAAATACGAAAATTTCTTTCCAGGCAACCTCTCTTAACTCATAGCCCGTGTGATGGAATGGAGGTTGCGATTGCCAGAGTAGGATTATTTGTCTTGTCTCTAAATATTTTTGGCAGCAGAGCAAAAAATTAGATGGATTGGAAAACTTGAACACTTCGGCAATCTGCTTTTTCGAATATTTTCTATCGCAATAAGCAATTTTATAAGAACCTATCTTCTTCAAGTGTACGATTAAGATTTAGGCAAAGCAGGCAATTCAATCCCGCCCTGTTGCAAGGCCTCAAATATTTCAATCATAGCACTGCTTCTCATGGTACCTGCTGTTGTAAGGTCTGTCACCCAAAATATTATCCTTATCTCAATCGATTTTTCAGCAAAAGTCTGCACCATGATGACAGGGCTGGGATCGTGCAATATATTCTCGCTTTTATCAAGCGTTTCTTGTATTATTTCTTTTGCTTTTGAAATCTTGGCAATATAGGATATGCCTAGAATAAATTCCACACGCTTATTACGATTCTGCATTGTCCAGTTGATCAGGTTTTGGGATAAAAGGTTGCCATTTGGTACAATGATGTTGGCTCCATCACCGCTTTTTATGGTACTGCTGCGCACTCCTATCTCTTTTACTGTGCCGGCGTTATCACCCACTTCTATCTGATCACCCACTTTTATCGGCTGCTCAAATGCAATGATGATGCCTGATACCAGGTTGTTCACAATGTTCTGCAAACCGAAGCCTATGCCTACGCTTAGAGCGCCTATCATGATGGACAATCTATCTACCGGTATGCCTGAAGCGGCGACAGCAATCAGGAAACCAAGTGCCCAAATGCCGAGCCTTATTATCAGCAATAATGAGCCAAGCGAACTTCGCCGACCAGATTTTTTAGCTGCATCGTGACCAAAGAAATAATTTACAAACCTTGATATCACCGTGGATATCCAGATAATGAGGAAAAATATGGCGACACTTTCAAATGTAAAATTGACGCTGCCAATATTTCGTTGCTGGTAAAAGAAATCCTTTATGAAAGCTATAAATGAATCGTATAACGTTACGTTCCTTATCAATGATACAACCCAAAGCACGACTGCCAAAATCCATAATACACGCTTGAAACGGTGCTGCAATTCTTTGAAGTTGATAAATTCTGAAAAGCGGCTATCCTGGAAAGCTTCTGACTGCATGTAGATAGATTCCAGCACAATGGTGCAGAATATTTTTAATGAAATACCCAGCAGCAGGCATTGCATGGCACTTACTCCAAAAATCTTTGCAAGCGAACTCCTGCCAGATAAATTAAAGGCTATTGACAATACTACTTGTGCCAGAGTAAATATAAGCAGCGCCTTTGACGCTGGCGATTCTGGGATGCCTTTAAAATATGGGCCCTTATAAATGATAAGCCTTATACAGATACCAGCTAATATAAGCCCCGCTAAAAAGACGCACCAACGCTCTCCAAAAGCCGGCTCCAGCAATATATCATCAAGGGCATAGTATATCCATAAAAGCAAGAGTAACACACCATATAATTTAGATTGTTTACTAAGAAATGGTGCCAGTAAAAACCCAAGCGTAGTTAAACGCAATAGCTCCGTTGCGTGCAGGTACGACATAGTGGGATTGGCAAAAACAAAAGGCGAATAAACAAACAGCCCAAACAAAGAAGCGATAAATATGCTGCGCCTTAAAAATATTACCTGATCCAGGATGCTTGCCGTATTTTCTAACTTTTTAACCCTGCGCATATTGAGTATGTTCCAGGCAAGGGTAAAAACAAAAAACAATAAACAAAATGCTGCAGGACCGCCTTGTGCGCTTAGGTAAATGCCAATAATTGTGTATGATCTTTGCAGGCCTTCTATCATTACGGTGCCGAGCGTTTTATGATAATCTGTTGGGGAAGCTGCAAATAAATAAGCGTCCTCCTTGCCCCACATGGCCATTTTTAAAGTGCTTGTCTCATAGGCAAGGTCACTCAAAATATCGTTGGCCTGTAACAATGCAATAGAAGTCCGGTTGCGCATCCAATTAACTTTTGTGAGCGCCCTCTGCTGTAGCGTATCCAGTGCAAATACTTCGTCACGCACATCCTGCAACTGAGATTCCAGAGTTGAATCGGGTAGCTGATAATCCAGTATTGGATCGTTAATAATAGCCTTTACATCTTTATTATTTTGTGTGAGCTGCCTGCTATAATTATTGAGGTTGGCCTGGTAACCGGTCAATTTTTTAGAGGTCTCTTTTAAAAGAATAACTACACTATTGAGCCCGCGTAGGTTCCACGGCGTGTTTGTCATTGCTAACCGTTCCCTGAATTTTTTGAGGGACACTTCGATATCCGGTAACTCCCTGGATACATGGTTCAGGTTTATCTTTCTCCGTACGTAGGAACTGTTGCGGTCTACAGTTAGTGTATAAGCATTCACCTTATTTATAAGATTTGGCATTATAGTATCGTTCTTAATTTCCGCTACGGCAGAATCATGTTCCTGACGGGTAACTTTTTGATGGTTGGGGGCAGCCCTTTGAGAAAAAGCAGCCGTTACAGAAAGCAAGAAAATGATTGCGGCAGAACTACGTAAAAAGCCTTTTTTCAATATGGTCATTTTAAGTTTAATTATTCGAAATTTGGGTTACTATTGCCTCTTGCGTAAACTAGTAAGTGTTTTTACTGAATATTTTTTTAAAAAGATTAGTGACATAAATATTTTCTATACAAAAAAATTGTATGAAGCAAATAAGCTAAATACTGCAAAGCTAACGTAAGGCTTTGGTTATATATGTAAATAGCTTGTAAATGCTGTGAAAACAAATATACACAGAATGTGAATAGGTAAAATAGCGTATGAGTTTTGTTATAGATTGCTTATGCAATTTATCCAAAGTAGCAGCCGCCACCAAACTTATTTAGCCACGCTGGAACCGAGGAGTTGGGCAATAAAAGGTGTCGCCAAATAGTTGTCAGATTTTAGAATTTGTCTTAACTTTTTTTCTCTTAAATATCCGTTGTGGTGTCTTGTTGTGTTGTTGTGTAAGCTCCCCCAAAAATAGTACGTTTTAAAAGTAGACAAAATTGTTAACTTTAAAAATGTAAACTATTATGAAAAAGAGTCAATTCAGT
>JAYTTI010000082.1:0-1889 GCA_043745405.1 Ferruginibacter sp. | reverse complement strand
TCGTTAGTTTTTGTGGAAGACTATTTCTTATTTGCTCATTTTCCAAAAGCCAATTTTTACGGATAGATTGTAATAATTTTCTTTCTTTCAGATTCACTTTTTTTAACCAACCGGCTTGTAAAAATGTGATGGCAATGCATTGGTCATTATACAATCCAAGCGTTTGAGCCTCTTGTAAGGCTTTTGAAAATTCTGATTTGTTCCAAACGGGAGCAGGAACTTTTGTTTTTATATATTCATCGTATATTTTATAAATATAAATGATGTCTTTTATATTTTTGCGCATACTGTGCATAGAAGTGTCTGTAATAGCGATGCTTGTTAGAATAGTTAAACAGCCTGTAACTTTTTCTTTAAAAAAATTAATAAAACAATCCTTACTTAAAACAGTGGGTAAAAGGGTTGTGCATGTATTGATACCTTTTTGTAACTGAAGATATTTAAAAAGAGCTTTGCATTTTTGCGTTTCGTTTCTCAGGTTTTTCTCTAATAATTTCAGGTATTCGTTGGGAGGGTCTGTATCGTTACATAGAACTTTAATTCTGCCTATTTGTAATTGTAGATCACGGATGCGACCACAGGCTGTATATATTTTTTTAAGTTGTTTGGGAATTTTCAGATTACTTGTAAAAGAGGACTCATGGTTTATCAAACGAAGGAAAGCGCGTAGTTTTTTAATATCAACCCGGAAATCATGGATGGCTTCTTGATCAAAGTTTTCTTCAACACGATTTATCAATTTCTCAATTCGTAAAAAAACAGATTGTATAATATGTATAGTGTCTTTTTCCTGCATTCCTAATAAATAGTTATGATAAACAAAATTCGCATAATGTGTCGTTTTATTGGGAGTAGGCTTTCTCACCTACATGATTAATTTTAAGAATGGTCATATTTTGCGCAAAAGCTGTTTAGGAGGTAAGTTAAAAAGTTTCTACGATGAATTTTATGACATTTGTCAGATTCCTCTTTGATAAATGTCTTTTATAAGGTTATCAACTGAGAAAACTTCGTTTAGGCTTTTTTAAAGTAGTTTTAAAAAACTCAAATAGGATTTGTTAATTGAGAAAAAAATAGGTACGTTACACAATAACTTTTCTATATTAAATTACTTTGGATTCGCTTACCCATATTGCCCTTGGTGCTTGTATTGGCGAAGCTTTTTTTGAGAAAGGCTTTGGTAAAAAAGCGATGATATGGGGTGCATTGGCACAAAGTATTCCCGATATTGACTTTATTGCCTCCTTATGGTTAAATACCCCAGAATCTTTACTTGCTCACCGTGGTTTTACCCATTCTATATTATTTGCTTTCCTCATCATCCCGGTATTTGCGGTTACGGCAGAAAAGATTCATCGCCCGCATCATATTGCATTTACAACCTGGTTACTTTTTTTTGGTACCGAAGTTTTTACCCATTTATTTATTGATGGTTACAATAACTATGGAGTGGGTTGGTTTGAACCTTTTAGTCATATACGCTATTCATTTAATGCCATCTATGTGGCCGATCCTTTTTTTTCTATAGCCCCCGGCATTGCAATTTTTATGTTGGTTATCTTAAACAGTTATAGCCCAAAAAGAAAGTTCTGGTGGAAATTCGGGGTATGGTTGCCCCTTTTATATCTGGGTTACTGTACACTAAATAAAATCAACATAAACAGAGATGTAAAAGAAATATTAATACGACAACAGATACCACACGAAAAATATTTTACGACACCTGCGCCGTTGCAAAACTGGTTATGGTATGTGGTATCGGGAAATGATACAGGCTATTGGGTTGGCTTTCGATCAATCTTTGACAGTAAAAAAGAAATTAACTTTCAATATTTCCCTAAGTACGATTTTTTACTGAGAACGGTTAACGACCATGAGGAAGTCCAAAA
>JAYTTI010000081.1:0-1891 GCA_043745405.1 Ferruginibacter sp. | reverse complement strand
AAGCACAAAGTCCTTCTTTAACCAATTATGCGGACGGAGTAGATACAATGGCGTTTTTGGGGGGAATTTGAGGAGGAAGATGAAGAAGTTTGTGGTTTGTGGTTTGTAGTTTGTGATTTTTGAAGATGAAATTCGTCCCTCTTAACTACAAACCACAAACCACAAACTACAAACTTCCTCCTATCTTCGTACCCAACTACGAGGATTGCCGTAAAACATTTGTTAAATGATGTGGCCGGTGTACTGTCAATTGAACAGGTTCGTTTATTTGCTGTTAGAAAGGCACGTAATTTGCCTGAATTAATTATAAAAAATTTCAAAGATGAATATGAAACTGAGTAACATTTTAACCATTATGGCCATCAGTGCAAGCACAGCCATTGTAAGTGTGTGGGGATATGGCAAATATAATGAGCGACAGTCTGCCGGTATTCAGGATTCAGGGAAAATACCGGTTAATTATGTAGGTTTTAACGGTACGAATTCTCCGGCTAGCACTATTGATTTTACTCCGGCAGCTACCAGTGCAACCCCTGCAGTAGTGCATATTAAAACAAAAACAAAAGCCAGGCAGGTAAGTAACAATAGCCAAAAGCAACGTAAAAACCCGTTTTCGGATCTTTTTGGAGATGATTTTGACAGCTATTTTAATGGCCCAAGAATGATTCCCGAACAAAAAGCCAGTGGAAGTGGCGTACTGATAACCGATGATGGTTATATCATCACCAACAACCATGTAGTAGATGGTGCAGATGAAATAAATGTAACCCTTGCCAATAAAAAATCTTACAAAGCAACCGTGATTGGAACCGATGCCAGCAGTGATTTGGCAGTTATTAAAATCGAAGGAAAAGGATTGCCTTACCTAATTTATGGTAATAGTGATGAAACAAAATTGGGACAATGGGTATTAGCAATTGGATATCCTTTAAATCTGGATGTAACGGTTACTGCAGGTATTGTAAGTGCTAAATCTAGATCTATAGGAATTAATCAAAGACAAACGGGTGCAGCTAATACGGCCATTGAATCTTTTATTCAAACAGATGCAGCTGTTAACCCCGGAAATAGTGGTGGTGCATTAATTAATACAAATGCAGAGCTGGTGGGGATTAATTCTGCCATTGCCTCACCCACCGGGTCCTATGCAGGTTATTCGTATGCGATACCTGTAAATATTGTAAAAAAGGTTGTAACAGATATCGTGAAATTCGGTGCTGTTCAAAGAGCTTATATTGGCATACAATACCTCAATGAAAATATTTCTGATGAGCAGAAAAAAGAATTGGGTACCAGTTATAAAGAAGGAGAAGGTGTGTATGTATCAGATGTTCCCGCAGATGGTGCCGCCTCTATTGCCGGAATAAAAAAAGGAGATATTGTAACCAAAGTGAATGGAGTAGCTGTTACCACTGGCCCAGAATTACAAGAACAAGTAACCCGTTTTAAACCAGGAGATAAAATAACACTTACCTACATACGCAACAGCAAAGAAAATACAGTAAACCTTACTTTAAAAAACAAAGCCGGTAATACACAAATTGTAAAAACAACCGGCCTTTTGGAAAAACTGGGTGCAGAGTTAACAGCCATTGACAGCAAAACAGCAGCAGCCAATCAAATAACCGGTGGGGTAATGGTTAAAAAAATTGGAGAAGGCCTTTTGAAAAAAACAAGAATGCAGGAAGGTTTTATTATTACCAGTGTAAATGATCAGGAAATAAAAACTGTTGCAGATTTAGATAAGATTCTGTCAATTAATAAGGGAAGAAAAGTAAAAATTGAAGGGGTATATCCGGGATTTGAAAGCACCTATCCATATCCGTTGGATTTGAGTGATATAGATTGATGCAGAATTTTATAAAATAAAAAAAGCGGCTGTTATACTTAT
>JAYTTI010000080.1:0-6913 GCA_043745405.1 Ferruginibacter sp. | reverse complement strand
CAATGATAGGGATATCATTGGCAATATTCTTTCTCACACCAACTATATAAGCAGTTGCAGCTTCTTTGCCATAATAATATTCTGTAAAAAGTGTTTCGCTGTAATTGGTAAAACCTTCATGCACCCACATATCCGCAATATCTTTGGTAGTAATATTATTGGCAAACCATTCATGGCCGCTTTCGTGTACGATTATAAAATCCCATTTCATTCCCCAGCCGG
Organism: Ferruginibacter sp.; assembly: GCA_043745405.1. GTDB lineage: Bacteria > Bacteroidota > Bacteroidia > Chitinophagales > Chitinophagaceae > Ferruginibacter. The sequence goes on along the minus strand of JAYTTI010000080.1, from coordinate 6,691 downwards.
TGCCACTCAAATCTTTTCCGTAGTAACCATTCAGGTAGCCGTTGCCGTAAGCAGTCGCACTTTGATGTTCCATACCCAAATGTGGTGCATCCACCAGTTTGTACCCATCTTCATAAAAAGGGTAGGGGCCAAACCAGTATTCAAATGCTTTCATCATACGGGAGGCATCTTTAAATTGTGTTTTTGCTTTTTCAAGATTATAATCCAGTACCCAATAATCCATACTTAGGTCGCCTTTTTCGCCTTTATATATTTCACTAAAGTGTACATATTTTCCTATATAAGGAATAATACAATAGTTATTAATAGGGTTTACAACTGCCCAATCATATGTTGCGGTACCATCACCATTATTTATTTTGCCACGCATGTGCCCGTTACCTACACATACCAAACTATCTGGTATGGTTATATGCATTTCAGCACTATCCGGCTCATCACTCTGAATATCTTTGCAGGGATACCAAACACTTGCCCCAAGGCCCTGGCAGGCAATGGACACCCATGGATTATTGTTGGCATCTTTTTTCCAGATAAGGCCGCCATCCCATGGGGGGCGCTTGGCTATTACTGGTCTTCCATGATAATAAACATCCATTTGGTATTGCTTAAGGAATCTATTACCATTCTTAAATTTAAAAAAATGAGCATTGCCATTATTTACAAATTCTTTTACAACTACTTTTACAATGCCATTTTCAATTTGTTGATTGTAAACAATACTATCTAAAATCAAAGGTTCCTGTAAATCAATTTGTACAGTATCGAATCCATTTTTTAGTTTTTTAAAAGTTATTACTGTATGCCCGTTAATAGTACTATCTGTAATATTAAACTTAACATGCAGGTCGTATTTTAATACATCCCACCAATCTCTTCCGGGGCCATTGCTTCCACGCAAAGTATCTGCATGTGTAAAAGTTGTTTTTTTATTCAGGTATTGTGCCTCAGTTTTACTTATAGCAAAGCCGGCGATAATTACAAATAATAGCAGGTTGTTTCTCAGTTTCATTCCATAAATTTATGCAGAATTTTATAAACCCATGGCTTTAAAAAATTTTTCATCATCCATTATATTATTATCCATTATCATAGCTTCCTGCAAGTCGCATCAGTACCCCGATAAAAAAATATTTCATTACAACGAGCTCTCTGGTGTTGCCTCATTAGATCCGGCATTTGCAAAAAATCAATCGATAATGTGGGCCATTCATCAATTGTATAATACCCTAATAGAGGTAGATGAAGATATGCAGCTAAAACCATCTTTGGCAAAGAGCTGGGATATTTCATCGGACAATCTAACTTTTACTTTTCACCTGCGACGGGATGTATATTTTCATGATGATGTAGTGTTTGCAAATGGTACAGGCAGGCTATTGACAGCCGATGACGTAGTATACAGTTTAAAAAGAATTGTTGATAAAAATGTTGCAAGCCCCGGGGCATGGATATTTAATAACAGAATTGATTCTGTAAAAGGATTTATTGCGTTGAATGATTCAACTGTGCAATTAAAACTGATAAGGCCTTTTCAACCAATACTGGGCATATTAAGTATGCAATATTGTTCCATTGTAGCTAAAGAAGCAGTAGACAAATATGGGAGCAGCTTTCGACGGCATCCAGTGGGTACAGGGCCTTTTGCAATGGTAGCCTGGGAAGAAGGACAGGCCCTTGTATTAAAAAAAAATACTTATTATTTTGAAAAAGATAAAAGCGGGTATGCGTTGCCGTACCTGGACGGAGTAAAAATTTCTTTCTTTGATAGCAAGGCCACAGAGTTCCTTGAGTTTCAACAAAACCGTCTTGATTTTATCAATGATATTGACGCTTCTTTTAAAGATGAAATACTAACCAAAACCGGTAATTTAAAAAAAGAATGGGAAGGAAAATTAATATTACAAAAACACCCGTACCTTAATATTGAATACCTGGGCATTTTGGTAGATGAAAAAAATGAATTGGTAATAAATTCTCCTTTGCGTTTTCAAAAAATACGACAGGCCATTAACCTTGGTTTCAACAGGCAGAAGATGATGCTGTATTTAAGAAATTCTATCGGCACTGCAGCAGAAAGCGGCTTTGTGCCTGCGGGCCTTCCAAGTTACGACACTGTAAAGGTAAAAGGTTACCATTATGATATTGCTAAAGCAAAACAATTATTAACAGAGGCTGGCTTTGCTGATGGTAACGGCTTACCGGTGATAAAACTATTAACCATCCCAATATATGCAGACCTTGCCGGATATATTGCCAATGAACTACAACAAATAGGAATAAAGATTCAGGTAGAAGCCATCCAAAAAAGTTTACTGCTAGAACAGACTTCAAAATCGCAGGCGCTTTTTTTTAGGGGAAGCTGGATAGCCGATTACCCTGATGCGGAAAATTACCTGAGCGTTTTTTACAGTAAAAACCCTTCTCCGCCAAATTATACAAGATATAAAAACCCTTTGTTTGATGCTTTGTATGAGAAAGCTATTGCAGAAAAAAATGATTCTGTTCGATATACAATGTACCAGCAAATGGATCAACTTGTAATAAACGATGCCCCGGTTGTGCCGCTTTGGTATGATATGGTGATACATCTAGTGCATACCAATATCATCAATTTTACACCAACCAGTTTAAACTTACTGGAATTAAGATGGGCTGATATTAAAAAATAATATGGACAAAATTCTTGTTTTTACGGAAATATGTCTACATTTGTGTAAACAACATTTTTTATGGCTAATTCATCTACAGAAAATATAGCGGCAAAAAAAATCTATAAACAATATAACAGCTACATACAAAGTGAAGAACAAAATATTTTTTCAGAGCCCGATACTATGTATGCAACCGCTTTTAATGATATGGTAACCATTGCCAATTACGATAAAGATTATGCCGCCGGCTTACTGGATGTTTCTTATAAAACAGTTACCCGTTATCAAAAAGAAGAAAAAAAGTTCAGCGCCTTACAAAGTGAATATATTTTAAAAACCATTGCACTTTTTCACAAGGGAGAAAAGGTTTTTGGCAATACTGAAAGCTTTAGCCGCTGGCTGGATAAACCTGCTTATGGTTTGGGTAACCTTGTTCCAAGGGTCGTTATTACTACGGTTACAGGTATCAATTTTGTAATTGATGAATTAAACCGCATCGAACGCGGCGATCTGGCATGATAGTTTACGGGATAACAACCGAACAATGGAGTAAATCTTTACAGGCAAGCGGTAGCCCTGCAAGATGGAATGCAAAAGGGCAGTTTGTAATTTATACCGCCGGCAGCAGGTCGCTGGCCTGTCTTGAAAACCTTGTACACAGAAGCGGCGAATGGCTGGGCAAAATGTATAAGGTAATGCTCATCAAATTTCCAGATAAAATAAAGATAGATACTATTGACGAAACCAGCCTTAAGAATAACTGGCAACAGTTTAATAATTTTTCTTATTGTCAATCAATGGCCAATAAATGGCTTACAGAGTCGACGGCAGTAATTTTAAGAGTGCCGTCTGTTATCATTAAAAAAGAATATAATTATTTAATAAACCCTCAACACCGTGATTTTAAATTGATAAAATTAATTGGTGTTGAGGGTTTTAATTTTGATGAGCGGTTTTAATTTTTGTGTTTTAGTTTATCCTTAAACACTTTTTCAAATTTTTCTACTTTGGGTCTTACAACCATCTGGCAATAAGGGTTACCTCCATTGTTATTAAAATAATTCTGGTGATAATCTTCAGCAGGATAAAACTTTACAAATGGTTCCAGCGTAGTAACAATGGGGTTGTTCCATGCACCACTTTTATCCAATGTTGCTATTTGATTTTCCGTAATTCCTTTTTGTTTTTCATTATGATAAAACACCACGCTTCTGTATTGCGTACCAATATCATTGCCCTGCCTGTTTAATGTTGTAGGGTCATGTGTTTTCCAAAATACTTCCAGTAATTCTTCAAACGAAATTTTTGATGCATCATACTCAATATTCAGACACTCTGCATGGCCGGTTGCTCCGTTACAAACTTGTTTATAAGTAGGGTTTTCTAAATGCCCGCCACTGTAACCGCTCGTTACTTTTTCTACACCTTGTAATTGTTGAAAAACAGCTTCTGTACACCAAAAACAACCTGTTCCAAGTGTGGCTATTTCAAAATTTCCTTTTGTTTCATTCATAATATTATTTTACTGAATTGCTTTTAATTTGTTGACATACTAATGCAAAAGTAAACTCTTTACAAAACAATTTTCATCAAATAAGGTTTAACAGAAAACCAATTTTTATTTGTGATAAAAGTTTAATATATCTTTTATTCAATACGATCATGGTGATAAAGCTTCACAAAGTTGATTTAGTACAAGAGGGGGTACCGATTAAAATACGGGATAAAAACACAACGATGCTGATTTTATTATCTTTGCAGGGACAAAAATAAAATAGTACTTAAGTAGATAGACGAATGAAATTTTTTCCTGAATCGGCACTGGTACAGTTAGAATATGAAAAGGTAAAGACCTTCCTGGCAGAATATTGCCGGACTGAATACGCCAAAGTAAAAGCCGGTAATTTACGCATACATACCAAAAAAGAATTTATTGAAACAGCATTACGGCAAGGATATGAGTATAAACTGGTATTACAAACGGGCCAGTATTTCCCCAACGATTTTGTATTAAATGTCAGCAGGGAAATAAAACTGCTGTCAATTCCTGGAGCTGTATTAACCGGGGAACAATTTTTATTAATCAGGAAGCTGGCTGAAAGTACCAATAATATTTTCAGGTGGTTCGACAGTGAAAGAAGATTGGCATATCCGGCATTGGCATTGGTTATTGAAAATACGTATTATGAAAAGATAGTGATTGAATTGATTGATGACATTCTGGATGAAGCGGGTGCCGTAAAAGATACCGCAAGTGAAGAATTAGGCAAAATGAGAATGAGCCTGTACCGAAAAAGAAATGAGTTGAGGCGTGCATTTGACCGCATTGTTAGCAAGCTCAATAAACAAGGTTACCTGGCAGATATAGAAGAAAGTTTTATGAATGGCAGGAGGGTGCTGGCAGTATTTGCAGAACAAAAAAGAATGATTAAAGGCGTATTGCATGGCGAAAGTGATAGCCGGCGCACTACTTTTATTGAGCCGGAAGAAACCACAGAATTAAACAACGAAATTTTTTCGCTGGAACATGAAGAGAGCAGGGAAGTATATAAAATTTTGCGCAAGCTTACACAACAGTTAAGTGTTTATGCGCCACTGTTAACAACTTATCATGATACTGCGGGTGAATTTGATTTTATAAATGCAAAAGCAAAATGGGCCATTGCAACAGGTGGTAACTACCCACAGTTATTCGATAAAGCACATATTCATTTAATAAATGCTTACCATCCTTTACTGTTATTATACAATCAAAAGTCTGACAAACCAACCATACCGGTAAATATTACCTTAAATGATAAAAACAGGATATTGGTGATCAGCGGCCCCAATGCAGGCGGCAAAACAGTTACTTTAAAAACGGTTGGCCTTTTGCAATTGATGTTGCAAAGCGGTTTGCTGGTTCCTGTGCACCCGGATAGTGAGATGGGTATTTTTAAACAAATAATGATTCATATCGGCGATACACAAAGTCTGGAGTTTGAGTTGAGTACTTATAGCAGTCACCTGAAAAATATGAAGCATTTTATGGAAAATGCCAGTGGCAAAACATTGTTTTTTATAGATGAACTGGGTAGTGGCAGCGACCCGAATTTAGGCGGCGCTTTTGCAGAAGTGATAATGGAAGAGCTGGCGCATAAACATAGTTTTGGTATTGTAACAACTCATTATTTAAACCTGAAAGTAATGGCCAACAAAGTGCCGGGCATTATTAACGGCGCCATGCAGTTTGATGAAAAAAATTTATTACCGATGTATAAATTGATTACAGGCAAGCCCGGCAGCAGTTATACTTTTTCAATTGCAGAAAGAATCGGCCTGGATAAACGGCTAATTGAAAAAGCAAGAACGTTAGTTGATGAAGACCATTTTACATTAGATAAGTTATTAAACCGTACCGAACAGGATTTACAAAAGATAGATATAGAAAAAAAAGAACTGCAGCATTTATTAAAAGAAAATGAGCGGCTTAAAAAAGAAATGAACCAGGTGCTGAATAAAGAAAAGCACAACCAGGAAATTGAGCGCTTAAAACACCAGAATAAATTATCTGAAGAAAAAATGCTTTACCTGAAAGATATGGAGCGTAAATTAAAGGTGATGATAATTGAATGGCGAAAGGCAGAAGATAAAGATAAAGTGGTAAAAATGATACATGCCTTATTATTTAACCAAAAAGAAAAGATGGTAACGGAAAAATACCAGAAAAAATTAAATGAAAAGTTTATTGAAATAGGCGGTGATATACAAGTTGGTGATAAAGTGAGGATGAAACAGAACCGCCAGGTAGGTATTGTAAAAGAATTACGTGGGAAAAAAGTGGTGCTTCAGGTAGGTGTAATGCCCATCACTGTTGACTTAAAGGATTTGGTAGTGGTTAAAGACCGTGATACGGAGCAAATAAGTTCTTAAAAGTTTTGGGTTGAAAACTTTCAAGTCTTACTTTTGCGCCGGAGAGTTGGCAGAGCGGTCGATTGCGGCAGTCTTGAAAACTGTTGACTGTAACAGGTCCTGGGGTTCGAATCCCTAACTCTCCG
>JAYTTI010000079.1:0-1897 GCA_043745405.1 Ferruginibacter sp. | reverse complement strand
ATACAAACCTTTATCAATTCAACGTTACGTATCCATTTAATGAGGTTAAAAGTATTCGTGCTACAGTAGGATTGCGCAATGATAGGGGTGTACTTCGATCTTTCGATAACAATTCTGGATTGCCCGACCCCAATGCACTAAAATTTAATGATACTACTTCTAGTTTTCTGGTTTCGCGTTATGAATATGTGCATGATAATACCATTAATCCAACACAAAATATTTGGGTAGGTTTACGATACAAAGTTTATATGGATGTAAACATGCCAATAGTCGCAACAACTTCTGCTAACGGAAAACCAACCTTTAACCTTGGCTTTGATGGTAGGTATTACCATAAAATTTATCGCAACTTTATTTGGGCAGGAAGGGCTGCAGGCGATTTTTCTTGGGGTGGTCAAAAATTATTGTATTATTTGGGTGGGGTAGATGGTTGGATAGGACCACAGTTTAATAAAAACCAACCTGCACCTGATCAGTCATATGCTTTTCAGTCGTTAACAGTAAACATGCGGGGTTACAACCAGAACATTGCCAATGGTAATAATGCAGTGGTAATCAATAGTGAATTTCGGTTTCCCATATTTTCAACACTTATTAACCGACCCATCAATAACGCATTTCTCCGTAATTTTCAGTTGGTACAATTCTTTGATTTGGGAACTGCCTGGAATGGAAGTTATAATGGAATAAAGCGTCCGGGAGAAGTAGTTACTTCACCCAGTACACCGGTGGTTGTTAGAATTGATGCAGGCGGTTTGGGGCCTTTTGCCGGTGGTTACGGTTTTGGAATCCGTAGTACTTTGTTAGGTTATTTTATGAAACTAGATACAGGCTGGCCAATGAAAGGTGTTTTTGTAGGTAAACCCATTTGGTACTTTGCATTAGGGTTTGATTTTTAGGTATTCGAGTGTTTTTTTAATACCTATTTTTTAAAAGGGGAAGACAGAAGAAGTCGTTTCAATAATTGAAACTTATTAAATTAAAAGAATTATTTGCCACAGAATACACAGAAAAAATCTGTATATTCTGTGGCAATTGTTTTTGGAAGTAATCAATTCAAACAGCTGCTAAGTTATTCATTTGACTTAGGTAATTTTTTTAAAGTAAAGAAAATAATACTCAATAATACCGCAAACAAAATAGTAAATATCCACAGTTTCACGTAGTGCTGTGGTAATAAAACATGGTGAGCTGATGTATAAGCCAGATAAGCGGGGTCTGTAATAATATTCCAACTATTAAAACGCAAAAAGCGGCCAAGAAAAATTCCATAACTACATAAAAGCAAACTAAAAAATACCATAACCCTTACCCAAATTGGTTTTACATAACGCAATAAAAATGTTTCTACATTGATTAGTGACGTGATACCCAAAATTAATCCGTTCCAGGTAGCAGAAATAACCAATAAGATATCATACCAAAAGGGCACCGGAGGCCTTTCTTCATAATGGAGAATATCGGTTATTAAATAGGGGGCATTGGGAAAGAAAGCAAGCCAGGTAATAAGTAAAAAAATGGCAGAACTTTTTAGTCTTTTCAATTTTAATAGCCAGGTAGCAGACATATAAGGAATAATGGCTAAAAAAGTATTCCAACCATAAAAACTGTAATCCAGTGTTTTCGAATAAAAAAACCGAACCAATAATAAACTCATGGAAAAGGCAATTGATAAAACCAACATTTTACTGATACCTGATAGTTTCATCATAAGGCACTGATTTTTGGAAGAAATATTAATAGTCCAATTAGTACACTAATGATGGCAGACCATAAAACCGCAGCAGCAGCTACATCTTTGATTATTTTGATGGTAGGGTGTTGAGCAGGATTAACTAAATCACATAATTTTTCAAGCCCATGATTACACATTTCAATACTGATTACTCCTGCA
>JAYTTI010000078.1:0-25902 GCA_043745405.1 Ferruginibacter sp. | reverse complement strand
GCCACCGTCTCATGTATCGATCTTGGGCGGATAATAATAGCATTGCATTCTTTTATATCAATTGCAATTAAATTAAAATCATCTTCATAAATAACATCTCCAACGGTAAGTGGTGGATTTTCATCTAAAAATTTCATGGTTATTACCCTGCCTGTTATTGTCTTTTTACGCAATATCCTTTTTTTGGTTTCATACCAGTGCAGCAATACATAATCAATATTCCGGTTAATGATGACAAATAATTCCAGGTTTCCTATTTTTTCCTTTATAAGCATTTTTTTATTTACTTAATTAAAAACTGTTTGAGTTAATTATTAAAAAAAGAATTATAGCATAGATATTTTTGTCAGATAAGTTAAAATAGTAATGGCTTATAAAACACATAATATTCAAAAAGATCAAAAAAAGATATATTAATTACTTTAACAAGTTTTTAGAATACTCAAATTTTATTAACAGAATAAATACAATTAATAACAACAGAATAAATAACAACTAATTTCATCAACAAACATTTTATATCCCTATTTTTAAACCCAATACCAGCCCAAAAGTGTTGGGATATGATTTTACCGGTGCATCTTTGTTAATTGAGTTTAAAGCAAACCTTAAAGTAGGGGCAAAACTAAATGCCACTTTTTTATTGAATTTATAGTCTAACCCTAAACCAGCCAAGCCGCTGAAATAAATATTTTTTAACCCGTATAATTTATCAACTGCCTGCAATTCATTATTAAAGCCTTTCTTTAGTGTTGTTTCAATTTTACCTACCGTTAAAATGTTGGTTGAAAACCCAGCCATTCCATTAAAACTGAATTTTCCTTTTGTAATAGTATATTTTAATGCCAAAGGGATATTGATATACTTTAGCGTATGCGTTGTAGTGAAAGCATATAAACTATCGCCAATATTGGGATTGCTGCTAAAGGAGGGCAATACATAGCCATAACCTGATGAGGTATTGATACGGTATTTTATGCTGCCTGCATTATCTGATTGTGCAAAAATGGTTTTAGGCTGTACTATAATATTTGTATTTGAGTAAGTAAGCCCCGATTGCAAACTCCAATATTTACTTAAGTTATAATCTACTAATGCGCCTACAGTTGAAGAAAATTCGTGCTGCTCACTCTCTGCAATTTCTGCTGAATTATCAATCTGGTTGTCCGGCTTATCCTCCTGCAAACGATACCAGGCAATATCCGGAGAATAGAAAACTGTTACAGAAAACTGTGATGGTTTACTGCCTTTATTCTTTGTATTTGCTGCAACAATATTTTTTGCGCTAACATGCAAATGAATTTTATTATTAACAATTGATTGTAATAGTTTTTGTGTGTCGGCAAAATCTTTTGGCTGCCAGTTAATTTTATCAATGCCTTCAGGGTTTAACCGTTTTAGTAATTGTGGTGGTTGATCCGTTGATTCAACATTATCATTTACTGTTGTTTGCTGCCTGTCTTCAACAAACCCGGGATTTTTTATTTTTAATTTATAAGAAGAATTGGTAACTGCTCTTTTTTCGTTTTTTGAAGCAACCATATTATCTGCAATGGCATTGCTATCAGTGTTTACTTTATTTTTATTTTCAGGTTTGTATTTATTACCCAACTTAAATTTATTATTGGGTATGCTTTTATCAATTAGGGTATTATCAATGGTAATGTTTTGATTGTAGTTGTCTTTTTGATTTGAAGGATTTAACGTGCCATTCAATGAAGATTCATTTTTAATTGTATTATTATTATCTGGTTGCACCCGCATCTTATTAAAACTTATTGAATCAAGTGGCTTTTGCGGTTGCGTATTAAGCGATAATACTCTTTTATTATCATTAATCCCGTTTACTGTTTCGGTATCTGAGCCATCGATATTTCTTTTTGCTACAGCCTCATTTGTATGCGTGTACCTAAGCTGATAAATACTAAGCCCTAGTAATAAAAACAGCAAAAGCATAGCTACCTTCTTAAGGTTACCATACTTTTTTGTAATGCTGACCAACTTATCCTTATCAAGAATATTATCTATATCATTCCACAATTTTGGTGATGGCAACTCCTCATTATCCTCAAGGCCATCCCGAAATAAATCTTCAATATTGTGTAAATCGTCATCCATATTAAATATTTTATTTAGCAATTTTAAGACTGTTGGCTACAGCTCTTTGTAAGATAATTTTAGCATCAAAGAAATTGGATTTAGAAGTGCCTTCCGAAATTGCTAACTGTTCCGCAATTTCACGGTGTTTCATCCCTTCAAAAACATAAAGGTTAAAAATCATTCTATATGCCGGTGGTAATGCCTGTACCATTTTTAATAATTCCTTTTTGCCCAACCTGGCAATTATTTCTTCATTGCCTGTTTCTTCCACAGTAACAGATTCAATATTTACTACAGGGTGCATTTTTGCTTTACATCTAAAATGTTTTATACAGCAGTACGCCATTATCTTTCTTATCCATCCTTCAAATGAGCCTTCGTGTTTGAAACTTTTTAAAGATTTAAATACCTGTACAAAACCTTCCTGAACTATTTCTTCAGCCTCCTCCCTGTTTTTAGAATATCGCAAACAAACTGCAAACATTTTTGGAACAAACAATTCATACAACTTACTTTGGGAATACCTGTCCCCATCTATACAGGATTGTATCAGTTCAGTTTCTTTGTCCAATGTACTTATCGGGTTTACTAACATAGTGGTAGCGCCTTAGTAAAATGGTTGGGTGTATCAGTAAATATCTTTACCTTTTATGTTGCACTTATCCAAACCATGCTCAGGAAAACAAAGGTAACAGTTCAATATTGTATAAAAACTCATTAATTCAATTGACGGCTTTGTTAATTTGTAAACAGGTCGTTAAATAAAAAAACACCCATAAAGTATTTGCAAATAGCTAACCTGTACCCAACCATTTCTCCTGGCTATCCCTACTATATAAAAAATGCTACAAAAGATTAATCTGGGAGGGTATAATTATCACACTCAACACTCTTTATGAATTATCGTCTCAAAAAAATATTTTTTTTTATTATTTTAAGTTTATGCTATGCAACGAGTTTGTTCAGCCAAAGCAATTTTATAATTTCCGGTAAAGTAACAGATGCGAATATGCAGGCCTTGCAAAATGCAACAGTACATTTAAAAGGGACCAGCAACAGTACCATGTCGAATAAGGATGGCTCCTTCCGGTTACAAACCAACAACTGGTTTGACAGTTTAGAAATTACCAATGTAGGATTTGAAACCATTACAGTAGTGTTGCACCAATCCCTTACATCCAACATTAAAATACAAATGAAGCTTATGCAAAATGCCTTACTGGAGGTTATTGTAGGCGTTTCAAAAAAGCCTGGCAAGCCATTTATGGAAAAAGTAATTGATCATAAAGCCAGCAATAACCCATTTCGTTTTAGAAGTTTTAGTTACCAGCGATATACAAGAAATGAACTGGATGTAGACAATATAGATTTTCAAAACGCAAATGGCACTGGTTTAAAAAGTGTAATGATAAAAACCTATGATAATATTGACAGCACAGCAAAAAATGACAAGGAACTTCCCATTTATTTTTCCGAAAGTATCGCTAATAACTATCATTCAGTTTCACCCAATATTGAATGGGAAAATATTATTGCCAAAAAAAAGCTGGGCCTTAAAACAGATGACTTATTAAACAAACTGGACAAATTTTATTTCCATTTTAATGTGTATGATGATTGGATACCCATTTTTGACCAAACCTATGTAAGCCCCCTTAATTCAAATGCCTTTAGTTATTACAAATATTTTCAGGAAGATACTTTAGTGGAAAACGGTGTAACCATTCAACAGATAAGATTTGCCCCCTTGCATTCATACGAAAAAGCTTTCAGCGGTACAATGTGGATCAACACCAGCACGTTTGCTGTGGAAAATATTAACATGTACCTGAATAAAACTGCCAATCTTAATTTTGTCAGTGATATAAATTATAGCGAAGAATATAAACAGGTGAATGACAGCGCAACTGATAAAATGGTGTACATGCCTTTTAAATATTCATCAGAAGTAAAATTTGAAAGCGGCCTGGCATTGCTTGGGATACCAGCACCGCTTAATAAAAAAGTGGTAAGGTTTATTATTAAAAATACAACAGTTACAGATAAAATAAATTTAAACACCGGTGCACCAACTGCATTTGCAGGTGCCCTCATGCATAAAGAACAAACCACAAACTGGAATAAGCCAGAGACTTTCTGGCAACAGTACCGTACCGATTCCTTAACGCAGCATGAAAAAAATATTTATACAATGGTGGATTCGTTAAAGGAAAATAAACAATTTCAAAGAGCCATTAAATTAATTGCTTTTGGTGGAAGTGGCGCATTGGATTTTGACAATATATTGCGTGTCGGCCCCTACTCTACCTTTTTCAGCGTCAACTCAATTGAAGGATGCAGGTTACGTTTGGGCTTTTGGACAATGCCAGGCATCAGTAAAAAAATAAATATTTATGGGTATGGTGCTTATGGCTTAAAGGACATGAAATTTAAAGGGCTGCTGGGCGTTAAATACGTTTGGAATGAGCCCCGCTGGACAAAAACAACGCTCTCGTATGGTGAAGACTATGATTTTATCATTGACAATGAAGATGAACTTGATAAAGACAACCTTATTCACTCATTATTGAGAAAGCCTATTCCTTTTACGAGGGTTTATACAAAGCAGTTATTGCTAAAACATGAGCAATATCTTTCGCCCGATTTTAGTGCCAGGGCCTCGTTAAGATATGAAGAACTAAACCCAGTTTTTTATTTTAAATACAGACCCATTAAAGGCGATTCAGATATACCTTACGATAGTGTGTTTGAAACAAGTTTGCCTGTTGCAGAAGCGTCTATTGGTATCCGTTATGCGCATAAAGAAAGATCAAGGATTTTAAATTACGATAAAATAAGACTGGGTACGTTCTTCCCAATTCTATATGCAAAATATACTTATGGTTTCGAGCATGGAAAGGCGCAATTTAATTTTCATAAAATAAATGTGGGTATCGAGCAAAGGTTGCAGCTACCGCCAAAAAGTATATTGTATTATAAGCTGGAGGCAGGCAAAGTATTCGGTACCCTACCTTACCTTTTATTGAATATTCCCGCAGGTAATGAATACTATGTTGCCAGTAAATACCAGTTTAATACAATGGTACCTTACGAGTTTGCTGCCGATAAATATATAAGCCTGCATACCAGGTTTTCTCTTGGTGGCGCCTTATTTGATAAAATTCCATTACTGCAAAAGTTGGGCTGGAGGGAGCGTTTTTCATTCAATGCTTATTGGGGCAACATGAATAGCGCTAATGTTGCGTATAATAAAAATTCAAATTTTAACCTGTTGGGCAAAGCGCCATTTATGGAAGCAAGTATTGGTGTCGAAAATATTTTCCATATTCTAAGCCTTGAATATTACAAGCGGTTAAATTATTTAAATAACCTGTACGCCAAACCCAATGGTTTATACCTTGGCATAACACTGATATTTTAAAAAGAAAATGTATATAATGAAATGTCCTTATCAGCATTTTTTTGAGCTGATTATTTGAATGTCAATCGCTGTTTCAAAAAACAATTGCTTTTACTTTAACTTTCTAAAAAAATCGAATTCTAAAACCAGGCGAAATTGTACTTGTGCATACCGGTACAAAAAATTAATCGGTCACTGCAACAGGCTTGCTATTTTTATAAAATAGCCGCATCAAACTTGGCAATACAATTAATAATAAAGGCAGTGCAACTAAAAAACCGCCAATCACCGAAATAGCCAGAGGCTGATGTAATTGTGCCCCTGTGCCGATACCCAAAGCAATGGGCATTAATGCAATGATGGCACCTAATGCCGTCATCAATTTTGGGCGTAGCCGGGTAGAGATGGAATATATGATGGCTGCATCAACATTATTGGTTTGCCGCAATGATTCCCTGAATTGCAGGAAAGTAAAAATGGCATTTTCGCCAATGATCCCAACAATCATAATTAAACCTGTATAACTACCCACGTTTAATGGCGTATGTGTAAGGTACAATCCTAAATAACTGCCACTAATACCCAATACAGCAACAAGCAATATCAATAAAGCCACTTTAAAATCCCTGAATAAAAATAATATTACCATAAATACCAGCAGGCTGCTGGTTATCAAAATCATCAGCAGTTCCTTAAAAGATTTTTGCTGATCGGCATAAGCTCCTCCGTATACAATGTGGTAACCTGTTGGCATCATTACATTGGCGTCAACTGATTTTTTTATATCCGTCATTACACTACCAAGGTCGCGGTTATCAAGTCTTCCCGTTACAACGCCCATTGATTGTAAATCTTGCCGCTCTATCTCTGCATCGCCTGCATTTAGTGTAATATCGGCCAGGGCAGTGATGGGTTTTAATTTACCATCGGGCAAAAATATTTGCAGCTTTTTTATATCTTCCACACTCAGTTTCCTGTTTCCGGGGTATACAATTCTTAATGCCGAAAGTTGCTCTTTTTCAAATACTGTACCCACAATATTTCCTTCTAAAGCAGATTGTAATTGATATTGCAGATTGGCAGGCGTAATGCCATATTGTGCAAGCACAGTTGCATTGGGTTGGATAGAAATAGATGGCCCTGCAATAACAATTCCATCAAATACATCTGCAGTACCTTTTACGCTTGTTACCACTTCTGCAACCTGTCTGGATAATTGCTGTAATTTCTTTTGATCGTTGCCAAAAATCTTTACTTCAATTGGTTGTACAGAAGTCATCAAATCGCCCAACATATCGCCAATTACCTGGCCAAAATCGATGCGTAAAGCAGGTTGAGATTTTTCAACCTTACCGCGTATTTCATCTATTACATTATTGGTAGTTTTTTTACGGTTTTGTTTTAATTGTATCAGGTAGTCACCACGATTAGGTTCTGTAATAAAAAAGCCCATCTGGGTTCCTGTTCTGCGGGAGTAAGTTTCTACTTCTGGTATTCTGGTAATAATTTTTTCCACTTCCCGCAGCATCCTGTCTGTTTCTTCCAATGAGGTACCAGGAGGCGAACTGTAATCTAATACCACACTGCCTTCATCCATATCAGGCAAAAAACCTGTTTCTAATTTTGGCAAAATATACCAGATAGAAAACCCTAATAATAAAATTATAATCAAACTAATAACAGGTTTTGTAATAAAAAACCCTACCCATTTTTGATTGTGTACACCATGTGGCGCAGGCATATTCTGTTTTGATTTTTTAAGTGCCTGTTTAGCGGAAAGTACCTTTGGTTTGCTTCGGGTGAAAAGTAAATAAATAACGGGTAAACAAATCCAGCTTACAAAAAATGAACAAACCAATGTAACAATCATAGTGTCTGTCATCACTTTAAAATACGCACCCGCTACACCGGTCATTAATATAAAGGGAAGAAAAATAACAATAGTACTTAACGACGAGCCGATCATTGCTGGCAATAAATACCTGATGGCTTTTTGTAACAAAGCAGCTGTGGGCTCTTCCGGGTGTTCTTCATGTGTACGATGTATTTGTTCAACTACCACAATGGCATCATCAATTATTAAACCGATGGCAGCAGCAATTGCGCCAAGCGTCATAATATTAAAGGTTTGCCCAGTTGCATACAGCACAATAAGTGTCAGCAGCAAAGTAACCGGTATGGTAATTAAAATAACGGCACTTGCCTTTATGGAACGCAGAAAAATAATGGCTACCAGTAAGGCTAACAACACACCAATCCACAAACTATCTGTTACACTTTTTACAGAATCTTTTACAAAATCGCTTTGTACATAATAGGGTTGTATAGTTACTCCCTTAGGCAAAATTTTCCGAAGCTCCTCTACCTTAGTCTGCATTTTTGCAGATAAATCAACCAGGTTAGCATTGGGCTGCTTTACAACAGCCAGTAAAATAGCAGAATGCCCGTTGGCATTTATTTTTACATATTCTTTAGCCTCCTGAATTTGGATTGCAGCTATATCCTGCAGCGTAACTATGCGCTTGCCGTTATTACTGATAACTAATTTTTCCAGTTCGCTTTTTGTATCAACTACAGCATCGGTTACTGTTAAATACATTTGACGGTAGTCTGATAAATAACCATTTGATTTAATAAAATTTGTTTGACTTAACGCAAGAGTTATTGCATCGGGAGTAATACCCAGGGTACTCATTTTACCTTTGTTGAGTGTAAGCCAAAACTCTTTGGCTTTACCTCCAATTACCCTTATCTCGCTTACGCCTTCAACCTGCGATAAAAAAGGTTTGATGGTGTACATGGCCAGGAGCTTTTCTTCAATAGGTGATAATGAAGGAGCTTCCAGTGTGTAGCCTATTACAGGTAAAATGGAAGGGTTCATCCGTTCCACCGTAATCTGCACATCAGGCGGCAATACGTTTCTTATCTCACTAATCTTACTCTCTATTCTTTGCTGGCTTACGTCAATATTGGCTTTCCAATCCATGAAGGCACTTATTTCGCAACTACCCCTGCTGGTGGTACTGCGAATCATTTTTAAATCAGGCACCTGCTTTATGGCATTCTCTAATTCACGGGTTACCGTAATCATCATTTTGTTTACCGGCTGCTGGCCTGCATCTGCTATAATTTTTATTTTTGGAAATGTAATCTCCGGAAACAAAGCAGTCTGCATTTTGCTATACGCAAAAAATCCACCTAAAATAATGATGGCAATAACAAGGGATACAGGATTTTTATGTGCAATAAAAAAATTCTTCATTTTTATACAATATTATAATAGCAGGTTCCTGCAATACGCTGCATTGAAATTATCTGCAAGTGATTAAATATTTACTATTCCTGTATCACTATTACTTTGGCAGTATCGGTCAGTCCATAATTTCCGGTTAACAATATTTTTTCCGCACCAGAAAATACCGGTGAAAGAATTTCAACCTGCTCGTTGTTTTCTAAACCTTTTTTTACTGGAACTTTAACGGCTGTTGTACTATCAATCAATTTCATTACCCAAAACCGGCTTTGTACCTCGTCTGTCAATACTGCTTCTTTTGGCAGGGAAATAGCATGCGTTATTGATTTTTTTACAATAATCACTTTCGCTATCAGGTTCTCAGGTATTTGTTGCTTGCTGTTTACTTTTATAACCACCTGCTGTGTTTGCGATACTGCATCCACTATAGGCATTAATGCAGTTACGTAACCACTTAATACAGTGCCATCCGGTAGTTTTAACTGCAGGCTTTTGTTGCCATTTAAATAAGGTTTTAATTCGTAAGGCAAATCCATTAAAAACACAAAACTGTTTACATCGCTTATAATGGCCAGTTGTTCGCCATCGGTAACATAGTCGCCTGCCTTATAAGTAAGTGCAGAAACATAACCGCTGCCCGGCGCATTAATATGTATGATACCGGTAAAACGAAAAGATGAATCCAATACATTAACTGTATTGCCCAGTGCGGCTGCTTCTTTATTTTTTATAACGAACATATCCTGCCCCCTTGTTACATATTTACCCAACTGTGCATTTACCAGTTGCAGGTAACCTGTTGCATTTGCTTTTACAAATGATTTTAATTGAAAAACAGATGTTGCATTTAATTCAGCAGTTTCTGACAATGAACCCAATGTAATATTTGTAAGCGTTACAGGTGTTCCAATATCGGCAACCGGTAACTCTTCTGCAGTAGTATTCTTTTTAGACCCGCAACTTAATAGGCTGGTGATTGCAACTAACAACGACAGCATTAATGAATATTTTTTCAGCATAGCAGTTTATTGTTTTCTGTTCCAGTAATTTATCTGGTTAATTAATTGCAGTTTAGTAATGGTATTTTGGGTAATAATATTTTTAGCATTCAGGTAATTGCCAATAGCAATAATATAATCTGCAATACGCACATCGCCGGTTACCAATTGCGGGCGTTGTGCCTTTATTAAGCCTTCTGCATATTTTATCTGAACAGTTGCCTGTTGTATCAACTGTTCTGCCAATAAAAGCTGTTGCTGCAATTGATCTATTTGCTGCTTATATTGTTTGCTAAAAAAGTTCAGGTAATTCTGACGCTTCTGCTCAGCAATGGTGTTTTTTTGATGGAGCATTTTTTTTTGGTTCCCATCATAAATAGGTACAACAAGACTGATACCTGCGCTAACGCCAAAATTTTTATATGGGGTAATGAGAAAAGACGAGTTATAGCCCCCATCTGCAAATACATTTATTTTAGGCCGGTAGTTAAAATCAATTTGCTGGTCAGTATTTTTTATTTTCAAACTATCCAGCTGGTATTGCTGATAAAATACGGTTTGTTCTAAAGGGGGTAATGCCTCATTTAATAATTGAGGCGCCGGTAAGATGGTATAGGCAGTATCCGACAAACCGCTGATATAATTAAGCGTCGAAAAATCATTTTGATACTGTTGTTTCAATTGTTTTATTACCAGCTCCTGCTGTTGAATATTCACCATAAAAGAAAGAAAATCTGTTTGTTTATAAACACCATTTTCTGCCAGCTTCTTAAGGATACTTTCTTCCTTGTTTAACAAATCCATTAAGTCTGTATTAAACCTTATTTGCTCTAAATCGCCATAAACGGTAATGTACTGCTGGCTTATGCTTCGTTTTAAATCCTGCTCCGATATTTTGCCCTGATTTTGCAAACCTAAATTCAGGAGTTGTAAAGCCATATACTGGTTATTGATATTATTTTTACCAATTATTGGCTGCAATACAGTAACCAGTGCATTAAATGTATGAAGATTAGTAATGGCTCCATCGTAACCCCAACCTTTTATTGACGGTGCATAAGCTGCAGCAGTACCTGCATTTACCTGCGGCAGGTAAGATACCCGCAAACGCTGGCTGTCAATTTCATTTGTCTGAATCTGTAATTGGTAATCTTTTAATAAGGGGCTGTTTTGCAGCCCCTGTTTTATAAAATAATCAATGTCTTTATTTTGTGCTGTACCAATATTTACTAAAAAGACGAAAAATATTGTTGCAATTTTACAATTCATATTTGTTATTTAATAAAGCTGCTATTTGCCAACTACCAACACCTGGAAAGTACCCGGTAACATTTTAGGCCTTCCTTTTTGGGTGGGATCTGCCGGTTCAAATTCTGCAGCAGGCAAATATAATATATGCGTAGCTTTATCCAATGCAATTGTTCTGGCTCCCCTCTTAGTAACAATATTTTCTACTACTGTAAATTTATCAGCACTTTCTTCATGGATAACAGTTATTGTTCCCTCCCCATTGGAAGTATAAATATTTTTTAAAGCAGGGTCAAATACCACACCATCGCAACCATCGCCAATTGTTAGTTTATCAACTACCTTACCATTGGTAGCATCTATCACCATCAATAATTTATCGCAACCTGCAAATAACCGTTTTGTATTATTATCATAAGCAAGCCCGGTTGGCCCATCTCCCGGCAAAATACTCCAACGGCTAATTACCTTAAAGGTTTTAGTATCAACCGCAACAATTTCGTTCTTGTCTTCTACATTTACAAATAATTTACCGGCACCATCGCTGACCGCCGTCTCCGGCTTGCCTCCAACACTAACGCTGTAGATTACTTTATTTTGAGCAGGGTCAATAATGCTCAAATTGTTACTGCGCCCATTGCAGGTAATTATTTTTTTTGAAAAAGGTTCATACATAATTGCATCGGGGTTTTGGCCAGTAGCAATTTGCGTGAGCACTTTATTGGTATTCATATTAAATACATACACATTATTTAATCCGCCGTTGCTTGTATACCCTTTACCATTTGCAATATCAAAAGCAACACCATGAATGCCCGTTGTGTTTTCAATTACGCCAACTGAGTCGCCCGTTTTTTTATTAAGGATATTTACCTGCCCGCCGTGGCTTACATACAGCCAGTCATTTATTGGCCCAACTTCCAGATAATCCCAGCCACCTGCACTGGCAACATGAAATGTTTTGATTACACTAAACCCAGTCTTTTGTTGAGCATTTACATTGATAATGGCAAGAATTATTAAAGCAAGTGTTATTAATTTTTTCATAAAAATGTTTATTATAGTTATTAAATAAAAGGAGCAACTTTATAGCCGCTCCTGTAAAATACAATTTTAATCTTTTACTTCTTTCAAAAATTTACCAGCAGCATCAAATATTACATCTTTGCCATCTACTTCTGCTTCGTAATTTATGGTGCCATCGGCTTTGGTGATTTTAGCCCCTTCCTTTATGGTTTTACCTTTGTAATGTTCCTTTACATAAGTTAAAACAGTTGCGGGCAAATCAGCTACCTTAATGTCTACTTCAGATTCTGTAAAAGTGCCACTTGCCTCAAATAAGGCCGACATAGTTTTGCCATCTTTTTTAAACCCTGCTTCATACTTCCCATCTTCCTTTTCCCATTTAGCAGCAGTACCCGGATATTTTTTTGCGAAGGACACTTTAACAGCCGCAGGTACGTCTGCATCATTCAATTTTTGGGCACTGGCAGCAAATGTTATTGACATTGCTGCTACCGTCATCATTATAATCTTTTTCATGTTTCTATTTTTATTTATAGTTAATTAATAATGTAAACTTCAAAGGTAAATCTGAATAAATGCTGAATTATTAAATAATTGTTACTGGATAATTATTACCTGATGTAATGCTAACTGCAAGGCAAATATCTAACTAAAGCGGAGTCTGAATTGATGCTGTTCGTTGTGAAAACTATAGTTAATAGTGTATTGATAGTTGGCAGCTATCTTTTGGGCTATTTGCAAGCCAAGGCCAATGCTGCTGCTGTCTGTAGTTTGTTTTTGAAAACGCTGAAATATTTTATTTTCATTTAGTACTGTTCCTGTTCCTGTATTCATAAAGGTTATCTCAATCTTGTTTCCCTTAATTACAATAGAGCCATTAATAAAATTGTGCTTGATAGCATTGCTTAATAAATTACCCAGCATTATTTCAATCAGCATTTTATTGGCAACAACTATTATGTCTTCGGTAATTTCATTAACAATAATAATATTCCGTTGCTCTAATTGAAAACTGTATTGTTCTATCAGCTTTATCAATAACTGCTGTACAGATACGTTTTCTATTTCTGCAAACTGGTTATTTTCAATTTTTGTAAGCAGGAGCAGGCTTTTGTTTAAGCGGTTTACCCGCTGGTTCACATCTGCCAAATCACTTATCAGTTCAGATTGCTCCTCGGTGAGTGGCGATGTCTGCATCAGCAAATCAAGCTTACCCTGAAAAATTGCCAGAGGAGTTTGCATTTCATGCGATGCATTTTCTGTAAATTCCTTTTGAGATTGGTACACTTCCCTGCTACGGCCCGTTAATAAAGTGATGGCTCTATTTAAGGCTGTAAATTCTGTTGTTGTAGATTTCTCAAAATGAAGTGCTGCATTATTTTCTATTTTAAACTCCCGCAACTTATCCAGCACGGTATAAAATGGTTTCCATATTTTTTTTGACAGCACCTGGTTAATTAATACCAGCCCGACTATTATCAGCAATAACAAAATGCCTACAATCCTAACAATACTTTCAATTAAATCCTGGCTATCTATTAAAGAACTTTTTATTTGCAGAATATAGGGCTTCCCTTTAAGATTGACTGTAGTTTCTAAAACCCGGTATGGGCTTTTTTCCTTAGAAATATTTTCAAAGATGATTGTTGTGTAAAATCTATCCCGCTGATTATCCTGGGCTGCTGATGGAAAAAGCGTAATACCAGGTTCAATATTTTGCAGCCACGGCGCCAGGCTTACAGTATCTGTTTTTTCCAAGTCGCTGATGATTTTATCTTTTTGCTCCTGCAGGCTTTCATCCATCTCATGTACCACACGGTGCTGGATGGACAAATACAAAACAGGTATGGCTATCAACAGTAAAACCGAGGCATATAAAATGTATAAAGAGATCGTTTTATTGAGTAGTTTCATTTTTAAATTTCAAATTTATACCCCATTCCATAAATTGATTTTATATAATCTTCGCATCCTGCCGCCGTTAGTTTTTTCTTTAAATTTTTTATGTGTGCATATATAAAATCGAAGTTATCAAATACGTCTGCTTCGCCGCCTGATAAATGTTCAGCAATGGCATTTTTTGAAATCACCCTGTTCTTATTAGCAGCAAGGTATAACAGCAGGTCGTATTCCTTACGGGTTGTATCCACATTAATATTATTTATATGCACTGTTTTGGCAAGGGTGTCAATGACGATTTCATTTAGCGTCAGCACTGTATTGCCATCAAATCGCCGCCTCCTGATTACCGCTGCAATTCTTGCACTTAGTTCAGATAAATGAAAAGGTTTGGCTAAATAATCATCTGCCCCCAGGTTTAATCCCGCAATTCTGTCGTCGATAGAATTTTTTGCTGAAATAATAATAACTCCATCTGCCTTTTTGTTTGCCTTTAATTCCTTTAAAATAGCGAGGCCATTTCCATCAGGCAATGTTATATCCAATAAAATACAATCGTAATCGTATGCTTCGGTTTTATCCAATGCCGATTTAAAATCGTTTGCCACCTCACAGGAATAGCTTTCTGCTTTTAAATAAGTGACAATACTTTTACTCAATTCTTTTTCATCTTCTACAATAAGAATTTTCATTTTTTCACTTTTGGTAAAATAAGATATGCATTCTGAATTAAAACTGAATAAGTATGCGGGGGTAATTTATAAGTTTATCCAATGCGAGCGTAACAATATTTTTTGGAGAAGGTATTTTTAAAACACAAATGCTTGTTTGGCAGAGGTATAATCCAATCTCAATTCCCAATATTCTATACCAGTGCAATTATCAATTGTAGTTGCCGGAGGCGTAAAAAAATATTTAAGCGTACTCCCTTTTCTATACTTACCCAAAACATAGATACTAAGAATGTAATAAAATTCAATTTTATACAGGAAAAGAATTCAATATTAATAATACCTACATTTACAGCTAATATAATTATAGAAATTAATTTAGTAAACACAGTTTATTGTATGAAAAAAATAGCGATTCTTTTATGCTGCTGCCTGCCAGGCCTGCAGGCCATATGCCAAAATGCGGCTACATCAATTGGCATTATTCCGGAACCTGTTCAAATGGTACAAAATTCCGGCACTTTTATTCTTCCCAGTATTGTAACTATCGAATCACCCGATTTGCCTGCAATGAAAACCACCAATGATTTTTTGCAGCAACGCCTTGGCCTTTCTACAGGTTACAAAGTTACCATTGGCAAACAGGTGCCAACTGCTGTAATTAAATTGGTGATTGATAAAATCCCTAATCAAACAATTGGCAATGAAGGTTACCTGTTAACCATCACCACCACAAATATTATTATAGAAGCCAATAAACCTGCAGGTTTATTTTATGGTGTACAGACCCTGCTGCAATTATTGCCCAAAGAAATAGAAAGCAATGTGGTGACGCAGCAGGTAAAATGGCAGGCGCCCTGTGTAAGCATTACCGATTACCCACGCTTTGGATGGAGGGGTTTAATGCTAGATGTATCCCGGCATTTTTTTACAAAAAAAGAAGTGAAGGATTATATAGACCAGATGGCCCGGTATAAATTTAATTTATTTCACTGGCATTTAACAGATGATGAAGGCTGGCGTGTTGAAATAAAAAGCCTGCCAAAACTTACCCAGATAGGCGCCTGGAACGTAAAAAAAACAGGGTACTTTGGAACCTTTTCGCCACCCACGCCTGATGAGCCACGTGATTATGGAGGATTTTATACACAGGACGATATTAAAGAAGTGGTGCAATATGCAAAGGAAAGATTTATAAATATTATGCCCGAAATTGATGTACCCGGCCATAGCCTTGCAGCCATTGCAGCCTACCCCGATTTATCCTGTTCAAATGGTGTAGACAATCACGGTGTGGGGTCTGGAGAAAAGCTTAAAGACTGGGCAACACATACTGCGTTGGTAGATGATAATCTTTGTCCTTCCAATGAAAATGTGTTCGTTTTTTTGGATAAGGTATTTACAGAACTGGCACAGCTTTTTCCTTTTGAATATATCCATACTGGCGGTGATGAAACTTTTAGAACCTATTGGGAAAAAAGTGATGCAGTTAAAGCATTGATGAAAAAAGAAGGCTTAAAAAACATGGAAGAAGTACAAAGTTATTTTGAAAAAAGAGTTGAGAAAATAGTAGAATCAAAAGGCAAAAAATTTATGGGTTGGGATGAAGTGCTGGAAGGAGGTGTTGGGCCAAACGCAGCTGTAATGAGCTGGCGCAGCGAAAAAGGTGGCATAGAAGCAACGAAATTAAAACATGAAGCAGTGATGAGCCCCGCTTCGTTTGTGTACATTGATTATATGCAGGCAGATGTAATTACAGAGCCGAGGATATACTCTTCACTGCGATTGAATAAAGCCTATCAATTTGACCCCGTACCGGCAGGTGCAGATGCAAAATATATAAAAGGCGGACAGGCCAATATGTGGACGGAACAAATAACCAATACACGTCATCTGCAATACATGATGTGGCCACGGGCATTTGCCATTGCAGAATCTGTATGGTCGCCCAAAGAAAAAAAGAACTGGAATAGTTTTGTAACAAAGGTAGAACAACAGTTTGGGCGCTACGATATAAGGGAAATAAAATATTCCCCGGCCATGTATGATCCCATCTTTAAAATAACCAATAAAGACGGGCAGGCATTAATTGAACTGTCAACTGAAATTGAGGGCCTTGATATTTATTATAGTTTCGACAATTCTTTCCCTGATAATTTTTATCCAAAATATACGAGCCCAATCATGGCTCCAAAAGATGCAGCAATGCTAAAAGTAATTACGTACCGTGGCAATAAACCAGCTGGAAGGATGATTGTAATGCCGGTGGATGAAATACAAAAAAGGGCAAACATAAAAAAGAAGGCATAGTTTTTATAAAAGCTTTATGCAAAAAACAACCTTTCAATTAGCGTGTGCAGATGGCCACAAAATGCCCGTGTATGCATGGTTGCCTGATACAGAACGTATATGTGTATTACACATTGCACATGGTTTGGCTGAATATGCGGAACGGTATGCACCTGTTGCAGCAGTATTGGTACAATATGGCATTGCAGTATATGCCCACGATCAACGGGCTTATGGTAAAGCCGTGGCCAGCATTAATCACCAGGGCTTGGGCGAACCTAACTGGTTTTATAAACAGGTAGATGATTTGCGTACAATGATTCAATACCTTAAAAATTTATACCCGCAGCAAAAAATATTTTTATTGGGCCATAGCATGGGTTCATTTGTGGGTCAGCGTTTTTTTCAATTATACGGCGATCAAATTGATGGTTTGGTATTATCTGCCAGCAATGGAAAAAAAGATCCTTTAATGCGCCTTGGTATTTCGGTGGCATGGCTGCAAATGAAATTATATGGCCCTGCTTACAGAAGTAAACTGATTGATAAACTCGCTTTCGTAAAATACAATAGTCACTTTAAACCTAACAGAACGGCATCTGACTGGCTTAACCGTGATACAAAAGCTGTAGATGAATACATTAATGATCCGCAATGCGGGTCTATTTGCAGTGCTGTTTTTTTCTATTATTTTTTTAAAGGTATAAGGGATGCTTTCAATAAAACAAATATTAAACGGGTACCTAAAAATATACCGGTATATGCATTTTCTGGTGACAAAGATCCGGTAGGTTTATTTGGAAAAGGCGTTATAGCATTAATCAACAACTGGAAAGCGGCAGGGGTAAAAGACATTTCGTATAAATTATATCGGGAGGGGCGGCACGAAATGCTGAATGAAATAAACAGAACAGAAGTATTGGATGATTTGGTTAACTGGATGAAAGCTCATTGTTTACTTTTTTGACTTTTTGATTATTGTTAAAAAAAATAAATAAAATTATGAACGATAAACCGATTGTTGTAGAACGCTTATTTGATGCCCCCATTTCAAAGCTGTGGAAAGCAATAACCGATAAAGATGAAATTAAAAAATGGTATTTTGATCTTGCCGAATTTAAAGCAGAAGCCGGTTTTACATTTCAGTTTGCAGGCGGCCCGCCTGATAAACAATACCTTCATCTTTGTGAAATAACTGAAGTAATTCCAGGAAAAAAAATGACCCATAGCTGGCGGTATGATGGTTACACAGGAAACTCTTTTGTTACGTTTGAATTATTTGAACAGCAAAATAAAACCTTGCTACAATTAACGCATAAAGGAATCAATACATTCCCCGAAGAAAATAAGGATTTTGCTATTGGAAATTTTGAGCAGGGCTGTAATGAGATTATCAATACTTCATTAAAAACTACCTGTAGAAAAAAAAGTTTTAACGCATATTGCCTAACAATAGATTATACTATTTTGCTGAAAGTTACTGCGTGGCACAGGAAGCTAACGCTCATTGCCTACATCTCATTCCTGCCTAACCCAGTTTGCTTGGACCAATTGAGAATTCTATCTATGTGCTTGGTAAATATCCAGGCTTAAAAAATCCTACCGCAATAAAAGCCAATATTGTTAGACATATATAGCTTACCACTGCAATATTTCCCTGTATACATTCTTTCCTAGTTTCCTTTGAATATTTATAAAAAATCAGTTCCCTTTTTGATTTTTTATAGTACAGCATTAAAAATGCTATAAAAATTAAAGTAAGTGCATAGGAATAAAGCGTATTTGTAAATAAAAAAGGACTAAAATTTAATTTTGCGAGAAAAACATTTAAAGAAAAAATATTTAAATAAAACATAACCGTCAATGCAGTCACTGTATATAATTGAGGAATATTAGGTATATTTTTTTTTGTGTAGGACTTATAAATCTTATAATAAAAATAATTAATCATCTTAGTGTTTTTTATCAATCCATTCGTAAAATTGTGTTCCTCTTCCCGGCAACGTTTTCTCAACGAACTTGAGCAGAGCCCAAGGCGTTGCTACGAAGAAAACAGTGTGCGGGAAATCGTTACAATTCCTTCACCTGTTCATTATAATATTTAACTTCCTGTATGACTGAGGCCAGGTTGCTCGGCTGCTCTGTTGCATCCCGTTCGATATAGATATGACCTTTGAAACCCTGCTTTTTCAGTTCCTTGAAAATACCGGGAAAATCTACAACACCGGTTCCAACAAGTACATCAACTAATTTAGGATCGTTATAGGCGGCAATATCTTTTAGATGTACAGCGATGATATGCCCGCTTAACTTTTTTATTGCTTCCAAAGGGTTAATACCGCTCTTTGGCCAATGCCCAAGATCGGCGCACACTCCAAAGTTTGAGTGCCCTTTTAAAGCCATTAATGTAGTATCAGGATTCCAGTAATGACTCATGCCCTGCCAATGTTCATGAATAGCGACTTTAATTCCATAAACACCTGCAAGACTGTCAATGCTATCCCACATATTCAATGGCGGTTCACATGTTATAAATTGAACGCCGAATTGCTTTGCCATCTCAAATTGTTTTTTCCATGAGTCAATATCATTGCCGCCTGCACAATAAACCGATTCGCATTTTAATCCTCTTTGTCCTATCAATGATTTTAATTTTTGTATGCCAGAAGGTGATAATTGCATAAGCGATGAATCATGGAGCTCAGGAAGTGTTTTGGTAAAATTATTTGGTTCAATATATTTCAAGCCTGCACTATCAACGTTGTCCAGTGCCTGGGAAAAGCTTCCAGTATGAAATGTCCAAAGTGCTATTCCAAACTTCCAGTCTTTTGCAGGATTCACAGAATATTTAGCGCCTTCCTTCTGGGCAGCGGCGCAAAAAAATAATGCAAGCAATGCAAACGCAATGGTGATATTTTTCATTAGTTTATTTTTTAATTATGAAGCTTTTTATTGAAATTATCATTAATGCAAAGTTTTTATTTTTATGTGCCAATCAATAAAAGTGCTATTATGCTTTTCTTGCGTCGCACCTTGTAAATTCATTCCGTAATACTACACGTATGCTGCTTTCGGATAAGTATAATAAGATTGTATTCGGCTTCTTCACCCAACAAGTAAGCGATATTTAGCAGAAAGTTAATCTAATTCCCTACATTCGAAACCAGAATGACAAATTATTTTATAATACCCGGGCTTGGCAATTCGGGAGAAGAACACTGGCAAACATATTTTGAAAAATCCCGCGGTAATTTTCAACGCATACACCAACAGGAATGGGATGCGCCTTTATGCAGAGATTGGGTTACAGCCATTAACAAAGCAATTGCCGGCTACGATCCGGCAACCGTAGTTTTAATTGCACATAGTTTGGGTTGCTGCAGCATTGCACATTGGACAACGCAATACAACATCCCCATAAAAGGGGCACTGCTTGTTGCACCAAGTGATATTGAAAATCCAAAATATAATTTTCCGGCAAAAGGCTTTGCCCCTATCCCGCTGCATAAAATTAATTTTAAAACCATTGTTGTTACAAGTTCCAATGATTACTGGGTTACAGCAGAAAGAGCAAAATTTTTTGCCAATAGCTGGAACAGTAAATTTATAAATATTGGCGATGCCGGGCACATCAACATATCATCTGGTTATGGACGGTGGGAAAAGGGCCTGGAAATTTTAAAAAAACTTGGCTGATTATAAAAATTAAAACCAGCAAAAATTCAAGTGAAGTTTTACAAATTCCCGAACTAGTCAATACAAAAAGGTCTCCTTCTTATCACATTACAGGCAACAAAATATTTCTACTTATATTTACGAAGCAACACTTGTAAATAAGTGTAAGTTTTGCATTATTGCCATATTTATAACAGTTCTATATCTATATAACATAATCATGCAGTTATTAAAATATTGCATATTTATTTTGATGTTGCCTGTGATGGCAAATACGGCAGCGGCCCAAAGCGGCTGTGAAATTAGTGGGATAAAAGGCCAAACTCCTTCTTCAGCAATACTTGTTTGCAGCTCCATTCTTTTTATTCAGGATACTGTGCCCGATTGTATCAATTATCCATTTCCTGCTCCCGGTTGCCCCCTGGTTGGCGTGGGTGATTATAAAGATAAAAACCCTTTCTGGTTTACGTTTACCTGCTACAGCTCCGGCTCGTTGGAGTTTTTAATTGATCCTAAAAATCCCAATGACGATTACAACTGGCAGTTCTACGATATTACAGGTCATGGTGCATCCGAAATTTATTCTGATGGGGCATTGGTAAGGGGAGCAAACTGGTCGGGCAGCCCCGGCAAAACAGGCGCATCCTACAATGCGGCAAACATCCGGGAGTGCGCCTCAGCACCAGGTGATAATGTTCCCACTTTTAGTAAATCACCTGATATTGTTGAAGGCCATACATACCTGCTGATGGTGAGCCATTTTACCGATGGTACAAAAACTGGTTTTACGCTTTCTTTTAAGGGTGGCACCGCCAGTATTATTAATCCTGCAGTTCCGGGATTGGTAAAGGCAGCTGTGAATTGTGATGACACACAGATAGGCATTAAGCTTACAAAAAAAATGACCTGCAGCAGTATTGCAGCCGACGGCAGCGATTTTGAAATAAAGGGTTTAAATGGCATTGTGACTGCGGCTGTTGGCTTCGGCTGCAGCACAGGGTATAGTTCAGATTCTGTCATCGTCAATCTTAACAGCCAATTAGTTCCGGGAAGCTATACAATTGCTGTTAAAAAAGGTAATGATAATAATACCATTTTAGATAATTGTGGCAATGCAATTAAACCCGGCGACTCCAGCACTTTTACTGTACTTACAAAGCAACCCATTCCATTGGATAGCATCACCACGCCATCCTGTGCACCCGCAACTTTGCAACTTGTTTTCAAAAATAATATACGCTGTAGTTCTGTTGCCGCTGATGGCAGTGACTTTAAAATTGATGGCCCATATCCTGTTACAGTTATTGCAGCAAAAGGGAATTGTACTAATGGCCTTTCGAATATTATTGAACTGCAATTGGCAGCGCCAATTGTGCATGAAGGAAAGTATAGCGTAACTCTTTTTACTGGTACAGATGGTAACACTTTCACTGACCGGTGTGGCCTTGAAACACCTGCTGGCGCAAGTATTTTTTTCAATATAAAAGATACCGTAAGTGCTGCCTTTACATACCAGGTTTCAGAAGGCTGCCGTTACGATACCATTCATTATTTTAATGCTGCGGCTAACGGAATAACAAACTGGAACTGGCAATTTGATAATAGCAGCAATATCATTCAAAACCCTATTTCTGTTTACAACAGTTTTGGCAATAAAACCACACAGCTTATTGTAAGCAATGGTTTTTGCAGCGACACTTCTGTTGTAAATTTTTATCTTGCCCACGATTCATTGAGCGCAGCATTTAGCATGCCTTCTGTGTATTGCCCCAATGATCTAGCTTATTTTAAAGATACCAGTTCTGGCAACATCACTAACTGGTACTGGCAATTTGGAAACGGCATTACCAGTACATTACAAACACCGCCGCCACAGGTTTATGCACCTCCTATCGTTGACCGTTTAATTCCTGTACAACTTATCATACAAAACGATAAAGCATGTTATGATACGGCCACCCAATATCTTAAAGTGGTGAACAACTGTTATGTTGCCGTGCCCAAATCATTCTCACCAAACAATGATGGGCTTAACGATTACCTGTATCCGTTAAATGCATACAGAACTTCTAACCTGCAGTTTAAAATATTTAATAAATATGGCCAGGAGTTATTCTCAACCAAAGACTGGACAAATAAGTGGGATGGCACTTATAAAAATAGTAAACAGCCTTTCGGAACATATGTGTGGTTTCTTCAATACACCAACACCGATACAGGCGAAACAATTGTCAAAAAAGGTACAACGGTACTAATCAGGTAATTCTTTGCCCGGCTAGAAATTTTGTTTTCTCATAAAAAAACCTCCATCAATGTGGAGGTTTTCTAGTGCAATTATTTCTACTTATAATTCTAATGTATAACCATCTCTATATGTTCGCCTTACATACTGGTTCGCTTCATCAAAATTGGTGATCTTCATATTAACGGCATCCCACAATAATTTTTTTCTTCCTGTAAAACGGCCCTTCCCGTCTTTAATATTCCATGAACGTAATGCAAGGTTGCCCATCAAAATAGATTCTGTTAAAGGCCCTGCATAATCGAAAGAAGAGCTAAGCTCATTCACTCCATATCCTGCTATGCAGCCATTTACCCACTGTACGTAATGGCCTTCGGGTACCCTTTTCTTTACCTGCGGAACATTTACTTCCTTTGTGCGGGAAGTTGGCAACAGCTGCGGATTATTACCATAACATTCACACATCATTTTACCCTTTGTGCCTATAATAATAACACCTCCGTCACTACCACCCATTGCCTCGTCAGCACCTAATTCTTCAGGCCTGTCAGGCAACATCCCGCCATCAATCCAGTGTAAATACACATCTGGTTTGCCATCTTTACCGGGGAATTTTAATTTTAATGAAGATGCGGCAGGGAAACTATCAGGATGATAATCCGGTGTCCACATTTTCTGATATAAATCTGCTACACTGCATTCCACTTCTGATGGATATCCAAGGCCGGTAGTTTTAAAAGCAGGGTCTATAATATGACAACCCATATCACCTAAAGCACCAGTACCAAAACTTGGATAACCACGCCAGTTAAACGGAACATATCCATTATGGTATTCTTCCCATTCTGTTGGCCCCAGCCATAAATTCCAATCCAGTTCTTTTGGCACTTCGTCTTTTGTAACAGGCTTTCCAAAACCCTGTGGCCATACAGGCCTGTTTGTCCAGCAATTAATATTTACTGCATCGCCAATTAAACCGGCACTGTACCAATCCTGCATTTTTCTAACACCATCAAATGATGAACCCTGGTTTCCCATTTGGGTGACTACTTTATATTTTTTTGCAGCCTGCGTTAAAATTCTTGCTTCGTAAATATCATGTGTCATTGGTTTTTGCACATATACGTGCTTACCTAGTTTCATCGCCGAAAGGGCCGCTACTGCATGTCCATGATCGGGTATTGATACTGAAACGGCATCAATATTTTTTGCTTCCTTATCCAGCATCTCCCTGTAATCTTTGTAATACCCGGCTTTGGGAAAACGTTTTCTTGAGGCTACAGACTGCCTGTCGTCTACATCGCATAAAAAAACGATATTGACATTTGGGCTTTTTGAAAATTCAGCAAGGTCACTTTCGCCTTTGCCGCCTGCGCCAATACCTGCAATATTTAATTTATCGCTGGGGGCAACAAAGCCCCTGCCTAAAACATGGCGGGGAACAATAAAAAAACCTGTAGCCGCAACAGATACATTTTTAATAAATTTTCTACGTGAATTTTGGTCATTTTTCTTTTTCATATTTTGTAATTAAAGTGGCGTTTGGTATCGTTAAAAATTATAGCAGCATTGTTAATTTAATATTCAGGTATCAACAGTATCGTACACCACTACTTTACTCCATAAGTGGGCACAGTTATCGATAAATTTTAAGTGCATTGGGTCGGTTTGATAACTATCCTGGTCTTCTTTATTGCGGAAAAACAATAGCCATGAAACTGCATAGGAACTGTCAATTACTTCCCTGCTGGTAGCTGCCGGTACTCCAATGTGAAAGTTTTTAATGGTGCTGGCTGATGAAAGTTTTTTTAACCCTTCAACAAGCTTATCACAATCATGCATGCTCTGGGGGTTTTTAAGCCAAAAATAAACATGGTGAATAAAAATATTTTTCTCAATCATTAATATAAAATTTATATGCTGCTTAGTTTAAAATAATAAAATCTAAATTACTGAAAAATATTAATGTAAAATGTTCAATGTCAGATTCTGTTAAAAACGGTATTTTATTATTTATACCTGTAAATTGGCCTTGTAAGGCAGGTAGGGCCGCCCCCACCTTTTACACTTATATCTTCTCCTTTATACTCCGTTACTTTACAACCTGCTTTTTCTAAAGCAGCTTTTGTTTTTGGATTGCCAGCTACCATTAAACATTCACGGGGTGCCAATGCCAATACATTGCAACCCATGCTTTCAAATTCTTCATCGGGCACTTCTACCAGCTGATAGCCACGCTGCAATAAAAGATTGCGGAACACAACAGGCATTAATGGAGAATAAACAACTGCAAGATCTATATCAACAGGGCTCAAAATTGACATCAGGTGAAACACATCTGAACTGCCTTTATAATGTGGCAGCGGAACAGTAATTACCTGAACACCCATAGGCTGTAACAATAATGTTAACTGCCTGATACCTTCCTGATTTGTGCGGTAGGTATGGCCTACTGCTAATGTATGTTCATCAAGCCATGCCACATCTCCGCCTTCCAGTGTACCCGGTGCCATTATGGTGCCAAGTATTTCAAGTCCATTTGTTTCGAATGCCTTTTTTTGGACAAATGGTTCATTCACTCTTGCGGCCTTACCCATGTTACAAATAATCATTCCCTTATTGGTTGCGATGGCTGCATCACGGCAATAAACAGAATCCATGTTTACGTTTGCATCTTCAGGCAAATAAAAAATTTCAGCACCATGCATTTTTAAAATAAATTTAAAGAAATCATATTCTTTCAACGCATTTTCCAAGACCGGTCTTCCGAGATAATTCAACTCTTTCCAGTACATGTCAATATGGGCATCGCTTATAAATGCCTGCGTAACATTTTTAATGAACAGCATTTGTATTTTTCCGATATCTGATTGGCAGGTAAGATTCATATTATTGTATAATTTTAAAAAAAGATTTATAATAAATTATTAAAGGTATTTTAGGGCTCCAAATATTTCATGACCATTGACCATTCACACAACCATTGACCATTGACCATTCACTGTCTTGTCCTGCTATAGGTAGACAGATTTTAAACATTAAATCTGACACAAATTATGGCAAAACAACAGAAACAAACAATTCGGTACAGTATTAGTTTC
>JAYTTI010000077.1:0-1906 GCA_043745405.1 Ferruginibacter sp. | reverse complement strand
CAATAAATGTTTTAAATTCTTTTTCTGCTTTGCCGAGTATTACTCCTTGTCCAAAAATGACAAAAGGTTTTTTAGCTTCATTGATCAATTTCGCAGCTTCTTCTATATACGCTTTCCTTATAATTGGTTTTGGCCGATAACTTCTTACATGGTTACATTGCGTATAGCCTTCATAATCGAACTTCTGAATTTGTGCATTCTTAGTTATGTCTATCAAAACAGGTCCTGGCCTACCGCTTTTGGCTATATAAAATGCTTTTGCCATCACGGCAGGTATTTCAGTGGCATCAGTAACCTGGTAATTCCATTTAGTTACGGGGGTAGTAATATTGATTACATCTGTTTCCTGAAATGCATCTGTTCCTAATAAATGAGCAAAAACCTGTCCGGTAACGGCTACTAAAGGTGTACTGTCAATCATCGCATCTGCGAGGCCAGTTACTAAATTCGTTGCACCCGGGCCACTTGTTGCAAAAACAACACCCACTCTTCCTGATGAGCGGGCAAAACCCTGTGCAGCATGAATCCCGCCTTGCTCATGTCTTACAAGAATATGTTTCAACTTATCATGGTAATCATATAGTGCATCGTAAATGGGCATAATAGCACCGCCGGGGTAACCAAAAACGGTTTCAACTCCTTCTGCTATCAATGCTTCTAATACAGCTTGGGAACCACTTAACTCCCCGGCCCCCTGAAGGGAAAGTTGAGAAGCAGGTATTGATTTATTCAACACTAGTTTTTTTGTTTCTTGAATTGTATCCATACAATAATGTTTATTCATTTATAATGACCAGTAACGCGCACTTTAGGGGGTATCCGTTACACACCCTTCCGATGCATCTTTTACCTGCATAGCATATTTAAATAATACCCCTTTTGTTACTTTTAATTTAGGTTGCTGCCATCCTGCTCTTCTTATTTTTATTTCTTCTTCCGAAATTTTTAAAGTCATTTTTTTTGTGGAAACATTTAATTCGATGATATCTTCATCTTTTACCAATGCAATCAATCCACCATTATATGCTTCAGGTGTAATGTGCCCAACAACAAATCCGTGGGTGCCTCCGCTAAATCTTCCATCAGTAATTAAGGCAACCGATTTACCCAAACCTGCACCAATTAATGCAGAAGTGGGCTTTAACATTTCGGGCATGCCGGGTGCTCCTTTGGGGCCTACATTTCTAATCACCACTACATCACCCTGTTTTATTTTTCCGGTATTGATACCGTTGATTAAATCATGCTCACCATCAAATACTCTTGCCGGACCTTCAAATAGTTCTCCTTCTTTTCCGCTAATTTTCGCAACACTTCCTCCTTCAGCAAGATTACCATACAAAATTTGCAAATGCCCTGTGGCTTTAATTGGTTTATCAACAGGTAAAATAATTTTTTGCTGATCGAAGTCCAGATTTGGAACTGTAACTAAATTTTCTGCGATTGTTTTTCCGGTTACCGTTAAACAGTCTCCGTGTAACATTCCTTTTTTTAATAAATATTTCATTACAGCTGGAACACCTCCGTATGGGTGTAAATCCTGCATTAAATATTTTCCACTGGGTTTAAAATCGGCCAGTACTGGAATTTTATCGCTAATAATCTGAAAATCATCCTGGGTTATTTTCACATCTACACTTTTTGCCATTGCAATTAAATGGAGAACTGCATTGGTACTACCGCCCATTACCATTACCATCGTTATTGCATTTTCAAATGCTTTACGTGTCATAATATCAGATGGCTTGATGTCTTTTTGCAGAAGGTTTTTGATTGCTTTTCCTGCATCAATACATTCCTTTTGTTTTTCTTTACTTAATGCCGGGTTGGAAGATGAGTAAGGCAAGCTCATTCCCAATGCTTCAATAGCAGCAGCCATCGTGTTTGCTGTATACATTCCGCCACA
>JAYTTI010000076.1:0-1907 GCA_043745405.1 Ferruginibacter sp. | reverse complement strand
TTATTCTTTACTTCTTTAATTAGGTTATTTTTCAGGTCATGCACCTTATATGAATTACCGCTTTCAATAATCATTGATCCATTTTCGGCATAAAAAATCACCCCTACACTGTTAGATTCTGTACTTCTTCCATTACAACTGCGTCCCTCCCAGGTGATAAGTGATTTATTGCCAAATTCTAGATTGATTACCTGCGTATCCGGTGTTTCCCAATCATCCTGGTAACGATATCTTCCTCCTGAAGAACTTACTCTTGTAGGATATTCAACGCCAAGTCCCCATCGGGCAAGATCAACCATATGCGTACCATTATTAAGTGCTTCCCCGGTACCCCAATTCCAGAACCAATGCCAATTATAATGTATCAGGTTATCCTTATAAGGTCTTCTGGGTGCGGGCCCCTGCCAGAGATCATAATTTAACCAAGTAGGAACTTCCGTTACTTTTCCGGTACCAATAGAAGGGCGATTATTGGTGTACCAGGTTTTTGCAAAATAAGGCCGGCCAATAATACCTGCATGCAATTCCGCAATGCCCGCACTTACATTCGGCCAGGATCTCCGTTGATTACCCATCTGTAAAACACGTTTGTATTTGGCTGCTGCTTTCACCAACATTTCTCCTTCGTTTGGATTATGACTACAGGGTTTTTCCAAATAAACGTGTTTGCCGGCGGCACAGGCTAACATCGCTGCAGGTGCATGCCAGTGGTCGGGGGCAGTAACAATTAAGACATCTACGTTTTTATCTTCCAAAGCTTTCCTGAAATCAGGGGTGGCTGCAGGCTTTTTATGTTGGATTTTTTCTATCGCAGTAATACACGTATCAGCTGCCCTCGAATCTACATCACAAACATGCAATACTTCACATTCTTTTTGTGCAGCAAAATTAGTTCCTACTGCCAGGCCTCGGCTGTTTACCCCCATACAGGCTACTGTAATTTTTTCATTAGCTCCCAATATATTTCGATAACTGTTGGACGAAAAACCGGGTAATACCCCGCCAAATGAAAAAGCCATAGTTCCTACAGTCGTTTTTTTAATAAAATCTCTCCGTGTATTTTTCATAAAATATTTTTTGTATTGGTTGGGTAATATAATTTGGACCTTATTTAAAATATAATTCTGTTTTTTTTAAAAAGTTCTTATCTCCTAAAACATGTAGACAATTAATATCCATTTCTATTTTCCTTCAATAATCGTTTGTGCTTTTTTGAAATGCGCCTCATACACATCACTCATTTTAATTTTTTTTCCGCCATTTCGTTTGCTTTCATCTGCCGCTTCCATAAACGTATAAATTTCCATAGTCTCTTCAGCACTTACCGGCGCTTTGCCTGAATTAAAAAAAACGATGATCTGATCAAGTAGATTATCATACCCTTTAAAAGGACCTAGTACTTGATTCGTCTTTTCTCCATAAGCCGTACCTCCGTAATCGTGTGTTCCCGTTCTGGTTCCTCTAAAAGTTCCTGTTCTTCCATCCTTCCAGGTTCCAACCACTATATCTGTATTGGCTGAATCGATGCGAACAATTTCTTTACAACCCGTTCCCATCACTGCATACAAAATTTCAACACCATGTATCCCATACCAAAAAAGATCGGGATGTGTTTTTTCTAAAGTAGCCGGGCTATAGGTATCTGCACCAACCACTTTACCAATTTTACCCTGAACTACTTCCTGTACTGTTTCCATATAACGGAGAGAGGAGGAGGAAAAAATAGGTACTTTGTATTTTTCAGCCGCTTGGTAAATGGCAATTGCATCAGCGAGTGATCCTGCAACGGGCTTATCAATAAACATAGGTTTGCCAGCTTTCAACACTTTTAGCGCCTGTTCAAAATGTGGTCGTCCATCATTGGTTTCTAATAAAACAAAATCAACCTTCTCTAGTAATTCCTCAAT
>JAYTTI010000075.1:0-26372 GCA_043745405.1 Ferruginibacter sp. | reverse complement strand
ATTTGTTTATACACCCGATGCAATCTTTTATGATTAACAACATCACCCTGATTACGCATACGGCCATAACATTTCCAAAAACCTTCTTGTGGATTTTGGATTGCAAGATGTCCAAGCCGATCAATCAGGTATGAATCGTTTTTTATGGATTGGTAATGCCAGCTGCTTCGGCTCAGCCTTAATATACGACACGCCTTGCTGATGTCTTTTGGCCGTTCTGAACCCAGTTCACTGGCAATCTGTTTCTTTTCGCAAGGCTTTAAAGCTTTTTTGCAATGATGTATTTAGCAACATCAAGTTCCATGGCAAGGTTTGAGTACATCCTTTTTAACCGGGAATTTTCTTCTTCCAGTTCTTTGATGCGCTTTAACTCACTAGCTTCCATACCGCCGTAGCGCTGTCGCCATTTGTAAAGCGATGCTTTACTTACTCCGTGTTCACGGGTGATTTGTTCTGCTGTTTTGCCATTGTCAAACTCCTTGAGTATGCTGGCAATTTGTGTGGGGCTGAATTGACTTCTTTTCATGTTTTACGTTTTTTAAAGTTAAGATTTAAGTCTACTTTTAAAACGTACTATTTTTGGGGGAGCTTACATGACCATGAGGCCGTTTCCGAACTTTATCCCGGAAAATATGATAAATATGACCTTGTAGAATATAGATATGATTACCGAGAAATGGGATATGAAATTCCTGATACTGCTAGACAAATCACAAGATGGTTTCGGGGTGCATTTGTAATATTTAGTAAACGTTCCCCATACAATTTGACAACTTCAACGTATGATGGACGGCATAACAAAATGGATTCGCGTGAATTCAGAGACTATATTCAAAGAAGTGTTGATCATTCTAAAACGAATAAAAAAAATCAAAGTTTGTTTGATAAAAATTAGTAACTAAGCAAGGACTAAAACAAGAAAAGAATGAAACGGCACAAAAAAAATAAAATAGTCTTAAAAACTGAAAAAATAAGTGACCTATTTATTATGAATAAACTCTATCATAATATCAAAATAATTTGTGGATTCTATATTATCATTTTCATATTCCCCAATTGTAATGAAGTAGCTAAAGCTCCAATAACCGCTGACACTCATTGCAAATGTGGCTTTAAAATTACTCCTGCCAATTTTGATTCTCTTCATATAAACGTCTCTTTTGACGATTTATTAGGGAGAATTCGATTCTCTTTGCGGAAGGAAGAGGAGGAAGAAACTAATAATTTTAAAGGAGTAATTAAATCGATAGAAGAAACGACATCTGAAATAAATATAAGATTCGATGAAATTAAAGAAGACTTGCAAAAAAAGACAATTTATAAATTCAATAAAAAGGGTCTATTAGATACAATAAAGTATTACACATTAGATCTTCAAAATATAAACTTAAAAACAGAAGTGGTTTTTAAGTATTACACCACCAATCTACTGAGCAGTAAAACTTACTATTTTTATAGTTATCGTGACACCATGCAATCTAACACGAGATATACATATTCTGAATCAGGATTAAAAATTAAAGAATCTGGAAGTCAAAAAGAAGCTATTACTAATTTCTACGAAAATTATCAAGCACCTTATAAACAAATTGTTACAAAACGGCCCTATGGAGGATTGGAGCCAACGGATAGTACTGTTGTTAAATACTTGTATGATTCATGCGTTAACCTGAAATATTTATATGTATATAGTGCAAATGGAAAAAGAAAAAGCGATGTTAATTTTGAATATTCTGAACGGAACAATAGCTTAAGTATGACCCAAAGAGATTATGAATTATTTTCTTTAACTGATGAGACATCTACAGTATATGAGATTATATTCTACATGGATAGCAATTGTACCATTAAGGAAATAACTGAAGTTCAAATGATTGATAAATATAAAAATGAAAAAAAATTTTCTCGAATTTCTTTGAATAAATATAATGATGTAACAGAAATTGAATCCTTTAAATTAAAAACTCCCGACAATATTGGCCTTGATTTTATAAGAGTACTAGATAATTATAAACCGGAATTTTTAGAACGTAGCAATATTCAAATCCAATACGACAGTAGAGTAAATTGGATTATAAAGAAAATCAATGACAAAACAATCATCAGGCGCAAAATTATATATCGAGAATAATTTTTATTTCTTTTTATAAACTAAAGAATAAATTGAATATTTTTAGTCAATAGATTCAAAATATTTTTTTCTGTCTCGTCGGGGTTTTCGCAACATAATTAGTCGGGTCGGGGTTTTCGCCATAGAATTTTCAAAATATAAAAGAACCATCTGCGAAACCCCGACGTTTAAAAGAGCCACAAACATTATTACCCGCCTCAATATTTTTATACCCTTATGAAATTTTGCCACTATTGGTGATATCATTCTGAAATCAAAGCAATTAAATTATAGCAGACTTCCGAAGTTTTGAAAACTTCGGAAGTCTTACCGAAGGCCGCTAAAAATACAGGCCAGTTTTATGAAGTATACTGAATAACACACAGAGCAATTAAACTTTATAAAATCAAAAGTTCGACAGAAATAATTCTGCACACAATGTGAAAGTCATCAACTTTTATTTTTATGGTTTTCCTTACTTTTGCAAACAAATTCAAAAAATGGAAAGAGGTATTGAATATTTTAATGAACTGGTAAAAACCCGGCGATCGGTATTTCCCCAGCAATTTGTGCCGGGTAAAATGGTAGACAATAATATTATACAACAAATAATGACCAATGCTACATGGGCGCCAAACCATGGTAATGCAGAACCCTGGCTTTTTACTGTTTTTTCGGGCAATGGTTTGCAAAAATTCGCAGAACTTCAAAGTGATTTGTATAAAAACGAAGCAGGTGAAAATTTTGTGGAGGAAAAATATATCAAGCTGCAACAGCAGCCCTTATTGGCATCGCATATAATAGCCATTGGCATGAAACGCACTACCACCAAGCGTATCCCCGAAATAGAAGATATAGAAGCTGTTGCTTGTGCTGTTCAAAATATATACCTGTCTGTTACCGCATACGGTTTAGGAGGTTATTGGACAACCGGAGGAATAACCTACATGGAGAATGCAAAATATTTATTTGGGCTGGAAGCAGAAGATAAACTATTGGGATTTTTTTATATAGGCCATATAGCTGTTCCATCACCAGCTGCCAAACGTAAATCAATAGATGAAAAAGTAATTGGGGTAAACGGTTAATCAAAGATATCAGAGGATAAATACCTGTCGCCCCTGTCGCAGATGATGGCTACAATTACCCCCGAACTTAATTCTTTTGATAGCTCAATAGCAGCATGCACCGCACCGCCGCTGCTTAGTCCGCTAAAAACAGCTTCTTCCCTTGCTAAACGTTTGGTCATTATACGGGCATATTTTTCGTCAATTTCTATAACACGGTCAATTCTTTTACGATCGAATATTTTTGGAAGATACGCTTCGGGCCATTTACGTATACCCGGTATTTGCGACCCATCAGTTGGTTGACAACCTATAATTTGTATAGCCTCATTTTGTTCTTTTAAATACCTGGATACACCCATAATAGTTCCGGTAGTACCCATGGCCGAAACAAAATGAGTTATTGTACCGGCAGTATCTTTCCATATTTCGGGACCGGTGGTTTTATAGTGCATACCTGCATTGTCGGGATTGTCAAATTGATTTAACATCAGGTAACCGCCTTTGGCCACCTGCTCATTGGCATAATCAATAGCACCTTCCATTGATTTTGTTTGTGGTGTAAGGATAACTTTAGCGCCAAAAGCCTGCATTGCCAGCACTCTTTCCCTTGTAGCATTTTCAGGCATCACCAGTTCTATCGGCACTTTAAATAAACTGGCTATCATTGCCAAAGCGATGCCCGTATTACCGCTGGTAGCCTCTATCAATGTTATTCCTTCCTTTATTTCGTTGCGGTCCAATGCACCCTTTATCATGCCATATGCTGCCCGGTCTTTTACACTGCCACCTGGATTATTACCTTCTAGCTTGGCATAAATGTTTACATCTTTATTGGTATTTACCTGTTCTAGTTTTACCATCGGCGTATTACCTACCAAATCTAAAATTCCTGCCATAAAATGTATAGTATTTATCTTCTAAGGTACAAACACACCTAAAATATTTTACTGTTTATTTTGCATTGCTGTAAATTATAACGATTCATTTAGCAAACTTATTTTACACAAAGCTTACTACGAAAGCAAAGTACACAAGTAATACTATTTTTTCTGTTTACTTTGTATAGTTAGTCTCTTTGTGTGAAATTAGCAGCCTTATTTTTTCTTCCGTAAATCAAAATTTTGCGCACAGGTTAACCGTATGCCATTATTTATTAAATACTTATTACCTGCTGGCAGTTGTTGAAATACATTTAGATATCCCAGCTGCAGGTTGGTATATTTACCAGTCTGTAATTTAAACCCGGCATAAAACCGGTTTTGATCAAAATAATTATACACAACCTCTTCGCCAAAATTCACCATTACTTCATCTCCCAAAATTAAAGAAACTGCACCTGCCAAATTTTCTTTTTTGCCCAGTGGAATTTCATACAGCAAAGCATACCTAATCC
This sequence comes from Ferruginibacter sp., assembly GCA_043745405.1. GTDB lineage: Bacteria > Bacteroidota > Bacteroidia > Chitinophagales > Chitinophagaceae > Ferruginibacter. The sequence continues at coordinate 21,799 of JAYTTI010000075.1, read as the reverse complement.
TGTAATTAAAATTGTACCCACCTGCTAGTGTGCTGTCATTTAAAATTTTACTTCTAAACCGCTCTTCCAGCCTTATACCCTGCCGCATTGTTTTATTGCCATATTTGGTAATCCATTGAATTTGCTGCCAGGGCCTGTGCTCGGTTTGTGAAATATATTTATGATTGCCTGCCGGAAAAAAATTGGCCCATGCATACCCCGCCGTAAGCTTGGTATTGGGGGCAAGGTAGTAAGTTAATCCAAAACGCACTATGCTAACAGAAAAGTCGTTAACAAACCCATCAAGGGTACGTAAATTCAAATCTGTTGTTAGTTCCCATTTATTACTAAGTCTTAACTGATTAATATACGTAAACCATACCTGGTTAACATTTTCGGTTTTTTTAGTAGTTTGTGCCTTAACCGAAAAACAGGTAAAAAAAACTATTACAGTGAGAACAATATTTTTTTTCATCAATTACTTCATATAAAAAGAAGTGCAAATATAGGCACTCCTTTTTTATAAAATGAGAATAGGCACCAGCATAAACGCATTTTGATACCCAATAAACTGTGCGTTAACATTATTTTATTTACCCAATAAATTATCTACTGTAATGGCTACATAATACAAAGCGCCAATAGTTGGACCGCCTGCATATTGTATGTAACGGTTATTTAAAACATTTGTTCCGCCAAACTTAATGGTTGATTTTAAAGAAGGGATCAGCCATGTAATTTGTGCATCTATATTATTGATAGCATCAACCGTGCCGCTGCTAACAAGCGGGCTCTCCCATAAGTAACTATCCTGCCAATGATACACAATATTAAAACCAAGGTGTTTTGTAACTGCCCTGTTACCAAAAGATAAGTTGGTAGCAAACCTTGGTGTATTAAAACCTGTAACAAATATATCAGGTTGGGCATTGGTTTTAATAACATTATAATTGATGTTACCAGAAATAGTATAGGTTTTATAAAAATTATAAGTTAGTCCTAATGAAGAACCATAGGTAGTATAAGTTTTTTTGGCATTGGTGTAAACCCGATACCTGTCCTGCCCATTACTTGCCTGTGAAGCAGGCGTAGCAGGCGTTGCAGCTATTGCTTTTGTTGAATCCCTGTTTCTGTCAAGCATAGCAATTACTGCAGCGTCGGAACCAATGGTTTGCCCGATAGGAACAAATACCTGCACCTGGCCAAGAAATCCCTTGTAGATATTGGCGTACGCATCAAAGTCAACCATCAATTTATTATCAAACAAAATTCCTTTGTATCCTACTTCAAAAGATTGTATTGCTTCAGGTGCCCCGTTTGGCAAATTTCCGGGCACCAATAAACCCCTGAATTTTAAGGCTGCTGAATCAGAATTGCCTGCAGCTTTAGCCGCGGCATTAAAATTGGCAACAGATGTTTGGGTATAACTGTTTTGCTGGTATCCCAGCCCCTCATTTATGACAGGTAAAATACCAACTCTTTTCACCCTGCCATTGTTTACGTAGGTAAAGGCTTCAAACAAAGAAGGAAAACGAGCTCCCTGCTGGTAAGTAATACGGAAATTATGAACATTATGCAGTGTATAAACCGCTGCTATACGAGGTGTAAATTGTGTGTTAAACTCAGGGTTATAATCAACACGCAGCGAGCCTGTTAATTTTAATTTGTCTTCAAGCAATGTTTTGGTTACCTGTGCAAATCCGCCATACTTTTTGTAGATGACATTATTACCAAAACTGCCATCTGGCAAAGCTGTATTCCTCTCTGCAATCGGGCGGTCAAAATCAACAAAATTATTGCCATCCGGAATTATTGAATACAACCTAAAATCTGCCCCTATTAATAAAGTAAAATATTTTACCTGCTGTGATAAATCCCATTGCCCCTGTATATTATATAAATTGCTTTTTTGCCACATAGCAGCGCCTCCCGTAAGCGGTGCATTGGGTATAGCAGAAGATTTGATATCCCAATTGTTGATGCCGGTAATAGTGTCTTTTAATTTGTCAAATCTTTCTGTACCAGGTTCTGCACGGCCCGCATCGGCTATCTGGCGTGCAAATTGTGTTGCCGCAGCAAGGTTTGCAGATGTTAAAGATCCCCCATGTGCAGATGCGTATGCATTTAGAGCCTTCTTATATTTTGCACTCCACACACTGCCGCTGCCGCCGCTGTATAAATCCATATTATCTGCCAATGGTTTTACATTGTAAGAATCGCCGGTATTTTCGTGAGAGTAGTACGCCTGAATAGAAAAGTTTTTTCCCTGTAATGATATCTGTTGGTTCTGCACAACTGCATTATCCAGTTTTACTTTATTTCCTCTTTGAAAAACCCCATCCAGTTCCCCATAACGGTAGGTATAATTCAGCAACAGGTTTGGAGTTAACCGGTAATATAACCCTGCATCAAACTTTATATTATCAACATTCGGATCTACCAGGTCTTTTTCCCAGTAACCGGTTCTTGCAACAGTTAAGGTTCTATTGTTTACCCCATTAATATTTAAACCTGTAACTGAAACGGTATTACTGCCCGCCAGTGCATCATCACCATATTTGTTCCAACCATCATACGCCACATTATTAGCCCCGTCTAATACAGTATAACCTGGATTAGCCGTTTTTTTATTATTAGGATTTTGATCTGTTTGTGTATTCGATATCCAGTCTGTGCCTTTGAAATAGCTTGCATTTATTCTAAAGGCAAATTTATTTTTGTATGCCTTTGCAAAGCGTATAGCTGTTTCTGTAAGCATACTCTGGCTTATGTCAGGATCGTTAACATGATTTACCCCTACCCTTTGAAAAAAGCTTAAACCTTCTGTTTTAAAAGGATCTTTTGTTATAAGATTGGCCATGCCATTAATAGCGTTTAAACCATATAATGCAGAAGAAGCACCAGGCGTTATTTCAATACTTTGTACATCCAGTTCTGTTGGCCCAATGGCGTTACCTAAAGGAACACCCAATGTTGCAGACTGCATATCAACACCATCAACCATTTGCATAAACCTAAAATTGTTGGGAATATTAAAGCCCCTTGTATTGGGTACTTTAAAAGTAATAGACGATGTAGTTAGCTGAACACCTTTTACATTGCCCAATGCATCGTAGAAAGAAGCAGCCGGTGTTTCTTTCAATGCCCGGATATCCAATTTTTCAATACTAACCGGCGAGCGCATAATCTTTTCGGAAGTACGGCTGGCAGTAACTACTACTTCATTGGCCAGGTAAGTTTGTGTATTTAACTGAATGGTTAATTTACTGCTGGTGTTTTTTATAACCAGTTCCTGCGGTGTAAATCCCTGGGAAGAAACAACCAGCGTAATAGGAAATTTCAGGCTGGTAACAATAGAAAATTTACCGGTGGAATCTGATACAGATCCTATTTTCGTCCCCTTAATAGAAATACTTACTGCCGCAAGGCTTTCGTGATTTTCGCCGACTACCCGGCCGCTCAAAATAACAGCGCCATTTAATTGTGCCAATGTAAATAATGGTAATCCCGTAAATAAAAATAATAAGACTCTTTTCATATTGTTTTTTTAGTATGGTCTGATTAATTTAGTCTATTATTTTAGTAGACTAACAAGTTAAAAAATAGAATGGAGAATAATTACATTATGCTGCAACATCGTTGCTGAAGGAGACACGAATAAAATATAATTGCTTTTTGTTTCATCTGCATTTAAATTAAGGGCAAATATACATTGGATTTAATAGTCTACCAATTTTATAGACTTATATTTAAAAAAATTTCGTGGAATAAAAATAAGATTATAGAAAAATTGCCCTGCTAATAGTAATTAAGCTACAAATAATAACTACAACACCCACTGCAATAAACATCTTTCTTGTTGGAAGTTTGGCGGTAAGCATGGCAGAAAAGGGTGCAGTAACAATACCTCCAATAAGCAATCCGGCTACTACGTTCCAGTGATGAATGCCAATGGTAAATATAAAAGTAATGGCACTTGCCACGGTAAGAATACATTTTGCAAAAGTAGAGCTGCCAATTACAAACCTTGGCGTATGGCCGTTTTTTATAAATGTACCGGTAACCAGTGGCCCCCACCCACCACCACCAAAAGAATCTATAAATCCACCGACGAGGCCCAGTACAGTTATATTACTTTTTTTCTTTTTTGTATTGGTTTCTTTTTTTCTAAAAGCGTTTTGTAAAATTCTAATTCCGAGGTACATGCTGTACAATGCAATAAAAGGCTTGGTTACCTTGGCATACCTTTCACCAACATAAGTAAGCGCCAAAGCTCCAATAACTGCACCTATGATTGCCGGAATGGCCAGGGCTCTTGCCAGTTTTTTATTGATATTTCCTAATTGCCAGTGACTGATAGAACCCGCAGCGCTGGTAAATGCCTCAGCCGAATGTATGCTTGCACTTACAACAGGTGGAGGAACATTCATGATTAATAAAAGCGATGTGCAAATAACTCCGTATCCCATACCCATTGAGCCGGCAACCACTTCTGCACCAAAACCTATTAACAGCATCCAGTAAAATATATGGTTATCGCTATTGAGTGCAGTCTGTAAATTGGTGAGTTGTTCTGCTGATAAAAAAAAATAAGAAAATATAACAGCTATTAATACAATAACAATGGCTATAATATATTTGTTAACCACTTTTCTTCTCGAAGAGTTAAACTCCTGTTTGGTGGAAACAATATCACTTGAATGAATGATATTTTCGATAGTACCTTCCTGCGGCTTGTTTGACATTATTATTTTTCAGTTAGTTTTTGAGTTATTTCATTGAGTTGCTTAACTTTTTCTGTAAAGTCGCCACTTATTTTATTTCGGATGCTTTGCATATTGTTTAATAAATCATCTATTTCACCGGGCAATGTTTCATTCAACACTTCTTTTACACGTTTGGCAATAGTGGGCGACTTACCATTTGTGCTGATAGCAATTTTAAGGTTGCCTTTTTGTACAATAGAACCAAGATAAAAATCACATAAATCCGGCTTATCGGCTACATTTATTAAAATGCCTTTGCTTTTTGCATCCGCAGCAACCTTGCTGCTGATAACAGCATCGTTAATGGCAACTATGGCAATATCGATATTATTAAAGTCGCTCAGGATATAAGGCCTTTCTATCATACTAATTGTGATATACCCTTTAGCCAGTTCCTTTATTTCAGCACTTATTTCTGTAGCAACCAATACAATTTTTGCCGCAGGCGAATTAGACAATATAGCCTGTAACTTTTCCATACCCACATAACCACCACCTACTATGAGGACGCGTAATTGATTTAACTTTAAAAAAACAGGAAAAAGCTCATTACTCTCCTGTGTACCAGGTTTTACCATCGGCAGCAAATATACATAAATCTCTACTAAATTAGTAGACTAATGAAAATATTTTTTATTGGGATAGATAAAGTTCAGGATACAGCTAAAACCTTAGCTTTGTTTTGAGTACTCTAATAGCATCGCCTACCTGCATGTTTCCTTTTTGCTTAAACAATATATTTTGTCCGAAATATACTTTGTTATCCATGCTTCTATATTGGGCAAAGGTTTTTAAGGGCTCTTTTGTTTTAAGTGCGCTTGTTTGGTCAATGGTGGTAACTGTACAACGGGAGCATAATTTTACACCATACAAATCAATTTCATTTACCACTACATGCTCCATAATATCTTCATCATAAGGCCCTCCGCCGGTAAAAACAATATTTGGCCGGAAACGGTTCATAGGCAAAGACTCTGCCAAATGGCTGTTCAAATCATCTAGCGATGCCTGCCCAATCATCAACAAGGGGTATCCATCAGAAAAACTTGTAATCTCATTATGTTGGGCATAGCGTTCATCTACTTTCCTTTTTTCTGTATCCGGCATGTACACAAGTCTGCAGGGCATCAGTAACTTTTTTGAGAACCATTCATCTGCACTATCGCTTACAAACTGAGCATCACATTCATCGTCCCATACTTTTACTTTGCTGGTTTGTTTGGGCAAAGGATGCAATGGTACGGCCACTTTATCGGCGCTATCATTTTTATGATAAATAATCAATTTATCATTTTCAATAGATGTTTGTAATAAACTCATTACTGGGTATTCCCTTTGAGTAAGAAAATTATTATTGACATCCACCAGCATCCATCTTCTATCATATTGAAAACCCCTGTCAGTTAATTGCGCAGCCGGCACTTCAATACCGCCCAGCGATTTAATGGGGTAAATAAAGAGTTGGCTAATGCTGTACATTTTAAAGCTGGTGATTTTATTTGTTTAAGAACCTGGGTATTGTGAAATATGTTACACAATAGACCAGCAGATTTAAATTTACTAATTCCTTTTGTACTCTTCTGAAAAATAAAATAAAGTAAAATTTTCGCCACATAAATTTGCCTTCAGAATCCAGGCGGCTGAATTGTTTTATTCATTGTACATTTGATAAAACAAATTTAACGTTGAAACCAACCATTACAATAGAATATTGCCCTAAATGCCACTGGTTACTTAGAGCCGCTTATATGGCGCAGGAATTGTTAACTACATTTGAAGGTGATGTACAATCAGTAACACTGCAACCAAGCGAAATAGGCGGCCAATACATTATTTACATCAACGGGAAAATAATTTTTGACCGGAAAATATTTGGCGGCTTCCCCGAAATAAAAGAACTGAAACAAATGGTAAGGGATGTGGTAAATCCCGAAAAAAATTTAGGGCATTCTGATAAGCACTAAAATTGCTTTTCAATTAGCCGCCACATACTTCCTGAAAGAAAAATCTCCAAAACTTTCCTTACTGTTTCTCTCTTTTTTAAAGGTATCAAACAAGCTGTCCAATTCAACAAGAATACCTGCCTCATCAAGGCTTTCTTTGTATAAAGTATTTAATCTTTCGCCTTCATTATCGCCGCCAATATGCAGATTATATTTACCTGGTGCCGTACCAACAAAACCTATTTCTGCAGCATAAGGCCTTGCACAACCATTGGGGCATCCCGTCATACGCATAATGATATCTTCATTATCCAATTGGTGTTTTGCGAGCAATGGCTCTATGGCAGTAATAAGAGAAGGCATATACCGCTGCCCTTCTGCCAGTGCTAACGGGCAGGTAGGCAATGCCACACAGGCAATTGAATTTTTGCGGAGATGAGAGGCTGCATCTGTATGTTCAATAATTTTAAAACGCACTAATATTTCATTGATGGCAGCTTTATCTTTATCTGCTACATCACTAATGATCATATTTTGATTGGATGTAAACAGGAAATTGACTTTACCTGTTTTAGCCACCTCGAGCAACGCTGTCTTCATTGCAATTTTTTCATCGTCCAGCACGCGGCCATTTTCTATAAACAAAGTGTAATACCAAACTCCCTGTGCATTTTGCAACCACCCATACCGGTCGCTACGTTGAGTAAATTCATATGGCCTGGCTGGTTGCAAAGCAAAGCCTGTACGTTTTTCCACTTCCTGCCTGAATGCTTCTACGCCCATTCTATCCAGCGTATATTTTAATCTTGCCAGCTTTCTGTCGCTTCTGTTTCCAAAATCACGTTGTACCGTCAGTACCTCGTAAATTGTTTTCAATACTTTTTCTTCTGTATCAGCAAAGCCAATTACGGTACCCAATCTTGCGTACGTGGCTGCGTTACCGTGAGTGGTAGATAAACCACCGCCAACAGCAATGTTAAACCCTTTCAATTCGTTGTTTTCAATGATTGCAACCAGGCCAAGATCGTTGGTGAAAATATCCACATCATTGTTGGGCGGAATAGCAATGCCTATTTTAAATTTCCGCGGCAAATACCTATCCTGGTAAAGCGGATCAATTTCTTCCTCTTTTTTATCAGCAATCTTTTCATCATCCAGCCAAATTTCGTAATAGGCTTTTGTTTTAGGCATCAGTAAATTACTTATCTTATCGGCATAGGCAAATACCTGGGCATGTAAGGGTGATTCGCCGGGATGGGAAGTGCAGCTTACATTACGGTTTATATCACCGCAGGTAGCAATAGAATCCAGTTTTGCTTCACTGAAAGACTTGATGGTGGGCCTTATTTTTGATTTAATCAACCCATGCAATTGTATCGTTTGCCGGGTAGTAATTTTAATTACACCAGTACTGTTATCCAATGCAATTTCGTTGGCAGCAATCCATTTTTCCGCAGATATAAAACCACCGGGCAAACGTAAACGAATCATAAAAGTATACAGGCGGTCCAGTTTTTTTTCGGCCCTTTCCTCTCTTCTATCACGGTCATCCTGCTGGTACATACCGTGAAATTTTATAACAGCAGTATCATCTTCCCTGATGGCGCCCGTTATTTCATCCTGCAAACTTTGCTGTATTGATCCCCGAAGCCCATCACTGGCTACTTTAATTCTTTCTATTGCGCTTAAATTATTTTTATCTGACATGTTGATTATTTATGAACGCTTCTTTATAATAAATTTTTTACCGCATGTAGGAACAGGCCGCGGCCTGTTCCTACATGCGGTCTGTTCCTAAGGTTTCTAATACACATCCTTCTCATACCTGCCTTCCTCTTCCAGCAACTCTAAATATTTTTTTGCTTCTTCTTTTGATTTATTACCCTGTTGCTGGATAATTTCCAGTAAGGTCTTTTCCACATCCACACTCATCGGGTCTTTTCTTCCACATACAAAAAAAGAAGCACCGCCATTTAACCATTCGTATAATTCAACAGCATGTTGCAACATTTTATGCTGTACATAAATTTTATAATGCTGGTCTCTCGAAAAAGCAAGGTTTACTTTTGTAAGGGTGCCAGTTTCAAACCAGTTTTGTATTTCTGTCTGGTATAAAAAGTCGCTGGCAAAATGCTGCTCGCCAAAAAACAGCCAGTTTCTGCCACTTGCCCCAGTAGCATCCCTTTCCGCCAAAAAAGAACGGAATGCTGCAATACCCGTACCCGGGCCAACCATGATAATATCTTTATCTTCTGCGGGCAACCTGAACCTTTTATTGGTTTGAATGAAAAATTTCTGTTCACTTGCTGTTTGCAGCTGGCTTAAATAATCAGAACACAGGCCAAATCTTTTTTCATCATTTAAAGTATATTCATCTTTTAATACAAGGATATGCACTTCGCCATCATGCGCAGCGGGCGCAGATGCAATGGTGTATAACCTTGGCGAAACGGCATTCATTTTACTTACAATTGTTTCAAACTGTTCAACATTTTTTACCGGGTAAATTTTTAACAGGTCAAGCAGGTCCATTTTAGTGGCAGGTATATCTTCGCCGGTTATTTCAGCATATTGTTTTACCAACCGCTCCGTAAGGTAAATAATATTAATCTTATATTTTAACAGGTCATAAATACTAACCTTTTCGTTTTTAAACAATACTTTTTTTGCTGCATCCACTTTTGCCACTGCAATAATTTCTTTCACAACAGCATCTGGATTTTCCGGTACGATACCGATAGAATCACCGCATTGGTATTGCAATCCTTCAGCAGCTATTTCAATATGCCAGGTCTCTTTTCTTGAGCCACGATCGTTTAAATTTATTTTTGAAATAATGGTACCGGTATAAATTTGTTTACCCGTTTTTTTTGTAACAACAACCGGCGGGGCCATCACCGGCACCGCCGTTGTTGTTGCATCAGTCAGGTTTTTCAATACATTATTGAACCAGCTATTGGCTTCCTCTTCATATTCAACATCGCATTTTTGTATAGGTGCAATGCGGTAACCGCCGAGCTTGTTAAACTGCTCATCTACTTCTTCACCTGTTTTGCAAAATAAGGGGTAAGAAGTGTCTCCCAAAGCCAGCACGCTATATTTCAGCTTATCAAGTGTAAAGCCATTCTGGTGAATATGGTCATAGAATTTTTTTGCTGCAATGGGTGGCTCCCCTTCACCGTGGGTGCTTACTATTGCCAGCAAATATTCTTCTTTAGGAAGGTCGGTCAGGCGGTATTGATCCATGCCCACCACTTTTGCATGTATACGGTTTTGTTTTGCTTTTAATGCAAAATCAGTAGCCAGTCTTTTTGAATTACCGGTTTCTGTTCCGTAAACAATAGTGATTTTATTGACCGCAGGATTTTCAGAAACAAGTATAGCCTGGTTACCATTCTGTGATTTTACAACCCCGTCAAGGTAAGCGTTCATCCATACCAATTCCTCCTTGCCGGAAGCATTGATAAGGTCCAAAAAAAGTTTTAATTTATTATCGGCCAACATATATTGCTGCATTTATGGGGTTAATATTTTGGTCAACCGGTTTAAAATAATATTCGTTGCTTTTACTATTTGGCAACCATGCAAATTTTTCATGTAATGCCACCACCTTACCAATAATTACCAGCGAAGGAGATATAAACGAACGTCCCTTAAGATTCAACTCATAGTCGTATAAGGAACTGATGTGCACGTTTTGTAAAGGTGTAGTGGCCTGTTCTATCACCGCTAATAATTTTTGTGGATCGATATTATATTTCACCAGGTTTTCAACTACGTTGTCAAGTGTTTCTGACGACATATAAAAAACCAATGTATCTGTTGTTTGCGATAGCTCTTGCCAGTATTCATCTGAAACAATATCAGATGTATAAGAAGTAAGCAACCTTACTGCAGTAGACAAACCACGTCCGGTTAATGGAATACCGGCATATGCCGATGCGCCTAAAGCAGCAGTAACACCTGGTACAATTTCGTATGGAATATTATTTTCTGTTATTGCCTGCAATTCATCTAAAATATTAGAAAATATAGACACATCGCCGCCTTTTAAACGAACTACTAACTTGCCCTGCAATGCATACTCAACAATATAAGCGTTGATACTTTGTTGTGGCGTACTGTATCCACGCCGGCATTGCTTACCTACATAGATAATTTCAGCATTGTTGCTTACATACCTTTCCAATATTTCCTTGCTTACCAAGCGGTCCGTAAGCACCACATCTGCCTGTTGCAAATAGCGCATAGCCTTAACTGTTATCAGTTCCGGGTCGCCACAACCTGCACCTGCCAGTATTACTTTGCCAATATGTTGGTTTGTTGTACTCATTTAATTTATTCTACTTTTATTTCAATTCATACCAGCCCTTCTCCTGAAGGAGAAGGGGCTGATAGTGGACAGTTTTTAAAATTCATTTGATTTTGCTCTTTCAAATTTTTAAAATCCGCTCCGCTCTTCGCCTCTATATCCTCCATTCCCTCCCTCAGGGAGGATAGGTGAGCTGCTACCTCTAAAACAACCCTTCAATAGATAAATACCTTTCACCAGTATCATAATTAAAGGTCAGCACCTTTGCGCCTGCAGGTATTTCTGCTAATTTTTTTGCTACAGCTGCCAGTGAAGCCCCGGTTGAAATACCAGCCAAAATCCCTTCTTCTTTCGCAAGACGTTGGGCATACGTAAACGCGTCATCTTTGCTAACCTGTATTACTCCATCTAAAATTTCTTTATTTAAAATTGATGGTGCAAAGCCAGCACCAATGCCCTGTATAGGATGTGGCCCTGGTGCGCCCCCACTTAATACAGGCGATAATTCAGGTTCCACTGCAAACATCTTCAGGTTAGGAAAATGTTGTTTTAATATTTCTGCAACACCGGTAATATGGCCACCGGTACCTACTCCTGTAATGATGTAGTCAAGCCCTTCAGGGAAATCATTTAAAATTTCAATGGCAGTTGTTTTGCGGTGGATATCTGTATTGGCAGGGTTATCAAACTGAGTTGGCATCCATGCATTGGGTGTTGCTGCGGTTAACTCTGCTGCTTTTTCTATGGCGCCTTTCATTCCTTTTTCTCTTGGTGTCAATACAAATTCGGCCCCATACAATGCCATCAGCCTCCTGCGTTCAATACTCATGCTTTCAGGCATTACTAATATTATTTTATATCCTTTTACTGCCGCTACCAACGCAAGACCAATGCCTGTATTACCACTTGTTGGCTCTATAATTACACTGTCTTTATTTAAGATTCCTTTTTTTTCGGCATCTTCAATCATTGCCAATGCAATACGATCTTTAATACTTGCACCTGGATTTGCCCTTTCTAACTTTATCCACACTTCGTGTTTGTCGCCATATAGTTTATTAAGACGAACATGAGGGGTATTGCCGATTGTTTCTAAAATATTATTTGCTTTCATTTTATAGTTTTTATTGTTTAGAGTTATTGAACGGGTTTAATTATTGCTGTATTAAAATTAAATTACAAAGTTCAATGCTTCAGGTAATGGGTTATTATCCCTGATGGTAATTTCACTTTTGTGATACACAATCGAAAAAGGTATTACCGAATTTGTTAACCATACATTACCACCAATTACGCTATCATGGCCTATCACCGTATCGCCGCCCAAAATAGTAGCACCGGAATATATGATCACCGTATCTTCAATTGTTGGGTGCCGTTTTACTTCTGCACAATTTTTATTTACACTTAATGCTCCCAATGTAACACCCTGGTAAATCTTTACGTTGTTGCCTATAATGGTTGTTTCGCCAATTACGATACCGGTGCCATGGTCTATAAAAAAAGAATTACCAATGGTTGCTCCCGGGTGTATATCAATACCTGTTTTGCCATGCGCATATTCTGCAAAAACTCTTGGCAAAATATTTACTCCCAGCACCACTAGCTGGTGCGAAAAACGATATACCGCCGTAGCAAAAAAACCAGGGTAAGCCATCAATACTTCTTCAATTGATTTTGCAGCCGGGTCAAATTCCAGCATTGCAGCAGCATCATTTAATAAAGTTTTATAAATAACAGGAACTTCTTCAAAAAACAAATCTGTTATTGACTGCGTTTTTTCTCCGTCATCAATTACATCATATATCAATGCAGACAAATGGCTTTTATAAGATTCAAATTCTTTTGACAATTCATACTGCGACATCTTTTTCTGCTTCTGCGGAATAAATAAGAATTCAAAAAAACCGTCAATGAATTCCTGTGCCAATTCCTTATCCGGAAAAGCTGTAGTTGCCTGCTGGTGCTGGTTATAAAGATTCTGTATAAATTCTGTATTGCTCATTTGCCAATTTATTATCCTTCTTATATGGAAAATTCTTTTTTATTTATGGCCTTTTGTTTATCCAGTTTATTGTATCATACAGGCCCCTACTGTTACATTACTTGTTTCATCAATTAAAATAGCACCACCATTTACACGCAATTTTTTATACGAATCAAAAGGTACCGGCGAAGCCGTTTTTATTTTTACTTTTACGATATCATTTAATGCTGCCTGCTCCGGTGCCGGTTCTTCCAATAAAGAATTTACATCCAACTTGTATTCAATTTCCTTAACTACAGCTCTTGTAATACGGCTATTGATTTGTAACAAATATTTATTACCGGCTATCAAAGGTTTATTGCCCATCCAGCACAGCAAAACATCCAATTCATTTTCTACCGATGGCTGGTTATCACTTTGCACTATAACATCTCCTCGACTGATATCAATATCATCACTTAAGTGCAATACAACGCTTTGTGGTGCAAAGGCTTCATCTACTTCTTTGCCGCCAATTTCAATTGCACTAATAGTACTTTGTAATCCGGAAGGCTGTACGGTAATTTTATCACCCTTTTTATAAATTCCACTTACTACTTTGCCGGCATAGCCACGATAGTCGTGCAGGGCTTCGGTTTGCGGGCGAATTACATACTGCACCGGAAACCTTGCATCAGCATAATTAATATCATTTGCCACTTCTACATTTTCTAAAATGTGCAATAAAGACTCTCCTTCGTACCAGGGAAAAGCCGGCGATTTTTCTACGATATTATCTCCATTGATGGCACTGATAGGAATGTATGTAATATCTTTTAACCCCAAAGAAACTGCAACAGATGCATAGTCTATCACAATATTATTATACACATCCTGTGAATTATTTACAAGGTCCATTTTATTGATTGCTACCACCACATGCGGAATATTCAGCAGCGATGTTATAATGGAATGACGCCGTGTCTGTTCTACCACACCATTTCTTGCATCTACCAAAATGATGGCCAGGTCGCTGTTTGAAGCGCCTGTTACCATATTGCGGGTGTACTGTGTATGCCCCGGTGCGTCGGCAATAATAAATTTTCGTTTGGGCGTACTGAAATATTTATAGGCCACATCAATGGTTATACCCTGCTCCCTTTCTGCACGCAATCCATCAGTTAATAAGGCAAGGTCAATTTCACCATCTTCTTTATTTTTGCTTTGCTTTTCAATAGCTTCCAGCTGGTCTATCATGATTGATTTACTATCATATAGCAAGCGCCCTATCAGGGTACTTTTGCCATCATCTACACTGCCCGCTGTTATAAATCTTAGTATGTCCATTTTTAGTTATGAATTATAAGTTATGAGTTATATCACCTTCGCTATTTGCTTTTGTTTTTAGAAGTTAATATCGCACTTCGTATCATTTTTAAAAGTTCAACAGCATCTTTCTGAATACTAATAAATTCCTTTTCATCTAAATATTCAGTTTCAAAAAGTAATTCGAGCTAATATATTGTTTCATCATTTTCCTTTTGAGCAATGCCAAGTTTGTGAATAAAATCTGCATTGCTTTCAGCATTTTGAGCTTCCCTTACAAGTGCACCTATTGCTGTTCCGCTGAGAATATATTCCTTTTTATTTTCAAGTAAAAATTTATACAGTTTTACAACTCTTATTGCAAACAGAAAACTTTTGTTTTTTATAATACTGTCGCTCATTGTGATTATAAATTATGAGTTATTTAGGTGTTAACAGTAAGCCTTACTTATAACTCATCACTCATAACTTATAACTCTTTAAAAGTACCCGTTCTTTTTTCTGTCTTCCATCGCTGCTTCGCTTACCCGGTCATCAATTCTTGTTTCGCCGCGTTCACTTGTTTTAGTAGCAATAATTTCTTTTATGATATCATCGATATTACTGGCGGTTGATTCAACTGCTGCGGTACAGGTCATATCGCCCACTGTTCTGTATCGCACCTTTTTTACAGATACTTTATCAGCTTCATCTAATTGAATAAATTCAGATGTTGCCACTAGCTGTCCCTGCCATTCCAATACTTCCCTGTTATGTGCAAAGTAGATAGAAGGCAATTCAATTTCATTTCTTTTAATATAATTCCAGATGTCCAATTCCGTCCAGTTACTAATGGGAAATACCCTTACATTTTCTCCTTTTTGTATCCTTCCATTGTAAGTGTTCCACAATTCCGGTCTTTGCAATTTTGGATCCCATTGACCAAACTCATCCCTTACCGAAAAAATCCTTTCCTTAGCTCTGGCTTTTTCTTCATCTCTTCTTGCTCCGCCAATACAGGCATCAAATTTAAATTCTTCGATAGTATCCAGTAAAGTGTAGGTCTGTAGCGCATTCCGGCTTGCAAACTTTCCTTTTTGTTCGGTTAAATTTTTAGCTTTAATCGTATCTGCTACATTTCTTACAATCAGTTTTTCTCCAATGGTATTTGCCAACTCGTCCCTAAAATCCAGTGCTTCCTGAAAATTATGCCCGGTATCAATATGTACCAGCGGAAAAGGAAATTTACCGGGACGAAAAGCTTTTAAAGCCAGATGTACCAATACAATAGAATCTTTACCACCGGAGAATAGTAAAGCAGGCCGCTCGAACTGGCCTGCTACTTCCCGAAAAATGTGAATTGATTCTGATTCCAGTTGATCTAAATAATCTAATCTGTGTTGACTCATAAATATTTTTTGTGTTGAATGAAAATCTCTCTTTTTAAAGATTATTTTCATTACATTTTATTAATTTTTTTTTACCGCAGACTCTTCATGCACGTGCAGGCCACATTCTTTTTTATCCGCATCTTCCCACCACCAGCGACCGGCTCTAAAATCTTCTCCCGGCCTTATGGCCCTTGTACAGGGAGCACAACCAATACTTACAAAACCTTTATCGTGTAATGGATTATAAGGAACATGATTTTTAGTAATATATAATTTTACCTGTTCTGTTGTCCAATGTAAAATGGGATGATATTTAATAATCTTGTTAGATTCATCCCATTCAATAATCGGTAAATCGTGCCTGTCTGGAGAATGCTCCGCTCTTAAGCCGGTTATCCAGATGGTATTGCCGGTCAATGCTCTTTTCAAAGGTTCTACCTTACGGATAAAACAACAGTCCTTCCTGTTTTGCACCGATTCGTAAAATGAGTTAGGGCCACGTTCTTCCACCAAATTTTGTAAAGTTTCCTGGTTGGGATAGTAGGCTTTTATTTTAGCTTTGTATTTTTCGTTGGTGCTGTTCCATGTAGAATATGTTTCAGCAAACATGCGCCCGGTATCTAAAGTAAATATTTTAACAGGTAATTGATTACTTAAAATTTCATGTGTAATTACCTGGTCTTCAAAACTAAAACTAGATGAAAAAGTTACCTGCCCGGGGTATCTGGAAGTAAGTAATTGTAGAAATTCAGCAATACTTAGTCCATTTAATTGATGGAGTAATTGCGCAACGTTTGTATTGAGTGATTGATTCATGTGTAAAAAAAATAAATTGTGGGTAAAAAAGTCTGCAAAAAATTTAACCAAAACTTAAGGTCTTAACAGCAATGAAGCTTACAACTGCAATAACTGCGCATGGGCATTATGTAAGGAGATAAAAGCATAGTTTATTATAAGTCTACTTAAATGATAGACAAATATAGTTTACAAAACCGAAATACAAAAATTTTATTAAAAACAAGTAGAGGAGAGGCTATTTCCGGAGTGCTTTATAGATGCGGATAGCAGATAATAATATGGCCACAAAAGCTGCCAGGCCAACCAAGCCCCAAACAACGCTCATGCTTTGTTTTACGGATGCAAGCATTACAATGGCAATCAAAAAAATGGTGGCTACTTCGTTCCAGATGCGCAATTGCTGGGATGAGTAGGAGAAAATGCCCTTCATTTCGTCTTTATATATTTTATGCAGCGTAAAATGATAGGCATATAAACCTGCAACAAATCCAAGTTTAATCCAGAGCCACTCCGGAACACTGCCATATAAAAACGCCATCCATCCGCCAAAAATAATAGTAAGGATGGCTGATGGCCATGTAATAACAAACCATAATCTTTTAATCATGATGGAAAATTGGCTGGAGAGGATGCGTTTTTCTTCTGCCCCTTTTTCCTGCGCTTCAGTATTATAAATAAACAAACGCACGATATAGAACATACCACTAAACCAGGTTACAATAAAAATGATATGGAGCGCTTTGATGTAGAAATACATTTTTTATGTCTGATTTTTTGATGTTTGATGTCTGATTTTTTTCTACTTATAAATTATTCTTTATCCGTTACTTTTTATACCTGCAACAAATTAATACATTCTGAATTCGCACAAATCAGACATCAAAAAATCAGACATCAGACATTTATATTGCAGCAAACTCTTTCACCCAGCCACTCAATACACCCACCCAAAGGGGATTGGTATTTAAGCAGGGTATCATTGTAAAAGATTCGCCGCCAGCTTTTAAAAAACTTCCTTTTCCACGTTCATCAATTTCCTCCAGTGTTTCAAGGCAATCACTTACAAAAGCCGGGCAAAGAATCAGTAATTTTTTAATTCCTTCTTTGGGCATTGCTTCTAAACGTATATCTGTAAAAGGTTCCAGCCAGCCTTTGCCTAGTCTCGATTGAAAGGAAATACTGTATTTTTCTTTTGGAATATTTAATTGCTCCATCACTAACCTGGTGGTGGTAAAAACCTGGTGGCGGTAACAATGGGCGTGCGCTGGCGATGCTTTTTCACAACAATTTTCTACCTGTAAACAATGGCAACCGGTGTTATCACTTTTTCGGATATGCCTGCCCGGTACACCATGGTAGCTAAACAAAATATGATCATGCTCCTTTTGCAGAAAAGGTTTTATATTTTCTGCCAGTGCATGAATATAATTGGGGTCGTTGTAAAATGGTGCAAGAAATTGCAGTTTAAAAGCATACTTATTTTGCTCATGAACTTCTTTGGCAGATTCAACGGCTGTTTCAAAACTCGACATGGCATAATGAGGATACAAGGGAATGGCCAGCACTTCTTCAAGGTCAGGATTATTTTTTTGCAACTCATCAAAAGCAGCTTTGGATGTTGGGTTACCATAACGCATGGCAACAGCTACTGGTTCTTCAATTTTCAACTGTAATGCCTTCTGCAATTGTTTGGTAAGTACCACCAGTGGTGAGCCTTCTTTTGTCCAGATGGTTTTGTAGGCAGCTGCAGATTTAGGCGCCCTGAATGGAACAATGATGCCGTTTATTAAAAAAAAACGCAATAGCCAGGGCACATCTATCACCCGCTCATCCATTAAAAATTCTTTCAGGTAACGCCTAACATCTTTTACAACAGTAGAATCAGGAGAACCGAGGTTCATTAAAACTATTCCCTTTTTTGCCATAGCTAATAATAATTTGCAAATGTAACCACTGGTATTACTAAAAGTTCAGGCATTGTAAATATTATTTGTGAATAAAAGCATTTTGTTTGAAGGAAAATAAATCATTTCGGTGCTTTTGAAAGGGGCGATAAGATTTGCTCTTAGCAGCTTTGGATGGAGAATATGTTTTTATTTATTGATACAATCAAATAAAAGCAACCTATCAACATCATCTTACGTTAAACATAATGGCGAAAAATCATAAACCTGTATGATTACAATCATTTAGCAAAATGACAATGCAATGACAAACAAATTAGTTTACAATAGCCTGCACCGCTAATTTTGTATGCACAAAAGAAATTTAGCACTAATAAGAATGCCGGGACAGCAGCACACAGATATATCAACTTTTTTTATTGCGGGTATCAACTATAAAAAATCAGATGCTGCAACCCGGGGAAAGTATGCTATCAATAATGACCAATATGCCGCCTTACTTGTTTTAGCACACCAATCGGGCATTAAAGAATTATTTGTACTCTCTACCTGTAACCGTACCGAAATATATGGCTTTGCAGAAAACGTAACAACCCTTTGCGAATTGTTATGTACACAAACAGAAGGTTCCCTGGATGATTTTATGGCGATGAGCTATATAAAAAATGGCAGGCAGGCTATTGAACATTTTTTTGATGTAGCCGCAGGTATCGACTCACAAATACTGGGTGATTATGAAGTAATAGGGCAGATAAAACAAGCCGTTAAATTTTCAAAACAACAGGGTTTTATTGGCGCTTATCTTGAAAGGCTGGTGAATGGTGTCTTGCAATCTTCCAAAACAATTAAAAATAATACAGCTTTAAGTGGTGGAACAGTTTCTGTTTCTTTCGCTGCAATACAATATATAAAAGAACATTTTGACAACCTTACCGATAAAAAAATATTATTGCTGGGCACAGGTAAAATAGGCAGAAATACCTGTAAAAACATGGTAGATTATTTACAGACAAATAATATTACCCTTATTAACCGCACCGAAAGTAAAGCGGCAGAATTAGCTGCAGAACTCGGCTTACAGTATGCCCCACTCAATGATTTATCAAAACACATTACTGAATCAGATGTTGTTTTAGTGGCCACCAATTCTTCTCAACCTGTGGTGCTTGAATCGCATTTGATTAACAGCAGCGATAAACTGGTCATTGATCTTTCAATTCCTTACAATGTTGAAATAGCTGCTAAGGAGTTACCAAATATTACATTAATAAATGTAGATGAGTTATCAAGGATAAAAGATATAACCCTGCAGAAAAGAGAAGCAGAAGTTCCAAAAGCAAAAGCTATTATTGAAGAGCACATCGATGATTTTCTGCAATGGCACCTGATGCGAAAAAATGTACCGGTTTTAAAAGCAGTAAAAAATAAATTGCAACAAATAAATTCCTGCACATTATTTAATACTTTTTCTGGCGAAACTGCCGCTGACCAAGCCGGCGATACCGAAGAGAAAATTCAGAAAGTAATCAATGGCATGGCAGTAAAAATGCACAGCAAAAATCAGCGTGGCTGTTATTACATTGAAGCCATTAATGAGTATATTGCCATAGGTGCAAATTAGTTTACATGAACAAAGTGATAAGGATAGGAACAAGAGAAAGCCAGCTTGCGGTATGGCAGGCCACTTTAGTGCAGCAACTTTTAGCAAAAAACAATATAGAAAGCGAACTGGTTTTTATAAAAAGTGAGGGGGATATTGACCTGCAAACTCCTTTATATGAAATTGGTGTACAAGGTATTTTCACCAGGAGCCTTGATACGGCATTGATCAATAATAAAATTGATATTGCCGTACATTCAATGAAAGATGTACCCACTCAATTGGCAACCGGTATTGCACAGGCCGCAGTTTTACAAAGAGCTTCCTACAAAGATATTTTTGTTTATAAGGGTGAATTTTCTTCAATAAGTGACCAGCTTGGTTTTGTGAATGGTCAATGGTTGGTCAATAATGCGCCACCCGATAGCTATCGGGTCTCTACTCACTACTCACCACTTATCATCGCCACCAGCAGTGTGCGTCGAATGGCACAATGGCTGAACCGATATCCCACCCATTCAATAGAAAATTTAAGAGGCAATGTAAATACCCGCTTGCGAAAAGTTACTGAAAGTAATTGGAACGGGGCCATCTTTGCAGCAGCAGGTTTGGACAGAATAAACGTACGTCCGAAAAATGCTATTGAATTAGACTGGATGTTGCCCGCCCCCGCACAAGGTGCTATTATGGTGGTTTGCAGAACCTCTGATGATTTTTGCCTCGGAGTCTGTAATCAATTAAATGATGATGATACAGCAATATGCACCAAAATAGAAAGAGATTTTTTAAGGGCTCTTTTGGGAGGATGCACTACACCTATTAGTGCTTTGGCAGAAATAAAAGGTAATAAAATTTATTTTAAAGGAAATATTTTAACCCCTGACGGAAAACAAAAACTCGCCATTGAAAAAATTATTGAAAAAGATGAATTTAATAACGCAGGTAAAATCTGGGGTGAAGAAATATTAAATATGAGTGGCGACAAAATAGTACAACAAATAAGGGATGCAAAGTGATATTCAAATATTATGTACCAGGCCATTGAATAAAGCACTGGTGGAAGAAGCGCTGCTGGAAGGTATTTCCATTGATGAAATTTCTTTTATAGAAACAGCGCCTATACAAAATATAGAAGTGCAGCAGGAGGTTGAACAGGCGGCTTTACAAACAGCAACGGTAGTTTTTACCAGCATGAATGCTGTAGAAGCAGTAGCAGATTATTTAGACGGGCAGGCAGTAGATTGGGCTATTTATTGTATGGGTACTACTACCAACCAACTGGTAAAGAAATATTTTGGGGAGCAGCAGTTAGCCGGTATCGCCAACAGTGCAGCAGAACTGGCTGAGCTTATTGCAGAAGACCAAATGATTGACGAGGTAATATTTTTTTGCGGCGACCAGCGCAGGGATGAATTGCCCGACATACTGCAAAAAAACAATATTGATGTTACAGAGATAAGCGTTTACCAAACCATTGCGGTTACGCATATAATCGACAAGGTGTACAATGGCATTTTATTTTTTAGTCCCAGTGCCGTGGAAAGCTTCTTTAGCAAAAATAAATTACCGGATACAACAATTTTGTTTGCCATTGGTAGTACAACAGCAAAGGAGATAAAAAAATATTCGGCCAATAAAATTATAATCAGTAACCAGCCGGGCAAAGAAACCTTGGTGAGGAAGATGATGGAATATTTTACCTGAGTAGTGAATGGTCAATGGTGAATAGTGAATTTTGTCTTGTCCTGCTATAGGTAGACAGATTTTAAACATTAAATCTGACACAAATTATGGCAAAACAACAGAAACAAACAATTCGGTACAGTATTAGTTTC
>JAYTTI010000074.1:0-26566 GCA_043745405.1 Ferruginibacter sp. | reverse complement strand
ATTACTTCCTTCTACAGTAATAGGATTGCTGGTACATGGGGCAGAACATACTATGCGTCATGTTGGGCAATTAATGGTGACAGTAAAAATAGTAAAGTGCCAAAATAGTATACAATAATATTTTTTGAAACTATTGAGAAATTATTTGTTTTACTGCTTTCTTACTGCTTATTCTATTTCAATCACAGCATCATTCCTAAAGCCTCCGTTCTCTTTGTATTTTATATAGCCCAGCTGGTTGGTCAGTAATTGTGCTTTACCAATTTCAAAAGCAGGAGTATTAAAATGATGATGGCCGTAAATCCAGTAATCGGCTGTTGATTGTTCAATCAGGTCAAATAGCTCTGTTGCAAAAGCTTCACTCAATGGGTCTCTTTTATATTTAGCAGGGTAATTTAAAAAGGTAGGGATATGATGCGTAACTACTACTGTTGGGCTATCTATTTTATCAGTTAAAGTTTGGTTTATAAAATTTTTACATTGCCAGTGCAGTTCGTTAACTGCATCAGGCGTATAGGCTTTGCCGTTATATTTTATGGCCGTAAAATCAGCCATTCTGTTTTGTACCGTTACATAATTAGGCGGTGAAATATGAGACCATAAGGTTGAAAAAACCAATCTCACCTTATCCAAAAAAACTGCTTCGTTGTTAACTAAAAAAACATTGCTTCTTATGGCTTCGTTAACCCTCCCGCTTTTACTGGCAATGTCTCCATGATAGTATTCATGGTTGCCCGGTACCCAATAAGTCTGATTAAAATTATCAGCAACAAAATTAAAAAAATCAGCATGCTCATCCATTACTGCAAAGGGCATAATATCCCCCGCCAATAATAACACATCAGCTTTTGGTATAAGCGGGTGTTTGGTAATAAATTTTTTATTTGCAGAAAATTCAAGATGCAAATCGGAACAATATTGAAGGGTCATTTTGTTGTATTATTCCTGTTATAAAGTATGGAAAAGTAAATGTTCAAATATTCGTTACAATATCAATTTTCATTTTACTACTTCAACTTTAAGCGCATAAGATAATCATCGCAAGTCATCAACAGCATTTTTTCATCAGGCGATAAAGCACAATTAGCAGTTTTTTGCCCTGTATATATGCGTGCTATCAACTTACCAGTTGCATTAAATAACCATATTCCTTCAGGCCCGCTGGCAAAAATGTATCCTTCTTTATTTATTTTCATTCCATCAGGTGCGCCAAGATCTTTCCCTTCATAACTATGCGCTTCGTAAAAAACACGCTGGTTTTTTGCCAAACCGTTTTCATCAAGTTCATATTGCATCCACACAAAATTTGCAGGGTCAGAACTGGATACATATAAAAACTTCTCATCTGGTGAAAACGCAATACCATTGGGATATTTTAGTTCGCTGGTAAAAAGATCTAACTCTCCATTTGGTTTTAAACGATATACTCCCTGGAAGCTTAATTCTTTGGTGGAATCAGTTATTCCATTGGTTAAACCATAAGGAGGGTCTGTAAAATATAAATCGCCATTTTTACGGTACACTGCATCATTTGGACTATTTAATCGTTTGCCCTTATACTTATCTGCAAGCGTTACAAATTGAGGCTGTGGGTTATTTATGGGTGCAGTCATCTTGGCTATTCTTCTGTCGCCATGCTGGCACAAAACCAGGGATCCTTCAGCGTTTAGCAACAGTCCATTGGAGCCAGGCTCTTTTGCTTTTGTTGGGGCACCTGTATTTCCCGAAGGCTTTAAATAAGTACTTACTACCTCACCATTTTTCCATTTCCAGATTTTGTTTTCGGGTATGTCAGAGAAAATAAAATAATCTCCATCCGCAATATATAAGGGGCCTTCGGTCCATTTAAAACCCTGTGCTATTACTTCTACTATGGCTGTGCTATCAAGAATTTTTAACGCTTCCGGGTCGATGATTTGTACCCTTGTTTTTGATACTGTGTTTTGTACATCATTTGCTGCGTTTTTGCCTTTACAGTTAAATAAAAAAACTGTTGCGCACAATAAGGAGAGTAATTGATTTGGTTTCATACTTATAAATTTATTAGCAATACGTTAAGTAATATTACATAAAATATCCGGCCGCTGCATAACTTTCCATTGCCCGTTTATCAAAGCATCATCGGCATTTATGCAAATAATTTTTGTATTTAAATCAAGAATACCTAAGGCCTTCACATAGAATTTTTCTAAACCTCCACTGCTTACCAGTGTAATCAATGCTGGTTTATTTGTTGTTATATTTTTTAGCTCGTGCCCAATTAATAATCCACTGAGCCATTGATAATTTTGTTGTGCCGTTGCTTTCTTAAAAAGATGGTTTATCCGCACCTGGAAAATGCTGTTTAGAATATTTGTAGAAACTCCATTTTTAACGCCGTTTGCAAAATAATCGTCAGTGATAATATCCTTCTGCTCATCGTTTTTTATTGATGCAGATAAAATACTTTTAGTCGATAATAAATCAAATAATTCGCCAGTTAAAAAGGTAGTAATATTTTGTACGGTGTTATTAGTTACCAAAATATGTTTGGAATGTGTACCTGGAAAAATAAACAGTTGCTCCCTTTCGTCCCTTTCTATATTACATCCTGCCAGTAATGTTTCTTCACCCCGCATAACATCTGTTACCGATTTTACTCCAGAGATAATAACTATTTTATACGCTGCATTTTCATTCATTGCAGGTATTGTTTGTAATAACAAATCTGACCCATCGCAGCTGATAGGTAATTCTTTATACGGCAACTCCATCATACCAATACTGGATGATGCCATACCTGATAAAACAACAGGAATATTACTTAATGATTCATTAAAAGTGCTTGCTAGTTTTTCTATTTGCTCAAACAGGTAAGCCTGGAAAAATGCCATCCTGTTTTTTTGGGGGGTTGTTTCTGTCCAGCATTTAAAAGCAGTAGCTATCCCGTAATCAGTCTTTATTTCTGCCAATACATCTTTGCTTATTGTATCAACCAATCGCAAACGGAATGTGGATGTTCCCCAATCGACACTAAAAAAGAATTTCATGTATTATTGTTTATAATAAAAATACAATCGCAGTTTTTACACTTCTATTCCCTCTGTCCATCTATTTATTCGCAAATAATTTTTTAAACTTTATTAATTGCCTGGATAAACATTTGTGCTTTTTTTATTATTTCATCAAGATAAACGTCAGTTATTTTTTGATTTGTATCAACCAACGATTTTCCAACACCAAAAGCAACAGCGCCAGCTTTTTTAAATTCGTGTATATTTTGCAGGTTTATTCCCCCTGTTGGCATTAAAGGTATATGGGGCAGTGGCGCTAAAATTTCTTTAATAAAACCCGGCCCGGATGATCCGGGAAAAACTTTAATAATATCACCGCCACCCGAATAGGCAGTAAATATTTCTGTCGGTGTAAAAGCACCCGGAATACTTACTGCACCCAGTTGTTTGGTTTTAATAATTGTTTCAATATTGGTTATAGGGGAAATTATAAATTTTGCACCTGCTGCAATTGCATTAGCTGCTTCTGTTGCATTCAAAACGGTACCGGCACCCACCAAAATACGTCCTTCCATTTTTGTGGCAATATTTTCAATAACCTGTAATGCGTTGGGCGAGTTAAGCGTAACCTCCATGCACCGTACACCTCCTTCATGTAAAGCTTCTGCAATTGCCGCAACATTTTGCGGCGCTACGCCGCGGATGATAGCAACTATTTTATAAGTAAGTATTTGCGATAAAACTGTCATGCAATCAATCTTTCTAATAAAGTTATACAAACAATCACTGCAAAAAATTAAAAATAATAATCAAATCCGTAATGCTTCAATTTAGTTCAAAGTATTTAGTACTTTCATTATCTTAAAAAACACTATGGCATTTATTGTTGAAAGTAAAACTGAAAACGGTTTTGATAAAGTAGTATTAAAAGATACAGCTACGGAAACATCTGTTGAAATTATTCCGGCTTGTGGGGCTATTTTACATGCTTTTAGTGTTTTGCATAATGGCCATTTTATAAATGTAATTGAACAGTATGCAGATGCGGCTGATTTTGTTTTGAATGTGGCATCAAAAGGTTTTAAAAGCTGTAAGCTATCGCCTTTTGCCTGCAGGTTAAAAAATGCAACCTATCATTTTGGCGAAATGCAATATAGCGTTAATAAATTTTTAATGGGAGAAAGTGCAATACACGGTTTATTGTATGATTCAGTGTTTACAGTAAAGCGGCAGGAAGTAAATGATACAAAGGCCAGTGTGGTATTGGCTTTTGCTTATAAAGGTACCGAAGCAGGATATCCTTTTTATTATGATTGTAATATAACATACACTTTAGAAAAAGAAAATACCCTTCACATTAGTACCGACATTATTAACAAAGACGAAGGATTGATTCCCATGCAGGATGGCTGGCACCCTTATTTTACACTCGGTGGAAAAATAGATGATCTGCAACTTGAATTTCAAAGCAAAGAAAAAATAATTTTTGACGATGGACTGGTACCTACCGGTGAAAAAGTTCCCTACCATGAATTTGATTCTTTACAAAAACTTGGGGATACATTTTTGGACAATTGTTTTTCATTGAACTTTGCAGAGTGTCAGCCATTGTGTGTTTTAAGGAACCCACTACAACAATTGCAACTGGAAATTTATCCTGCTAAATCCTATCCATATTTACAGGTGTATACTCCACCGCATCGCAATAGCATAGCTATAGAAAATTTAAGCGCCATCCCGGATGCCTTTAATAATGGAATAGGTTTAATAACTTTGGCCCCTGAAGCAAATACAATTTTTACTACTACATATAAAATAACTTCCTTAAATTAACTGATGAATTCAACTGCTGTTGCTGTTTTAAAAAGCTTTACCGAAAGTTTTTCATCTCAACCAAAATTATATTTTTCACCTGGCCGCATAAATTTAATTGGTGAGCATGTAGATTACAATGATGGTTTTGTAATGCCTGCCGCCATTAACAAAGGCGTATATTATGCCATTGCAGAAAACGGAAGTAATGAAATCCATTTTCACGCAATGGATTTTAATGAATGGCTTTCTGTTGGTATTAGTCATTTTAAAAGAATGAACGGTTGGAAAAACTACGTGCTGAGCATAATAAATGAATTTTTATTATTGGGGTGTACAATAAAAGGTTTCAACTGTGTATTTGCAGGCGATATTCCACGCGGTTCAGGGATGAGCTCATCGGCCGCAGTGGAAGGTGGGCTGGCTTTTGCATTAAATGAAATGTTGCATACTGGTTTAAACAGGGTAGAGCTTGCGTTGCTTTGTCAAAGAGCAGAGCACAATTTCCCTAATGTTAATTGTGGTATAATGGACCAGTTTGCCAATATGAT
Organism: Ferruginibacter sp.; assembly: GCA_043745405.1. GTDB lineage: Bacteria > Bacteroidota > Bacteroidia > Chitinophagales > Chitinophagaceae > Ferruginibacter. The sequence goes on along the minus strand of JAYTTI010000074.1, from coordinate 21,210 downwards.
GGGAAAGCAGGAACAGGTTTTGTTGTTGGACTGCAGGAGTATGCAACATCAATATTTTCCTTTACACATGAAGGGCTATAAAATTGTTTTACTCAACTCGAATGTTCAACATACATTGGTATCGGGAGAATACAATATTCGCAGACAACGCTGCGAAGAAGGGCTAAGTATATTAAAAAGCCGGTTAAACATTCAGTCTTTTAGAGATATAACAAGGGTAGAAGATTTACAGGTTTACAAAAGCAATATGCCTGAGAAAGTATATAATTGTTGCCTGTATGTAATTGAAGAAATTGCCCGTGCCAAAAAAGCTGCTGTGCATTTGCAGGAAGACAATTTAATTGCCTTTGGAAAATTGATGAATGCAACACATGAAGGGTTAAGTAAATTATACGAAGTAAGTTGTGAAGAATTGGATTTTTTAGTTACCCTGGCGGGTAAAAATAGTGATGTGATTGGCGCAAGGCTGATGGGCGGTGGTTTTGGTGGCTGTACCATTAATTTAGTAGCAGTTGAAGGAATTGATCAATTTATTAAAGAAACCAGCAAGGCATATCAGCAACATTTTGGCATTATTCCTGAAGCCTATATTGTTGAAACTGCAGATGGCACCAAAGAGATAACGATTACACCTTAATGTAAATTTTTCTTCTATCCAGCAACCATGCAAAAAACCACATCATTGAAATAAAACAAAGTGCATAAATAAGCGATCCAAATCTTGGCTCTGCCGGTACAATAGGTTTACATATATTTTCATAAAACCAATTAAAGGGAGTTAAATAAATTGGTTTTCCACCTGCATCCAAACCTCCGGTTATTTGTATTAACGCCAATAACCTTGGTAAAACGCCGCTTAGTACAAAAATGAACAATGCATTTTTGCCAAATATATCAAAGAAGCGGCTCCACTTGCCTTTCCAGCTTTTAAACTCAATCACATAAATCATTACCCCTAAAATAAGTAATGCCAACCCTGTAGTGCAAACGGCATAACTGCTTGTCCATATTTTTTTGTTAATCGGAAAAACCATACCCCAGCAATACCCTGTAAACAATAAAACACAGCCGGCCACAAACAACCCGTTTACCATTTCAGCAGTTTTTCCTTTTTGAATAATATAACTACCGGCCAGGTATCCAAATATTACCTGTACGATGGCGGCAGGAATGCTCATCAATCCTTCCGGGTCAAATGACAATCCTTCTCCTTGATAGATATGTGCTTCTCCCACCATGGTAAGATCTATTTTTGTGCCAAACCAGCCTGCCAGGCTGAAAGGATCTGCTGGGTTAGCAAATACACAAATAAACCAATACGCCAATAATAAAAATGCACTTACTACAAAAGCCCCACGCTGTTTAAAATAATGTGCAATTAGGGATGCAAAAAAATAACAAAGTGCAATGCGCTGCAATACTCCAAAAATGCGCACACCCGAAGCCTTTCCTTCGCCATTTATATAGGCCCACGGCTTAACTGTTAATGCATCATTTTGCCATTTAATAAAGGGGAACCAATTTAAAAATAACCCAATCAACAAAATCAATACCGTTCTTTTTATAATTTTTTTCCAGAAAATATTCTCTCCGGCCGCTTCCAGCTTTGGTAATACAAAAGCCATTGCATTGCCTACAGCAAATAAAAAAAACGGAAATACCAAATCAGTAGGAGTAAGGCCATGCCATGGAGCATGTTCCAGCGGAGTGTAAATATGGTCCCAGCTACCGGGATTATTAACCAATATCATCAGTGCTACGGTAGCACCACGAAATACATCCAATGAATAGAAGCGCTGGTTCATAGCAGGCAATTTAAAATTTATTACACTAATTGTAAAAGCGGATTACACGAATTATAAATTATACGATGGCATTTATAAATTAGTGTAATAAAAAATGATCTACAATTAAATTTTTTCACTCAATTCAAGCCACCTCATTTCTTTCTCATCTAATAGTTTTACAATAATGCCGATACGTTCTGCGGCTTTTTGTAATTCATCAAAACCAGGATTACCTTCATTCATCTGCATTTCCAATGTGGCTTTTTCTTTTTGAAGTTCAGGCATTTCTTTATCTAACAGTTCTATTTCTCTTTTTCCTTTGAATGAAAGCCCCTTCCTGGCTTCCGCTGGAGGAGGAGGAATAGTAACTTCAGTTTTTAACGGTTGATTCATAATTTGCCTTTCATCGGTTAAACTTCCGTTAGCAATAGCTTCCCTGTACTGTGAATAGTTGCCAGGATAATCCCTGATTACGGCATTGCCCTCAAATGCAAATAAATGATCTACCATCCTGTCCATAAAATAACGGTCGTGACTAACGATAAGGATACAGCCGGGGTATTCCATTAAAAATTCTTCCAATGTGCGCAGCGTTTGCAAATCAAGATCATTGGTGGGTTCATCCAGCACTAAAAAATTAGGGTTTAAAAACAATACACTCATTAAATGCAGCCTTCTTTTTTCGCCACCACTTAATTTGCTTAATGGTGTAAATTGCTGCTCTGCAGAAAAGCCAAATTTTTCCATAAACTGGCTGGCGCTTATCTTGGTTCCGTCATTTAATGGAAAAAATTCAGCCATTGATTTTACATACTCAATAGCTCTTTTATCTTCTTTATACACCAAACCATCCTGGCTAAAATTTCCAAACACTACAGTATCTCCATGATTTATTTTGCCGCTATCAGGTTTTTCCAACTGCAGCGCTATTTTTAAAAAGGTAGATTTACCAACACCATTTTTGCCTACTACCCCAATTCGTTCTCCTCTTTTAAAAGTGTAATCAAAGCCCTTCATAATTTGAAGATTGCCATAGCTTTTATGCACCTTTATCAGTTCTAAAATTTTACCTCCCAACCGTGTCATCTTTGCCTGCAGGCTAACTTCTTCTACATCTTTTTTTAATTTTACCCGTTCTTCTACATCTGTAAATGCATCCTGCCGGCTTTTACTTTTGGTAGTTCGGGCCTTGGGTTGCTTGCGCATCCATTCCAATTCTTTTCTAAAAATATTTTTATCTTTCTGCAATTCGCTTTGCTGTACTTCCAGCCGCAGGCTTTTTTGCTCTAAAAAATTATCGTAATCGCCTTTATAAACATATACTTTCTCTTCATCAATTTCAATAATTTCATTACAAACAGCATCTAAAAAATAGCGGTCGTGCGTAACCAAGAGTAAGGTAACTTTTGCTGCTGCAAGATAATCTTCCAGCCACTCAATCATTTCAACATCAAGGTGATTGGTTGGTTCATCTAAAATCAGCAGGCAACGCCCTTCGTGCAGATCTGCTTCAATTAAAGCCTGCGCCAGTGCAACTCTTTTCTTTTGTCCGCCACTTAAGTTGCCTACTTTTTCATTAAGGTGATGAAGATTAAGTTTGCCCAGTATTTGTTTTAGGTCGCTTTCAAAACTCCAGGCATTCAAGTCATCGAGCTTAGCAATTAATTCACCTAATTTATCGATATCTTCCAGGCCTTCTTCTAAAAATTGTTCGTATTCTTTTACCACTTTTACCACTGGGTTGTCCAGGCGCAGCACATTGTCCCAAATAGTTTTATTACCATCAAAATCATTGTCCTGTTGCAGCATCACCACTTTTATATCTTTATGCACCCACACCGTTCCGCTATCGGGCGTATCGAGGCCGGTAATAATTTTTAAAAGAGTGCTTTTGCCACTTCCATTACGGGCCACCAAAGCAATTTTATCTCCTTCTTCTACATTTAAAGTGATATTCTTAAAAAGGGTTCTTATCCCGAAAGATTTACTGATATTTTCTATTGTAGCGTAATGCATGGCGGCAAAGGTAATGGAGGAAAACTTAATTTAACTATTCGCTTCAATTATGAAAATTATTGCAGTAATTGCCAGTGGAAAATGGCTGCAATAATTTTAAATAACCTGCTATTTTTGTAACAAATTCGAAAGCCTTAATATGATTATCGATACTTTCTTAAATAATTGCATAGTAAAGGTTATTGTTATCTTTGTATTTTTAAACACGTAATTATCAAAAAATTGCAATAGTCATTAAGATTATGAATATGGATGTATCAAATTTTCTAAGGCATAGCTACATAAAAATTAACAGGTATATTTTCAATAGAAAATTTTTTAGCAATTTTAGACGGGCCGCTTAAGGGATACAAATGGAATACCAGTTGTAGTTATGATTATATAATTGGTAATTATGAAGATGGGGTGGCACTTGAAACGATAACCAAATGGCTCCATGCTGATAGCGTATTTTACGATCTGGGAGCTAATGTGGGGTACTATTCTTTTCTTGCTAATCAAATTATAAAAAACGGGATTATTTATGCTTTTGAACCCATCCCCAGAAATACAACTATTTTTTCAGTCATACCTTAAACTCAATGAAAATAAAATTAAATACCAAAACATTAATCTGCTGCCATCCGCAATTTCTAATAAGGATTGAATTGTTGTTTTCTCTAATGACAATGACTGCGCAGAAGGAAATTCTTATGTAAATTCTTCATTCTATACCAAGCGTAACAATACTTTTGAAGTAAAAAGCTAATAACCAATGGCTATCAATCAACATGTTTGATATTACCGTTATTAACTGAATTTTTTAATATTCCTTTGCAGGAGTATATTCTTAAAATTAACAAGTTTTCCATTTTCTCAAAAATTTACTTGAAATCCAACTTCTCCAATAAATATAAAAAGCTTTAAATAACCATAAAATAGAAGATATATTAGAAAATTCTTGATTCTTTAATTGTTGAAAAAAAATGTGAACATATAAATTAAAATTTTTCAAATGATCCTTTATTTTGAGGGACTTACTAATATTTAGGTCGTGATGCAACCATACACCTGATAATTCATTACTTAGAATTATTTTTTTTCCCGGCTGATCAATTGCCATATTTAAAAATGAGTAAATATCTGATGATATTATATCTTTTTCATAAAACCCCATGGTAATTGCAATCCGTCTATTGTATAAAGTAGACATGTGTGAAAAATTCTTTATTGTAAAAAAATGGTTCAAATATTTTTTTGCAATTATTATAACAAAATCTTCTTTTAAGTGAGGTTTTAATAGAAATTCTTTATCAAACGTTTTTAAAATATGAGTACCTTGGTAAAAAAGAACATCATCACATCCTTCTATCAATATTTTTTCAATAGCATTTTTAATAAAATGATTATTTGTAAAATAATCATCACCATCCAAATTTAATACCCACATGCCGGTAGCATATTCATTGAGAGCTTTTCTGTAATTTGCTACTCTTCCAATATTAATTTCATTTTTAAAATAGTTAATCTTTTTATCTTTAAGGTATGGCTTTATAATTTCATCCGTATTATCGGTTGAACAGTCATCGGCGATATTAATTTCTAAGTTTGGATAATCTTGATTCAAACAACTTTTTATCGCTTCCTCAATATACTTGCCTTGGTTATAAGTCGGTATTTGAATAGATACTTTTGGGAAAATCATACCAATAAATATTTTATTGAAAAAAAATCTTTTTTGGAAATAAAAAGTGTGCAAACCTCCTCAGAAGATTTACTTTAATTATTGGAATAATAAGGTATTTGACAAACATATATTTTAAATCTGTGCATAGTACAGAATGAAATATATCATTATTGTGTTTACTAAAATATTTTATGAGTTCATTGTACTCATTTTTTTTGTTGGTCAAGAGAAAGTGAATAAGGTAATCTCTTGTATCTTTTTTTAGCATACGAAAGCGCCATTGTTCTATTTTTTCATCTGTGCCATAAATTGTCCTGTACATCTTTTGAATATTATCAAACATATTTATTCTTCCCTCTATAACGTCTTTTGCAGTTCTTGGTCTGGAGGTTTCATTTTGGCTGTGAGCCCGGATTACATAAACATTACGGTTTACAAATCCAACATCTCCCAAAAGCATCATTTTTAAGTTTGCTTCTATATCGCCGGTAACACTATCAGAGATGCCAATTTTTGCATCCTTTAATTTATTTCTATTTAAAAGGCACCCCCCCCAACCAAAATAAGGGTATTTCGGGAAATCAAAAAATACCTCTAACCCGGCTCTTGTTTTTTTGGAATAATAAAAAGGAACAGGGCTAAAATTATTTTTAGTTATATTTTCATAGGTCGTATAATATCTCCCAAAAACAAGCAAAATATTTTTTTGACTATTGATGATGTCTATTGATGATGATATAAATTTGTTATCTATCAAATAATCATCGCTTGAAATATTGGTGATATAATCGCCTTTTGCTAATTCAAAAAATGCTTTTCTGAAATTGGGCAACATGCCAATATTAACGTCATTTACAAAATATTTTATTCTTTTATCATGTATGTATTTTTTTATAATTGTGTCTGAGTTATCTGTACTATTATTATCGCTAATGATTATTTCTAAATTAGGATAGTCCTGATTCAATGCAGATTGTATAGCCATTTCAATAAATTTCTCTCTATTGAAAGAGGTAATAATTATACTTACAAGCGGTTTAATTTCAAGGTCAACCATTATATTCTACTTTTATTTTTTATATCTGGCAAAAAATTTTTTATTTAAACTATCAGCAAAAAAGAAACAGCTTATGATTGATAAAATTCCTATAGAAATAATTATTATTAATTGCATAGTGCTATTAAACCCAGATACTGAAATAATCTGTCTTGCGATAAACACAACAAAAAACAGGCCAGTAGCGGCTTCAAACTATCCTTCCAATACCACTTTACAACCTCACCTTTTAGGATTTTTTTATGGATTAAATGCGGCGTAATAAAAAAATACAAAGTATTAATAATTGCCCAGGAGATAGCTCCACCAACGCCAACGTATTTTAAAGCCAAAAAAATTGTTAAAGGGATCATTAGTATAAGAAAAAAAATGTTTTGGTAAAAGCCTAATTTGGTCCATCCATAGGACAATGTTAATATATATGGAATATTCATTAATCCATTTAGCCCTGCACCAAAAGCATATATTGCAGTTATCATCCAGGTATTTTCTGCCGTAGTTAAATTTTTAGTCCAGATAAAAATTAATTCTTTGCTGAAAAACACTAAAACAAATGTGGCTGGTAACACCAAAACACTAATCATTTGACATCCCTGGTGATATAAATTTTTTAGTTCCTCCGTTTTATTTAGGCTAATTAGATTAGAAAATTTTGGGAAATAGGACTGTGTCAAAGGACTCGCTATTTGATAAATCATACAACCCAAAGTGCATGAAATTGTATAATACCCAAATTGTTCCAACGATAGCATTTTACTTAAAATTATTTTATCTACCTGGGTTAGCAGGATAGTAGTAAGGCTAATACCTGCTATACCTGCTGCAAATCGCCAAATTTTTTTTAACTCTTGTTTGTCAAATATTGGATTGGATGTTGTTTTTGGTAAACAATCCCATAAAATATATTTCATTGAAAGAGCCTGAAAAATAGTTACCAATAATGTCCATCCAAAAAATGCCAATATCGAGTTTGACACAAACAATAGTATTAATAATGCTCCAATACTCTTTATTGAAGTCAATATAATCCTTATTGTATTCAGAATAACTTGCCGTTGTAAACCCAGTAAGCCTCCTGTATAAAAATTGATTGGTAATTGAAAAGTCAAAGAAATGCTTAACAATAAGAATGCATAAGTAATTGTTTGGACACTTAAATCTTTGGGTTGTACCCAATACCTGGCTAAAAATGGAGATAACCCTAGTGCAATTACCCCTGCTACAAAAGCCATAAACCAATATACAGTACCCAATGTTTTTACAAGGTTATGCATTTGTTGCTCTTTGCCAGGTAATACACTTAGCCTTGACATTTCTCTATTTAACGTAGTACTTAAACCACCATCCATTAGGGATAGTACCAATTGCAAACTTGAAAAAATTCCAATTAACCCATAACCTTCAGGCCCAATATACTTAAGATATATTGGCACAAAAAGAAGACCTATTAAAGCAGACCAGCCATTTCCCGCAAAGTTGGCGATTATATTTGCTTTTAATGAAGTGGTTTGTATTGATTTTTTTAGCAATGTTATACAGTGATTAGGTATACATTAAAAAACTGTTGTGCATAGCATTGCAGCTATTATAATTTTTTGCAAATATACTTTTTAAAATTTCAATTACCCTTTAATTGAGGCATGCAATAAAATGCAAAACTTCTATTTTGTCACTTATACCTAGTTAAAATTCAATTATGTTTTGTAAACACGGTTTTAAAAATTAACGGTTAATTTCGCTTTAAATAATTTCGGCCTATTTATAAAGGTTAACATATTTTCTTTTGTTAAAAGAAATTTTTTAATCAAAAAATAAAATACACTAACATGAAATCTTATAATTTTACTTAATTGCTTTGAAAGTTAAAGTTAGAAGATTTTGTTAGAGGTATATTGAGGCAAAATTTAATTGAAAATTATGTGCGGTATCAGCGGATTTATAGATTTCAATAAAAAAATTACCCGGCAACAGCTTACCAGTGCATGTAATTCCCTTAACCATCGTGGTCCTGATGATGGTGATACTGCCTTTATTGAAACCGCGAAGGCCATTATTGGATTAGGGCACCGTAGATTGTCCATCCTGGATTTATCGCGGCTGGGACATCAACCTATGTATAGCGACGACAAACAGGTAATCATCATTTTAAATGGAGAAATATATAATTTCAAAGAAATCAGGAGTCGACTTGAAACCAGGGGATATCAATTTATTTCCAATTCAGATACAGAAGTTATCATAAAAGCCTACCAGGAATATGGCATGGAATGCGTGCACCACTTCATCGGCATGTTTGCATTTGCCATATACGATAAACGGTTACAAAAAATATTTTTATGCAGGGACAGGGCCGGGGTAAAACCACTTTATTATTATTTTGCAGATGGATGCTTACTATTTGCATCAGAGCTAAAGGCCTTTCATCAATATCCTGTTTTTAAAAAAGAGATTGACCCAAAAGCAGTATCACTCTATTTAAGCTATGGTTATATAAAAGAACCATACTGTATTTTTAAAAATACCCATAAACTATCTCCAGGACATTATGCCATACTTGATATTAAAAGCCAGCAATTGCAGTTGCACCAATATTGGAATGTGCTGGATTATTACAATAAACCAATCATCAAAATTGGTGAGAAGGAAGCAACGGACCAGCTTGAAAAATTATTAAGTTCTGCTTTTGAGTACAGAATGGTAAGTGATGTTCCGGTAGGTGTATTTTTAAGTGGTGGATACGATAGTTCGCTGGTTACTGCCATACTGCAAAAAAACAGTATGAATAAAATAAAAACATTTACCATTGGCTTTAAGGAAGATAAGTATAATGAAGCTGTATATGCCAAAGAAGTTGCAGGATACCTAGGTACTGACCACCATGAATATTATTGTTCTATAAAAGAGGCACAGGAAATAATTACCACATTGCCCTATTATTATGATGAGCCTTTTGGTGACAGTTCTGCCATTCCAACCATGCTTGTCAGCAGGTTTGCAAGAGAGCAGGTTACAGTAGCTCTTTCTGCTGATGCGGGCGATGAAATTTTTGCAGGTTACGGGCGGTATGACCAATTGCTTAAGATCAAAAAAATAAAACAATACATCCCTTCTTTTTTAGTAAATGGATCATCAAAAATATTACAAAAGTTACCTGCGAATCATTCCCGATATGCTAAAATGGGCGAAATTTTATCATCTGAAACAGATGTAGATATAAGTGATAGTTTAAGCCGTCATTTCACTTACAAACAAGTGAATGCATTGCTAAACAATACTGAAAAATTTAAAGACCGCCTTATTGATTTATATAATATTCCTTTAAAAAGCGATTTTATCAATACCGTGTTGGCTGCTGATTACAAGACCTACCTGGAAGGTGATATTTTAACCAAAGTTGATCGGGCAACCATGAGCGTGGGTCTGGAAGGCAGGGAACCATTTTTAGACCAACGAATTGTGGAATGGGCAGCACAGTTGCCTTCTTCTTTAAAATATAACAAGGGCTGCAAGAAATATTTATTAAAAAAATTAACCCACCGTTATTTACCTGTTAACATGATGAACAGGCCAAAAATGGGTTTTGGTATTCCAATTAACAAATGGCTGAAAGGCGACCTAAAGCCGTTGGTAATGGATATTATTAGCAGGAGAAACCTTCAAAAGCATAATCTCCTAAATGAAGATGTAGTAATAAACTTCCGGGACAGTTATCTTAAAAACAGTACTAACGACAGTTCGAAACTATGGTTAATCTTAATGTTTCAGTTATGGTGGAACCAATGGATGGAATAATATAAAGGGGCTTATTTACTGCCTGTTAACCAGCAAATAATTTTCTTATTGCTTCAAGATATTGCTGATGATTGAGCGATTCATCAAATTCAGTAATGGCTTTTTGCCTGCTATACTTACCCATGGCTAATCTTTCTTCTGGCGGGATTGTGATCATCCTTTCAATGGCTGATTTTAAAGACAGCGGATCTTTTATTGGTACCAGGTAACCGTTTTGCAAATCATCCACCGTTTCCCTGCATCCAAAATTGTTGGTAGTAATGATGGGTAATCCCTTTGACAATCCCTCAATCAAAACCCGGGGTACACCTTCGCGGTAATAAGAAGGTAAAACCATTATATCTGCTTTATTCAGTGTAAGGCTCATATTATCCGACACCCCCCAATAATCAATGATACCCTGATTATGAAACTCTTTTATAATATCTAAAGATACTGCTGATGGGTTATCGGCTGGTGGGCCCAATAAAGCAAAAGTAACAGAACTGAATTTTTTCTTTAACTCCCTGGCAACCTCAATGTATTCATACAAGCCCTTTTCTTTCAGCAGGCGTGCCGACAAAAGAAAAACAAGTTTATCAGAATCGCTAAAAGAAACTTTATTGTTGAACTCAGTTACATTCACTCCTGATCCACGTACAACAGAAATTGTTTGATGCCCGTTAATAATATTTGCTTTTATAAAAAAAGCCTTGTCTTCTTCGTTTTGAAAAAAAACTGCATCTAATTTTTTAAAGGCAATGCGGTATAATTTTCTAACAGTAAATTGGAGCCATCCAGGCTGATCGTCATTAAATACAAATCCCAGGCCGTTAATAGTAGCGATGGCTTTTATCCGGGTAAATTTAATGGCAATACTTCCATAAATATTTATTTTAGGCGTAAAAAAAAGACAGCAATGAATATGATTGGCTATTAAAATTTTACGTAGTTCAAGGGTCAGTAAAATATCCTGTATGGGGTTTTTCCCTTGATTATTGATATGTTTTAATTCTACGAATGTACAGCCAAGGGCCTCTATCTCATATACAAATTTGTCTCTTGGTGCAATGGCATAGATGGTGTAACCTTCGGCTATTAATTTCTTAAGTAACCCTTTTCTAAAATTGTATATGTACCAGGATGTGTTAGATATGAGGGCTATATTTTTCATTGCGTTCCAATCAATTTTTAAAATTTGCGATCCCTTGTTTAAAATTGATTTTTGGTGTATAGTTTAGCATTTGTTCAGCTTTAGAAATATTTGCAAATATAGTTCCATACCTCATTTGAAGAAGTAAGCGGTAAGTGATAGTTTTTTTATTCAATACAAACCCGGGATCGTGTATCATTTCCGCAAAGATACAGTTTGATAGTTTCACAAATTAAAAACCCGTAAAGTATTAGATCTATTACCACTATAAGTTCTTAACTATAATATCTTAAAGATATCGGCTATATGAATGTACCTAAGAGATTGATTTGGTGTTTCCTATTTTTATAACAGGCAAACCCTGCATTTAACCTATAAAAGACATGATAATTTTACTTAATCCTGTTTTAGTAATTCTTCAAAAGAACTCATTATAACAGAGACGTCAAAAAATGTTGCCCTGTTATAGCTCCTTGTCTTATAATTTTGTTGTAAGTCTGTATCAAAATAGAGTTTTCGCATAGCCTCAGCGAGTATTTCAGCATTTCCAACCGGCACAAGAATACCATGTTCGCCATAAAAAATATCATTTGCTGCTGCAGGTATATTGAATGGTATTGAAGGTGCTAAAAGTTCCCTTATTCCACCCTTACAATCAGTTGAAATAATTGGCAAGTTACAAGCCAAAGCTTCTAAAAGCACATTAGGGAATCCTTCAAAGTTTGACGTAAACACAAAACAGTCAGCCCTTGTTAAATAACTGAATGGGTTTTCAGTATAATCAATTATTGTAACCTTTTGTTGCAAACCAGTAGTAATGATATAACTATCCAACATTTCTTTTAATTCTCCCTTCCCTATAATTTGTATTTTGAAATCAACATCCGTTAAAAGCGAAGCAGCTTTTATCAGCATTAAATGGTTTTTTATCTGGTTTAGTCGCCCGATACTTATAAAAGTAAAAGGCTTGGGTGAATTGCTGATTGGTTGTACCCCTTGGTTTATTTTTTCTTTTACTAAGGCAAGGTTAATTGGGTTGTATATGATGATAAAATTGGTCTGCACATTAAAGATATTTCTAAGGTCGGTCTCGATATATCTGGAATTGCATACTATTATGTCGGCATTACGATATAATTTTCTTACCATTAAACGGCCAATCCTTTCCCCAAATGTTTTAGTAGTATAATATTCTGAAGTAAAGGTTCTTTCACTAAAAATTACTTTGCCTTTCCAGCCAAATATTTTTAAACATCCGGCTATAAAATTGGGCCTGTTTAAGAAAGAAAAGCTTGTGGTAATATTATTTTTTCGCAAAAAACGCCAATATCGAAAAGCTAAAAAAGGTATTTTTAAAACATTCAGCAGCTGGTTGCCGGTTGGGAATTTATCTATAACGGTAATCTTCTGGTTAGTCGGAATATCATATTCAATTACAGGTTGCAACAATACCAGGTGGATATCAAAATCATCTTTAAGATAATTCAGTAAAGTAGACACCACTCTCTCTGCGCCACCGCCATAAAGGGATATGATAAATATAGAGATCTTTTTTTTTTTCATGTACGATAATTATTTCTGGTATTGCTGGTTTTTAGAAATTTTATTTGCCGTTTTTTGTAAATGAGTTACCATTTTAAAGAAAAGTAAAACATATATTTTCTAATTCTAAACACCACAGCGTAAAAATAAGTGCAAAATTCTATATAAACTTTTTAAGTGGTTATATTTGGCAATGATAAAAAATTTACAAGTTTTAAGGGCCATAGCAGCCTTACTTGTTGCCTATTTTCATTTCAATTTTTACAATAGTAAGGTAGGTCTTTTTGGAGTGGATATTTTTTTTGTAATTAGCGGTTTTATAATGTCGTATGTTTTACATAAAAGCAGGCATGATTTTTTTTTGAAACGGGTTATAAAAATTGTGCCAATGTACTGGATAGTTACCATACTTATTTCTGTTTTATGGCTACAATGGCCCCATTTATTTCACAATGTATATGTTGACGGGCCTTCTTTTGCAAAATCATTATTATTTATTCCTTATTCTAAATTTACTTCCGGGCCAATACTTTCTTCAGGCTGGACATTGAATTGTGAAATGTATTTTTACCTGTTACTAGGTTTTTTTTTAATCTTTACCAGGTCTGTAAAAAAAATCCTGTTGTTCACCTGTCTGTTGTTATTAGCGATATGTTTACTGCAAATAATGAATTACACTAAAAACTATTTCCTTTCTTTTTATGGTAGTCCTATAATGATTGAATTTATATTCGGGATTGCCCTATATTGGTTTTACACTAATTATAGGGAACATTTTAGTCAAAAATCCGTTCTGTTTTTATTAGGTGTAATTAGTATAGTAAGTTTTTTTGCAATGGTTTATTCAGATCTCAATAAAATTGAAGGGTACCGGTTGTTGTTTTTTGGTATCCCTTCTTTGTGTATCACGGCATTTTTTGTATTCTCTGAAAATACCTGGCGAACAGATACCAAAATATATAAATGGCTTTACAGGTTAGGCAATGCCAGTTATTTAATATACCTGATTCACCCATTTGTAATGAACATTTTTTTACGATTGATTCACCCTTTCCTAAAAATTGAAAATCTTGCCATTGCTTTTACAGAGTTAGTTTTGTCCATGCTTTTTATTTGCCTCGTAAGCGATTTTGTTCACAGGAAAATTGAAAAACCCTTGCTTAAAAAAATTGAGATACTTTTAATAAAATGAGTGTTGTGTAAATGGGTGTCCCCGTTAAGAAACGCACATTGTCAATGCTAGAAACTATTCATGTCCTTGGTTTTTATTTGCTTTAGTGTGTATAAATAATAAAAACAGGTATGTATAAAAAAATGGTACCATAGGAATTTTATATCTAAGCAGTGTGCCAAAATTAAAAGAAACAAAGCCCACTAATGGTGCAAGCAGCAGGCTAAAGATCAATGCAAACAATAAAACAGGTTTTTGAACTGCAAAAGCAAAAAAGCCTATTAATTTTGTTTTTATTAATAAATAAATGCTAAATAGCAGTACAGTGAAGGACTCAAGGGCATTTAGGAGCATTAGCGGATTACGAACTTCCCAGATGTATGGCCTGAATAGAGCAACATTTAAAGACTGCAGATAGGTTTTAAAAACACCCCAGGCCGAAAAGTCATTTATTCCGGTTAAAACATAGCCCGATGCGCCTTCGTCTATTTGCGCAGTTTGGGCATTTTGTATATTTAGGGCCGACTTTGTAAAATTAGTATACATAAGATTTCCTAAAAACTCAATATTTTTATTGGCCCAAAAAATAAACATTACTAACCCCAAAATTGTTAATAAACGAAAGGCAATTTTAATAATTGGATGGCGGCTTTTGTACATGATTAAAAAACTAACCAGCACAGCACTAAGGAAAATATAAAAAATATAGTCTTTAATAACAAGCAGTATAATTGATCCTATTAAAAGCTGAACCAAATTGATCAGTTTCAGCCGCCCTTTAACAATGGTGAATAAACCTGTAACACAAAGACCAAGCGCATATATACAAACAGGGTCCTTTAATATATTAGTACCCCATAAAAGTGCTGAAGGAGCAAACAGGCAGCCTAGAGCAATTGGCTTATGATACTCAGGGTATTGCTTGTAAAAAACCAGAAAAATTCTCCAGGTGCCCATAAAAGCCAATAAAGAAAAGAATAAAGCGATAGGTAAATAAGTGCCGAAACAAAAAATTCCTATAAAACCTGCAATCCTAAATATAGCTAAAGTGGGTAACGAATGAATCGGATTGCCCAATTGTTCAGCAAATTTTTGTGCTCCTATTGAACAATTTTCAATGGGTTTAAATATTAGCTCCAGGCCAAATATTGGGCTTTCTTTTGTGGCACGCCAAATGTCCTGTGATCCGTTAAAGTAAGTAAACATATCTCCATAGCCATAATAAAAATGAAATATACATGCAAGAAAAACACAACAAATACTTTTTAATATAAAACAAGGAATTATATACTTTGCAATGGGCGTTTTGAAGTAATGCTTTCGCTTCCACCATATTAAAAATAAAAGTATTAAAATAAAATAGAGCGGTGCCAATATTGCATCGTAGTAAGTGAGCATTTAAAGTATTTGATTCGGCTGTAAAACTAACAGCACTTTGATGGTTAATCAGTTAATTAATACCAATAAAGATATTGACAAAAATTGATACCTGTTTGTGATGAAATTTAATAGTAAACAATAAATTTATTGTAATTAAAAAATTTCTTTCTTAATTAACCATAACGAAGGCCATTTTCAGGAGCGATTATTAATTTACTAATTATATTTATGTACTTTAAAAAAGTACATAAAAAATGTAATTTTTATAGTAAAATCATATCTTTTACCAATCGCATGCCAATAAGGTTTATTAGTAGAAAAACGGATATTAGTCAGGCCGCAGCTTTCCATCATATCCTGTATTTGTGCTTTTGAAAACCGATGCTCTAATCTGGTTCCAAACCTGTCTAATGCATCATTTCTAATAATAAAAAAAGACTTATCCTGATAATATGATAAAGGTAATTTATTTGCCATTTTTTTTAACCCTATATAATACAGGGCTTTACCGACAAAAATTATCGGTACATAAATAAAAACTGCAAGCAAATCACACATGAATTTTTTTAGGCTGGAGGGCATTGAAGAAATGATTTTCCTCGTCAGGCTTACAACTTTAAAAAGAAGCCTGAATGCAAAGCCCCTGTTATCAAGATTGTAATAGAGATAAACAAAAAAATGCCCCCCTTGCTTCAACTTACTAATACAGTTTTTCATGGCCATCTGAGTGTCTGGAATATGATGTAAAACACCAATAGAGATTACAAGATCAAAGGTGTTATTATTAAAAGGGATAGAGTCAGCGGATGCGTTGATCATCCTTACATTGTTAATGCCGCATAATAATTTTTCCGCTGCCCAGATTGCTTCGCTGGGATCCATTGCTTCAATAAAACCTACCCTTGAAGACAGATACCATGAAAATCTTCCACTACCGCATCCCATGTCCAATACATAGGCGTTTTTATTTAAAATGGCCGCATCTGCAATATCAAAATATTCGTCCCCAAATTGATTGATATCTTTTTCTTTAAAATTGTTGAATTTCAACCATTCCTCGCCAAAAGAAGTTACTACAGCTCCGTCTATATTGGCTCCCTTTTTTTCATCAAAAATATATACCAGTTTTTCTTTACCGTGTATTTCCTTGATGGGCTGTTTATTAAAATTTGCTATCATGTTAACTTGTTCAAAAATTCATTTTAGATTGCAAATGTAAAGGGAAAGCTAAAACTAACGAATCCCTAAACCGTCAAAGCTAAATAATGATTAATTCATTGATTATCTTCTGCAGGTAATTTACTTCGTAGTTTATAATAAACTATAGCGTCAATTTATACAGGCAAACTAATTGTAAAATGCGCAAATACCTTGGCTATTTGTAATATTAACTGGTATTTACTTAAATTTTTATTTCTACTTTTACAGAATTTTAATAATATACCCCATGCATACAATTTTAATTACTGGCGGCGCCGGCTTTATTGGCTCACATTTAACCAGGCTTTTTGTTACCAAATACCCGCAATACAAAATTGTAAACCTGGATAAACTTACTTATGCAGGTAACCTTGAAAATTTAAAAGATATTGAGCAGCAACCGAATTATCAATTTGTAAAGGGCGATATAACCGATCTACCCTTTTTAAAAAACTTATTTGATAACCATTCTTTTACTGCTGTATTACACTGTGCAGCTGAAAGTCATGTTGACAGGTCTATTACAGATCCATTAGCATTTGTAACAACAAACGTTTTAGGCACAGGCGCTTTGCTGCAAATAGCTAAAGAAAGCTGGAAAACTAATTTTACCAACAAGATATTCTACCATATTTCAACCGATGAAGTGTACGGGTCATTGGGAGCAGAAGGCTTTTTTACAGAAGAAACAGCTTACGATCCCCGAAGCCCATATTCTGCATCCAAAGCAGCTTCAGATCATCTGGTAAGGGCATTCTATCATACTTATCATTTGCCGGTTAAAATTTCAAACTGCAGCAATAACTATGGGCCTTTTCATTTTCCGGAAAAATTAATCCCGCTTTGCATACACAATATCATTAATAATAAACTTTTACCAATTTATGGCAAAGGCGAAAATATACGGGATTGGCTATATGTTGAAGATCATGTAAGGGCGATTGACGTTATTTTTCACACAGGCAAAATTGGCGAAACCTACAATATTGGCGGACACAATGAATGGACCAATATAGATCTGGTGAAAGAATTATGCAAGCAGATGGACGAAAAATTAAGCCGTCAAAAAGGGGCATCAGAAAAACTGATTACTTATGTAAAAGACAGGGCTGGCCACGATTTACGCTATGCCATTGATGCGACAAAACTTAAAAATGAATTGGGCTGGTTGCCTTCGCTTCAATTTGAAGAAGGCATTTCAAAAACAATAGACTGGTACCTGAGCAATACAGAATGGCTTAACCACGTTACGAGTGGAAACTATCAGCATTATTACCAGCAACAATATGAAAAACGATAAAAAAGCAGTTTCCCTTTAGGAGACAAGGCAATATGAAAGGAATTATTCTTGCAGGTGGTTCGGGTACAAGGCTGTACCCTATAACAAAGGGCATCAGTAAACAATTAATGCCTATTTACGACAAACCCATGATTTATTACCCGCTTAGTACTTTAATGCTGGCAGGTATCAGGGAAATCCTTATCATCACAACACCCGATGATCAGGCTCAGTTTATGCGTTTATTAGGTGATGGATCGCAATTGGGATGTGCTATATCCTATGCAAAACAGGAAATCCCGAATGGACTGGCGCAGGCTTTTGTTATAGGCGAAAAATTTATTGGTAACGATAGTGTGGCGCTTGTTTTAGGAGACAATATTTTTTATGGTAGTGGTTTTAGTAAGTTGTTACAGGATTCGGCTGATCCTGATGGAGCAGTAATATTTGCTTATCCGGTAGTAGATCCTGAACGATATGGTGTAGTAGAATTTGACAATTCCTTAACTGCAATCAGCATTGAAGAAAAGCCCGAAAAACCAAAAAGCAATTATGCTGTACCTGGTTTGTATTTTTATGATAATGAAGTTGTAAATATTGCCAAAAATATTCCTGCCAGCCCAAGGGGCGAATATGAAATTACCGATGTAAACAGGATTTACCTAAAAAATAAAAAATTGAAAGTAGGTGTACTCGACAGGGGATTTGCCTGGTTGGATACCGGCACTTTTGAATCATTAAATGATGCCAGTGAATATGTACGCGTAATAGAGAAAAGGCAGGGTTTAAAAATTGGTTGCCCGGAAGAGATTGCCTGGCGAATGGGATTTATAAATAAAGAACAGCTGATGAAAGAAGCTGAAAAATTGAAGAAAAGCGGATATGGGGATTATTTAATGAAGATTGTGTAGCTAATCTGAATTTTTTAGACAGAAAACAATGTACCCTTATTACAGGCTTCAATTTTTATACTCATTTTTATTTTAACAAAAAATAAATCATAACTTATTATGCTTTTTTCAACTGCTTTAAGATTTTTTTTTTTAAATATAAATCATTGTGCAGTGTATCCCGGGTAATCAAAATAAAAATGTTATATCCTGGTGCTAAAATTGATTTCAAGACTACAGTTGAAAAAAATTGTGCTATTGTTTGTGTGAAAGGTGGAACACTTGACATTTCTAATTGTTCTATTAAGGAGGGTACACAAATCGTTGCAGATACAAATGGTAAAATATTTATTAGAGATTCTTTTATTGGAAGAAACTGTGTAATTGCTGCCAAGAATATGATCAATATAAAAAAAGGCTGTCTGATAGCAGAGATGGTAGTTATAAGAGATCAGAATCATGATTTTAATAGCGTAAATGAAAATAGAAAAAAAGATAAATTTATAACTGCTCCAATTTACATTGAAGAAGATGTTTGGTTAGCATCTAAATCCACTATTTTAAAAGGGGTAACTATTGGTTCAGGTGCAGTTATTGCGGCTTCTGCCGTTGTTAAAACTAATGTACCTGCTAAGGAATTGTGGGGCGGTTTACCTGCAAAATTTATCAAAAAAATTATTTAGTGTTTTTATGATTAATTCAATGTGAATAATATTCCGGTATTATCGTCTTTTATAATCAATAATATTTTTATAGCACAATAAAAATAACCGGTAAAAATTGAACTCATTTTGTTACAAAAAATAAAATCAATTCTACTTAAACCCTCTTCCAGACAGGTTGGCATTTATACTTTTGCCGGTTCTTTAAGCAAATTAATTTCATTTGCTGCATTACCTTTTTTTGTTAATAAATTAAGTGCAGGAGATATCGGCATCCTCAATATATTCAGCAATTGTATCGTGTTTTTAACCCCAATTATTTCCATGGGTGTTTTATACACTTTTTCTGTAGATTATTTCAAATTGCCTAAGGTTGAATATGCAAAAAAGTTTTCAACAGGCCTTATTATTCCAGCTGCACTAAGCCTTCTATTGATACCCGTTCTGTTCCTTTGTAAAGTGCCGCTTGCTAAAGCGTTTAATTTTCAGCCTGCATTTTTTTGGCTTGTACCTGTCTGTCTTTTTCTAAATTTTTGTTTTGAGGCCTTTACTATTTTGATGCGTAATCAAAACAAGGTAAAGTTGTTTGCTGTTGTATCTATTGTAAAAGTGGTAACCGAAATTGGTCTTTCAATCTTATTTATACTTTTTATATATCAAAGCTGGTATAGCAGGGCTTTGGCCTATTTACTATCTGGTTTGGTTATAGCAGGATTATTTTTTATTTATATAGGTAAGCAACAATTTTTAGTAAACAGGATTGAGCCAAAGGTTTTGCGGGGTGAATTGCATTTCGGGCTTTCTGGTATGGTATTGCAAACTGCTATTTTTTTTATTAATAGCTCTGACAAATTTTTTGTGATGTCTTTTTTTGGAAAAGATCAGGCTGGCTATTATGGAGTGGCTTCCACATTTGCCGGTATCCAGTATATAGTTGCTATATCATTATTGCAATATCTGCAACCTGTTTTGTTCAGTCGATTTGTGGATGGGGATAAATGGAACGAAGTAAAATTTCTATTTTACAAATATTTTCTTGCGATGGCTGTAACAATGTTGGCTGTAGGGGCAGTAACTTTTATAGTGTATAGTTACCTGCTGCGTCCTTCCTATTTATCTTATTTATCTTATTTTTATATTTTAGCCGTTAATACTTTTTTGTGGACTATTGCTAACCTTTTTTTGCAATACATTGTCTTCATTAAAAATAAAAAGATACTGGTTCAACTGTCACTACTGAGTATTGCAGTAGCTGTTGGTATAAATTATATTGCCTCAAAATATTATGCTATTACTTATCTTGCCTGGGGACAGGTGCTTATTGATTTGACAGTGATTGGTATAATTCTTTTCTATAACAAAAAATTATTATTTTTTACAGGAAGTGAAAAAGATTTTTAAAAAAATATATCATTTAATTCCTTTCAAAAAAGAGGTGTTTACTATTGTAAAAAAAATATGGACCCCATCTAAAAATGTGTTTCGGCATTTGTCATTTTACGATACAATTACTTTGAAGGCAGGGCGAGGAAAAAGCTTTAAGATGGTACATTACGGGTATAGTATTGAAAATGATTTATTTTGGGAAGGTTTATACAACGGATGGGAAAAATATTCATTGCGCATATGGTCAAGC
>JAYTTI010000073.1:0-7152 GCA_043745405.1 Ferruginibacter sp. | reverse complement strand
ATGATACATTAATTTGTAAAGCAACTTCGCTTATTGTACCGGCTTCGGCAAATTTATCAGCTACCTATTTATGGACTTCGGCAAAGACAGGCTTTACATCAACTGCCTCCACAGTAAATATTTCTGCTGCTGATGTATATACTGTGAAAATTACTTTATCGAATGGCTGTATTGTAACAGACACTATTAACGTAAAAAATACGGCAGATACTGCCATAAAAGCTAGGTTAAGCGTTTCAGGGCATGCATTTGTTAACCAGACACTGGTTATGGTTAATATAACAAGCAAGGCACCTCAGTCGCAAAACTGGGTACTGCCTGCAGCCGCAAACGTTGTTTCGAATACGGATAATGTTGTTATGATGAAGTTTTCTTCTGTAGGAAACTATTTAGTTTACCTAAGAAACAAATCATACAATGTATGCAGCAGTTCAGACACGGCAAAAATTGTAATTACAACGAATGACTCATCGAATGTTGTAGCAGCCATTCCAATAGCCATACGAAACATTACCATCGGCCCGAATCCAACTACAGGTGTCATGAATATAGGAATAGAACTCAACCAGCTTGGCAAAACTTCTTTGCGTATATATGATGGTTCCGGCATATCAATTTATACTAAAAATATATTGCCAACAACGGTAAAGTTTACAGAAAAAGTAGATATCTCATCGGCCCCTGCAAATAGAACATATGTTTTGGTAGTACAAACAAAAGAAGGGTATGAGGTTAGAACAATTATTAAACTCTAAAACCACCATTTTTAATATATAGTACCATGGGTAAGTATATCTTTATGTCATCGTTTTTGTTGTTGGTCTTTTCAGAAACACTGGCACAAACATTCGATCCATTCAGCTTATTTGGAAAAGGAAATCCGTTTAAGCTATCCGGGGGTATCAATACTTCCATGCAATATAATTATTCATCACAGAATAGTGGCGGTGCTGATCCTTTTAATTATGTTATTGGTGCTAACCTGAACCTTTTTTATAAAGGAATTAATATACCGATAGAGATTACTTATTCTAATGCACAGGTTTCTACCAGATTTCAACCTATCCCCTTTAATAAAGTAGCGATTCATCCACATTATAAATTTATTACACTACATGCCGGTTCTATTGCTTTAACTTTTTCGCCATATACGCTAAACGGTTTCCAATTTAACGGGGCAGGTGTTGAGTTGGCCCCCGGGAAATTTAAAGTGCTTGTATTGGGTGGTAAATTTTTAAAAGGTAGCGGCGATTTTATGCAAAACCCTGATGCCCCGCCTACGTTTGCAAGATTTGGAAAGGGTATTGCAGGCAGTTATAAAGCTCAGGATTTTACAGTTGGCGTAAATATATTTCATGCTAAAGATGATTCCACATCTGCACTCAATATCCCAGTTGAACAAGTAATCCAGCCAAAAGAAAACCTCGTTTCCAGTTTTACGTTTGCTGGAGCTTTATTAAAGAAAATAAACATTTCAGGAGAGTTTGCAAAAAGTATTTTAACAGATGATATCACTTCTCCAGTGGCTTACACCGGAAATAAAAGTGCGTCAGGACTGATTCACAGTAATGGCACTACCTCAGATAAAAATGCGGTGAACTTTAAAATGGGCTATGCTATTCTCGGGGTTAATCTTGGCTTGAATTATGAAAAAGTAGATTTTAACTATCAAACATTGGGGTCGTTATATACTACCAACGGATTCGAAAACACCGGTTTCACAATAGGATTGCCCATGTTTCATGGCAAATTAAATCTGAATTCACAGATCGGCATACAAGAAGATTTAGTAGATGATACTACTTTCAGTCAAAAGTCGGGAAGGCTATTAACCTCATTTAACCTTTCTTATACACCTACACAAAAATTATCCTTCAGTGGGTCTTTCAGTAATAATAAAAATGTTACAAATTTTAAAAACTTAAATAATATAGCCACCCAAAATAACCTGGTGCCATTTTACCTTGATTCCTTAAGATTGGTGCAACTGAATACCAATGCCAACGTTAATGTGAATTATCAATTATTAGCTACACCGGAAGAAAACAGGGCCATCAATGCTACCTATTCATATCAAAAAGGGGATCAAAAACAGGGAGATTATTTTTTAGATGAACAGGGTTCTAAGTTTCACAATGCCTCTGCAAACTTTTTTACAGTATATCCAAAAAAAGAAGTTAAGTGGAACATCAGTTTAAATTATACTTCTGTTGTACAGGGAAATCCAGACAATACCTCAAACGGTTATGGAGTGAGTTTTAATTTCGGAAAGAAATTTTTTAATAAAACGTTTGGAATAACTATGGGCTCCGGTTACAATTCTACACATACGGTTGCAAATGATCTAAGGGTAAATGTGGTTAATTTTAAAACAACCGCCACTTACATTTATTTAAAAAAGCATGTATTTAACCTGAATGGTCTTTACCAGGGTCAGGCCAAGTCCGGTATCTTATTGCCTGCCGAAACAAATACTACAGCGATACTTTCCCTTACTTATAATTACAATTTTTAGTATGATAAACTGTAAAAAAATAATTGTTTTAATTATCGCATTTTTCATGCTGTATATAAATGGCTATACACAGGGCAATATTAATTACCCTGTAAGTATTACGCCGGTTATTTATCCGCCATATCCTTCATCTGTTCAGTTTGTTAATGGAGCAACCATACCTAATATATTTCTTACCATTACCAACAAATCTTCCAATGCATCTGTATTAAATGTTTTACTGGGCGTAAGTATTAAGACAAACACCTTTACTGCTCAAACAAACCCCGGCCTTTTTGCAACACCCATCACTTTATTAGGAAATTCGCCAACCCGGATATCTAATCTGGATTTTTCTACTTTGTATAGTTTTGCCAATTTAACCGGTATTACATTACAACAATTTCAAGCTGTATTTCCACAGTCTACTATCGTTTTTAGCTTTGTATTATATGATGCTATTACAAAAAGGCAGGTCAGTCAAATTGCAGATTACAGTGTTACCTATACTGTTAATAGCCCGCCAACCACTTCAACGCCGGCTGATAGGTCTATTCAGGTTGAACAGGGCATTCAAAACCTGTTATTTCAATGGCAGCCACGGCAGGCTACCGCTTCAAGCGGTGTGCAATATATTTTACAGATAGTGCAATTATTAACTGCAACGCAGGATCCGCTAACTGCATTTTATAACCCTAAGAATATATATTTTACAGACAGCACTTTACAAACCACCTATTATTATGGTCCCAGGAACCCACCTTTATTAACCAATAAAACGTATGCCTGGCGTGTACAGGCTAAGCCTATTGATAATGGAGGGTTTACAAGTACCACTTTTATCAATAACGGGTATAGCAATGCAGCCTCATTTATTTATACCGCTCTATGTAAACAGCCAACACTGGTAAAGGCAGATGTTGCTGATACGGCTACTGCAAAAATATCCTGGATGTCTTTTACCGATAACCAAACATTCACACTTTCTTATAGAAAACAAGGGCAATTGAACTGGATAGACAAACCCATCACTAACCTTGCCAATAATACGTTTACAATTGGTCAGCTACAATCTAAAAATAATTATGAAGTTCGAATCACGGGTGGGTGTTATGGCGGTGTAATCGCTGTATCGGATATCATAAGTTTTAAAACACCCGATCCGCTTGTGATAGCTAAAACAACTACAGCAGCAACAACGCAAATCCAAAGTATTAAAGCAGTTTGTGGCCAAATTCCAACCGCTAAAAGTTTCGTAACAGATCTGTTGTCGGCGTTAAAAGAGAATGACGTAATTAAAGCAGGTGACTATAGCATAATAGTGGAAAGTGGCGTTAGTGGAGCAGGTGGTGTGTTTTCCGGCTCAGGTACGGTTGATGTTTGGTTGGCCAATCATGTATTTAAAACGAAAGTGAGTTTTTCACAGGTTAAGGTCAATAAAAATTATGAAATTATTGAAGGTGCTGTTAATTTATCAAATAAGTAGTTAATATTCTTAAAGTATAATCAATGCGAAGTATTATTAATAAAATATTTTTTGTTCCATTTTTTCTGATTTGCTTTTGCACAGCAATAGCCAATGAAGGAAAATATGGAATTAAGCCACCCTTCGAAGATGGGATTCGTAAACATAAGATTGTTCCTATTTTATCAAATGATCAAAAATGGATTTCAAATAATCTGAATCAATCATCAGAAACTTTTCTTGATGATCAAATGGCCGCAGCCGCTGATAAAACCGTTCGGGATTCTATTGAGAATACGTTTAGAACCATAGCAACCAATGGTTCCTGGATTGATAACATAACCGATAACATGAGTGTGGCTGCACCATTTGGTATGCGTAAGGTATCAGGTGGTACTACTTATGAAATAGCCTTTGCAGGTATTAATTTTATTAAAACGGGTGCAATTGCCAGGGTTTTTGCAAGAAGTATTTTACCTCAAAAAACGGCAACGGAGTCTACTAAAACCCTTTATTTTGCCGGTTTTGTTACCTTGGCCAGAGGCGGAGGGATTATATCCGACGGAAAATTATTTCTGGTGGGTAATGATGGGATTTCTGCCGGTGATCAATGGAGTTTGTCATTAAATGGAATTACGCCGGGCACAACCGGTTCAACCGGCTCGGCTACCTATTTTAAATTTGACTGTACCGGTTTTACGGAAATGGGTATCAAGGGTAATGTTTTACTCAGTAACAAATATGCATCAGTTGATCCAAAAACATTTATACCCATTACACCTGCGGCGGCTGTTTCTGCTCCTATTGAGACTACTATCACAAAATGGGGCGATTTATTAGCTGCGAATTTGAAATTTTCCGGTTCGTTTTCGGTTAAAACTGTGCCAGGATATATTTTCTCTATTACTACAGCAACACTCGATTTTTCTGATGATAGAAACCCAACCGACGATCCAATTAAAAGTCATATCCAGAAAGTACAAAGTGTTTTGCCGAATACCTGGAGGGGTTTAAGCATCACAGGGATAGATGCCTATATTCCGCAATATTTTTATGGATCCAAATCCTCAAGCAAAGCAAAAGTTAGCGGCACATTTGGAGTTATCGATGATAATGGGTTTACTGTAAAAATTTCAGGAACTAACTTGCTAGATATCAAAAGCGGAAGTGCCAATGGCTGGCCCATCAGTGTTGAGAAATTTAATATTTATGTCTTTAAAAATACCATCGTTGATGGGGGTTTTTCCGGCAAACTTATTCTACCGGTAGAAGATAAAAAAAGCGATAAGGCTGGTATCGGTTATACAGCAGTATTTAATGATGATGGCACTTTCAATGTAAGTCATGGTGAGATTAATGCGATTAAAGCAGATATGTGGAAAGGGTATCTATTGGTAGACCCTAGTTTTGAACTTTCTCTAGTGTTGAAAGGGAATGTATTAATTCCAAAAGTTAGCCTATCCGGAAAATTTAACTTTCACTTTAACGGCAACAAAAATGAACCCGTAGCACCTCCTGAAGATGCAAAAAAAGGTAAATATAGTTTTGGTATAGATGATGCCAAGTTTGAAGAATTGGTATTGCAAACCGAAAAGCCTTTTATTTCTGTTAAATCGCTTGGAACTGCCACACAACTGCAAATTGGCGGGTTCAGTGCTGATGTTAGCGTAGAATATCAAAATAAAAGGCCAGTTACCAATGATGCCAATGCAGAATATGGCTGCCTGCATTTTGATGCCAATGTTCAGTTGATGGATGGGAAAATTGGCGGAGGTACGGGCTTCGATATTTACAGCAGGTATGATACTGTAAAACGGGAATGGACCTACGATTCCTATAAGCTTACACAGGTTAAGATCAATGCTGAATTCGGGAAAGTATCCTTTAAGGGTTCACTCGATTTCATGAATGATTCTATTTATGGTAAAGGGTTCAACGGTATCGTAAAACTCAAAGTATCTACCATTGAAATAGGGGCGGGAGCAATGTTCGGCACTAAGAATAGTAGTGATGGTACCCCTTTTAAATACTGGAACGTTGATGCCTATGTGAAAGGGTTAAAAATCAAACTTTTCAATATCATTGAAATTCAGGGATTCAGTGGCGGTGCTACATATAAAATGGATCCTATTGCACCTGATAGTGAACATCCGGTTACCCTTTCAGGTGTTTCCTATGTACCCAACGAAAATTCATTTTTAAGAGTGAGAGCAGGAATTTTCCTTTCCTTGGTTGACAAAACACTAATTTCTGGTTGGGGGGGTATTGAAATTGTATTTAATAAAACCTGGGGCGTTGATGAGTTTTCAATCAGTGGAAACGCACAGTTCTTCTCAACAGGCGTTGATGATAAAAGTGATAAAAATAAAATTACACCACTCACAAAAGGCAGTCAAAAATCACGGGCTTCCCGTTTAGCGGATGCCGCTGCAAAAGCGCCACCTGCTAAAGCGGCTAAAAAAGCAAAAACTACATCCCTTGTTAAAGTGGCACCTAAAATTACCTCTGCACCCATTGTAGATAAATCGGGTAAACCTTTGACTACCAAAAAAGGGAAACCACTGGTGTCTCAAACAACCGAGAAAACGTTGGCAACAGCCATCAAAGATAAATCGGGAAAAACCTTGGTTGATAAAAAAGGAAAACCCATTGAAGCCACCACAGCAACCAAAACTACCAGCAGTGTTGCGAAGGATAAATCGGGTAAACCCTTATTAAACGCAGCGGGTGATCCCATTATGGTAAACACCACGCTTAAAACTGTAAAAACACCGGTATTAGATGATAAAGGGAAACCTGTACTGGACGATAAAGGGGAAGCTACTTTTGAAACCAAAGTAGAAAAGATAAAACCCATAGTAATGCTTGATGCCAAGGGTAAAATTAGGTTGGATAAAAAAGGCAACCCAATTATTAAGTATAAAGTAAAAGATAAAACTAAAAAAGAGGATGAAGGGGAAAGTGATGAAGTGGAATTTGAAGAAGGAGGAAGCGAAGAAGAAGCAATTGAAGCTAAGGATAATAAAACCAATCCCAGTGATAGTTTAAGCAATCTGCTTGCTAATTATTTATCTGAGGCAGATAATCCGGACCTTTCAGATGTTTCTCAGCAATTATTGGTTGCCAAGGCAGAAAAAGAAAAAGCAGAAGCTGAAAAGAAAATAGCAGATAAAAATAAATCAGAATCTGATGA
>JAYTTI010000072.1:0-1974 GCA_043745405.1 Ferruginibacter sp. | reverse complement strand
TGCAAGGCTTTAATATCATGCAAACTTATCATAATGGCAAATCGTTTAAACAGCGAGTAAATAAATGCAATTTAAGTAATTCAAAAAAGCTATTTAATTTTCTTTCACAAATTGACTTAAAAATCATTGCTTAAAAATTGTTTTACAACATGCTTGCTTTGAATAGGCGTTTTTACTTACTTTTGCCAACCGTTATACAAAAAATATAACAGGGCCTATAGCTCAGTTGGTTAGAGCACCTGACTCATAATCAGGTGGTCCCTGGTTCGAGCCCAGGTGGGCCCACGACTTTCTTGAAAAGCGGCGTAAAATCGCCGCTTTTTTTATGTTTAACCATTTGGTTGTCTCCAGGGTTGTCCACAAAGCCTAACAAATGATTATAGAACATTTTCAGTATCATACTTGATTTTTAATTTAATTTGTTGGAAATAGAAAGTAAAAGACGTCTTTTATCTACATTTTTTAATTTGCTTTTCAGTGGTTTTTTTGGGAGACTATCTCAAAAGAAATTAAGAAAGAAAATACAGCATAACCCTTTGATAAGTTGGAGGTTTTAAAGTTCTTCAGGCAACCTTTATAAGTATTTTAAAGAAGCAGAGAGTGAAGCTTTTGAAAAACTCATCACCTTCTTTTGTATTTAAAAGCATCATCGTTGCATCGTAGTCGGTTCAACGGCATACCTTTGGCCATCTTGATTATGCTATTTTAATTAATTCAAACAGCTTCTAAATCCTTCAATTTTTTTTACATTTAATTTTTAAATAACTAATCTTTTTAAATATTTATGAGGCCACAGTTTCATAAGCTTCCCTTGTCTGCAGAGTGTTCATTCTTATATATGGGCTGGGAATGTAATTATTTTGATAAACCCTGGCATTTTCATAAAGAGTACGAGCTTGTTTTAATTGATAAAGCAGAAGGCACGAGATTTATTGGCGATCATGTAAGCCATTTTAAAGATGGTAATCTTGCTTTGATTGGTCCTAACATACCCCATCTTTACAGAAACAGCGATGCCTACTACAGGGATAAAAAACTTTTTTCAAAATCTATCTTTATACATTTTACAGATGACTTTCCTGGTAAATATTTTTTTGATTTACCAGAAATGAAATTGGTAAGGCGCTTGCTTGACAGATCATCGCTTGGATTTGACATCAATGGAAAAGCCAATCAATATGTAAAGCAAAAATTGATTGAGATGAAAGAGGCAGCCCCGGCACGGCGGTTACTGGGCTTGCTTGATATACTTATATATCTTTCATCCAGCAGGGATCTTAAATTTATCCTGTCCAGCGGCTTTACTGCCAGCAACAGTAAGGATACCGATAAAATTAATATTGTATTGCAATTCATCATGGAAAATCATACTGATGAAATTTATATAAAAGAAATTGCATCCCGGTTAAATATGAGTATTGCATCCTTTTCACGTTACTTTAAGCACCATACCCGAAAAACTTTTTCGCAGTATGTCACTGAAATCAGGATCAGCCACGCCTGTAGGTTATTAATGGAAGACAACTATAATATTTCGGAGATTTGTTACTTAAGCGGATTTGATAACCTTTCTAATTATTACAGGCATTTTAAAAAAATAGTTGGAGTTATCCCTAAAGAATATAAAAACAGGTTTTTGTCTGGCAGCACTTCGTCTTTATTATAAGCAATTTTACCATTAAAAATTTCTCCTCTCTCTACATTTTTTTATTCCTTGTTATTATTGAAAACCGCACAGGTTATTAGGCGTGATATTTCCTTCAGATAAAAATTTGTATGGTAACAGATATATGTTAAAAAAGTATACACATTAATAAGATTATAGAATATTTACAGCTTTTTTTAACAGTAGTTTTATCATGCCATTAAAAAAAATTTTAAACTTAACGATTGTCATGAGAAACAAACACCTGCTTAGGATAGCCCGGTTAATAGTTCCGATTATCCTTCTATTAGCTGTTGCAAATAATTTGT
>JAYTTI010000071.1:0-26957 GCA_043745405.1 Ferruginibacter sp. | reverse complement strand
ACAGGCGCTGAAATCATTAGGGAAATTGAGGGTGGTGAAGAAACAGATGCCGTGCAACTACCCGTTGTGGTGAGTTGCCAAAAAGGAATGGCAGAACAACGCATCCCCAACATGAAAGGAATTATGGGTGCAAGAAGCAAACCTTTAAAAGTGGTGGAACCTTCTGCTGTTGATGCTTTCACATCTATTGCTTCTTTTGATTTACCTCCTGCAAAAGCGGGTGTTAAATTAGTAAGCCCGGATAATCCTGAAGAGCTGGTAAGGTTACTGCATGAAGAAGCGAAGGTGATTTAAGAAAGACAGTAAACAACGAGTTGACTGAATTATTAATTTTTAATTATCAATTAAATATTATGAGCGTTTTAATTTTTTTAGACCAGGCTGATGGCCATATTAAAAAATCGGCATTGGAAGCTGCCTGTTACGGTTCTGCCATTGCAAAACAAATAGCCACTTCTGCAGAAGCAATTGTATTGGGAAGCGTTAATGATGACCTTGCTGCTATTGGGCAATATGGTATTACAAAAGTGCATACTGTAAACAATGATGCACTCAATCATGTAGACGCACAGGTGTTTACTAAAATTATTGCAGATGCTGCCATCGCCATAGGGGCAACTGTTATTATATTTTCAAACAATTTTAATGGTAAAGCCATTGCGCCAAGGTTAAGTGTGCGGTTAAAGGCGGGCCTCGTTTCAGGCGCTGTTGCATTACCAGATACCAGCAATGGTTTTATTGTAAAAAAGAATGTATTCAGCGGTAAGGCTTTCGCCAATGTTGCCATTAATACCGCCATTAAAATTATTTCACTAAACTCTAATTCATTTTCTTTTGCGACAACTACAGGAACTGCGGAAGTTGCGGCTTTTGCTGCAACCGTGGATGCTGCAAAAGTAGCCGTAACCAATACTAACAAAGTTATTGGCGAAGTGCCTTTAAGTGAAGCTGAAATTGTAATCAGTGGTGGCCGTGGTTTAAAGGGGCCTGAAAACTGGGCACTGGTAACAGACCTCGCAAAATTGCTAGGCGCAGCTACTGCCTGTAGCCGCCCCGTGGCAGATATTGGGTGGCGTCCACACCATGAGCATGTTGGCCAAACTGGCCTTGCCATTGCGCCCAATCTTTATTTTGCCATTGGTATTTCCGGTGCTATTCAGCATTTGGCTGGTGTAAACAGAAGCAAAACAATTGTTGTAATTAATAAAGACCCTGAAGCACCTTTCTTTAAAGCGGCAGATTATGGAATTGTAGGTGATGCTTTTGAAGTGATGCCAAAGATTATTGAAGCCGTGAAGAAGATGAAAGGGTTGGCATAAAAATATTTAGTATTTATTAAAAGTCTTTCAATTGAGTTTGAAAGACTTTTGTTTTTTATATTTGCCATTGGAAGTCAATATACTTCTTCCACCTTGATGCATTAGAATATGAAGAAAATAGAATTAGAAATAGTAGCCCTTTCGCACAGCATTACACAAACGCACTCTTATGCAGTAGTATTGGGCGAAGTAAACGGCTTACGCAGATTGCCGATAGTAATAGGTGGTTTTGAGGCACAGGCCATTGCAGTAGCCCTTGAACGTATGAGCCCAAGCAGGCCGCTTACACACGACCTGATGAAAAATTTTATGATGGCCTTTAATGTAGAGTTACACGAGGTAGTGATAAACGATTTGCAGGAAGGCATATTTTACAGCAAGCTGGTTTGCAGCAGCCAAAACGACACCGTTGAAATTGACTCCCGCACTTCTGATGCCCTCGCATTGGCGGTGCGATTTGGCTGTTCAATATATACCTACGATAATATTTTGGATAATGCCGGTATACTGATGGATAGTGATGCAAAAAAATCCACTGCACCGGTTACTACAGAAACTGGCGGCCAGGATGAACTTAGCAAATTATCTATAGAAGAATTGCATACCCTTCTTAACGAAGTATTAGAACAGGAAGATTACATCAGGGCCATTGCAATCAGGGATGAAATAAAACTAAGAAAGTGATTTTTAATTGATAATTTTTTAATGGATAATGGATAATTCTAAAGGCCTGAGTCTACTTATTTAATTAACTATTCGTCACTACTACAGTTTATTGTCAATTAACTATTTATCAATTATCCATTAAATAAAATGGTTGTTTTTCCCAATTGCAAAATTAATCTTGGCCTGCACATTCTTAATAAAAGGGAAGATGGATACCACAATATAGAAACTGCTTTTTATCCTGTTCCGTTAAAAGATGCGCTGGAAATAATTCCATCGGGTAATACAGATGCAATACAATTTACCAGTTCGGGCCTTACCATCAGCGAGGATGCTGCAACAAACTTATGCAGCAAAGCTTATCATTTACTAAAAAAAGATTTTCCAAATTTACCCACCGTAAAAATCCACCTGCACAAAGTGATACCCATGGGTGCTGGTTTGGGTGGCGGGTCTTCCGATGCAGCTTTTACACTACAGCTCTTAAATAACTGGTTTAAATTAAACATGTCAACCACACAGCTTATTGACTATTCTTTACAATTAGGAAGTGATTGTCCTTTTTTTATTTTAAATGAGCCGTGTATTGCCAGCGGCCGTGGCGAAATACTGGAAAAAATAGAACTGGATCTTTCAGCATATCAGCTTATGTTGATTAAGCCGGGCATTCATGTAAATACGGCAGAAGCGTTCGGTTATCTACGCATGCAAAAAATAAATCATTCTTCGGTATCATTAAAAAATATAATAGCGCAACCGGTAAATGAATGGGAACAATTATTAACAAACGATTTTGAGGCATCCTTGTTTAATAAATACCCCTTAATTAAAGAAATAAAAGAAACATTATATACGATGGGAGCATCCTATGCAGCCATGAGTGGCAGTGGCAGTACCGTTTATGGCCTTTTCGAAAAAAAGCTTAAACCCTCCACTAATTTCGACCCCCATTTTTTTGTACAGCTACTTTCCTTATAAAAACCTGTTAATATTAGCTATAAACACCACTTATTTTGACAAACCCTTAGTTGATGTAATTGATTTGTGATAAATTGCACAACCATAAATTTTCAATAATGAAGAGATTCTTTTTTGCGATAGCTATTTTGATAAGTGCAGCAGCATTTGCACAAAAAACTAAAGATACAATCCCTAATAATTGGCACCAGCTCGACCAGGCTTCTACTGGTTATTATGGTATAAGCCTTGATAAGGCATATGCTTTTGTAAAGGATAAAAAATTAAAAAGCAAACAGGTAATTGTTGCAGTAATTGATAGCGGCATTGATACTCTGCATGAAGACTTGAAACCCATTTTATGGATCAACCCAAAAGAAATTCCGGGCAATGGAATTGATGATGACAAAAACGGCTATGTTGATGATATACATGGATGGAATTTTATTGGCGGAAAAGATGGGCGTAATGTAAAAGAAGATAGTCATGAGGCTGCCCGTGTTTACAATGATTTAAAAGCTAAGTATGGTGAAGAAATTCCGGATGAATCAGCGCTTCAGCCGTCACAAAAGATGGAAGTGGAAATGTATAAAAAAGCCAAGCAGGAAATTGTTGGCGGTGTAGACCCGGCAGAAATATCTTTTTTAAGACAGGTATTACCAGGTTTTATAAAAGGAGATTCGGTTATCATGAAAGAACTGGCTAAAAATGAATACGATTGTAACGACCTGGAAAAATATATCTCTACCAATGCTGATGCAAAAAGAACAAAAGGTTTTTTGCTGCAATTGTGCAAAGGAAATAGCAGCGATGAGATCACTAATAAACAAATTATAAGTGAATTACAGAGCGAATTAGCAAAAGCAGATGCAGCTGATAATGCCCCAAAACAATACCGTAAAGAAATTGTACAGGATGATGAAAATGATATAAACGACCGCTATTATGGCAACAGCGATTTGATGGCATCTACTCCATTTCACGGAACACATTGTGCAGGTATTATTGCAGCTGTAAGGGATAATAACACCGGTGTAAATGGCATTGCTGATAATGTACGTATTATGATGATACGTGCCGTACCCGATGGCGACGAACACGATAAAGACATTGCCAATGCCATTCGCTATGCTGTTGATAACGGCGCCCAGATTGTTAGCATGAGTTTTGGTAAAAGCTTTTCGCCTGAAAAAAACTGGGTTGATGATGCAGTGAAATATGCTGAAAGTAAAGGGGTGCTATTGGTACATGCAGCGGGTAATGATGCTAAAAATGTTGACAGTACAGACAATTTTCCAAGCCCTGTTTATTTGGATAACGGAAAAAGAGCCAGTAACTGGATAACTGTTGGGGCAAGTGGTGACCCAAAAAACGGCGGCATTACCGCCAGCTTTAGCAACTATGGCAAACAGGAAGTAGATGTATTTGCACCCGGTGTACAAATATATTCTTCTTTACCAGGCGGCAATAAATACGGGCATGCATCCGGTACCAGTATGGCTTGCCCTGTAGTAGCAGGTACTGCTGCATTTTTATTGGAATATTATCCTAAACTAAGCGCCAAACAATTAAAATACATTATTGAAAAATCTGCAGTTGATCCTGGCACAGATGTAAATATTCCTGGTACAAAAGAAAAAACAAAACTGAGGGAATTATCTGTATCAGGTGGTTTGTTAAATGCATACGAAGCTATTAAATTAGCCGCTACTTTAATGGGCGAAAGAAAGCAAACAGAAGTGCTACCCAAACCCAGTATGACAAAAAATAAACAGGGTTAGTTTTCACACAACGATTACAAAGAATAACAAAGGACACAAAAAAATTGATGTAAAAAATATCGCTTTGTGTCCCTTGTTTTTGTTGTGTACTTTGTGTAAAATATATTTACTTTTACACAGCTTATTTTTATAACGTATAAAAATTAACCATGTCTAAGCCATCCCCAACAACCTATGCACCTTATTTTCAAAAATATATCGACCAGGTGCAAGCTGACGACCTGTTAACAGGATTTACAATACAGGCAGGCCATGTAAAAAATCTTCTTAACAGTATCGACGAGCAAAAGTCAACCTACGCCTATGCGCCCCGCAAATGGACCTTGAAAGATTTGCTGCAACATATTACAGACACAGAAAGGATTTTTTGTTACCGGGCATTATGCTTTGCAAGAAAAGAAACCTTTTCATTACCCGGTTTTGATGAAAACAGTTATGCCGCCAACACACATGCCAATGAAAGAACATGGAAAAGCCTGGCAGATGAATTTTTAGCGGTTCGTACCGCAACAGAATTATTGTTTAAAAGTTTCTCTGAAGAAGAATTATCAAGGATTGGTTCTGCTAATAATAATGATACAAGTGTTGTCAGTATAGGGTTTATTACATTGGGGCATTTTTACCATCATAAAAAAATAATTGAAGAAAGGTATTTTCAGGCTGCTAAAAAATAGTTTTTATTTATCATTAAAGCGGCATAAGGATATGCTAATTTTGAAGTTTTAATAAGGCAGGTAAATAGTGAATTTTGCAAATTCACCTTCAATGGATTCAACATGCAGTTCTCCCTGGTGGGCCCTAATAATATCGTAACACAATGATAAGCCAAGGCCTGTTCCTTCACCGGTTGGCTTTGTAGTAAAAAAGGGCTGGTATATTTTGTCAATAAATTTTTGTGGAATGCCAATACCATTATCTGCAATGGTTATCTCAACACTACCATCCTTTGAATGGTCGATTATCCTTTTTGTAGTTACAGAAACAGTTGGTTCGTAAGCAACTCCCCCTGCAGGGTGTTGGGGCGCTTTCTTTTTTTCATTAATCGAATAAAAAGCATTGTTGAATAAATTGATAAGGATGCGCCCGATATCCTGTGGAATTATATTGATGCGCTCAATGCTTTCGTCAAACGAAGTTTGAATAATACAGTTGAACAATTTATATTTTGCCCTAAAGCCATGATAGCTCAACTTTAAATATTCGTCAGCTAAGGCATTAATATCAGTAAGCCCCATTTCACCATTGTGGCTTTGCGAATGCTGAAGCATGTTTTTTACAATGCTGTCCGCACGCTTTCCATGATGCAATATTTTTTGAAAATTATCAGTCAGGTCCTTAACAATGGGGTCAATATTTTGCGTAAGCCTATCAGGTAATATTTCGTCAGCAAGTAATTCTTTTATTTCTGTTAAAAGGTCGGCATTTATTTCTGAAAAATTATTTACAAAATTCAGCGGGTTTTGAATCTCATGAGCAATACCTGCAGTAAGTTGACCGAGGGAAGCCATCTTCTCCTGCTGTATCAACTGCAGTTGGCTGGCTTGAAGGTCTGTTAAAGTACTTTGCAATGTTTCCTTTTGTTCCAGCAATTGAGCTGTTCTTTCCATAACACGCTGCTCTAATAAAGTATTTTGCTGCACCAGGTCTTGTTGCTGCTGCTCGTGAATAGCTTGTAGGTCTTTATGATATTGTAATTTTTTGCGCTGGTTGGTAATAAAAGCAATAAGGAAACTGCTAAAGAGCAATACCATTGCAGAAATACCAATAATAACTCTATACTGTATACTTATTTCTAAAAGGGCCATACAAAGCTTTGGTTATAAAGATGCAAAAAATGATAAAAACAATATTATGTACATTCCACATATTGTCTGCCAGCATTGGGTTTGTGTCAAGCATAGGAACGTAAAATAAAAACACAAAAAAATTGATCACAACATAAATACTTAACCCGGTAACTATCCAAAAATCCGGGCCATCTGATAGGTCATTGCTATCGTCTCTTAATACCGACAAATAATATTGCATGCAATAAATTAATAAAAAATAAGCTTCTGCTGCCAATAAATTTCCGCTAAGGTGATCAGGATTTAAAAAGTTTTCAGAAAACCCAAAGTTAATAATGATGAATACCGCCGACACTATGGCCAGCAATTTTTTTAACCTGAAAAAAGAAGCCTGCGGCAGTTGTATAAAAAAAATACTGAAACAGATAAACCTGATAATGGAATGTACATTATAAAAGGGATTATTGCTATGAAGCCAGCCTGGAAAATAGTTCTTAAAAGCCATAATTCCATCAATGACAACATTTAGCAATAGCGCAAGCCATATATAAATGATTACCGGTTTTAATGAAATGGGTTGCTTACGCTGAAATAATAAAACAATCAACGGTATAAGCAATGCCCATATCTCCGACAAGTCAAGTACAAATTGTAATACTTTGCCCATTATTTAATTTTTCAATGAAGGGAGACAAAATCATAACCCCCAAATAAAGAAAGCAGTAACTACTAAAATATACTGCTCAATAAATTATGCAATTAGAAAATTACACATTATCTTTCTAATCTGGTCTTTCAAAACAATTTTTGTTGAATAACCTTAAAAAAAAACCATGAAAAAGCAATCTTTTTTAAAGATTCCTTCTATACTTTTTTTCACAATTATTATTGTAATGGCTTCCTGTAATAACGGCGCCTCAGATAAAAGTAGTGACAAGAAAGCAGCAAATGATAGCAGCAATACAACATCGCCTGCCCAGGCAGTTGCAATGCAGGCAATGCCTGCATCACCAAGTGGAAAATTGGATATGTTATGGGTGGCTGATTCTTTATTTGTGAAACTGGAATCTAATGAGAAGGTGGTTTTGTCCTTTACTTTCGGGCAAGCAGATACGCTGACATTGCATGGATGGAGCGCTAAAAACAGTCCAAAACAATTCACAGATACTCCTAATATCAGATTACTCAAAGGCATTGCAAGTCTTTCTTTCACGTATGGTGTGGGAACCTATTTTGGTGATGTTATACTCAGTCAACAGGATGTAAAATCCATTCAGACTGCTCTTAAACCTATAGATCCAAACAAGGTAAAATATGTTTTATTTAATCCCTTTGATCCTAATGATCCTCTGCCGAAACAATTGAAACATATTTATTATCAAATTTATATTGTTGACGTTGAGCCAACAGCTGCAAATTTTGATAAAATTAAGCTTGTTACCGTTGCAGCCACTGCAAACCCCTCTCCACCAAAGAACTTTTAGTATTAATTTTTTCAAATATAAAACATCCAAATAAACCCAGTTGAATTAAGAAGCATATTGCGGGATATAAATGAATTAGGAAAATTACTGAAATCAAAATATGATAAGATAGCCTTAGAGGTTTGCATTATTTTGAATTTATAACTTTCTATTACCACTTAAGGAACGAATTATTTATTGATTATAAAGTTTAGTTGAAAGTAAGGAAATATACGCCCTTACATTATTACATATTATCGGCGAAACATTTCACGAATCAATCTAAACCAGAATTGAAAAATGCGGACAGCCTTTTGACTGCATGAAACATTCAACTTATGTACAAAATCATTTTTAAATACTAACTTTTACAGTGCCGGGCTGCTTTAATTTATTTTACCAATGCGAAATTTAGATAATCATAATTCATGTTGCCGTTAGTAATAGTTTTTATAGTGAGTAAATGTTTACCTTTTTTAAGTTTTACTATTGTTAGATTATCAATACGGTTCCAATGATGCCATTGCCGCCAGGCAATAATTTCCTTTTTATTCCTGGTGGAAGGGGATCGTATTGCCGGTATTTCTACTAAGGGTAACATGCGACCGGATTTGAGCGTATTATCAATCCATCTTTGATTTGCCAAAGGATGATTATGATAAACTTTCCGAATCAAATAGAACTTTCGGTTTGTAGATTTGTATGGCATGCTTATTTTTGGTCCTTCATCCTTAGTCATTGAGAGTCGCCCTTTTTGTGGTGCATCTCCTGTAAAAAAACACCATGAAAAAATATTTCTTTTCCCTGTTGGCATACTGCTTTGTACTTGTGTTGAGCGTATCTGCTTATCCGGACTCGCTGCCATCACCATTTAAAATTTTACCATTGCCAAAGAGCGTCCGTCTGCTAAATCAGTCTGGGCTTGCGTTTGGTTCGTTGCAACAAATTGCAATCAAGGGAAGAATGAACGCACCGGTGATGGGCTATCAACTTTCGCAACTACCTGCAGGATATATTAACTCCGGCAAAGGCACACTTACCATCCAGCTGGATCCAAACCTGGCCTCTATGCCTTCAGACGAAGGATATATTATGACGATCCAAGCTGACAGTGTAAAAATCATTGCAAAAAGTGAAGCCGGTATATTTTATGGCTGCCAGTCACTGGAGCAATTGCTGGAAGATGCGCGGGATTTTAGTAAGCCTATGCCGGCATGTATTATTACAGACTATCCCGTGCTCAAATACCGGGCAGTACATTTTGATGTGAAGCATCACCTGGATAATATGCGCTATTATTACGAAAGTATTGACCGCCTGGCGAGGTATAAAATCAATGCCGTTGTTTTTGAATTTGAAGACAAGCTGCGTTACCAGTTGCAGCCGCTGGTTGGTGCCCCGCAAGCTATCAGCATTGATGAAATGGCAGCCCTCACAAAATATGCAAAGGAAAGATTTATTGAAATAACACCTCTGGTGCAGGGTTTGGGTCACGCCACTTTCATTTTAAAACATGAACAATATAAACTACTCCGGGAGTTACCTTTTAGTCACTGGGCATTTTGCCCGATGGATGAAGGAACCTACAAAGTGTTGTTTGATTTATATAGCGATGCTATAAAAGCCACCCCCGGTAGTAAATATCTCCACATTGGCGGTGACGAA
Source organism: Ferruginibacter sp. (assembly GCA_043745405.1). GTDB lineage: Bacteria > Bacteroidota > Bacteroidia > Chitinophagales > Chitinophagaceae > Ferruginibacter. The sequence goes on along the minus strand of JAYTTI010000071.1, from coordinate 17,319 downwards.
ATTGGTAATATCGGCTTGTGCCCGCGCTGTAAACCTACTGCAGATAAAGAAGGCATGATGAGCCTGAATTTATACTGGCTTAAGAGGGTATGCGCTTTTGCAAAAGAACATAACCGCATCCCCATTTTTTGGGATGATATGCCACTTCAGGAAGCCGGCTTATACACCAGCACCTGGAACGATGAAGTAACTGCAGCCCAGGCAAATGAAGCCTGGAAAAAAGGTGTTCCAAAACTGGACAGCCTGCAAAAAAACTTTCCCAACAACTGCGTATACATGCGCTGGAATTATTCTATGGCAAAACAACCTGGTAATATCCTGGCGCTGGACTGGTATAAACAACATGGCTTAAATGCAATGATTGCTACTGCCACCAATACCGAAGGCGGTATGTTATTTCAGCAGGATGAAAGGGATAAAGGCATGGCCTCGTCCGGTATTATTGCCATTAAAAGCTTTGTAGAACTGGCAGCTGACAAGAACATTTCGGGTATGCTGTGTACGGCCTGGGATGATAAGAGTCCACATATGGAAAATTACTGGCGTGGTTTTATTGCAGCGGCAGAATACAGCTGGTCGCCCAAAGGCCGTGCGCTGGATGCATTTGATGCTGCGTGGCTTCAAAGAGAGTTTGGTGTTGTTATGCCAGATTACAAAAAATTTGCCAATGAGTTAAGACAAGGCTCTGAATTATGGTATGAAGGATTTTATGAAAAGGGCAATTTTTTTGATGATGACAATGTATTGCAAAGTTTGAAACAGGTAGAGCATTGGTTGAAACCGCTGGAAGGCCGTGAGAATACACAGTTTGATTATACCACAAAACTAATTGAATTGCCTGACTTGAAATCTCCCGGCACATGGAGCAAAAAATATAAAGACAGACTCGACAGGTCGCTTGTGGCGAGCACCAATTATCCCTTGCTTGCCGCTAAAATAAATAATATCAAGTACAGTGCCAGGAGAAACCGGTATTACTGGAAACTCTCGCAATCATTGTTGAATTTTCAAATGTCCACGCCCAGTTTACTACTCGCATTGCAGAAGGCTGACAGCCGGGATAAAGTGCAGCAGAGGTCAGGTATCGAAAGGGTGCAGCAGGCGCTCACTGATTTTCACAATGCCTGGGCCGGCTTACAAACGGTTTACAGCGAAACACGTTTTATTGCAGATCCGCCTAACTATATTTCCGACAGGTATTTTCACCTGGCCAGTCAGCGGGAAGACTTAAGCTGGATGATACAGGCGCAGGAATTATATGAAGCCATGATTAAGAAATGGTTGCAAAACCAGCATTAAACGACATTAGTTAATGCGGACGTAATGATTGTTTTACAATTTATGATGTTATTTAATTCAAAAAATGTAAAATCAAAACATATTTGGCGTACATTTCATCATACGTCAAAACAGAGGAAGGCCAGGTTAGGCTGTACCAATCCAACACTTGAAACTTTTTATAATATCGGCAGAAGCTTTAAACGTAACTCGCTCTTTACGTTTTTATTTTTAGTTCCCACCCTTGGACATCAAGTAATTCATCACATCAATCCTTCATCGGCAAAACTTGAATACACTGCACCCACCGCTGACATAATAAGGTGGTCAAATAATTTTATATCCATAATCTTCGCACCATCTTTGATCCTGTTCGTTAGCTCAACATCTGCCTTTGAAGACTTGATGTTTCCCCAGGGATGGTTGTGATCTAATATGCTTAACGCTTTGTTTGAAGCGGTTGATACAATGCGAAGCGAATGAAAAAGTCTTTGGTTCGTATCAGGAGCTTTACAGAGAACAATGCACAAATTTCAGGGAAAATAATAATGGTGCACAAAGTATCAGTTTGCAATCAGAAGTAGTTCAGGGACTGAAGACCGAATCAGCAATTGCAGGAGCTTTGTTAGGCTTTGCGGAAAATAAGCTTTTTGATAAAGTTAAATCTATATTTTTCATCTCAAATGATTTATCAAAAACCTCTTTGAAAGATATATTCGACTCTTTAAAGCAAAATGATTATAAAGATCCCTATTTAACTTTTGATCCTAAAAAAGACATAAAAGACGTCAGCTTATCGCCGGTAGGTATAGTTCAGCAGAAACTTTAGAGTGACGAAGGGTAAGCCAGTCATTTTTGCATTTCATGGTTTCCCTTTGCTTATCCATCGTCTTACTTATCCGGCGCACCAATCATGCACAATTGCATGTACGTGGCTACAAAGGACAAGGCACTACTACAACACCTTTCGATATGGTAGTGTTAAACGATTTGGACAGGTTCCATTTAGTATGTGATGTAATTGACCGTGTGGCCAGTTTAGGATCAACAGCTGCTTACATTAGACAGGATATGCAAAATAAACTGATTGACCATAAAGCATACATTGAAATACATGGTGAAGACATGCCGGAAATCCTTAATTGGAAATGGAAGTTAGATGCAGATGAATAGCATCTATAAAATGATTGAATAATTAAAACCTGTTAATCCTATAATTTCATAAATATTTTTTAAGATTGTATAACCTTTTTAACGAAAACTTCTTATAACTTTACAACCAGTAATTTGTTGTTTTTCAATTAATTGTTATATTTTTATAATAGATTAAATGATAAAAAATTTATCCATACAACTTAAAGCAGCATTACTTTTAATAGTATTCTCAATGAATACTGTTATAGGTTTCGCCTGTGCTATGGGTGAAGATATGGGCTTCAACACAACACATCATCACGATGAAGATGAAGCTACTGAAACAACAGTTTATCAACATGTTGATGGTAAAAAGCACCAGCACCATGATGAAGCTGCCAAGCACCATCACGATTCAAAAGAAGATTCAGAAAAAGGTGGCTGCTGTAATGATGGCGTAATCAAATTTCAAAGGTTAGATAAAAGCCTTACCCAAAACGGTAATGCTGCTATTAATACTCCTGTATTTGTAGCCATGCATAGCAGCTTCTTTGGTATTGAGATTTTTAAACAATCACAAGCTTCTACACAGAAACATATTGTACGTTTTTTTCATCCTCCACCTCCAGATATCCGCATACTAATCCAGAGTTTTCAAATTTGATTTGATTTAATGTTTTGCATTTCTGCATGACTTAATTGTTATGCCTGTAATTATTCTATTATTCAAACATTAAATCAAACAAAATGAAAAAGATATTTTTTATAGTTGTATTCTTTACAACTATAACTCTTCAGTATTCCTTTGCACAGGATAACACAAAAATAACTTCACTTTCCCAATTACTCAACTCCTACTACGATGTTAAAAATACATGGGTTAGCAGCGATGCCACGATAGCAGCTGCTAAATCCGGTGAGCTCTTAAAAGCCATCAATAGCGGTGATATGAATGCATTATCAGAAACCGATATGAACGCATTTATGCCTTTGCAGGAAAAGCTGGCTTTTGATGCCAAACACATTTCTGAAAGTAAAGATATTAACCACCAAAGAGAACATTTCTCTTCATTATCCAATAATATTTATAAGTTGGCAAAGGCGGTTAAATTATCTGCCGAACCTATTTACCAGGAATATTGCCCAATGAAAAAGGTGTATTGGTTAAGCAGCGAATCTGCCATCAAAAACCCTTATTACGGTAAAGCGATGCTTACCTGTGGTAAAATTACCGACACCTTAAAGTAACAATCAATTTATTTGAATAGCCACAAGTTGCCTGCAGCTTGAAGCTTTACCAGTTTGCAATATTTATTATTCAATAAAAACAAATTAAAATGAAGAGTTTAATTATCATCGCAGTTTCAGCAATCACATTTGCTTCCTGCAACAGCTCCGACAACAAATCTGCCGATAACAAATCAACACAACCTACATCTGCAGAGGTTGACAAAAAAATGGCTGATGTTACTGAAAAACAACAGGCTAATACGGCTACACCTGGACCTACAGTTTTTATAAAAGAAATTTTGACTAATTACCTGCAAATGAAAAATGCCTTTGCAAAAGACAACAGCAAAGATGCAGCAACCGCAGGAAACTCGATGGTAGCTTCGTTTGCCAGTTTTAATAAAGCTGCATTAACTCCCGAACAGACAAAAATTTATAATGATCTAGAAGATGACGCAAAAGAACATGCGGAACATATAGGAATGAATGCAGGTAAAATTGAACACCAAAGAGAACATTTTGATATGTTGAGCAAAGATGTTTACCAATTGGTAAAAACATTCGGTGTCGGACAGAAATTGTATTACGACCATTGCCCCATGTACAATGATGGCAAAGGGGCAAACTGGATAAGCGACACAAAAGAAATTGCTAATCCATATTTAGGTAAAAAAATGCCCACGTGCGGTACAGTAAAAGAAGAATTAAAATAATATAGCCATGAAACGAACCAAAAAATTATTGTTGGTTTTATTGGTAATATTTATTGTCATTCAGTTTATACAACCTACCCGTAACACAAACGGGCAGATTGTACCAACCGATATTACAAAACTGTATGCAGTGCCAAACAATGTGCAGGGGTTATTCAAAACCTCATGCTACGATTGCCATAGCAATAACACAAACTACCCGGGGTATTCGCATATTCAACCTGGCGCCTGGTTAATGGCATATCATATTAAAGCAGGTAAAGCCATGCTAAACTTTAGCCAGTTTGGTGAACTGTCTAACCGTAAACAACAAAGTAAATTGCAGGGAATAATAAACCAAATAAAAGATGATGAAATGCCAATTGCATCTTATATCCTTATGCATAAAAATGCCAGGTTGTCTGCACCAGGTAAAATGATATTAATAAATTGGTTGAATACGATAAAGGATAGTCTTGAATTAAAAAATTAAAATCCGGTAAAGGAATAACAGTACTAAAAAATTTAATACAATTCAATCGCTTAATAATTTCAATACTGCATTTGGAATGGTTGAAATTAATTACAGCAACAACGGTTTGATGTTGAATAAAAATTTCCTGTGGCTAAGTATAGTAAAAGTAAAAAAATAAAATAAAGACAAGATGAAAAAAGTATTTCTATTTGGCATTATGCTTTGCGGATATGTAATTGCATTTGCACAGCATGATATGAAGAACATGCCTGGCATGGATACATCAAAAAAAGTAAACAAACAACCAGCGCAGCCGATGTTTTATGCCTGTGTAATGCACCCGGAGATCCATTCGCCAAAGCCCGGCAATTGCCCTAAGTGTGGAATGAAATTGGTTAAGGAAAAAGCAAAGGCAATAATTCCTCCAGCTAAAAGGGAAATGGATATGCTTATGCTAAAAGACACGGCAAAACGAAAAAATGATATGGGAAATATGCAAATGGACACTATGCCCAAAGCTGTGCCTCAAGCAACAACTTATACCTGTATAATGCATCCAGAAATTCATTCAACCCAGCCCGGTAACTGCCCTAAATGCGGAATGAAGTTGGTAAAAGAAAAACCAAAAGTTGTTCCTGATACAAAAAGGGAAATGGATATGAATATGCCCATGGCTAACGATTCTTCCAAGTATAAGCATGATATGGGAAATATGAAGATGGATAATAAACCTATTGATAGAAACATGGATTATAAATTAATTGAAAGTACAGTGCCGCCACGTACTGTTCGTTACGATTTATATATAACCGATACAACAGTAAATTTTGCAGGTAAATCAAAACATGCTATTGCAGTTAATGGAAATATTCCTATGCCTACACTAACTTTTACAGAGGGTGATACAGCCGAGATTTATGTACACAACATGTTGAATGAAGAAACTTCCCTCCATTGGCACGGACTATTTCTGCCCAATCAATATGATGGTGTACCCAATCTTACCCAAATGCCTATTAAAGCCGGAGCAACACATTTATACAAGTTCCCGATCATTCAACATGGTACACACTGGTATCATAGTCATACACAGTTACAGGAACAAATTGGTATGTACGGTTCTTTCATTATGAATAAAAGAAAAGAATCGGATATACCAACGATTCCTATTGTGCTAAGTGAATGGACAAATATGAAACCGGAGGAAGTTCATCGCAGCCTGCACAATGCTACCGATTGGTTTGCTATAAAAAAAGGTACTACTCAAAGCTTCTCCGAAGCCATTAAGGGAGGCTATTTAAAAGTTAAACTTACCAACGAATGGAAACGTATGAATCCCATGGATGTAAGTGATGTGTATTATGACAAGTTCTTTATTAATGGCAAAAGCGAAAGCAAACAACCGCAATTTAAAGCCGGAGATAAAGTAAGGTTGCGTATTGCCAACGGCGGTGCTTCCTCATATTTTTGGCTCACTTATTCAGGAGGAAAAATTACTGTTGTAGCTACTGATGGTAATGATGTAGAACCTGTAGAAGTGGACAGATTAATTATTGCCGTATCCGAAACATACGATGTAGTGGTAACAATTCCTGAAAATAAAAGCTACGAATTTTTAGTTACGCCCGAAGACAGAACTAAATCAGCATCATTATGGTTGGGTAGCGGAGAAAAAGTTGCGGCAACAAAATTACCCAAGCTAAAATATTTTCCAGGGATGAAAATGATGAATGACATGATGGCGATGAATGGCGATTTATTACCTATGGATGGAATGCAAATGAGTAACCAGATAATGGACATGAACCAGGTTATGTATCCTGAAATAACAGGCGACGAAAAAACCGGCAAGCAAAAGAAAACGGAAGAAATGAAAAATATGCAGAACAATAAACCGGATAGTATGAAAAGTATGGATATGGATAAACAAAAAAAGGAAAACATACCTGGACATGATATTCACAACATGCACATGCCCAACAACAATAGTATGGCGGGGATGAATATGGCTCCAGAAGAAACGGATATTGTTACCCTCAACTACACCATGTTAAAAGCTGCTGAAAAAACAACTTTAAGGGAAGGGCCAGTTAAAGAATTGAAATTTAATCTTACAGGAAATATGAACCGCTATGTGTGGAGCTTAGACAATAAGGTAGTTTCAGAAGCAGATAAAATCCTAATTAAAAAAGGCGAAAATGTACGAATTATTTTATACAATAATTCTATGATGCGCCACCCAATGCACTTACACGGACACGATTTCAGATTGCTAAATGGACAAGGTGAATTTGCACCCCTGAAAAATATTATTGACATAATGCCAATGGAGCTTGATACTTTAGAATTTGCAGCTACCGAAAACGGCGATTGGTTTTTTCATTGCCATATTTTGTACCACATGATGAGTGGTATGGGCAGGGTATTCAGTTATGAAAACAGCCCAGCCAATCCTGAAATACCTGACCCCAAATTAGCACAACGCAAACTATTTGCTGATGATAGAAAGATGCACCTTATGGCCAGGGTAGGTATAGAAAGCAATGGAAGCGATGGCGAAGCGATGTTTGCAGGCACCAGATGGAAAGCAAATACCCTGTGGCATTTAGGCTATCACGATGAGCATGGCTATGAAAGTGAAACAATGGTAGGAAGATACTTAGGTAAAATGCAATGGTTATATCCTTATGTTGGATATGATTATCATTATAAAATGGAAGGCGGCACCAAAAATATTTTTGGGAGCGAAGAAAAAAATTTGTTTGGCCAGACAAGTAATAAAAATAATCGTAGTACTGTAGTGGCAGGTATTGCATACACATTACCTACTTTAACAGTTGCCGATTTTAGAATAGATGGCGATGGCAAACTTCGTTTTCAATTATCAAGGGAAGATATAGCCATCACTCCACGGCTTCGTTTTGCCTGGATGATAAATACAGATAAGGAATACATGGCAGGACTTAGATACATAGCCACCAAATATATTTCTTTATCTACACACTATGATAGCGATATGGGTTGGGGTGCAGGCATCACAATCACATATTGAAAAATATTTTAGTAAATATCAATAGAAATAAGTGATTGGATGTATCTGATCAATCAGTATAAGATTATACTTAAAAAACCAAGAAAATGCTTGCAGCTAAATTCAAAAATATTGCAACAGAAATAAAGCGGTTTGGCTTTTTCAATTTCTGTAAATACAAAATAACAGAGTACTATTACAGATATAAATTTAACAGCTTAGGGCTTCGTTATCCTGAAAATAATACAAGCCACCTCACTGCAAATGAGCATTCAACAAACAATGATTGCAAAAAAAATCAGTCATCCAATTACTTCGCCATCAAAAGGGCATTTAACCATATTGATTTGGATTTTTCAGAAATATGTTTGCTTGATATTGGTTGTGGCGATGGTAAAGTCCTAAATCTGGCAATGCAACTAAGATTTAAAAGTGTTATTGGGATCGAGTTAGATGAAACATCTGTGCAACAGGCAATTTTTAACTGCAAACAAATGCATGCTATGGGAAATAAAGTGCCCTTCAGCATTTACTACGCAGATGCATCCAAATATACAATTCCTTCTGGCACCAACGTTATTTATATGTTCAATCCCTTCGGGGAGAAAACTATGAAAGACGTGTTAAAAAATATCATCCATTATCAAGGTTTTCAAAAAAATAATTTATATATCATTTACATAACGGCTGTTCATAAAAATGTATTTCTCAATTACAGTCAATGTCATAAAATCTATGAATTAATAAGCTTAAGTAAATCGAATACAGAGATAACAGTTTTTAGAATTGAACACGATTAAAATTCACTTTTTTAAATTAATCAACAAGGTTAACTGGTTGGTAAACGCTTAGTTTATAAATATTAATTCACCACATATTCGGCAAATAGTAATTACAATTTGAGTTTATCCTTATAATATAAAATGAAAAGAAAAAATGAAAAAAAGTTGAATTAGAATATTATTTTTTATTTGAAATGATTATTTCGGCCGGCACTTATTATAATGAAATTGTTTCACTACTAATACTAATAGTTTTATGAAGAATATAATTCTAAAAAATGAAAAAAATAGGCAGCTTTTCAATTTTACAAACATAGCAGCATTTATATTATTGGTTTTTCTGACTGACTTTGCTACTGGCAAAGTTTTTCACCACTTGTATAAAAAGCAGAAGAGTGGTTGGGAATACAGAACAAGGTATTCAGTGGAAGATACAAAAGCAGAAATGATTTTGTTGGGTGCATCAAGGGTGCAACAGCAATACAATCCTGTATATTTTGAACAGCGGCTTAATTTAAGTTGCTACAATGTGGGGCGGGACGGGCAATCCTTTTTATACCAATATGTAATTATGCAGGGAATTTTAAAAAGATACCACCCAAAAATTGTTTTATTAGAATGCGAAAGAAAAATGTTTCTAAAATATTCAGCATCTTTTGAAAGGCTTTCGTGCTTGCTTCCTTTATATCAAGACCATCCTGAAATGAGAGAAATAATTTTGCTAAGGAGCCCATACGAAAGGTTAAAACTACTTTCTCAAGCCTATCCATATAATTCTTCCATTTTAAAAATATTCATTGCTAATATCAGCAATAAGCCAGATGAAGATATTAAAGGCTATGTGCCATTGAAAGGGTCACTAAATGAATCGAAAAAATTAGTGGACTTTTCTGAACCTTATGATATTGATAGTGTAAAATTGAAATACTTTGACTTATTTATTGATCAATGTAAGAAACATCATATTAAATTATATTTTACGGTTTCGCCATATTATTTCACTTACACAGGTACTGATGCTTCTCTGCAAATTGCAAAAGAGGCTGCTGCTAAAAACAATATTCCATTTTTTGATTTATCAAAAGGAGTTACTGAACTGAATGATTCAAGGCTATATGATGATACGGTTCATGTAAATAAAACCGGCTCAAAAATTCTCACCAATATTATTATTGATTCCATAATTAAATCAGGAAAGTGACCATTTTAATACACTAAAAGCAATGTAAACAATTACAAGATTAATTACCCCAACTAATAAAATCTATACGATTATGATATTTAACTCACTAAATTTTTTTATTTTCTTTACCGTAGTTTTTGTAGTGTATTATCTTACCCCGGCAAAATATCGTTGGTTATGTATATTGTTAGCAAGTACTTTTTTCTATGCTTACGCCAAACCAATATTTCTTTTTGTTCCATTACTAATAACTGTTATTAGCTATTTCGCAGGAATAGAAATTGAAAAAGCAGATTTAGAACTAAGAAAAAAGAAACTTTTTATTGTAAGCGTTACTTTATTTGTCTCCGTTTTAGTTTTTTTCAAATACGCTAACTTTTTCACGTCTGCATTTACTGATTTATTCAATTTTATCTCAAAAAATAATTTGAAGAATAACTTCTTAGTTGATATTGCCGCACCTCTTGGAATTTCATACATCAACTTCCAGGCAATTGGTTATCTCATCGAAATAAAAAGGGGCAATGAAAAAGCTGAAAGGAACTTTGGATATTTTGCAACATACCTGTTATTCTTCCCTAAAATTATTGCCGGGCCTGTCGAAAGAGCACATAATTTTCTGCCACAATTAAAAACCCCTAAACGATTCATTTATGAAAATTTTGTTTCTGGCGCAAGACAAATGCTTTGGGGGCTTTTCAAGAAAATTGTGATTGCAGACAGGCTTTCTATTTATGTAAATGCTGTTTATAATCATTATGAACACCACTCTGGCATTAGCCTGCTTTTTGCATCAATATGCTATGCGTTACAGCTATATGCCGATTTCTCAGGGTACACTGATATGGCACTTGGCTTCTCCAGAATGCTCGGCTTTGAATTAATTCCCAATTTTAACCGGCCATTATTTGCAAAATCAGTAACAGAATTTTGGCGGAAGTGGCACATATCTTTGTCCACCTGGTTTGCTGATTATTTTTACAGCCCCATTGCTGTTGAAAAAAGAGATTGGGGGATCTGGGGTGTGATATACGCATGCTTTTTAACATTTACTGTGCTAGGTTTTTGGCATGGCGCTAACTGGACGTTTATTATTTTTGGTGCATTGCAAGGCTTTATACTTGCGCTGGAAATTATTACCAGGAAACAAAGAAAAAATATACGAAAGAAGATCCCCAAATGGCTCAATGATAGCGTCGGAGTTCTTTTTACATTTGGATATTTCGTTTTTTCAGAAATTTTTTTCAGGGCTGATACCATTACGCAAGCTGGAGAGATTATTAAAAAGATATTCACCTTTAAAGGGCCACTGTTTTTGGATAATACTTCAACAATGATGTTTATATTTTTTGGTATCTGTTATCTCATAATTTATGAGTTGAAAAAGGAATTTTTTGATAACAAGTTTACGCTCGCCGGAAACAAATATTGGATTATACGAAACGGGTATTATTGTTTACTGATTTTTATTGTCGTACTCACCGGGGTATTTGACGGAGGAGAATTTATTTACTTTCAGTTTTAGTTGGAGAGCTGTATATGGATGCAGAATCCACTCACCTGCATTATACATTCCATCATGGTGGAACAGTAAAAGCTGCCGTGCTGATGTCTGACCAGGTAATGGAAAAACGTTTATCTTATTGTAGACATTAAAATATAAAGACTGCAACAACACTACTGTTTTATTCCTTTTACAACTCCGGCAATAGACCAGAGAACTGCTCCTGAATAAAGACATTAGTTATTGAAATTAGCTCGTACTTCACCAAACAAAATTTCAGACATTGCAAATAAGATAACCTGATGCTGTTTCTGGCACTGTTCAGTCGACCAAACCTATCTCAAAATTATTGGTCTCCTCAGCGTCAAAGAGGTTCTTATATTTATTTTACTCAAATTCTTATTTTGCCGTTCCCTTCGGGCGGGCTCTTCATTACAATCTTCTTAGAAGAAGGATTTACGTTTCTATCCCTAAAGGAGTTAATTAGAGGAGACAAAGCTATTGTTAAAGACCATCGCAGTAGACCCGTCTTATTTTTTTACGCCTGCGGTAAATAAGCCGGGTGAACTGCACCGGATAAAAAAATTGGTCATTGAGATTGGCTCGTACCTCACCAACCACAATTCCAGGTTACTTGAAGTAAAGAAACCACAAATATTTTCTGCAGATTAATACATTAAAATACTTGAAGCCTTTTTTAAGAAACTATCTTTTTATTGATTTATAAATTATTGATTTAGTAACTCATTCATCCTTATCTGCCGCAAATTTCTTGACAGCATTTTGAAAAAGCAAGGTCTTCCCTCCGTTCCCACTCCGGTCGCCACAGGTTTTGCAAAAACAATCTCCACCCCGTTTTGGCCTGCTTCGCAGAAAATATTTGTGGGGTAGTATTCTTTTTACAAAAACCTTGCTTTTCTCAAATCCTATTTCAAGGCCGGGTTGCTACGATTAGAACGAACGACGCGTATGCCGAGTTAAACAATTTTTAATCATTTATAAATTTTAAAACAAATGGAAATTATAGCAAGGTTAACAGGTGAAGTAAAAGTAACCACCGTTAAAAATGACAAACAGGTAGTGAATTTTAATGTAGCTATTAATGACCACTACAAAGCGAAAGGCAGCAACGAAGTAACGAAAATTGTTACATAGGTTCAATGCGATTATTGGGTAAATCCTGCCATTGCCCAATACCTTACCAAAGGCACATTGGTAGAGTTGCAGGGGCGTATTGGTGTGAATGCTTACATAGGTAAAGAAGGCGAAGCTAAAGCCAGTCTTACATTTCATGTAAACACTATTAAGCTGCATGGAAGGGCAAAGGCAAGTGATGAATCACCTGTTATGGTTAACGCCACAGCTACTGCCGTACCAGCGGACGACTTACCATTTTAAAACAAAAAGTAAATGGCATTAGCAAAATGCTGATGACATTATTTAAAGTCATTTTCAAAATTTAAAATTAACAATCATGGCACACAACATTAATTTCAACGAGGAGAAACAGCAACACAATTTCTTTTCTGTAAAAGAAAAAGCATGGCACGGATTAGGGCAGATAGTAGAAGACTATCCCACCAGCGCAGAGGCAATTAAATTTGTAAACCTTGACTACACAGTAGAAAAAAGAAACCTGTTTATTTATGATAATGAAAATCAGGCAGCAGACGAAGAAAGAGAAATTAAAATTGCAGAAATAGAAGTACCTAATTATTACGCTACCATGCGTACACATACCGAAAAGGTATTGGGCGCAGTGGGCAAGGATTATGAAGTAGTGTAAAATACAGAAGCCTTTAGCTTTTTTGATGCCATTGTGCAAGGGGAAGGCATACAATATGAAACCGCCGGAGCATCAGGAAAAGGCGAACGCATTTTTATCACCGCCAAACTACCCAGTTATATCAAAGTGGGTAGTGATGATTTGATTGAGAAATATTTGTTCCTTACCACTTCGCATGATGGCTTTGGAAGTATCACCGCAGCCTTTACACCCACCAGAATTGTTTGTAACAATACTTTGAATACAGCCATGCGGAACTGTACCAACTGCATTAAAATAAGGCATACACAAAATGCCAAAGAACGTTTAGAAGAAGCCCATAAAGTAATGGGAATATCTAACAAACTATCCGAGGAACTGGTTGGTATTTTTAACCAATGGGCAACGGTAACTATTACAGATGCAGAAGTAAAGAAGTTAATGCAACAGGCAATGGTGCCATCTAAAGAAGTGCTGAGGAATTTGCAGACAGGGCAACTGGATGATTTATCTACCAGCTTTAAAAACATCTGTGATAACGTGTATGAGTATGGCATGAGCAGCCCCAGTCTGCTAACCGCCACCACCAAAGGAACTGTGTTTGGTGCATATAATTCCATTACAGGATATTTTCAAAATGTGCGGAGTTATAAAAATGAAGAAGCCAAATTAAAATCCATTATGTATGGCACATGTTTGCAGCGTACACAAAGAGCATTTAATTTGTGTGAAGATTTTACGAAATATGGTAAGCATATTTTTATGATGAATTGATTTGATAGAAAGGGGTAAAAGCCCCTTTCTATTTTATAGGTTCTAAGAACCTGGAAAGCTGCCGCACTTGAGGGTGCGGCAGCTTGGTGTATTTTACTGATGTCGAAAATTAAATTGAATAAAATTTATTGAATAATCCCTTACCCAAAAGAAGACAACAATTTAATCTCATTTCTGTATAAAATAATCTTCTTTTCATTTTCTAACTGCTTCAGTAATCTTGATACTACAACCCTTGATGTTGAGAGTTCGTCTGCGATGAGATAGTGAGATGCTTTAATAACACTGGAGCCGGTTACCCGTTTCTTTTCTTTTAAGTATGCAATAAGGCGTTCATCTAATTTATGAAAGGCAATGCTTTCAACGGATTTCAATAACTCAATAAACCGTTCATTGAAGCTACGCATAATGTAGTTTTTCCAACTGGGATAAACACATAGCCACTCATCCAACTTTACGTGGGGTATGGCTATGAGCTCTACATCATCTTCGGCTATTGCTTTTATTTCGCTTTTTTTTGCTTCCACACAGCAACTGTAAGCCATAGAACAGCTTTCGCTGCTGGATAAATAATATAGCAGGATTTCATTCCCTATTTCATCTAACCGATATACTTTAATGGTTCCTTTTAAAACAATGGGCATCATGCGGATGTATTTTCCATAATCAATAATTACATCGCCATCCTTAAAACTCTGCCAGGTGCCAAACTGCTGAATTTCCTGCAATAATTTAGGCTCAAATACTTTGGCAAGGTTATCTAAATTCATAATGCTGTTTTTAAAAAAAATTCAATAAGAATAATATTGATTTATTAAGTTTTTGGTAAAAATACAGATTTCATAACAAGACTTCGATTAGAGTCTATTTTATAAAAATATTTATTACTACAATCCTCTGGCAAAACTTTTTGTCAAGTACTCTTTGTGGAGTAAGCAATACGAGAAACACTCACTAAAAAAATTCTTTAAGCAATGTGATATGCAAAGATGAGTACTTGTAATCTCCTTCACTTACATACCTTTCTGTTTGTATAAACCTACCATTCCAAAACACCGAACTAACTGCTCTATAGCTATCCACACAATACCAAGCATTGTAAAATAACCTCTTCTTTATATAATATTGTCTTTTGCAAGTAGCAAGGAGACATGTTTTACAAACAATAGATATTTTACTACTTCAAACAATAGCCATAATGCCACTGCATGTTCTCGTCCATGCTAAGAAGACTTTTCCATCTGCTAAATGATTAGCTGGATGTCCTACTTTTTAATATCCTGCATCAGATAATATGTTTCTACAAATAAACGGATATTATGTTCCTATTTACCTACCCTATACATATAGTTTATTTGGTAAATCTTTCATACAAAATGCCCAAAGCTGTTCCGAATATCCAATTAGCAATAAAAAAATAAATAATACCGCTGAGTGGTAATGCCTGTAAGCCAACAATGCCCTGCCCAAGCAATGGAAGAACTATAAAACCATTGATGAACCATGGGAGTAAAGAAAATAGACTTCCTTTAAACCATCCTTTACCGGGCAACCAAGGCTCCAAAATATATATATACAGTAGCACCAAGGCAAATCCTGTTAAGTAATGAAAGATTAACCAAAAGGAAGTTGTATGGAAAAAACTGAGCAGTGAACTGTTAATATAAGATGAGGTATGAATCAATATTAATTTTAACAACCCACCGCTTTCTGCTTTTATATTTAATAAGGATGCCGCTTTTAAAAATAGAGTGTTTATGGAAATTGCTACCAGGCCGGCTTTCAACCCACTTACTATTGTTTCTGATTGTTTATTCACAAAAATGATTGATTGTGTGGTGACTATATTATATTCTATGAAGCACTTTTTTTGTGCAGTTAAATCTAAATTCAATTTTATATCTGCTCCATCAAAAACACCCAGGGATTACAAAAAACTATTCCTGTAATTACAAAATAACAGCAGTTCATCAATCCTTTTATTCCCAGCCCCATTTTTTAAATACAGCATACCCTTCATTTGTCAGCAAAAATTGAATGAACTTTTCTGCATCCTGTTTTTGATTGGTGATGGCAGTAATGGCAATGGGAGTTCCCCTATACACGGTTTGTGCAGCAGGTATTTTAACCAACTGGGCAACGTCTTTCAACCGGTAGTACCAGGAAGAAAAAATAATTACAGCATCATATTTATCGTCCTTCTTCCATGCTTCTATTGCCAGGGCAGTATTGCCAAAAGCACCTTTGATATTTTTTTGAATGCCTCCAATTAAATTTTGTTTTCCGGCTAAATCTTCCCACATGCCCAATTGCCCTGCTCCGGTAATTTCTAACAGGTTGATGCCGGGTTTGCTTAAATCTTTAAGCGATTGTATTTTTTTAGGATTCCCCGGACGAACTAAAATGCCTGCGGCTCTTTTATACAATTCTTTTCTGGTAGTGCTGTCCATTAAACCAGGGTGCTGCATTTTAAATTGTGTAAGCATATATTCCGCACCACCAAAAACGATGTCTGCATTTTGTTTGGCATTATCAATCCATTTTGCTTCCGGCCCTGCCGTTACTTTTACAGGTATTGAATTTTTTGCAGAAAATATTTTGGCACATTCTTCCATGGCAGCAGCAGGGCCGCCAGGGCCATAAACAAATAAAGTGTCTTTTGCCTGGGCTAAAATTATTGCAGGTGCAATAGCAAGAATAGCGAGTATTAAAATTTTAATTTTCATTGTATAATTTTTAGTTGGTTATAAATCCGTACTTTTTGTAAACTGCTTTACCATTTGCACTCACCATAAAATCCATAAAATCTTTTGCCGCTTTTTTGTGAGGTGCAGCCTTCAGCATACCAGCAACTGATATAGCTTCAATATTTTCTTTTGCAGGAATTTCAATCATCTCAACAGGATGCCCGATCATATTTTGATAGAAGGCTTCGGTGTACCAAACGGGTGCCGCATCACTCTGGTTATATAAAATCCGCATCGGTGTTTGACGGTGATGTATCTGAGTTAAATAAGTAGTGCTGTCTTTTACTTTAGTGTCCATAATCATTTTTTTAAGTTCTTCCCCACCTGCTTTCACATACGCTTCTTCAATGCGCTTTCCTATACCTTCCCATGCAGGGTTTGGCATGCTGATACGAATTTCACTTCTGCCTAAGTCTGCAAGTCCTTTTATATTTTTAGGATTACCTTTTTGCACCATAATGGCTAACCTGTTTTTGCCATACACTTCTGTTCTGCTGAACCATTCAGGGGTTTGCTCAATCCTGTTTTTGCCTGCAGTGTACACATCAGGTTTTAAATCGATACGCATGTTTCCAATAGTGAGTGTACCACCTTCTATTTGTTTTGCTAATATTCCCGGAGGAAGTGTTTCAACAAAAATTCTTTTATACATCGGGTAAGCTTTTTTAAAGGCTGCTATCAATTCATCAATTACCATAAACTGATTTCCACCAAAGAAAACTAC
>JAYTTI010000070.1:0-27006 GCA_043745405.1 Ferruginibacter sp. | reverse complement strand
AGCATATTAAACTCATCCCAAAGATCTTTTGTCAGTTGGTTTCCACACCTGTCACACGCTACATCCGCCTTTCCCCCCACCTCAAATTTAAGCAGCATAAAACTGCTTTTTTTGTCCAGTTGTAACTTAACAGTAGCTGTACAATTGGCAAAATCCCTTGTTGCTGCTTCTGCAAAGAACAAGTCTTCAACTTTAAAAGTAAACTCATGAATTCCGGGCTTTAAACCCACAAAAGCTATCTCAATTGCCTTTCTTTTTCCCATTACCTCAGGTTTAAAGGACGGCAAAGGTAGGTTTTTTAGGTTAATTTTGTACAATTAATATCAAATTATTCACTAAAACTTAGGTGGCCCTTGTTTTTCTTTATTTTTAAGTTGTATGATGAATAAAAAGAAATGGTTTTTTGTTGGTTGCTTTTTTGTTCTGGCAGTTGTTATTCGCTTGTTTTCTGCCGATACTGTCATAACAGAGCAATATTATTCTACTGGCCTATACCCCTATATTGGTAGTTTTTTTAGATGGTTAACAGGATGGCTGCCATTTAGCCTGGGTGATGTTTTTTATGGTATTCTGGCGATATGGCTTTTATGGAAACTTATAAAAGGTTTGAAAGCTATATTTAAAAGTCAGATTTCGTGGCAGGTTTTTTTTAGGAAATTATACGGAACCTTTATTGTTTTACTTATTATTTACATTGTATTCAACATTTTGTGGGGTATTAATTACAACCGGCAGGATATAGTAATACAGTTAGGTTTAAAAATGGAAAAATATTCGCCCCAGGATTTAAAAACTATAGGCAATATTTTACTGAAAAAAGTAAATGAAAGCAAAGCTGCTATTATAAAAGCTCCAACTGTTATATTATCAAGCAAGAAAATTTTTAAAAGTTCTGTAAAGGCATATTCTTTAGTTAGCAAAAAATATAGTTTTTTACAATATAATAACCCAAGTGTTAAAACATCTTTATGGGGGTGGCTGGGAAATTATATTGGTTTTACCGGTTACTATAATCCTTTTACCGGTGAGGCCCAGGTAAATACCACCGTACCTAAATTTTTGCAACCCTACACCACCTGTCACGAAATAGCTCACCAGCTTGGTTATGCCAAAGAAAAAGAGGCCAATTTTATAGGATATCTTGCGGCCTCAGCATCAAAAGACAGTATATTTCTTTACTCTGTTTACCTTGATTTGTTTTTATATGCTAACAGAAACCTTTACTCCGTTGATTCCGCTGCAGCCAAATCATTGGCTCATCAACTGTTGCCATCCGTAAAGGACGATCTTAAAGAATTAAACGATTTCGCTATAAAACATCAAAACCCTGTTGAGCCTGTAATAAGATGGATGTACGGAAAGTATTTACAAAGCAACCAACAACCATGGGGTGTTTTAAGTTACGATGAAGTAACAGGCCTTTTAATTGCATACTACAAAAAATACAATGAACTATAATTTAGCAGTTTGGGATTCCGTAATTTAGACTATGAAATTATTAATATCAATTGCCATCCCATTGCTTGTTGGTAGCATTGCAGGATTTTTTACTGTCTCAGGCGTTAATGGCTGGTATGCTATGGCAAATAAACCATCTTTTAATCCGCCCAACTGGTTATTTGCACCGGTTTGGACGGCACTATATATTATGATGGGTATTGCATTATACCTTATCTGGAAAACTGAAGCCGACAGAGGGGTTAAACAAACAGCCATTATTTTATTTGCTGTTCAGTTAACGCTTAATTTTTTGTGGTCTTTTATTTTCTTTTATGCAAAACAACCGGGATGGGCTTTTGCAGATATCATTGCCCTGTGGTTAATGATATTTTTTACAATCATTTGGTTTGGAAAAATTTCCACTACAGCTTCCTGGTTATTGGTACCATGCATTTTTTGGGTAAGCTTTGCTTCTCTTTTAAATTATTATATCTGGCGGCTCAATTAAAATTCATTCTTCCACATCATGCTTTCCACAGGTTTATTGGGCTGGCCGCTATATTTGGCATTTTTTTTCTGGTTATATTTTACTTCAATTTCGCCATCCACAGGAAAATAAATTAATTGCCCAATCGGCATACCCTTGTACACTCTTACAGGTTGCTTTACCGAAATCTCAAGAGTCCAGTTACCGCAAAAACCAACATCACCTTTACCGGCTGTTGCATGGATATCGATACCAAGGCGGCCAGTAGAAGATTTCCCTTCTAAAAAAGGAACATGTGCATGTGTTTCGGTATACTCTTCTGTAACGCCCAGGTAAAATTCATGAGGCAGCAATAATATCCCTTCGTCTGGGATCTCAAACTGGTGAATGGTATTATGTTTTTTGGCATCAAGCTCTTTGTCTACATAGGTGGCAAGGTATTTTCCCAAATGCACATCGTAACTGTTGCTTCCAAGGCAATCTCTTGTATAAGGCTCTATTTTGATGGTACCACTTGCTATTTCTTCTAAAATTCTTGTGTCGCTAAGGATCATTGGTTGTAATAAATTGTTGTATAAAAATGTTTAATTGTTATTTTGTAAAAATAAAATATTCGATAACCAAACCTTCAATTCAATTTTTGTAATGCCGCTCGTTTATCAACAAAATATCAACCTTACAACAAAATTAGGTGTTTGGCATGTAGCCGAAGAAAAGGATTTTTTTTTAAGATATGTTCCATTGCAAACAGAAATCACACATCCGCATAAACAGTTGCAACACCTGGCCGGCAGGTATTTATTAAAAGAATTATATCCAGATTTCCCTTATACGCTGATACGAATTGCAGATACAAGAAAACCTTTTTTGGAAAATGAAGCGTATCACTTTTCCATTTCACATTGCGGCCATTATGCAGCCGTAATGGTCAGCAGTACTAAAAGGGTTGGTGTAGATATTGAAATGGTAACCGAAAAAGTTTCAAGGGTAAAACATAAGTTTTTATCCAATAAGGAACAGGCCATCATTGAGGCAATTGAAAATTCTTCCATCGATCTGCTGCATGATTCGTTGCTTACGGCAGCATGGAGCATCAAAGAATCTTTATATAAATGGTATGGCGATGGTGAGGTTGATTTTAAAGAACACCTGCATATTGATAAAATTTCTTTAACAGGTAATACTGGTATTGCCTATTGTACCGTTTTAAAAAATAACCCGATTATACTTCAGGTGCATCTTTTATTT
The DNA here is from genome assembly GCA_043745405.1 of Ferruginibacter sp. Classification (GTDB taxonomy): domain Bacteria; phylum Bacteroidota; class Bacteroidia; order Chitinophagales; family Chitinophagaceae; genus Ferruginibacter. The sequence goes on along the minus strand of JAYTTI010000070.1, from coordinate 23,831 downwards.
TTTAATAATAACTGTATTGCCTGGGTAATGAGTTAATATTTGCGGCTTTGCTGTTCATTTATCAAACCTAGTAAACTATTTTGTTAAGTTGCTTAATTGACAGTGTGGCTGATTCAAAAATTATTAAGCAGGTTGTATTAAATCCCACAAATTACCGTACAGGTCTTTAAAAACAGCTACCGTTCCATAAAGCTCCTTCACCGGTTGTCTCACAAAATTTATTTTATTTCCCTCCATTGTGCTATAATCTCTCCAGAAATCATCCGTGTATAAAAATAAAAAAACTCTGTCGCCGGTTTGATTACCTACCCGGCTTTTTTGTTCTTCATTGTCAGCTTTTGCCAATAAAAGGTTACAACTGGTTGAACCTTTAGGGGATAGTATCACCCAGCGTTTCGGTTCACTCAACCTTGTATCTTCAACAACTATAAAAGCTAATTTTTCAGTATAAAATTCTATGGCTTCATCATAATCATTTACCACTAAAGTTACATGAGCAAGTTGTTGTTTCAATCTCTTAAATTTTGGATCCAAAAACTATAAATAATTTGCAGCAACTCAATTTGCATTGCTTAAACTATCGTAAGACATAAATAAAAAGATGCCGCATTAAAAATAAAGTGACATCTTTTTATATTTATTTTATACAACTATCCAGCAAAAAATTATGCCTGTTCTATTAACTGAATTTCACTTATAATCCTTACTTCATCGCTTACTACTATGCCTCCGGCTTCTGTAACACCGCTCCATGTTAATCCAAAATCTTTACGGTTTATTTTACCATTAATGGTAAAGCCCGCCTTGGTATTGCCGTACATATCCTTAACAACGCCACCAAACTCAACTGCTAATTTTACACTTTTAGTTACATCACGAATAGTTAAATCGCCATACAATTCATAAGAACCATCATTGTCTATGTTTTCTGCTTTCGTGGCTGTAAATTTAATTTGAGGGTATGTAGCCCCATCAAAAAAGTCTGCACTTTTTAAATGGCCATCCCTTTGTTCGTTACCTGTTGAAATAGAATTGATATCAGCAGTGAAACTGACTTTTGCAGTAGAAAAATCTTCTTCTTCCGTTACTACAGAAGCCTGAAAAATATCAAAGCTGCCTGTTACATTCGTAATCATCAGGTGCTTAATCTTAAAATGCACTTCGCTGTGTGTGGGGTCTATTGCCCATGTTCTTGTTGCCATATTTTTATAATTTGACTGCAAGGTACCATATTTAATGTTTAAACATTGATTTTTTATTTATTAAATTGTTAATTTATTATTTTAAGATTTTTAAAGTTCTACAACTCTTTTTTCTGCACAGCTTTTTACAGCTGCTTCTATAATGATTATTGTGTTGATACCGTCTTGTGCGCTAACGGGCATTAGTTTTTCAGCGGTAAGTGCCTGGTAAACTCCTTCGTAATAATCACCATAGTTTCCCTTGGCGGAAAGTATATGTTCTTTTACAACAACACCGTCTTTTTCTGTATGTAATAACCCATATCCTGAGTCCGGTTCAATACCCCAGTTAATATTGTCTGGCTTTTTACCTGCTAACAAATCAGCTTCCTGAACATCGGCCCTCGGCTTTATAAAAGACCCATTACAGCCGTGTATAACATTTGCAGGAATTGCCTCTTTGACAAAACCACTTGCTTTTAATATCACCCTGAAAGCCGGATAGTATAACAGCAAATCAAACCAGTCATCTACTTTTGATAAAGGCCTTGTTACACGGATATCAGCAAAAATAGCCTCTGGCATACCAAATAAACACAATGCTTCATCTATTAAGTGTGGCCCAAGATCCATTAAAAGCCCGGCTCCCGGACTTGCGGTTTCTTTATGAAGCTTAGGGCCTACCACAGGTTTAAACCGATCGTAATGAAATTCTGCTTCCACAATTTCGCCCAATAATTTTTCGTCTATAACTTTTTTCACTGTTCTAAAGTCACTATCAAACCGCCGGTTTTGGTACACACTTATTTTCTTTTGCTGCTTATCAGCCAATGCTTTTAATGACATACCCTCTGCCACTGTTGTGGTAAATGCTTTTTCAACAACTATGTGCTTGTTGGCAAGCAGAGCCTTAGTGGCATAATCAAAATGCGTATTGTTAGGTGTATTAATAATTACCAGTTCAATGGTTTCATCTGCCAATAATACCTCCAGTGTTGGGTAAGATGTTGCATCAGGGTAATCTTCCTGTATTTTTTTTTGACTTCTCTCCCAAGAGCCTGCCAATTGAAAGCCTGGATGAGCCGCAATAAAAGGAGCATGAAATATTTTTCCGCTCATGCCATAAGACAGCAACGCCGTTTTAATAATATGCATAATTATATATTTTGGTTATTAATGGTGGCTTAACATTAGTTGTAAAACAAGTATTTAAAATTAACACTGATTTTTTTATTTGCTTACTTCAAACCATAATTTTTCGGGGTCGTTCCAATCGCCATTGTAATTGATAGTTACTTCAGTTCCTTTCTTTATGTCCCGCACTGTCTTCACTGTTATAGTATCATTATCAAAATCCATAAAATATTCACAGTTACTTTTATAACTATGGTTGTACATAGGCACCAAACCTAACGCCATACAGCATTTATCTTTTAATTTTCCCCACTCAAAAATATAATCGTGCAGTAATGTTTTGTCAAGGTATTCCCTGTCTGCTTTGCTCATCACAATTACCGGGGATATTTCTATAACTGTATTTGCCAGAATTGCTTTTTTGGTAAATACGCCTCTGCCCTTGCCTGCAACAGTATCAATATACAAATGGAGAAGCAACATAATATTTGATTAACATAAATGGAGTAATTTGCAAGATAGTTAAAAGGAAATTCAGATTTTTATAAATGCCGTTTAGGTGTTTTTATGAATAGTGCCGTTTAGACGTTTAGGCGTTTTCAAAGAATTTTAAAACCCTGGATGCTTAAAAGTTCTGCCTATATTAAAACTAAAAAGCCTTAACGCCTTAACGGCAAAAACGACTTACAGATGCCTTTAGAAATCGAAGAAATATCAATACAGCAACAGTTTGAAGAAGTAATTGCTTCAGAAGACAAACTACAGATCCAGGATTTTTTGAATAATCAAAATATCAGTGCTGTAGCCGAACTTATAGAAGGCAACCAGGAATTTGAGACCCAGATCATCAGCCATCTTTCCATACACAGGGCTGCCAGTTTATTTAAAATACTTGAACTATCTACCCAAAAAAGGATCGTTAAAAATTTACCTGCTTTTAAAACAGCGGAATTATTAAATGAATTACCTGCAGATGACCGGACTGCTTTTTTAAGTGAATTACACAGCAATGCAGTAAGGGAACTTGTTAAGACACTTAACCCCGAAGAAAGGAAAATAACCCTTTCTTTATTAGGCTACCCCGAAGGCAGTGTGGGCAGGCTGATGACACCGGATTATATTTATGTGTACGAACATGATACCGTAGAAGATGTATTAAATACCATCAGGAAATATGCTAAAAACAGCGAAACAATCGATGTGATTTATGTAATTAATGATAAGGGGGAATTGCTGGATGATATACGGATAAAGGATTTCATCATGGCGTCGGCAGATAAGAGGGTTGATGAGTTAATGGATGGCAGGGTAATTACCCTGCAAGCGGAAGATGACCAGGAAGTGGCCAACGAAGTATTTAAAATGAATAATCGTGTAGCCCTGCCCGTTGTAAGTAAGAGCAATAAATTACTGGGCATAGTTACCATTGATGATGTACTGTGGGTTGCCAGTGAAGAGTTTAGTGAAGACATGCAAAAGATGGGTGGTACGGAGGCTTTGGATGAACCCTATCTTGATACCCCTTTTTTAAAACTGATGAAAAAAAGGGCTGGTTGGCTGATTGTACTTTTTTTTGGCGAGCTGTTAACGGCAACTGCATTGGCATATTTTAATGATGAAATATCAAGGGCAACTGTATTGGTAATGTTTATGCCATTGATAGCGTCAAGTGGCGGCAACAGTGGTTCACAGGCTTCAACACTTATCATACAGGCAATGGCCGTAGGCGAAGTTTCACTGGCAGACTGGTGGCGGGTAATGCGCAGGGAGATTTTTAGCGGGTTGACATTGGGGGGTATTCTTGGCCTTATCGGCTTTATAAGAATTTGCCTTTGGCATGTATTAATGAGTCATGGTATTTTGCAGGATCTCTATGGAATCCATTGGTTACTGGTGGCAATTAGTGTAGGTGTATCGCTTGTAGGCGTGGTACTTTGGGGTACCATTACTGGCTCTATGTTACCGCTTATTTTAAAAAGATTAGGAGCCGACCCCGCTGTAAGTTCTGCGCCATTTGTTGCAACACTGGTTGATGTTACAGGGCTTATTATTTATTTTTCTGTGGCTTATCTGTTTTTGAAAGGGATTTTATTGTAAAGGCTGTATGGTTTTACCTGCAGAAGTTTTATCAGGTTTAGTACCATATTTTTTGATGATAAGTGTTGACTTTTCTTTTGTAAGTTTTACCATAAATAAATAATTAAATTCATTGTCTTCAATAATAGGTATTGCTTGTTTTACTACGCCTAACTTTGCCATAATAAAAGGCAAAGTATTGCTATGACCAATTACAAGGATTGCTTTTCCAAAATCGTTGTTTGCAGCTATTTTTTCCAGTAAACTATTGCCAGTTGTATCTGCCAGGTAATGCACGGTATCAATACCCAACTGGATAAGCAAACTGTCTGCGGTCATTTGTGTGCGGAGGTATTGCGTTACATAAATTCGTTGCAGCTGTTTGTCTTACCACGTTTTGTGCAATTACTAAAAATTGGGTAATACAAAATACAGATAGCAATAAAAAAAATTTCATTACTGAAAGTTTATAACTCAAATGTAGCAAAGCTCATTGGATATTGCTAGGGCAGGTGAATTAACTATTTTATTGGCTACATTTTATTAATTTGCGATATTAATTTATCCCGGCCGCTCAGGTAAAAGCTCCCTGTTATTATTTAGTATAAGGGTGCGACGCCTACGAAGCTTATAAAATATTCTAATGCCGGGCTCAAAAAATAAAAAATAAAATATGTGTGGAATTGTTGGATATACCGGACCCAGAGAAGCTTACCCTGTTGTAATTAAAGGTTTAAAAAGATTAGAATACCGTGGTTACGATAGCACTGGTGTGGCACTGTTGAACAGCGGTCATTTAAAAGTGTATAAAAAGAAAGGCCGTGTTGCTGAACTGGAAGAGTTTATTGTTGGCAAAGACCTTCATGCCAATACAGGTATCGGCCATACAAGATGGGCCACGCATGGCGAACCTAACGACAGGAATGCACATCCGCATACTTCTAAAAGCGGCAAATTAGCCATGATACACAATGGCATTATTGAAAATTACATACAGTTAAAAAAAGACCTTGTAAATAAAGGATACCATTTTACAAGTGATACCGATACTGAAGTACTGCTGAATTTTATTGAGGACATAAAAGAAAATAACCACTGCAGCCTCGAAGAAGCCATCAGGGTTGCATTAAAAAGAGTTACGGGTGCCTATTGCATTTTATTAATTGATGAAGAAAACCCGGGCACTATTATAGCTGCACGAAAAGGAAGCCCGCTGGTAATTGGTGTTGGTAAAGGCGAACATTTTTTGGGCAGTGATGCCTCTCCGATGCTGGAATATACCAAAGAGGTTGTGTATGTAAACGATTATGAACTGGCCATTGTAAAACCAGATGAACTAATTCTGAAAAACCTCGGTAATGAAAAAATAACACCCTTTATCACCAAACTTGATATGGAACTGGCGGCCATTGAAATGGGTGGTTACGATCATTTTATGCTGAAGGAAATTTTTGAACAACCCAGCACCATACATGATTGCTTACGGGGCCGCCTGGACGCTGCAGCAGGAACCATTACCATGAGCGGTGTACAGAATAATATCGAAGCTTTTAAAACAGCACAACGCATTATTATTGTAGCCTGCGGCACAAGCTGGCATGCCGGTTTGGTAGCAGAATATGTTATTGAAGAATTATGCAGGATACCTGTTGAAGTGGAATATGCATCTGAATTCAGGTACCGCAACCCCGTTATCAATAAAGGCGATATTATCATTGCCATTTCGCAAAGCGGCGAAACGGCTGATACATTGGTGGCGATTGAAAAAGCAAAAGAACAGGGTGCCATTATTTTTGGTATTGTAAATGCAGTGGGTTCTTCTATTGCAAGGTTAAGTCATGGTGGTGCCTATACGCACGCAGGCCCCGAAATTGGTGTAGCAAGCACCAAGGCCTTTACGGGCCAGTTGGCAGTACTTACCATGATGGCATTAAAAATCGCCAAGGAAAAAGGAACCATTTCAGACGACCGTTACAGTAAATTATTATTTGAACTGGAAGCGATACCTGAAAAGGTAGAAGCTTTATTAAAAAGTGCAGATGCTTTAAAAATAATTGCAGAAAAATATAAGGGCGCTGCTGATGCATTATTCTTAGGGCGTGGGTACAACTTTCCGATTGCATTGGAAGGCGCTTTAAAACTGAAAGAGATAAGTTATATACATGCAGAAGGCTACCCTGCAGCAGAAATGAAACATGGCCCCATTGCATTGGTAACAGAAACTCTGCCGGTGGTATTTGTGGCCACAAAAGACAGTTACCACGAAAAAATTATCAGCAACATACAGGAAATAAAAGCCCGTAAGGGAAAAGTAATCGCCATTATTTCGGAAGGGGATGATGTAATTCCGGGTTTGGCAGATGATGTATTTTTTGTACCGCCTGCAGATGAAATTATGGCGCCAATGCTGAGTTGTATTCCTTTACAACTACTATCATATTATGTTGGTATAGCCAAAGGCGTTGATGTTGATAAACCGAGGAACCTGGCAAAAAGTGTAACCGTAGAATGATAGTTTTAATGGATAATTGATAGTGTTGTTGCCCAATAGTTTTTAGTTATATGTTTGCCTGTGCTATGCTTGTAAGCTTCAAAAAATAAGACAACATTAAATTGAAAAAATTATCCATTATCCATTTACCAATTATCAATTAATTTTTAACCCTAACTATTTTGAATGAACATCATTAAGAAACATCCCGTAAATAAACTTGGGTATAATTTTATAGAAGAAAAATATATCCCTGCCGGTAAGGATGAATACTATCTCCGCAATATCCAAAATACAGTTGATACTGTATACCGCAAATTAACTTCACAGGAAATTGAAGTGCTGGTGCACAACCGCAATACTTCTGACAATTGGGACCTTATTTTTGTTTCGCAGTCTTTTAATGCAGAACTGGTAAAGAACTGCAAGTTTTTTGGCTTGGTACGCATTGGCAATCTTAAACCTTTATACCTGGAATTTCATAACCTGAGAATGTCAGTTGGTTTATATAACAGCACCATCATTAGTTGCGATTTTGGTGATAATGTATGCATTGATAATGTAAATTATTTAAGCCACTATATTATTGGCAATGAAGTAATGATTGCTAATGTAAATGAAATAGCTACAACCGAAAAAGCCAAGTTTGGTAATGGCATTATCAGTGAAGGAGATGCAGAAGATTCCAGGATATGGATGGAATTATGCAACGAAAACGGTGGGCGGAAAGTGATCCCTTTTGATGGCATGCTGCCGGGAGATGCGCATATGTGGAGTAAATACAGAACCGATGAAGTATTATTGGATAAGTTTAAAGAATTTACTCAGCAAAAATTTGATAACCGTCGTGGCTACTATGGAAAAATTGGCGACAGAACCGTAATAAAAAACTGCAGGATCATTAAAGATGTAACTATTGGCACCGATGCTTATTTAAAAGGTGCCAATAAATTAAAAAACCTTACCATCAATAGTGATATGGAACGCACGTCGCAAATAGGTGAAGGCTGCGAAATGGTGAATGGTATTGTTGGTTATGGGTGCAGGATATTTTACGGAGTAAAAGCCGTAAGATTTGTTATGGCCTCTCACTCTCAATTAAAATATGGAGCAAGATTACTCAACTCTTACCTGGGCAACAACTCTACCATTTCCTGTTGCGAAGTTTTAAATTCTCTTATTTTTCCTGCACATGAGCAACACCATAACAACTCTTTTTTATGCGCCTCACTGGTGATGGGTCAAAGCAATATTGCAGCTGGTGCCACTATTGGCAGTAATCATAACAGCAGGAGCCCTGATGGTGAAATTGTTGCCGGGCGTGGCTTTTGGCCGGGGCTTTGTGTAAGCCTAAAACATAATTCCATATTTGCTTCCTTTACGATTTTGGCAAAAGGCGATTATCCGGCAGAGTTGCGTTTACCCATACCATTTAGTTTAATAAGCAATGATGTAGCAAATGATAAATTAGTGGTAATGCCAGGCTATTGGTTTATGTATAACATGTATGCACTGGAACGCAATTCGTGGAAGTATGCAGACAGGGACAGAAGAACCGATAAGATACAGCATTTGGAGTATGACTATTTAGCACCAGATACCATTAATGAATTGTTTGATTCACTGCAAACACTAAAGGCTTTACAACCCAATGAAGAAGGTAATGCTATTACCACAGGCTGGGAAAATACCGGCCGTGAAACAGAGATAACAAAAGTGCCGCAATCGATTGAATTGTTTACTGAATTGATACGCTATTATGGAACAATGCAATTGCTGCAACATTTTTTAAAAAATAAGTTTGGCAGTTTTGAAGACTTTAAAAAAACATTGTCGGCAAAAATACAGCGCAGCAAATGGCTCAATATTGGCGGGCAGTTAATTCAGCAAACTGAAATGGAGAACTTAAAGAGAAATATAAAAAACAATAAAATAAAAAACTGGCAGGCGGTGCATGAATTTTATATAATACAGGGAGATAAATATTACGAGGATAAATTGCACCATGCCTATACTTCTTTATTAGAAATATTATTGATTACACCAAGGCAATTTACTGCCGCCCGTTTTATTGAATTACTGCAGCAGGCTGTAGCTACCAGAATATGGATGTGTAAAGGCATTTATGAATCGAGAGCCAAAGACTACACCAATCCTTTCAGAAAAATGGTATACGAAACAACTGAAGAAATGAATATCGTAACAGGAAGGCTGGAAGATAACTCGTTTATACAGGAGCAAGCCGGTGAGCTGGAAACTTTGAAAAAGCAGGCAAAATCTGTTACTAAAAAAATAAATCTATAAAAATATCCTGGTGAAAAAAATCATTATTGCCGCAGTTTTGCTTATTGCAAGTATCCATATTTTTGGCCAGTCTGTTGCACAAATTAAGAAAGTGCTGGATACTACAAAAGACCCCATCGGTTATGTAAAATACGTTCTCAAAAAAAAATATAAAATAGATACTGTTGCCGTAATGTGCAGCACATCTTTTTTAGGTTTGGCAGATAGCCTTGCCTACAATGGAAAATTGGATAAAGTGTACGGCCCCTGGAAAAACGCTAACTACCTGATAAAAGTACTTGCCAAAGTGCCCAACACATTTTATCATGTAAGCCATATTTTATTAGATACTGGATTATTTAAGAAGAATTTTGCCGATACACTATCAACAAATATTATCAGTAAAATTCAAACAGGCAAAAGCAGTTTTGCAGAAATGGCCACTACCTACAGTGCCGACAGGGGTTCTGCTGACAAAGATGGCGATTTAGGCTGGTTTGTACGAGGGGCCATGTTGCCGCAGTTAGATCAGGCCATTGCTGCACATAAAAAAGGAAATATTTTTAAAGTGTGGACACCCGCAGGTTTGCATATTGTTACCATAACAGACAATCCCAAAAAAGACAACGGCTTTGCTTTGCTGCTTAGGGTGATGCTTTAAAAGTTAATAGGCAAGACTCCCGAAGTTTTAAAAACTTCGGGAGTCTTGCCTATTAAGCATCTTTTTAATACAATAAAATTCATCAGAACAGGCTTTCCTGCGGAGGCCTTACATTCACAAGCCTGATATAAATTGTGGTTTGGCCGCGGTGATGTGTCTGGTGTTCAAATGCTTTTGTCATCAATGCATATCTTGTTGCTTCAAAACCGAAAACTTTTTTCTTTTCGCCCCATTTGTTAAGCGGGAAATTTTGCACTGCATTGATGCAATAATCGTAACTGGAAACTACAAAAAACATCACCGAATCTTTTGTTTGGGCCGTTGCACTGTGTTCAATATCTTCTGCACCAAACCAGGAAGGTGTTTTCATATCTGTTCCGTTCGACATAATAAAAACATTTGCTGATGCAAGGTGCAGCATTTGATTAGCAAAACTGCGCAGGCTGTCAACAGCTTTAAATGAATATTTGTCTGCAGGCATTGTGTTTAAATAACTGATGGTATACGCTTTTGCACGTTCCCAGTCTTTAACCATTTGCGCTTTTATATCTTCTGCAGTTAGTGTTTGCGCAACTGTTTTTGAAGGAATAGCAACTATCATTAACAATAGTATGCAAGCGGATAAAGTAATAATTTTTTTCATGTTGAATATCTTTAAGACTGTTAAGATAATAAAATTTTGAAGTAAAACTAATTTTAAGAGCCATGTATTTGTAAGACTTCCGACATAAAAAATTATTCACTTACCTCCTTACCAGCTTTAAGCTGTACAATAATGCCTTCTACCATTGTTTTATTTGATGGATCAGGTGCCTGGGCTAAGGCCGCATTGGCATATTTTAAAGCTTCTTTGTCATTTTGCTCGCTGCTTAAAGCCCTTACCATACCCATGTTGGTGGTAAACTGGTTAGGGTATTTTTTATAATTTGCTTTGAATAATGCTGCTGCTTCTTTGGTCTTTTTTGCCTTCATCAGCTGGCGGGCATAGCCATGCACATCGCTCATATTGCCATAATTAATAGCCTCTTTCATCAGTGCATCTCCTTCCGCAGTTTTGCCTGTCATGTTCAATAATCTTGCTTTATCACTCAAAGTCCTGAAATTCTTTTCGCCTATATATTGGCCGCTTATGGCATAATCGGCCCACTGCAATCCTTGCTCCAGGTGGGTATTATTATCAGCACTCCATTCTGCAGCCTGTGCCCATGGTTTCCAATCGAAACCTTTATCACTTTTTAATTCGTTGCTGAAAATAATAGCCTGTTGTTTGTTCAAATCAGTTTCAACAGTAAAAGGAAATACCCATTTTTCCCATGCCAAAGCAATAGTAGCACTGTTCATTGTTTGATTTAAAAACACAAATTTCATCCATTCAACAGGCGGCTCATTTGTTTTTTGCTTAATGGTAACCCGCAATACATCCTCTTTATCATCATAAAAAAAACTTCCCCACGAAGTACAGTTTTTTGAAAAGATAAGGGTAGACTCTTCTTTACCTACGGCAATAAAAAATCCATATTTACCTGCAGCCAGGGGCTTGCCTTCAACCATTACATCGGTGCTAAATTCGATAGTGGTGTTTTCATTGGCACCTGCCCGCCAGGGAGCTGCTTTGCTGGTACCAAAGCCCTGGTCAGTAAATCCGTATGGTACTAAGGTTCCCCATATCTTACCTTCCCTTCCTTTTACACCTGGCCTGTCGTAACGAATGGTTACTTGTGTAAGGCCAATAAGTTCTGCTACTGATGCTTTTTTATTTCCGCCGTTTGGCGTAGTAGTTAATTGAGCCTGTAAACAAGGCTGCACTAATAATAATGTAATAATGGCAAGTAATAGTTGCTTCATAAAATGATTTTTTGTTTTGCTAAATATACGTTGCTATTTCGCTAAATGCAATAATCCTTTTATGAGTGGCAGTCACTAGGGGCCAAAGGAATATTAACTAAATTATCAGTTATGGAGCAGGTCATTATCATCTTTTGCTGAGCGCAGCATTTGCCCAAAATCCATTTTTTTAAACATGGCATTTACAGTCATAGCAATACGTTTTGTTTTGGTAGTTGGTGTCTTGGCGCTGTCAATCCATTTACTGTAATAGTTTTGATGTGATTTGGGAAGGGACTTAAAATTCGATAATGCAGCAGGCTCATCAGCCAAACATTCCATCAAAGCCTTATCCAGCTGGTAGGGTATCTTATCAATTTCCAGTTGAACCTGGACCAAAGCACCTTTTTGTTTACCAATGGCTTTGCGCATAGCGCCATTTATTGCCATAATAAAAATGCCTTCCCCCATGGGTAATAATGAAACTCCTTTAATTGGATGTGCGTCTAATTTTCCTTTTACCAGGAATGATTTTTTATTACCCGGGTATAGTTTATCAGCCAGCTCTGCCGAAATTTCAACATAGGTCCAGCCGGTTTTTTCGCCCTGGCTATTAAATTTTAGTATGGTAGTTTTAAAATTTATCATGCGTATAGTACAATAAATTTCTGTATTTATTTATAAAACAAAATCACTTTATTTTAACTTTTGTATGATTAATTTTATTGTATGATTGTAACAACAAAAAAAATATTACCGCTTTTATTTCTTTTAGGAAGTATACATGCCATTGCACAAACCCGTAAAGGAGATTTTAGCGCAGTAGATGATTATGTAAAATCAGTAGGTGCGCTCGATACACTCAATATGGGTACCATCAGTTATATCCTTACTAAAAAGTTTCCGGACAGTAAAGATAAATCAAGGGCCATCTTTGACTGGATTGCTTATAATATAAGTTTTGATTGCAAAGCTGCCAGAACCAATGGCAATGAAATAAGCACTTCGGATTTTATTTTAAAAAGTCGCAAGGCAACATCATCGGGCTATGCAGCACTCTTTCAGGATATGTGCAGTGTTGCAAAAATCCGATGTCTTACCGTAGATGGATATTTAAAAAATAATACTGAACAGTTTAAAGAAAAGCCTGAAGAATTTAACCATACATGGAACGTGGTACAATTAGGCCAAAGCCCCGAAAGCTGGTATTATGTAGACCCAACTTTAGGCAGTGGCTATACCGATGATAAAATAACCGTGTATACAAAAGCATATGACGATGCCTATTTTTTTGCTGATAAAACAATATTTAATCTGCAGCATTTACCCGATAATAAGGCATGGTTATTAGGTGCTGCACCAAAAAGTTCAAATTTCTTTTCATTACCATTGGTTAAAAATGCAGCTTACGAATTTGGTACTACTAATTTTTTACCCGACAATGGTTTTATAAAAACAAAACCCAATACGTCAATGCAGTTTAGCTTTAAAGTATACCCGGGTTCGGCAATAGATATTGTGGCGCTTGCGATTGGAGAAGGCAAAAAAAAGAAAATTAAAACTGCAGACTATACTTTTAGTAAGGGGGAGGTAAAATTCAGCTACAAATTTGAAGAAGAAAATAGTTACCCGGTAACCATTTTAATAAATAACAAACCAGTACTGGGTTATTTTCTAGAAATAAATGATTAAACAATAAAAGTTTGAAAGTTGCGCTACAGCAACTCTTTTATTTTATTTTCCGGTAACTATTTTAATAAATAACAAACCAGTACCGGGTTATTTTCTAGAAGTAAATGATTAAACAATAAAAGTTTGAAAGTTGTGCTACAGCAACTCTTTTATTTTATTTTCCAGTTCTGTCCCTCCAAGATCTACGGCAATTATTTTACCGGTTTTATCCAATAAAAAAGAAGTAGGTATTTGCTCTATCCCATACTTTTCAGCTGTAGGAGAATAAAATCCTTTTGTATCAATTGCCTGTGTGTAATTTATTTTATCCTGAGCAATGGCTTTTTGCCATTCCTTATTTTTTGTATCGATAGAAACGCCAAATACTTCAAACCCCTGTGCCTTAAATTTCTCGTACAATTTTATCACTGATGGTATTGATGCCCGGCATGGTCCACACCAGCTGGCCCAAAAATCCAACAAAACAACTTTTCCTTTAAAGTCTGATAACTTAATAATGTTACCTTTCACACCAGGTAAAGAAATTTCAGGCGCCATCTGCCCTATTGCAACCTGCCCCTTCCCAATAAACCCAATAGTAATAAATGCTATTGTAATGATGATACTTTTCATATATAAAAATTTGTACTGATTATAATGTAAATTTCAATTATTTTACTGATAATAAATGTTAAACATACAACCCTTTAAATACCTACCCGTTAATAATTAATTTACAAAAGCCCACTGAATACCAAACCTGAATGTAAAGCCTGGATAAATATAATGAGGTGCAGCAAAATTATAGTGTGTAAAACCGAAGCCGTCGGCAAAACTTAAAGTGTTTAAATTATCAACCCTTATATAAGATGTAAAAGACCTGATTCTAAAATGTATAAAAGCACTTATATCGGGCCGGTTATGAAAATTTACAGAATCCTGCGGAAAAAACTTGCCTATCACCGGTGAGTAATTATATTGTTTATAAGGTGAGTAATACCTTACTTCTATGCCAGTACTCAGGTTAAGGTTTTTAAAAAAAAGCCCTTCGTAAGCAAACCTATTTCGTGTAAAAAAGAAAGGTACTTTTATTGGCGCTGCAGCATCGGTTTGCTGTAAGGTTGCTTCAAAATACCAGTTCCATTTTTTTGACAGCCTGATTCTTTTTGATCCGCTTAACTGCAATAAGTTAATCAGTTTACTGTACTGCGCCGTTTGGTAATAATTGGTATAATAAATATAATTGGTTATAAGATAATTGGCGGCAGATAAACTGATAAATGGATTGTCTGCAGAAGCTTTTAAAGTGGTAATATTTTCTTTATTAAAATCGCCGGCATTACCCAAATTAAAAGAAGAAAGCTGATTGTAAATAAAGGATGGGCTGCGGTTTACATTGCTGAAATACAAACTTACATTGCCCCATTTTTTATTAAAGAACCTTGCCAGCGATGCAGTTGCACTGTAATCGCCTGCATTAAGCCCGGTTAAATAAAATTCTCCATTGGCTAAAATATCCCATAACCTGTTCCTGGTTTTATTTCTATACTCGCCATGTAACACAATATTGTAATAAATTTTTGAGCCTGATGAAAACGTGCCTTTAATATTTTCCAGCCTTCCTCCTGCCAATAAATATTGGGAAGCATTTTTTGTATCCGGAAACTGCAGTATTGAAAAATCGTTGGTAATTATTTTCCATTTGTCCATTATTAATATACTGTCAAATCCTGACGGCGATTTAGGGTTTATGGCAATTGTAGTATCGTACCAATTTTGATAGGTGCCTGAATCTACAAAATTATCCACGTACTTATAACTGTAATTATGATAGGTAAAACTATATTGAAAACGAAGTTTGGAATAAAATAAATACTCGGTAGTAGAGTCATTGATGGCTACAGAATCCTTTTTGCCCAAATCATAAGACTGTCGTAAAAAAAAGGTAAAATCTTTATAAATATGGCCGGTATTAACTGTTGTATTAAACGGGTTAAAATTAGCATTAGGCGGACCGCTTAAATTAGTGGGTATAGAAAAAAGCGGGTATTTTTTATCCGATAGATTACTGTCGTTTACCACACCGCCGTTTTCTGAACTTTTGATTGTATTTCCCATTAAAATAAAAGATGCTGCATACCTTTTTCGCTTGCCCTGGTAATTACTGAAAATACGGTAACTTTTATTATTGGCATTTTGCGCCGTCATATAACCTGGTGCACCAATAAGCTTAAATTCTAAACCAAAATTTAAATTTGGCTTGGGGTTTTGGGTATGCAATACATTTATTGTTTGTTCTTTATTGGTGGCAAGCTGGTAACCAAATCTTGTAAAAGGTTTTGTAGTTTTAAAAAAACGGGAGTTCTCTAAAGTATACAGGTAAGCATCAAATCCATGAAAACCTGCATCCCAACCGGCTTTGGCAAATGGAGAAAATAACAAGGAGTATCCGGCAGTACCATTATTTCCCAAATACTGCTGGTTAGAAGGCAGGGTAAAAAATCTATAAAAATCATTGATATTAGTATCCATTTTTATGCTCCTGATAGAATCAAGATACCTGTAACTGATGGTGATAGAATCTTTCAAATCGTCCCTATGCGCAAAGCCCAGCCCAAGACTGTCGCTTTTATTATCACCGCTACCCGGCCTTTGCCCCCCGCTTCTGCCCCTGTTAGTTATATTTTGCAGTGGGTTTTGTGCAAACAAAAACTGTACACTAAGTAAGAGAAATAAAGAAAAAATTATTTTATACATTACTAAAAATTATTCATTACCAGGCTCCCACCAATTGAAATTACAGCAGTGGTCTCCAACATATTTAAGGTTATCAATAAATTACAACCCGGCAATCATTTCTTTAAAAATAAAAGTCAATTTTGGTTCTGCCTCTTTAGCAGCCGCTAATACTTCTGCATGCGTAATTTTATTTTCTTCTTCACGAATACCCAGGTCTGTTATTACACTCATACCAAATACAGAAAGCCCCATGTGCACCGCAGCAATCACTTCCTGTACGGTGCTCATCCCCACGGCATCCCCGCCAACAATATGCAGTAATTTATACTCTGACCTTGTTTCAAAAGTTGGGCCTGTAACTCCGCAGTATACCCCTTCTTTAAGATCAATATTTTTTGCAGTTGCAATTGCTTTTGCTTTTGCTATTAAATTTTTGCTATAAGGTTCACTCATATCCAGAAAACGTGGCCCCAATTCTTCTGCATTTTTTCCTAATAAAGGGTTTACTGTAAAAAGGCTGATATGGTCTTTTATTACCATCAGGTCGCCTACTTTAAAACCAGGGTTCATGCCGCCTGCTGCATTGCTGATAAGTATGGTATCAATACCCAAAAATTTCATGACCCTTATCGGGAACACTACCTCTTCCGGCGTATATCCTTCATAGTAATGAAAGCGCCCTGCCATGGCCACTACTTTTTTTCCACCTAGTTCGCCAAATATTAATTTACCATGATGGCCCTCTACCGTACTCACTGGAAAATGTGGTATATCGTCATAATCAATTTCCATTTCAACCTTCATTGCGGCAGTAAAGCTGCCCAGCCCGCTACCCAGCACTATCCCTACAGCTGGTTTTGTGTTATACTTTTTTTGTATGTATGCAACCGATTCTTTAATTTTTGAAATCATTATATATTGATTATTGGCGATTAATGCTGAATTGAAAAGCAGCTTTACTGACCGGTTTATTTATATGTAAATATAATTTTACAAAGAAAGGAAACTATAGGCAAGGATGAATTAAAAAAATGGTAAAAAGAGAATAAGGCAGTGCGACAATAATTTCCATTACTTATTGGGCCTGGCATACAAATAAAATATCATACAGGTTTACTGTTCCCTTCTTATCTTCGCAAAAAAATTTTTATACCATGAATCTTCACGAATACCAGGCAAAAGAGCTGCTGAAAAAATACAATGTTCCGGTGCAGGAAGGCATTGCCTGCAATACTCCTGCAGAAGCAGAAGAAGCTTACCGCCAGATCCATACCTTTTATGACAGCAAATTTGCTGTGGTAAAAGCTCAGATTCATGCCGGTGGCCGTGGTAAAGGCACCATCAAAGGTAAAGATCAGCGTGGTGTAGCTGTTGGTAAAAATGCAGAAGCCATAAAAGAAATAGCGCAGAATTTAATAGGTGGCACTTTGGTAACCATACAAACCGGCCCTGCCGGTAAAGTGGTAAACAAAGTTTTGGTAGCACAGGATGTTTACTATGATGGGCCGAATCCGGTAAAAGAATTCTATTTATCTATTTTGATGGACAGGGCAAAGGGCCAAAATGTTATTATGTACAGTACCGAAGGTGGTATGAACATTGAAGATGTGGCACACAATACCCCTGAAAAAATATTTAAAGAATGGGTGCATCCAGGAGGCTTGCTACAGGCTTTTCAGGCACGTAAAATAGCTTTTAATCTTGGCCTTAGCGGTACAGCATTAAAGAACTGTGTAAAATTTGTAACCAATTTGTACAGTGCCTATGTTGGCCTTGATTGCAGCATGCTGGAGATTAACCCGCTTTTTAAAACCAGCGACGAAAAAATTATTGCGGTAGATTGCAAAATGGATGTTGATGATAACTCCTTAATGCGCCATGCAGACATTGCAGGTTTAAGAGATGTAAGTGAAGAAGATCCTACAGAAGTAGAAGCCGGTAAATTCAATTTAAATTTTGTAAAATTAGACGGCAATGTGGGATGCATGGTAAATGGCGCAGGCCTTGCCATGGCCACTATGGATATGATAAAATTAAGCGGTGGTGAACCTGCTAACTTTTTGGATGTTGGCGGTACTGCCAATGCACAAACCGTAGAAGCTGGCTTCCGCATTATTTTAAAAGACCCGAAAGTAAAAGCAATCCTCATTAATATTTTTGGTGGTATCGTACGCTGCGACCGTGTAGCCCAGGGTGTTATTGATGCTTACCAGTCTATTGGTAATATTGAGATACCTATCATCGTGCGCTTACAGGGAACCAATGCAGATGTTGCTAAAAAATTAATTGATGAAAGTGGTTTGAAAGTGCAGAGTGCTATTTTACTAAGCGAAGCAGCAGCGTTGGTGAATAAGGCGGTAGCATAAACCAATATCGGATTTCGGACAGCTGATTTCAGATATTATCCTATATGTCGTCCATACATTTATTAGGTAGTTTTTTCAGGATAAATTTTATAAAAAAAATTGATTTCGGCTTGATCTTACGAAAATGAATCTTTACTTATTTCTTTTCTAAAGTTTTAATTATTGTCTGTACAATAAAACAACTTTCATTTAATTTATTTTCTTCCTTGTATTTTTTACATCAGTAGCAGTTACGGCAGGTTTTTTATTACCGAAACTATTACGCACATACGTCAGTACATTTGCCACCTGTTTATCTGTAAGGAAATTAAACGAAGCCATTATATTGGTATAGGTTTCCCCATCAATTTCCTGCTGGCTCATCCCTTTAAGTACTACAGCAACCAGTTTACTTTTGTCACCATTTATATAATTGGTTTTAATCAATGGCGGATTCATATTTTGTACACCTCCCCCATCTGCCATATGGCAGGATAAACAGTATTGTGTATACACCAATTTACCCGCAGCTATGGAAGTTTTAATGGATGGTTGTTGTACTTTGCCGGGTTGTTTTTTTTGACCGGCCGCAGTCATTACTGATAAAAAAACAGCTACCAGTATCAATACAATATTTTTACTCATGCTTCTTATTTGTTGTAAGTTATTTTATAGATACATCCTTTTGAATCATCCGTTATGTATAGCGACCCATCGGGGCCCTGGGCAAGGCCGCATGGGCGGTGGTCTGCGCGGCCAGAAGCAGTCTTTTGGGGCGAGCCCGAAAAATTATCTGCAAACACTTCCCAGTCACCAAAAGGCTTTCCATTTTTAAAAGGCTGAAAAACTACAAAATAGCCAGCCTGTGGTTCGGGTGCTCTGTTCCATGATCCATGAAAAGCGATGAACGCCCCGTTTTTGTACTTTGCAGGAAATTGATTGCCGGTATAAAAAAGCAATCCGTTGGGTGCCATGTGTGCAGGATATGCGGCAGCGGGTTCAAGATATTTGCTATCGGCTTCTTTTTTCCCATCGCCCCCATATTCGGGCGCCAATATTTTTTTATGCTGTTCATAATCGTAGTACAGGTAAGGCCATCCGGCATTGTCATCTTTTTTTAAGGCATACATGCATTCAGCTGGGTTAAGTGCCGATTGCTGAACCGTGTACAAATCAGGAAAAATATCATGCAACTGGTCACGCCCATGCTGCATCACAAAAAGTTGGTTATTTTGCTGGTTCCAATCCAGCCCCACCACGTTTCTTAAACCTGTAGCATAACGGATACCATCATTGTAACCTTGGTTTAACTTATCTGCTTTAAACATCCATATACCTCCGGCAGAATCCAACACAGGGCAACCTGCCATTCCCATAGAGCCTTTCTGTCTGTCTTTCTGCTGGCACGAATTTGTGTAAGCACCGATATTTACATACAGGTTTCCTGCATTATCCAATACTAATGACTTTGTTTCGTGCTGTCCCCGGTTGAGAAGACCGGTAACTATTTTTTCGGGTGTATCCGGGTTAATCACTTCATTATTTGCATTGAGTTTATAACGAAAAACTTCTTCGTTGCTGGAACTGTACAGGTAGCCATCTTTAATATAAATACCGGTACCGCCATAATTACCAAAGCCATTTTTTACAATAGCTTTACCATTGCTTTCCTGTAAAAAAAGGGTCCCTTTTTTATCAATAGGTTTTGCCAGCCTAACATATATACCTCCTTGCGGAGATATTACAATATGCCTTGCCTTGCCAATATTTTGCACCAGCAATACTGCTTTAAATTTTGCAGGAAGTACCAAACCTGCTGTTTCATCTGCAACATTTAGCACCATACTATTTGTTTGAGCAAATGATGAAGCTGATAAAGAAAAAACCAAGGTTATCATTAGCCCTGTATAAAAAAAAATATTTTTCATCTCTGTATTTTTAATAGTATAAAGATAGATTGCAAAATTGTATAAAATGAATCTGCTGAATATTATTGAACTTATTACGCAATTACCTAGCTATTTTTAAACACCCAGCAGTTTCAAAATAAATATTAACGTCATTAAAGCCAGCAAAAAACATAACTAAAAAAAGTTTACATTTAAATTCAGGTATCTTTTAAATTTGTAACAACCTCTTTAACCTATTGTTCATTAGCTTAAAAAAAATAAAAATGTCTTTAAAAAAAATACTGCTGATATTATTAGTTCCCCTGCAGTTATCAGCTCAAAAAAATTCACCTGCCGAAATAAGCCGTTGGCAGCAGCAGGCCAAAGAGGTAACCATAACAAGGGATGATTGGGGTATTCCACATATCAGCGGCAAAACAGATGCAGATGCCGTATTTGGTTTGTTGTATGCACAATGCGAGGATGATTTTAAAAGAGTGGAGTTGAATTATATAGAAAAATTAGGAAGAATGGCGGAGCTAAAAGGCGAAGCTGTGTTGTATGATGACCTGCTGCTGCAATTATTAATTGATACTACAGCTGCCATTAAAGATTACAATGCATCTGCGCCTTGGCTAAAAAAAATATTAAACGCTTATGCTGATGGCATTAATTACTACCTCTATAAAAACCCCCAGGTAAAACCTTTGATGCTTACAAGGTTTCAACCATGGTACCCATTATTATGGACCGATGGAAGCATTGGTGCTATTAACACTGCCGATATTTCAACTTACGAATTAAAAAATTTCTATAGTGGCAACAGAACCAACACTGCAGGCATGGTAAAAAATCCTGAGCAGCAAACAGGTTCAAATGGATTTGCTTTTGCCCCTTCTATCACGGCAACGGGCAATGCAATGCTTTATATAAACCCACATGTAACTTTCTATTTTCGTCCGGAAGTACATGTTACAAGCCAGCAAGGTTTAAATGTTTATGGTGCAGTTACCTGGGGCCAGTTTTTTGTGTACCAGGGATTTAATGAACACTGCGGATGGATGCATACCAGCAGTGATGTAGATGTAGCCGATTTGTATGAAGAAAAAATAGTCACAAAAAACGACCGTATTTTTTATGAATATAACGGGCAATTAAAACCGGTTATACAAAAAGAAATTGTTTTACACTTTTTGCAGAACGGCCATCTTGAAACAAAAAACATTACTGCTTATTTTACGCATCATGGCCCGGTAATGGCTATGCGAAATAACAAATGGATAAGCCTGAAATCTTTTAACAGGTCTGCCATAAGTTTACAACAAAGCTGGCTGCGTACCAAAACAAAAAGTTTTGATGAATTTAAACAGGTGATGGATCTGAAAGGCAATACCAGTAACAATACCATGTATGCAGACGGCAAGGGAAATATTGCTTACTGGCATGGGGATTTTATACCCATAAGAGATAAAAAAATAAACTGGTCAAAACCGGTAGATGGTTCTATTACTGCAACCGAATGGAAGGGCTTGCACCAGTTGGATGAGATTGTTCATTTGTACAACCCGCCAAATGGCTGGTTGCAAAATTGCAATTCCACACCATTTACAGTAGCCGGTAACAACAGTCCAAAAAAAGAAGAATACCCCAATTACATGGCACCAGATGGTGAAAATTTTAGAGGTGTAAATGCTGTAAGGATATTGAGTAATCAAAAAGAATTTACTATTGACAAAGTAATTGCAAAAGGCTATGATACCTACCTTAGCGCTTTTGAAATATTGATTCCGGCGCTGGTAAATTCATTTGAAAAAAACTATGCTTCCGGCGATACCCTTTACAATGTATTAAAAGAACCTATAACTATTTTAAAAAACTGGGATTTTCATTCAGGTGAACAATCTCTTGCCACAACCCTGGCTGTTGAGTGGGCGCAAAAAATAAATCCACTCATACTAAAAATCCATGTAACTGAGGGAGAAACGGACCAGGTAACCAAAACCAAAAAATTTGCTAACACAGCATCAGCGGAGCAATTATTACCCCCGTTATTAAAAGTAATTAACGAGCTTATGATAAAGTTTGGGAAATGGCAAATACCCTGGGGAGAAATAAACCGTTTTCAGCGTCTTAACAATGATATTCCTGAAAAATATAATGATAGCCTGCCCAGCATTCCGGTTGGGTTTGCTTCTGCGAATTGGGGACAAATCCCTTCCTATAACAGCTATTATTTTAAAGGCAACAATAAAAGGTATGGCGAAAGTGGTAATAGCTTCATTTGTGCTGTAGAGTTTGGAAAAAGAGTAAAAGCAAAATCCTTACTGGCGGGTGGAGAAAGCGGTAATACCGGCTCCAGCCACTTTAAAGACCAGGCTGAAATGTACGCCCAAGGCAAATTTAAAGAAGTATACTTTTATCCTGAAGACATAGAAAAACATGTAGAAAGGAAATATCATCCAGGAGAATAATTTTTTAAGTACCGCCTGTGGCGGTTTTATTTTTGAGTAACACTCCGATTAAGCAATGAGTAGTTGTATGATAAACTCACTTCCTTCACTCTCTTTTGTTTCAATTTTTATTTCACCCCCATGTGCTTTTACAATATCATAGCTAAGTGATAAACCCAGCCCAGTTCCCTGCCCTGTTGGTTTGGTAGTAAAGAATGGTTGAAATATTTTGTCTACTATTTTTTGAGGAATACCATTACCATTGTCTTTTACAGAAATCAAAATCTTATCGCCACTCTTTTTTGTAGCTACTGTAACTGTTGGCTCATATCCATTACCGCTTTGTTTTTTCTTTTCTGCTACAGCATAAAACGCATTATAATATAAATTCAACAACACTCTTCCAATATCTTGTGGAATGATATTGATGTTACCAATGGTTTCATCAAAATCTGTTTTCAGCGTTACATTGAAAGAGTTATCTTTTCCTCTCAGCCCATGATATGCCAATCGTAAATATTCATCACACAACGCATTAATGTCTGTTGGTTCTTTTTTTCCACTACTTTTTTGAGAATGTTGCAGCATGCCTTTTACAATGACATCTGCACGCTTGCCATGATGATTTATTTTTTCTTCGTTGTCTTTAATATCTTTTGCAATTGCTTTTGCATCGGTATAATTTCCTTTGTCTATTTCTTGTTCCAATTCATCAACTAATTCCTTATTTACTTCACTAAAATTATTCACGAAGTTTAAAGGGTTTTGAATTTCATGTGCAATGCCTGCGGTGAGTTCTCCGAGGCTTGCCATCTTTTCTGATTGTATGAGCTGCGATTGGGTGGATTTGAGTTCAGTTAAGGTGCTTTCAACTTTTTCTTTTTGTTGTTGTAGTAAAATATTTGCTTCCTTTTTTTGCAGGTTATTTCTGTAAAGAATAAATGCTATCATAAGCATGATAGCCAAACCAGCGATAAATCCATATTGTCTTAAACGGTTTTCTTTTTCAATTTGTGCCTGCTGAATTAGTTGTTGACGGCGTTGTTCTTCCGCTACTGTTTTTTGAAGACCCTGTACTTTTTTGGCA